>CAKUOD010000012.1 GCA_934668695.1 uncultured Collinsella sp. | reverse complement strand
AGCGCGCCTGTCATCTACCTTCCTGTGGTCGTGGGCGACGGCAGCGAGGTTTATGAGTGTTGCCGAGAGCTCGACTGTCCGCCATTCACCCTCGTCACCATTGGCGGGCTCGATTGGAATCGCGAGCTGAGCCCCTGGGCATGCGACGGGACTGTACGCGATGCCGAGCCCTTTGGTGGGCAGGCATCCGGATTTCTCGATGAGCTGTTGAACTGGATAATCCCAGAGGCCGAGTCGTCGCTTCCTCAGCCGCCCACCTGGCGCGGCATTGCCGGCTACTCGCTCGCGGGCCTCTTCGCGCTCTGGTCCCTCTGGCAAACCGACGCCTTTAGCCGCGCCGCAAGCGCATCGGGGTCGTTGTGGTTTCCCGACTTTGTCGATCGCGCCAGCACGGCCTCTTTTGCCGGCAACCCGCAGGCCGTCTATCTGTCACTCGGCAAAAAGGAAACCAAGACGCCCAACCGCATGATGCGGCACGTACTTGACGACACGCGCGCAATGGAAACGTTGCTCGTTGAGCGCGGCATCCTCACAACACTGGAACTCAACCCCGGCAACCACTTTGCCCAAACCGACCTGCGCATGGCGCGTGGCATCCACTGGATACTGACGCATTAAAAATGGCGCCCACGCGTGCATACGCATGGGCGCCATTTATTTTGTTTTAGCTGAACGCAGCTGCTACTCAGTAGCCTCCTCGAGCTCGGAGACATCAAACTCAAAGTCATTACCCGGCAGAATCGCATTGAGCACGATGCCCACCAGCGAACCCACAGCAAGGCCGGAAAGCGAAATCGTCACGCCGCCCAGCTCCAACATGATGGCGCCGGCGGTGCTGTACGCAATGCCGAGCGAGAGCACGAGCACCAGAGCTGCCACCAGCACGTTGCGGTTGTTCTGGAAATCAACCTGGTTCTCGATGAGGTTGCGGACGCCCACGGCGCTGATCATGCCGTAGAGCACGAGCGACACGCCGCCGATGACGCACGCCGGCATGGCGGCGATCACGGCAGCAAACTTGGGACAGAACGAAAGCACGATGGCGCAGCACGCGGCGATGCGGATCACACGCGGGTCGAACACGCGCGTCAGGGCAAGGACGCCGGTGTTCTCGCCATACGTGGTATTGGCCGGAGCGCCAAAGAGCGAAGCCAGGATCGTGGCAAGGCCGTCACCGAGCAGCGTACGATGCAGGCCAGGATCAGCGATAAAGTTGCGCTCGCAGGTAGAGCCAATGGCGGAGATATCGCCGATATGCTCGATCATGGTCGCAAAGGCCAGCGGCATGATGGTGATGATGGCCGTCGTGGCAAGGCCGCTATCGAACTGCGGACCAAAGAGTGAAAACACGGTGTTGTCCCACACAACGGGCAGACCGACCCACGGAGCGGCAGCAACACCGGAGAAGTCGACCTCGCCCAGCACAGCGGCGACAGCATAGCTCACCACGACGCCCAGCAGAATCGGCACGATCTTGACCATACCGCGGCCCCAGATATTGCAGATGACGATGACGGCCACAGCGACAACGGCAACAAGCCAGTTGGTCTGGCAGTTGGCGATGGCAGAGCTCGCCAGGATCAGGCCGATGGAAATGACGATGGGGCCAGTCACCACCGGCGGAAAGAAGCGCATAACGCGCTTGGCGCCAAACGCGCGGAAGAGCGCCGCCAGCATCGGATAGAGCAGACCGGCGCAGGCTACGCCCAGGCAAGCGTAGGGCAAAAGCTCGGCCTCACCGTTGGGTGCAATGGCGGCATAGCCCGCGATAAAGGCAAACGATGAACCCAGGAAAGCCGGCACCTTACCGCGCGACAGGAAGTGGAAGAGCAGCGTGCCTAGGCCGGCAAACAAAAGCGTCGCCGAGACCGAGAGACCGGTGAGCACGGGCACCAGCACGGTAGCGCCAAACATGGCAAATAGATGCTGCAAGCCGAGCAGGAACATACGCGGACGGCCGAGCGATGACGCATCGTAGATGGCATCGGCAACGGCGGGCGTCGAAGACTGGGACATGAGAGTCCTTTCAAAAATGGAAGGGCGTCCGGGCATAGCGGATTACCTGCCCGAACGATACGATCCGAACCATTGTACGCGATACGCCATGCCTCGCACGCGCCGTCACCTGCGAACGTTACCGCTATTTCCAAACGCGCTCGGCAATGCGCTTGACCAGCGCGATCTTTGCCCATTGCTCGTCCTCGGTCAGCTTGTTGCCAATCTCGCAGCTGGCAAAGCCGCACTGAGGCGACAGATACAGGTTCTCGAGCGGCACGTACTTTGCCGCCTCGCGGATACGCTCGACGATAACATCCTCGTTCTCGAGCTCTGCCGCCTTGGTGGTCACCAGGCCCAACACGACCTTCTTGCCGGGGGCAACGTACTTGAGCGGCTCAAAGCCACCGGCGCGCGGCGTATCGAACTCCAGATAGAACGCATCGACGTCCTCATGCGCAAACAGGTACGGCGCGATGGGGTCGTAGCCGCCCTCAAAAGCATAGGTGGAGTGGTAGTTGCCGCGGCATACATGCGTATTGATGACCAGGTCGTCGGGCTTGCCCTCGATGGCGGCGTTGTTGAGCGCCACGCCCAACTCGCTTACCTTGTGCAGGTCGACCGGGCTCATGCCGGTTTTGGCGACAAAATCGGTATCGCAGTAGATACCCCAGGTGCAGTCATCGAACTGGATGTTGCGGCAACCCGCAGCGTACAGGTCGGCAATCACGGTGCGATAGGCAGCCGCGATGGCATCGGCGAGTTCCTCGTCGGTCTTATAGACAGCGCGCAGGCTCTCCTGCTGACCATCGCAGCGATCGAGCGTGACCTCAGAGAACGTCTGGATCGGCGCCGGGATGGTCTGGCGCGCGACCTGGCCTTCGCCCTCAAGCGCCTTGACAAATTTGAAGTGCTCGACGAACGGATGGTTCTCGCCGCTAATGGGACCGGTTACCACGGCGGTGTCGGCGGTAGTCTCCTCATCGTGGAACATATAGCCCGTACGCGAGGTACGGCGTTCAATACCGTTGAGCCCCCACATAAAGTCGAGGTGCCAATAGCTGCGACGGAACTCGCCGTCGGTGATGACCTGCAGACCGGCAGCCTTCTGCTTGGCCACCAAGTCGCGAATGGCCTCGTCCTCGACAGCCTTAAGGCCGGCATCGTCGAGCGTGCCCGCGGCATAGGCCGCACGGGCGTCCTTCACGGCCTGAGGACGAAGAAAACTGCCGACAATATCGGCGCGAAACGGCGCGTTCAGCTGGGCCGAAGTGCTCATAGGTTTCTCCCTTTGCAATTGGTTGCTTTAACGAGACAGAGTATGAGCGCTCATATGGCCATCGTAAAATATGCGTTTGTATTGGTTTGATATAGGAAACTTCTATATGCACACCAACGGATCGCCGAGCCAAGCTATCCCATATCCGCCAGTGCAAATAGCCATTTTCGTGCCCATATGGCACTAGCAGCTCTGCCCTATCGCCCATACGCTTAGTGGTGACCGCCAAGGCCACGCGAGAGATTGGAGCGACCATGACCACGTTTACGACCCCCACGCGCCGCACCGATCGCACTACAGGACTCCATTACGCCGAGACCCCCGTGCGTCAGCGCGCCGTTCTCACCTGTGGCAGCTGGCGCCGCGTAACCCGCCGCATTGTTTGCGGCCTGACCTGCGCACTCACCGTGAGCTCGCTGCTTATGCCGAGCATCTCGTTTGCGGCCGAGTGGGTCGAAGTCGACGGCGCCCCCTATTACGCCGGCGCCGCAGCCGGCGACGGCAGCACGTGGGCTTGGAACGGCGCCGACGATATGACCCTCAATGGTTATAACGGCGGAAGCATCACTGCCGGCGGTAAGCTCAACGTGAGCTACGAGGGCAACAATACGGTTGCCAACGAATACGGCGACGGCATTTTCGTTGTAGACGGTGCCAATGAGGGCGCCGAGCTCAATATCTCCGGAACGGGCACTCTGACGGCAACCGCCGAAGGAAACGCCTTGTATTCTTCAGGTGATATGACGATCAGTGGAACCGGTGCCGTTACTGCCAAGAGCGGAAGCGGCGAGGGTATCCTTGCCGACGGCGATATGACCATAACCGGTGGCGGCACGGTCGACGCATGCTCCGAGCGGGACTGCGGCATCGTCGCCGAAGAAACCCTCACGGTATCCAACAGCACGCTCACCGCTCAGGGATTCGGTAGCGGTATATATGCCTTCGATGGCCTGACCATTGATGCGGCGACCGTACGAGCGTATGCATACCCAGCGCGCGAAGACAGCCCCACCGCCATCTACACCGACGAGGGTGACATCACCATTAAAAACGGCTCGCTCGTTCACGCATATGCCGAAGGCGAAAATGCCGCTGGAATCAGCTCGTATTATTTCTGCCCCGACGGCTCTGGCGGGCGCATCTTTATCAGCGATTCAACCGTCGAGGCCATTGCTCACTACATCAACCGCGACAATGACAACCAGCCCTTGCCACCCATCTGCTATAGCGACTTTGTTGTAGTCGAGCCAGATGCGACTGCCCGCACGTTTGGCATCATCGCCATTACCGAGAACGGCCTAACGCCCGCGACCATCTCCATCACGCGCAGCCGCGTAACGGCAGAAGGTGATACCGCCGCCATTTTGGCCGTTGTCAACAGCGGCGACGGAAGCATTTCCGGTACGATCGATATCGTCGACAGCATTATCGAAACACCTGACGGTGGACGCATTTGTGACGTACACTTCGTTGACAACGAAACCGATGACATCCTGCACCAGCGTGGACAGACCATCGGCACCGCCAGCGACGTGATTACAGACCTGTACAGCAACGCCATCGCCAAGCGCGCCGTCATCGTTCCGGTGGAGACACCCCAGGCAAAGCCCGAGTCGAAGCCTAAGGTAACGACCGCCGCCACGACCATAAAGTATGTCGACACCAAGGACACGCTTGCGGCCACGGGTGACGCTTCCGTTATGGGTGCCGTCGCTGCCGCCATTACGGGCATGGCAGCCGTCATCGCCGGCATCTTTACCAGCCGCAAGCGCTCGTAACTCCAAGTCTCGTGACACTCGATCAATTCGGGCGCGCACCGTCCCATGGTAAGCGGCCGCCGGACCTCCCACCGGCGGCCGCGCCTCGTTTGAACGACCCCGATTCAATTATTCGTCCAAAACAGGCGCACCCGCCCAGTCGCCTACAGCAATACAAACTGTTTCAGCGCGGCGCGACTCGTTATGCCCAGCTTGGCGTAGGTGTTCGACAGGCGATTCTTAACCGTGCCACGCGAGATACCCATGTGAGCGGCAATCTCATCGTTGGTCCAGCCGCGACAGGCCAGCATAGCGATGGCGAACTCCGTCGTAGTCAGGCTCTCGGCAACGCTGGCGCCCGCCCCCGGATTATGCACACGACGCCAACCGCGGCTAAACCGCTCGGTAACTTTGATGATCTCCGCGAACTCCTGCGGATGCCCTTCTTTAGGCATGACTCCAACACGCCTTGCAAAAGCCCGTGATGCTCGCCGACGATTTCAATCAGACCGTCGGGCTGCGCAATCTGCCAGGCACGCATAAAATGAGCGTTCGCGCGGTCAGCTTCGCGCTGGTTAATCCACCCAACGGCGGCAATCAGGTGCAAGAAGACCTCAGGGACGGGATAGCTTTCTTGCTTCATCGACAAGGCGTTCTCCGCCATACCCACGCAGCGTCCGTAATCGCCGTCGAGGTAGGCACGGTGCGCCAGCGCATAGGTTGCAAACAGGCGCAGCCCCTCGGGCAGCAGAGATGCATATAAATCGAATTCGCCGCGTGACACCGGCGAGGGAAAATGCAGCAGCACGCACGCGCTGGCCGCAAGCAGCATATACGAGGCCTGAGCACGTGGGTCCTTTGCCGCCCTTTGACCCTTCCCCGTTTCCTCGAGATACGCAAGGCAGCGGCGCGCTGCCAGCGCACGATTCAGCGACAGATTTGCATAGGAGCACAACAGGCATGCCGAGAGACGGAGCGAAAGGTCATCCGATAACAGATACGGCTCCGCTAGGCACTGGGCCTCATCGGGGCAACCGCGATAGTAGTGCGCCTCGGCGCGCGCGATAACGCCATAGTCATCTTTGAGCATCACATCGAGGGTTTTGTCGAGCGTCCCGGGCTCAAACGCCGTACACATAAGCGGCATGGGGAAACGCCAGTTGTCGGTATATATCCGATCCACGGCGACCTCCCCTCGCATAGCGGCTCACTTTGATGGTAATGCGAGGGAGCGCCGGTTAATGGGACATGTGGCTCTAAATACGGCCTCATCCTGGGACGTACGCGGTAAATCGGACGACGCCAAGCCCGAGCCCAGCGACGCTCATGCGACTAAATATGCTGACGGATCGCGTCGATATAGGCTTGGCCGTAGCGCGTGAGCGTCGTATTTTTGCGCGTGATGATGCCAATCTCCATGTACTCGTCCACATCGAGCGGAATCGAGATAATGCCGGGACCGTTGAGCTCGTGGCTGATCACGCCTGAGCATACCGTGTAGCCGTTGAGTCCCATGGCCAGGTTGAACAGCGTCGCACGGTCGCGCACGCGGATATTCTTGCGGCGCTCAAACGTCGAGGTCAGTTCCTCGGAATAGTAAAACGAGTTGTAGCTGCCCTGCTCGTAGGATAAAAACGGATAGTCCTCGAGATCTTCAAGCGTCACGCTAGAGCGGTCCGCCAGTGGATGGTCGGCGCATACAAAGACATGCGGCGTGGCGCAGAAGAGCCCTTCGAACACGAGCTCGTTAGCCGCCAGCATGCGCTCGATAACCTCGCGGTTATGCTCCGACAGATACAGGATGCCCAGCTCGCTTTTCATATGCGCGACATCCTCGATAATCTCGTGGGTCTGCTCCTCGCGCAAGGTAAAGTCGTAGCGCGTGGCATCGAACTCGCGAATCACATCGACAAACGCGTTGACAGCAAATGAATAGTGTTGACAGCTCACGCTAAAATGCGGCACCTGCTCGGACGCGCCTTTGTACTTGCCCTCGAGCAGGTCGGCCTGATCGAGCACCTGGCGCGCGTAGCCCAAGAAGGTTTCGCCCTCCTCGGACACAATGACGCCCTTGTTGGTGCGCTCAAAAATATGCACGCCCATCTCATTTTCGAGGTCGCGAATCGACGCGGTAATCGAGGGCTGCGACACAAAGAGGCGGCGCGAGGCCTCGGTGATGCTGCCGCACTCGGCAACCTTGACGACATATCTGAGCTGCTGGAGCTTCATAGTGGCCTCCTTAGCTGTTCGCGAGATCCACGCCGGCCGCACCCGGCAGGCGCATAAACGGCGGCATCTCTCCCGTCGCAGCACAGGCGGCAATCTGATGCAGAGCCTCGGCGACCGCGTCGTCTGCCGCGGCACCGATATGCCAGCGCGCGGCAACCGTGACGGCCTCGTTGGCATTGGCGACCGCCACGGAGTTGAAAACGGCATCGATCATGGGCAGGTCGTTATCGGAATCGCCGAACACGGCCACCTCGTCGGGCGTCAGGCCCAAAGCGCGTGCCAGCTCGAGCGCGGCGCAGCCCTTGTCCCAGCCGGCCGGGAGAATGTCAAACAGGCGCACACGATTGTTGGGAAACACGAGTGAGAGCTCCGGTACCTCAGCGGCAACGCGCTCACGTAGCTCCGCGAGCTCCTCACGCGAGCGGGCGCTCCAGATATTCGCCTTGTATACCGGGGCATCATCGACGACGGGACGGCACGGGGCCTCCTCGCCCTTGAGCCATGCGTTGCCGCCCGACTCCATGGCGCGGCGCACGCGCTCGGGGTCGCTCGTCACGCAATAGGCATCGTTATCCCAAAAGTCGTCACCCAGGCTGTAGACCTTGAGATACGTATCATCGGTCTCTTGCTCGAGGTAATTGGCCAGACGCATCAGGGCATCGTTGTCGGTCGCGCGCGAAGCGACCGCCTGACCGTCGACAAACATGACCTGGCCGTTGCAGAACGCACCGGTCGAAAAGCACTCGGAACGATTTTTGAACATCCAGCCCATCGCGGACGGCTGGCGACCCGAAACCGGGCCAAAGTGCAGACCCGCCGTCTGCATGGCATGAATGCCCTCGATGGCGTAGTCGCTGGCGCCGTCATGCCCGGCTGGAATCAGCGTATCGTCCATATCGGTCAGCACAAGTTTGATCATAGAGTCCCCCAGTCATTTTCACCGTAACCATTGTAACGACCTGCCAATAAGGGACAGGTTTATTTTGGCAGGTTTTATCTGGGAAAATGCAGCACCCCTGTTGCCACCTGCCAAAATAAATCTGTCCCTTTTTGGCAGGTGCGCTAGTATAGGGAGCAACAGATTCGATGCGGGAGTGCCGGCGGTGCAAACCACAAGGCTGAGAGGGCATAGGGCCCAATCCTTTGAACCTGTCAGTTAATGCTGGCGTAGGGAGCATGCCGCCTTTACAGGGGCGCTGTCTATGCACAGCGCCCCTTTTCTATGCCAAGGAGGCATGTGCAGTGATTGATTCGGAACAGCTTAAACAACGTGTAGTCAAGGCCGTGGACGAGATTCGCGCCACCAACCCAATGGCGGGCTCCATCACCAACACGGTGACGATCGACTTTGTCGCCAACGCACAGCTCGCCGTGGGCGGTTCGGCCGCCATGGTCTATCTGCCAGACGAGGGCGAGGCACTCGTTGCCGGCGGCGGTGCCATCTATCTCAACATGGGCACGCTCTTCCCCATCTACGAGCAGACGATTCCCCGCGCGGCCAAGGCGGCACACGACGCCGGCAAGCCCTGGGTGCTCGACCCGGTGGGCCTGGGCATCGGCAGCCTGCGCACCCAGCTGGTAAACGAGCTCAAGCAGTACAAGCCCGCCATCGTGCGCGGCAACGCCTCCGAGATCATCGCGCTTGCCGGCCTGTGGGGTCTTGAGGGCGAGGCAGCCGATCTGAGCCGCGTGCGCGGTGTCGATACCACCGACACGGTCGATGCCGCCCGCGATGCCGCCGTGGCGCTCGCCCGCTACACTGGCGGCGCCGTAGTGGTCTCGGGCGAAGTCGACCTAATCACCGACGGCACGACCGTGGCCAAGTCCCACGGCGGCAGCCCGCTCATGTCGAAGATCACCGGTTGTGGCTGCTCGCAGGGCGGCGTGCTGGCTGTGTACGCCTGCGCTGCCGATCCGTTTACGGCAGCCATCTGTGGCACCGCCGTCTACAACGTTGCCGGCACGCGTGCCGCCGCTGTCGCCGATGCCCCGGCAAGCTTTAAGGTCGCCTTTATCGATGAGCTCTACCGCGCGGCCGCCCAAGACATCGCCGATAACCAACTCGAGCTCGAGGAGGCATAAGCCATGTCCGAGCCCGCAACCAATGCCGGCATGAACACGCTCGTCGCCGTGGCCATCGCCCCGTGCGGCACCGGCGATGAGCTGTCCGCCGAGGTCGCCGAGGTCGTGCGCGTCATTCGCGAGAGCGGCCTTCCCAACCGCACCACCTCGATGTTCACCGAGATCGAGGGCGACTGGGACGAGGTCATGCAGGTCGTACGCGACGCCACCTTTGTACTGGCAAACAAGGGCATCCGCACCGAAGTTGTGCTCAAGGCAGATATTCGCCCCGGTTTTACCGACACCATGAACGGCAAGCTCGAGCGCATGGAAGCGCAAATCAAGAAGCAGGAGGAAGCACGATGAGCATCCGCGACAACCTCGATATCTCGGCCTATCTGGTGCTCGGCCCCGAAAACACGCTCGGTCGCCCCGTGGGCGATGTGGTGGCCCAGGCGCTCGACGCCGGCTTTACCTGCATCCAGGTGCGCTCCAAGGTGGCAAGCGCGCGCGAGATCATCGCGCTGACGGACGATGCCGCGCAGGCTATCGCCCAAGCCGGCAAGACCGGTCAGGTCGCGCTGCTCATCGACGACCGCCTGGATTGCGTGCTTGCCGCGCGCGAACAGGGCATTGCCGTCGACGGCGTGCACGTGGGCCAGAGCGACATTCCCGTCGAGGTCTGCCGCAAGCTTCTGGGCCCCGATGCCATCGTGGGCCTTTCGGCCCGCTGCGAGGAGATGCTCGAGTACGTCAAGACCGCCGACATGAGCCTGGTCGACTACCTGGGCATCGGCCCGCTCCACGAGACCGAGACCAAGCGCGACTGCGGACGTGCGGCCGACGGTTCCATCATCACCAAGAGCTTTGAGGACCTGGCCGCACTCCACGCGGCAAGCCCCGTGCCCATCGTGGTGGGCGGCGGCGTCAAGACGGCCGACCTGCCGCAGCTCAAGGCAACCGGCGTTGACGGCTTCTTTGTGGTGAGCGCCGTCTGCAGCGCCAGCGACCCCTACGCTGCGGCCAAAGAGCTCGTCGACACCTGGCAGCAGGCATAAGCGCAAACCGAGCAGCTGCTCCGCAGCCTCATATCTTCAAGAGCGGAAAGCGCATCCCGGAATGGACGTCCAAACTGGGATGCGCTTTCCGTATAGAGACTCAACGGGAAACTGCATCCCATTCCAGACGCAAATTCCGGGCCACAGTTTCCCAAAGGCCCTTGTTTCGGAAACTGCATCCCATTCCGAAGGCAAATTCCGGGACGTGCTTTCCGCTGAGCCTGCGGCTGTTGCTCTACCCTGCCAGATATGCCTCCAACGCCGGCAAAGTCGCCTCTGCATCGCGACGGCCGATCTGATAGATGCGCTCGAGCTCATCGGGCTCGCGGCACAGCGACGGCACCTTTACCGATTCGCTCGGCCGTACCACAAAGATCTCGCCGGCGGCCTCACGACGCACCAGATCCTCGAGCGTGGCATTGTAGACCTCATGCCGATGCTCAAGCGCTGAAACAAATGCAGGATAGTGGCGAAACACGCGCCGCAGCATGGGCATCACGCTATTGGGCTGCTTCACAAAGCCCGCCGGCTGTGTGAGCACCACCACGTTGCGGTCATAGCCCTGCGCAAACAACCAGGCGCTGGGAATGGAATCGGCAACGCCGCCATCCAGATATTTGCGTCCCCCAATGGCCACAGGGCGCGTCGCCACGGGAATCGCCGACGAGGCGCGAATCCACTCGATATCGCGCTCATCGCCATAGGGCAGATCATGATAGACGGCCTTGCCCGTCTCGATATCGGTGCATACACACGTAAACCGCATGGGGCAAGCGCGATACGTCTCCAAGTCGATGGGGTCGCGCTCAAGCGGCACCTCGTGATAGGCAAAATCGGCATTGAACATGTCACCGGTTCGCAACCAGCTCGTTACGCTCGCATAGCGCTTATCGGCACAATAGGCTTTGTTGTAGCGAATGGCGCGCCCAATCTGCTGCGATTTAAAATTGTAGCCAAACGCCGCGCCCGCCGAGACGCCCACCATATGGTCGCAGGTCAAACCGTGCTCCATCCAAACGTCGAGCACGCCCACCGTATACATGCCGCGGTAGCCGCCTCCCTCGAGCGCAAGCCCCACCGTGCGCGTCATATCTGGCTGTGCCATGCGACCATCTCCATCCCCGCAAATTCAAACGGGAAAAGTATACCCGTCAACATATATCGTCTCAGTCGCATTTTCATCGAACATCGCATCGTCGTGTTACCGCTTCGCAAATAATTGTCACCCATAGTATGGGCACCCCTATATAATTTTGTACCGTTGTTTATACTACTCAGCAGTTATCAACAGCGAACATTAGCCGGCAAAGTAACCCAACAACGCAGCAAGGCGGAGGCCTGGATACACGCAATACGCTGAGCAACGACGCGTGTACACAACGAGCTCGCCCGACGCAATCCGCCCCGACCTCAGAAAGCCGCTTAGAACATGGATACTGTCAGCAATTACACCGAAACGCTCGAAAAGACCATCCGTGACCTTCTCGAGCGTCAGGATGATCTGATTAGGACCGCCTTTACCGACCAGCTTACCGGACTTGGCAACCGCGGCGGCTTTGCCCGTTCCCTCGAGGAGCTCTGGGAGCAGGAACTGCCCGTGACCATGGCTTTTATCGATATTGACAACCTCAAGCACTGCAACGACGTCTTTGGGCATGACGAGGGCAACCGCTACATCTTGCAGGTAGGCCTTTATCTCAAACTGTATATGAAAGTGGACGAGGCGGCGTTTCGCATAGGCGGCGACGAGTTTGCCATCCTATCTACGATTGCGACCGAGGACGACCTCGCCGAACGTCTGGAACACTGCCGAACGGTCCTGCTCAAAAACAACGATTCCGAGATGCCTCATTCGTTTAGCTACGGAGTGGCACACGCCGACCCCGCCCTGGGCGAAGCCTCCAATCGCATGACACTCGATGCCGACCATCGTATGTACGACTACAAGCTGCGCCATGCCATGCACCTTGATCGACGCAATATCGCGCAAGTCCACGCCGACGACTTTGAAATAAGCGACCGCGTTTTCGATGCCTTTTCGATGCTCAACGAAGGCCGTTATTGCTTTATCGAGAACTTGGACAAGCATCGCACCCTTTGGTCACAAGGCGCCTTGCGCGATCTCGGTCTTCCTTCCGAGCATATCGACAACTGCCGCGATTACTGGAAAACGTGTGTCCATCCCGATGACCTTGAGGCCTATACCAGCGATATCGACCAAATCTACAACGGCTCCAAACACCGCCGCGTCATGCAGTACCGTATGCGCAATGCCGCGGGCGACTACGTCCTTTGCCGCGCTCGCGGGTTTCGTATCGACGGCGACGGAAATACCCCCTCGCTCTATGTCGGCGAGCTCGTCAACCACTCGCTTGCCGAAACCGTCGACGCCGCTACGGGCCTCGGAACGCAGCGTATGCTGATCAACGCTATCGATGCCTGCCGTCGCGACCGTTGCGAGACGGGGCTTATAGCGGTCCGCGTTTGTGGCACGGCAAAGTTCAACGAGCTCTACGGGGCCGAGGCTGTCGACAACATGCTCGCCGAATACGCAGGCCGCATGTTATCGATCACCCGCGGCAGAAGTCGCGTCTTCCGCTCGCGAAACGCCCAGTTCGTCGTGCTCAGCAACGATCTGGACCACGAGGCATTCGAGCAACTGACCCATCATCTTAAAGAGGCCGTTTTCGCTCCTGTTCGAATCGCGAACGACACCATTACCCCCGTCTGTCTTGTCGTCCCGGCCTTTTACGAGCGCTTAATCAATCAAGCGACCGCTGTTTTAGGCGAACTCGACCGTCGTCTTCGCGCCGCCGGCGGGCTTGCCCCCAACGACAGCCTCCCCATACCCGAAATTGAGCGTAAAAGCGCCGTCGCCGAACGCATCGATACGCTCACGGGCCTCTATCGACCCAGCGAGTTTATGCGGCGCGCCAACGCATTTCTGAGGACAGGGCGCGACGGCGCTTGGTGTATCGCCACCGTCGACATGGGTCATATGCGACTGTTTAACGAATGGCGCGGACAGGCCGAGGGCGACCGCGTGCTCGCCGATGTGGGCACGGTCCTCAAAGACATCGAGAATGCCGAGATGGGCGTCGCAGGATACTGGGGCCAAGACGACTTTTGCATTCTCATCCCCTTTGAGCACGACACCGTCCATCAAATCTATAACCGCGTTCGCGCCGCCGTGGCCAAGCATGATGACGGCGTGGGTTTCTGGCCGTCCATGGGCGTTTGCCCCATCGACCCCAACGAGGAAATCACCATCGACGCGCAGGCCAAGGCCATGTTTACCAATCGGCGCGCAAAAAACGACTTTAAGGAGCGTGTCGCCATTTTCCGCCCCGAGGAGTACGAGCGCGAAACCGCGTTCCACCGCACGCTGACCGAATTCCAGTATGCGTTCTCAAACGGCCGCATTACCTACTACCTGCAGCCCCAGGTCGACATGGAAACTGGCGAGATCGTTGGCGCCGAGGCGCTCACGCGCTGGATTGGCAAGGACGGTTCCCTCATTTCGCCTGTAACGTTTATCCCCGCACTCGAGGAAAGCGGCTTTGTAGTGACGCTCGACAAGTACATTTGGCAGGGCGTCGCCTCGTGGCTGCGCGAGCGCATCGACCGGGGGCTTCGCGTGGTTCCGATCTCGCTCAATGTGTCGCGCGTGGATATCCTTGCCTGCGACGTTGCCGAACATATGGGAGCACTTGCCGCCCAATACAACCTACCGCCCGAACTCATGCGCATCGAGATCACCGAGACAGCCTATACGGGAGAATCCGAGGCCGTGGATAAACTGACTGCCGACCTGCACACCCGCGGCTTCTCAACCTATATGGACGACTTTGGCACCGGCCAGTCCACGCTCGCGATGCTCAAGAACGTCAACGTCGACGTCATCAAGCTTGACCGCACGTTTGTTCCCGCCGACGGAGATCAAGGCCGCAGCGCGCAAATCATTACATCAATGCTCGATATGGCGCAGTCGCTCCATCTGCCCGTCGTGGTCGAAGGCGTCGAGACAAATGAGCAGGCGAACATGCTACGACAGATGGGCGCCCGCTACGCTCAGGGCTTCCTCTACTACCGCCCCATGCCGGCGAATGATTTTGAGGCATTGCTCGATGGTGGCAATAACAACTGATACGCTCGCGCGCAAAACGCCACCGCCGAAGGGGGCATTTGTCTCCATTAGCTAACTTATATCCCCAATTCAAACCGAATTGGGGATATGATACAAACCGTTGTTCTGCCCAAGGAGGTTATTCATCATGAACGAGTCATACCGCTTGGGCGAGCAATCGATTATTGCCTATCTTCAGCGACTTGCGAATGGTGTCTCGACCGCCGAACTCGATGTTTCCGCGCTGCCTGCTGAGCTACGCGCCGTTGGTGAGCAACTGCAAAAGACGCATGCCATCCTGCAACAAGAGCGCCAGCTGCTTGAGTGCAACGCCTATATCGATCCGCTCACCAACTTGGGCAACCGCGGCGGACTCGACCGTCACGTCGAGCAGCTCTGGCGCAAAGGCGACCCCTTCACCTGCGCCTATATTGACATCGACCATCTCAAGCATTGCAATGATAGGTTTGGCCACGCCGAAGGCAATCGCTATATTCTGAGCATCTGCCGCACGCTCTCCGAAACCATGGAGCACGATGAGATGCTGTTCCGCATCGGTGGAGACGAGTTTATGCTTATCTCGCTCTCCGCAAACGAGACTGAACTCGAGCAGCGCTTGGAGCAGGTACGTGCCGGGCTGATCGAGGCGAGCTCAGGTGGCAAGGCGCCCATGATCGCCAGTTTTAGTTTTGGTTGCTCGCACGTCGACCCGCTTGCAGGCGATACGCGTCGCCAGATGACGATGGATGCCGATCGCAAAATGTATCGCTATAAGCTTATGCATCGTGTGCAGCAACCGAAAGACAATGACGTGCCACAACACCCAATCGTCGATCGGCTTCCCTGCAACGACCGGGTGTTCCAAGCGATCTCCATGAGCTCTGAGACGCGCTATCCGTTCATCCTTAACCTCGATACGGGCGAATCGCAATGGTCGGTTAACGCCGTGCGCGATTTTGACCTGCCCTCCCAGCACCCTTTTAACTCGGTCGATATGTGGCTTGCTCGCGTCCACCCCGAGGACCGCGGCAACGTACGCGCCGAGCTCGACATGGTGATAAACGGCACGTGGCACTTCCACTACATGCAGTACCGCGTTATGGATGCTACCGGAGCGTACGCGCTTTGCGACTGCACGGGCTACCGCTTGGACGGCACCGATACCGAGCCTAACATGTACGTGGGCATGATTATCAACCGCAGCTTGGCAGATACGACCGACTCGGTAACGGGTCTGGGCGATGTCCACGCCCTGGTCAACGCTATCGGAGAGATGCGCCGCGTGCCGCGCGAGGCTGGCTTTATTGCCATTAAGGTCGACGATATCGCCGAGGTCAATGCCCGCTTTGGATTCGATGCAGGCGACCGCGTGCTCGCCGAAAGCGCCGCCTGCCTCATGGATTGTTCGCGTGGCAAGGGCCGCCTGTTCCGCTCAACAGGACCGACATTCGTGGCGCTTTTCGACGACCTTGATCCCGAAGAGACCAACGCGATTGCAGAGGAGATCGAGCGGTTCCTGGGTTCGCCTGTGCTCATCGGATCGCTTGAATACCAGCCGCCCATTCGCGTGGCTACGCTTCATCTGGACGCCGTCGACCGACAGCCCGTTTCCATTTTGAATGAACTCAAAGCGTTGCTCGGGAAAGCCGTGCAGGTGCCAGGTACCAAACTGGATTAGCACCGCGCCCACACCGCCTCCCCCATCGTGCGATAATCCTCTGCAGAAGTCACCAACAGCAGAGGGAGTTTGTGATGAAGGTTCTTTTGGTCAATGGCAGCCCCAAGGCAAACGGCAACACCGCTCGCGCGCTTGCCGAAGTCGCCGAGCAATTACACGCCGAGGGTATCGACAGCGAGGTATTCCAACTGGGCGCCAAGCCCATCCGCGACTGCATCGGCTGCGGTCAGTGCGCCAAGCTTGGCGGTCGATGCACCTTTGATGACGACGTGGTAAACGAGCTCATTGCCACCGCCGAGCAGGCCGACGGTTTTGTCTTTGGCTCCCCCGTCTACTATGCGCATCCCAGCGGACGCATCCTCTCGGCCCTCGACCGCGCATTCTATGCCGGCAGCAAGGCCTTTGCGCACAAACCCGGCGCCGCGGTCGCCGTCGCCCGTCGCGGCGGCACGTCGACCACCTTCGACGTGCTCAACAAATACTTCACTATCAACCAGATGCCCGTGGTGGCCTCCACGTACTGGAACAACGTCTTTGGCGCTGCGCCGGGCGAGGCCGCCCAGGACGCCGAGGGCCTTGCTACCATGCGAAACATCGGTAAAAACATGGCATGGCTTCTGCGTTGCATCGAGGCAGGCAAGGCTGCCGGCATCGATGCCCCCGAGGCCGATCGCGAGCGCACCAACTTTATCAGGTAGAACGGCGGAACATGAATATCCAGATTTTTGGTACCAAAAAGTCCTTCGATACTAAGAAGGCTCAGCGCTTCTTTAAGGAGCGCCGTATTAAGGTGCAGTTTATCGACCTTAAGGAAAAGGAGATGAGCAAGGGCGAGCTCACGAGCGTGATGCAGGCGGTCGGCGGCATCGACAAGCTGCTCAATCCCAAGGCCAAGGACGAGGAGACGCTCGCGCTCATCCAGCACCTCACCCCTAGTCAGCGCTTCGACAAGTTGCTCGAGAACCAGCAGGTTCTAGCCGAGCCCATCGTGCGCAACGGCAAAAAGGCCACCGTCGGCTATTGCCCCGATGTATGGGGAGCCTGGGAGTAGCCTGTGTTATTTGCCGGCGCGTGGGTATAAGAGCAGGCGTTTGGCATAAGATTTAACTGTAAGCCATGTCTAACAAAGGAGGGCACATGCCCAACAAACCCGTGAAGATCATCATGCTTACCGGATACCTCGGTGCCGGCAAGACCACGCTGCTCAACCACATCCTCGCTAACGACGGCGGCATCCGCGCCGCCGTGATCGTCAACGATATCGGCGAGATCAACGTCGACGCCAGCCTCATCGCCGACGGCGGCCTTTCCGAGACCGACGACCTCATCCCGCTCACCAACGGCTGCATCTGCTGCACGCTTTCGGACGACCTGGCCAACCAGCTGCAGGGCATCGCCGATTCGGGCAACTTCGATTACATCATCATCGAGGCCTCGGGCATTTGCGAGCCTATCCCCATCGCCTACACCATCTCGAGCTTCTGCGACGAGGCCAAGGTGGGCGGCAAGCCCAAGCTCGCGCTCGACAACATCGTGGCCGTGGTCGATTGCGCCCGCATGTACGACGAGTTCAACGGCGGCCGCGACCTGCTGGCAGAGGATATCGACGAGGACGACATCGAGAGTCTGCTCATCCAGCAGATTGAATTCTGCTCCACGCTCATCCTCAACAAGACCGATACCGTGAGCCCTGAGCAGATCGCCGAGCTCAAGGCCATCGTGCGCAGCCTGCAGAAAGACGCCGTAATTGTCGAGGCCCAAAACGGCGAGGTTCCCATGGAGGAGCTGCTCGACACCGACCGCTTCGACTTTATGCGCGCCTACAACTCCGCCGCTTGGATCGAGGCCATGGAGCATCCCGAGGAGCACGACGACCCCGAGGTGCTTGAGTACGACATCGAGACCTTTGTGTACTCACGCCGCAAGCCGTTTGACCTGCAGAAGTTCACCGATTTTGTTGAGCAGGAGTGGCCCGATGAGGTCATTCGCGTCAAGGGTCCGCTGTGGCAGGCCAGCAATCCGGACATGTGCTACATGTTCGAGCAGGCCGGCCACCAGATGCGCCTGATGGAGAACGGTCTGTTCGTTGACTCCGCGCCCGAGGGCGAGAAGCAGAAGATCATCGACGAGAACCCCGAGATCATGCAGATTTGGGACGACGAGACGGGCGACCGCATGACGAGCCTATGCATCATCGGCCGTCACATGGACAAGGATGCCCTCATCGCCTCCCTCGATGCCTGCCTGACCGACTGGCACCGCGCCTAGGTTTATCCAAGCGGGCATTTTTCCGCTACGTAACCGCCAAACCACCACGAAGGTGCACTGCCCTTCGTGGTGGTTTTTCGTTCTGAGCCAAGGAGATTCATGTTCAACATTGTGCTGTATGCGCCCGAGATTCCAGCCAATACGGGCAATATCGGCCGCACCTGCGTGGTTACCGGCGCCCGCCTGCATCTGGTGGAGCCACTGGGCTTTTCGCTCGATGATAAGACGGTGCGCCGCGCCGGCCTGGGCTACTGGCAAAACTTGGACGTGACGACCTATGCCGGCTGGGAGGATTTCGTTGCGCGCAACGGCCTTTCCCCTGCCGATGGTCGCCTGCATCTGCTAACCAAAAAGGCACGCCGCACCTATGCGCAAAGCACCTACCGTGACGGTGACTATTTGGTCTTTGGCAGCGAGAGCTCGGGCATTCCCGAGGAGCTGCTCGCCGCGGCGCCCGAGCGCTGCGAGCGCATCCCGATGCTGCGCGATTGCGACTCACTCAATAACGCCGAGGCCTGGGAAGCCCACGAGGAATCACTCGGGCATATCGAGGACGGCCATGAGGCCATCCTTCGGCAGGATATCTGCGGCAACTTCGTCAATCCGGACGACTACCGCATCAGCGCACTCAACCTCTCCAACAGCGCCGCCATCGTCCTCTACGAGGCGTTGCGCCAGACGGACTTTGCCGGCATGTGACAAAGGGACAGTCCCTTTGTCACATTCGACCGTCATATAGTTAAACGTAATTAATCGCTTTTAACTGAAATTAACTAGAATAAAATGAAGTTAACTCGAGACGCTGAAGGAGGGCACAGTGGAGTATCTCGAAAACCCGTTTACTCCTAGTTTTGGTGAGGTTCCCGCACATCTTGCCGGAAGGCAGCAGATCATCCGTGATCTGGACCGTGCCTTCTTGAGCCAGCGCAGACGCCCGGAACTGACCTCTATCTTCTCGGGGGCACGCGGAACCGGTAAAACTGCCCTCATGTCGTCGCTTGCGACGAGGGCCGAATCCCATGGCTGGGTTGCCGTAAAGACAACCGCGCTTCCAGGAATGCTTGAGGAAATTGAGCTCGGAGCAAAACGGGCAGCGGCTCATCTCATTGATCTTCCGACCGATTTTGAAATTACCGGTCTTGGCATCGCGCCTCTCGGCAGCATCGAGGTCGATCGCGTTCACGATGTCTCAACCTGGCGTTATCGCATGAGCGACATCATCGACCAGCTCAACGAGGCGGGCACCGGTCTGCTCGTCACGGTTGACGAGGTGGACCCGACACTCGACGAGATGATTCAGCTCGCAGCGACGTATCAGCACTTTGTGACCGATGGGAAACGCGTCGCCCTGCTCATGGCGGGACTTCCCAACAACGTATCGACGCTACTGAACCACAAGACGGTCTCGTTCCTTCGCCGCGCTCAACAATATCATCTGGGTCGCATTGCCGACTATGACGTGCGCGAAGCCTTAATTCGCACAATTCAGGAAAACGATCGCCTGGCAGATGCTGAGGGAATCGATAGAGCCGTTCGCTCGATCTCTGGTTTTCCCTTCCTATTGCAACTCGTAGGCTACCGTGCCTGGGATCTCACAAGCGATTCGAAGGAAATCTCGTCACGCGACTTTGACCTAGGAATCAAAATCGCACGCGACGAGATGGATGACCGAATCCTCGCGGCAATCTATCGGGAACTCACTGCAGAGGACAAGCGATTCCTCATCGCCATGCTCGATGACGAGGAAGAGTCCACCACCGCTGACCTTGTCGAACGCCTTAAGCGTTCGCCGCAGCAGGTCTCCCGCTACCGACGCCGCATGATAGATGCCGGCATCATTGGAGAACGCGGGCGCGGAATCGTCGCTTTTGAATTGCCATTCTTCCGCGATTATCTCGCCGCTCAATGCGTGAAATAGAAGTCAATGTGACAAAGGGGCAGTCCCTTTGTCACATCGCCTATAGATAACGACCGGTAATGCTCTTGGAGCAAGCAGCGATATCCACCGGCGTGCCGGCGCAGACGATTTGCCCGCCGGCGTCGCCGCCGCCTGGACCCATGTCAATCACGTAGTCGGCGTTACGGATAAGGTCGAGGTCGTGTTCGATCACGACAACCGTGGCGCCCTTGGCAACCAGGCCGTCAAACACAGCCAGCAGTACCTGAACATCGAGCGGATGTAGGCCAATCGTTGGCTCGTCGAATACGAACACGGCATCGTCCTGCACACGGCCCATCTCGCTCGCGAGCTTAAGGCGCTGCGCCTCGCCACCCGAAAGCGCCGGCGTAGGCTCGCCAAGTGTGAGGTAGCCCAGACCCAGGTCGTGCAAGGTCTGCAGGCGCGTCTGAACTTTCTTGAGTCCCACCGTGGCGTCGAGTGCCTCGTCCACGCTCATATCCATAAGTTGCGGCAACGTAAGCAGACTGCCGTCCTTGCCCTCGCGATGGATATGCGAGGCGGCCTCGGCGTAGCGCGAGCCGCGGCATGCCGGGCAGACGATCTCGACATCGGGCAAAAACTGCACGTCAAGCGATATGGAACCCGTACCATCACACGTGGGACAGCGCAGGGCACCGGTGTTGTAGCTAAAGGCGCCCGCCTTGTAGCCGGCAGCTTTGGCCTCGGGTGTACGGGCGAAGGCGCGACGCAGCTCGTCGTGGATATCGGCATAAGTTGCCACCGTCGAGCGCACGTTGGCACCGATGGGCGTGGCGTCGATGAGGTTGGCACGGGCGATTCCCTCGGCATCGATCCAGCGCACATGGCGCGGCAAGCGCTCACCGGCCGCTTGTGCCTTAAGTGCGGGGATGAGTGTCTCGAGCACGAGCGTCGTCTTGCCCGAGCCAGAAACACCCGTCACTGCGACGAGACGGCCGCGCGGGATATCGACTTTGAGCGGCTTGACGGTATGAATTGCGCCGGTCGCCATGCGAATATGGCCCTGGTCAAACATTTCAACGACGTCCACCTGCGGGCGCAAGCGCTTGGGGTCCGAGCGCAAGAACTGCGCGATTCGGCTGGCTTGGGCGCGCTCGACCTCATCCACCAAACCGGCAGCAATCACGTTGCCGCCGCCCGCTCCGGCAACGGGGCCCATCTCGACCAGATAGTCGGCTTCCGTCAGCACGCGTGTATCGTGGTCGACAACGACCACGGTGTTGCCGTCGGCAACCAGGTCGCGCATCACGCCCACCAGGCCATCGACATTTGCCGGATGCAAGCCAATCGAGGGCTCGTCCAGTACATAGAGCACGCCCGTCGAGCGATTGCGCACCACGCGGGCCAGCTGCACGCGCTGACGCTCGCCCGTAGAGAGCGTGGCGCCGGCGCGATCGAGCGAAAGGTAATCGAGGCCCAAGTCGACCAGACGGCGAGCCGTGCTCAAGAACGAATCACAGATGTCCGCTGCCATGGGCTGCATCTCGCCCGGCAACGACGCGGGCACGCCACGCACCCATTCGATCGCCTCGCCCAGCGTCATAGCTGCAGCCCGCGCCAAATTGATACCGCGCACCTGCGGCTGACGCGCCGCCTCGGAAAGCCGCGTGCCACCACAGTCGCGGCATGGCCCCTCGCGCAAAAAGCGCGCAACGCGTTTGAGCCCCTTATCGTCCTTGACCTTGGCGAGCGCATTCTCGACGGTATAGACGGCGTTGTAGTAGGTAAAGTCGAGCGGTGTGGCGCCCTCGCCGTTTTTGGGCACGTAGAGGATATGCTTCTTAACCGCCGGGCCATGAAACACGATATCGCGCTCATGCGCTGTGAGCTGGTTAAACGGCACATCGGTACGCACGCCCATCTCGCCGGCGACTTGCTTCATCAAATCCCACATGAGCGTGCCCCAGGGAAGCACCGCGCCCTCGTTGATGGTCTTTGACTCGTCGGGCACCAGGCTCGCCTCGTCCACCTCGCGCATAACGCCGGTGCCGCCGCAGGTCGGGCACGCACCGCCGCTGTTAAAGGCAAGATCCTCGGCGCTCGGCGCGTAGAACTCGCGGCCGCATGACGGACAGGTAAGCGACAGGCCCGCGGCCACGTTAAGGCTCGGCTCTACGCGCGTTCCGCAGTGCGGACACACGTGATGGGCGCAACGGCTAAAGAGCAGGCGCAAGCTGTTATTGAGCTCGGTCATGGTGCCAAAGGTCGAGCGTACGCCCGGAACGCTTGGGCGCTGATGCAGCGCGAGCGCCGCCGGCACGTGCAGCACTTCATCCACCTGAGCGTGCTCGGCCTGGGTGAGCCGTCGGCGGGTATAGGTGCTGAGCGCCTCCAAGTAACGGCGCGAGCCCTCGGCATAAAGAACTCCCAGCGCCAGCGAGCTCTTGCCCGACCCCGACACGCCGGCAATACCCACGAGCTTTCCCAGCGGAATATCGATATCGATGTCCTTAAGGTTGTGTACGCGCGCACCGCGCACCTCGATAGCTTGCGGGCTCATCTTCTGTTCCGTCACCTTTATCACCCTACTCGTGCCATAAAATGCGATCGCAGATGTACTCGCCCAGCATGGGCACGGTAAACCGGACGAGGCCGTATCCGGCAGCCTCGATGACGCGCTCGCGAATCAGGCTTGCGCGATATTTACTCGCCCAGCTCTGGGTACGATCGCAGCGCTCAATGATATCCGCCATGCGCGTCGGCTTGCCCTCGTCAACCGCCATGGCCTCGATAAAAAGGCGCTGTGGACTGCGCAGCCCGTAATACAGGGGCGCGTCAACCGCTTCATAGAACTCGGAGACGGCATCCGCATGGCCATCCTCGACATCGCGCCTTTCGATGACCTGTGAGCCACGCCGGACAGCAGATCGCCACATGTAATAACCCACAAGCTGAACCATATAGGGATGCCCCATGCTCTTGTGTGCCGCAAGGTCCGCCGTCTCCGCATCAACGTAAAGACCAGCGTCTTTGACCGTCTGGATATATGAATCGCGCACCTTGGGCAAAGATATCGCCCCCAGCGTACGCTGCTGGGCACGCCGCAAAAACGTCACGCTTGGCTCTTCGAGCAGATCGTCAACCATACTGGGTAAGCCGGCGAACACCAGCGCAAGGCCGCGCTGGTCGCTATCGGACAAGCCCGTGGCATCCTGGTCTCCGAGCACCTGCTGATAGAGAACGGCAAGAGCCGCCAGCTCCTCGATAGACGCAGATTGAGCCTCGTCAATCGCAAACAGTATGCCCTTGCCTGGACCGAGCTTCTTGAGGCGCTCGTTGACCAGCCCTCGCAACGTCTCGCCCTTTGCTCGCGCCGCCTCGACCGACATCCGCCCAAACGACGGCCCAAACTCCATTGACGTCACAACGGGTTTATTCGAGCGAAGCGCGTCGGCCAGGCGGTCGCACAAGCCAAGCGAAGCGGAATCGGAGACAACCGCCCATCCGCGCTCGCTGGCTAGACGTTGCAGCTCCCGCAGGAGAACCGTCTTGCCGCAGCCGCGGTTTCCCGTAATGAGCATGAGCCTGCCCGGCGCTCCGGCGCCGTTGTCGAGCCCTTCCTCGAAATCTTCGACGACCGACTCTCGACCGATGAGTATCGGAGGCCGCTTGCCAGCCGTGGGCTTAAAGGGATTTGGATTCATGTCGGCCTCCTCGGATTGGCAAACGCTGCCTATAGTTATACCAACTTATACCGAGTTATACCAACAGCAGGTGACAAAGGAACTGTCCCTTTGTCACCTATGGCCGAAGAACTCTGCGTCTGCCGCTCGCCAGGGGCGAAAGATAGCGGGATCGATCTTTACGTGCGCCGCGGCGGGTACGTCGTACCATTTGACCGTGTAACCGGCGCCGTGAGAGCAAAAGACCGAATCGGGCGTGTTGGGCAGATCGGCCTCGGGCTCATAGGCGGCCGTCTCGATTACGCGCTCGGCATCATGGCATGCCGCATAGCCGGCGAACTCCAGGTACAGATGCCCACGACCACTCGTGTAGGCAGCCACCTCCAGCGCGTAATCCTGCACCTCTGATGCCGGTACACGACCCACAAGCTTCGCCCGGTCGCCTGTCATCGTCGGCGGCTCGTACTCGGCACCCATGCGCGTGGCATCCGAGAGCGCCCGACCCACGCACTCCCCCGGCACCTCGAGCTCAAAGCGATACCACGGCTCCAACAGCACCGCCGCGCCGGCCTCGCGCGCCTGCATCAAACCCTGGCGAATCGCGCGGTACGTGGCCTGGCGAAAATCGCCGCCCTCGGTATGTTTGGCATGCGCACGGCCGCCCGTGAGCGTAATGCGCACATCGGTGATGGGCGAGCCGGTCAGCACGCCCAGGTGATCGCGCTCCATGGCGTTGGTGAGTGCCAAACGCTGCCAGTTAAGATCGAGCTCGTCGGTCGAGGTCACGGTACCAAACTGCACGCCCGAACCCGCTGGCAACGGCTCCAGGCGTAGATGCACCTCGGCATAGTGGCGCAGCGGCTCAAAGTGGCCCACGCCCTCGACCGGCTGCGAAATAGTCTCCTTATAGAGAATGCCGCCAGACTCAAACGCAACCGAAAGGCCAAAGCGATCTGCCAACACCCGCTGTACGACCTCGAGTTGCACGGCGCCCATCAACTGCAAATGAATCTGCTCAAGATGCGTATTCCAGCTTACGCCGAGCATGGGATCCTCGTCCGCCAACTCAGTCAGTGCCTTGAACACCGTATGGACATCGTGCTCGTTCGGCAGCACCGTATAGGTGAGGACCGGCGCAATGACGGGCGCATCGCCCGCGGGCTCCGCGCCCAGGGCGTCCCCTGGGCGAACGTGCGCAAGACCCGTCACGGCGCAGATGCCGCCAGCGGCAACTTCCTGGGCAAGCTCGTATTTCTCGCCGTTATAGATGCGCACCTGGTCGATCTTTTGCTCCCATGCCTCGGCACCGGAACGTCCGCCAATCATCTGCTTGGCATGCAGCGTGCCGCCGGTCACTTTAACCCAAGCCAAGCGCTCACCGCGATCCCCGCGGCTGACACGATAGACGCGCGCGGCAAACTCCGGGAGCCACGCCTGTTCGCGCATCAGCGCACATATGCCGTCCAGCAGCTCGTCCACGCCTTGGTCCTTGAGCGCCGAGCCGGCAAAGCAGGGAAAGAGCTTGCGCTCGGCAACCATGCGCGACAGCGTTGCAACAGAAAGCTCGCCCGCCTCAAGAAACTCCTCGAGTGCCGCCTCGTCCAACGCAGCAGCGTCTTCCTGAACGGCGCCGCCCGCCAGCAGTTCGTTGGCATCCAGGCAGCCCTCGGAAAGACGTTGCCCAAGTTGTGCCAGCAAAACATCGCGGCCGGGATTCTCCAAATCGATCTTGTTGATATAGATGAACGTCGGAATGTCATAGCGCGCAAGCAGGCGCCACAGGGTTTCGGTGTGCCCCTGCACGCCGTCGTTGGCGCTCACAACCAAAATCGCATAGTCGAGCGCGCGCAGTGTGCGCTCCGCCTCGGCCGAAAAATCGACGTGGCCGGGCGCATCCACAAGCATGACGTGGGTATCACCGTGGTCGAACACGGCCTGCGACGAGAAAATTGTGATGCCACGCTCGCGCTCGATCGCATTAGTGTCCAGATGCGAATCGCCATCGTCCACGCGCCCGCGCTTGCGAATGCGACCCGAGTTGAACAGCATGGCCTCGGCCAGCGTGGTCTTGCCGGCATCGACATGCGCCAAGATTCCAACGACCGCTTGCTTCGACATGGCTCTCCTCTTATTACAAGCCCATCGCACGCGGCAACGGGCGCTCACGCTCCACACTGGATGATACAATTTACGGGCCGGCGGGCGAAGCGGGCCCTATCCCCCGACCGAGCTCATCGCCCCGCGTTGCCGCGCGGCGATTTTCGTAGGTTCGCGCCTTGCGAAAGCCGGCACCTCCCCTTTTGCCCGCCCGGTCTCATTTGAGGCGGTAACAATGCGAGTCCCACAACGACGTGTTTTACCAAAAATGGCCCCACTCGGGGCCATTTTTTATTTGAGCTGGATGATGATACGTGCCTTGGCTCTTACGCCTCACGCAGCCAATCAAACGCGACACGCGGCGTACCGTCCGACACATATACGATACCGGCGCGCTTAAACCCGGCCTTGGCGATGGCGCCCTGCATGGGCAGATTGTCTTGATGCGTGTCGATACGCAGATGGCTGGCGCGCTCCTTGGCAAAGGCAAACATCGCCGCTGCGACGCCATGCGTGATGCCATCCGACGCCACACGGTGCAGCACATGGTATGGAGCGTCGCTGCGCCAGGCGCCATCCCCGATGACGTCATAGCACTCGTCCGGACCCGGTAAAAAGGCAAACGTCGCCACCACGCGACCATCGACTTCGCACACATAGCTGCCACCAGCGGCGATATCGGCAGCCAACTGCTCGGCAGAAGGCGTGCCCTCGGGCCACTGCGTGGCGTTGCCATGTGCGCGCATAAAGGCGCGGGCCACGTCATAGATAGCCATGACGGCGGGAATGTCGGTATCGAGGGTTTTTCTGATCATCACGTGGCGACCTCACGTTTATTGGTATCACTTTGATTGGGCAATGATACCAGCGTTTGGAAAGGGGCGCGGAGCAGATGGGAAGCAAAAAGCGAGCCGCCTGGTCAAAGGCCAAAAGCGAGTTTTTGGGCGCTGCCACCGGCGGCGATATGAGCGACCTGTTTGCACGCGAGGATGAACGCCGCGACGCTCTGGACGCCGAGCGCGATGAAGCCTGGCGCTACAAGTCGTGCGAGCGCAAAAACCGTTACGGCACGCGCGCCGAGGCCGAGGCAGTTATGGCCGACTGCGAAAACCGCGGGCGGCGTGGTTTGGCCTGCTACAAATGCGAATACTGCGGCGGGTGGCACCTGACGTCACACCCTTGGAAATAGGGGCCGCATCGGCACGGCGCTGGCGAAGCTCCGGCCATCGCACGCAAGCTACGGACGCGGCGGCACCAAAACGTCGTAGCGAACGGCCTTGCCCGCAAGCTGATAGCTCGGCTTAACGCCGGCAAGCAGCGGCCCCTTCACCGGCCGCTTGATAACGACCTTGCGCGGCCGCGCCGCAAGCGCAGCTTCAACCAGCGTCTCCTCATCGGCGCACGGTTGTTCCAGATGGTGCAAGAGTTGGAATTTCTTTTTCACCGCCGCACTCTTAGTGCGCTCGGGAAACATGGGGTCCAGATACACCACGTCGGGAGCCGCGAGCTCACCTTGCTTGACCAGCTCAGCCGTATGGCGAAGGCCGGCAATGCTGTCCTCGCCCGCATGTAAGCGCATACGCGCCACGGCGGCCGCAAGCGCCGGATCGTCTGCCGCGCGATCCAAGGCATCCTTGAGAAGCGCCGCGATCACGCAATCCTGCTCATACAGATCGACGGTAAAGCCCGCGGCAGCCAACAGCAGCGAATCCTCTCCAAAGCCTGCCGTGGCATCAATCGCCCATGGTTGTTCGATGCCTTTTGTACGCGCAGCCTTCACCAGCAGCTCCTGCTGCAGGCGGCCCTGCTTGAGCCGTGGCAGCATGCGGCCAAAATCGGCGCGCAACTCCATCGTACCGTCGGTGAGCGTGAGGCCCTCGGACTTCCCGGTCAGCTCAAGCCCCGCTGCCCGAGCAACAGAAAAGGGATCGACGACGCCCATGGACACTCCTTAACAAGCAAAACGAATACGTGAGCGCCGTTTATGTCGGCACCCAACCGTCCGCTATTGTCCCACATGCAGCAAGACCCACCGCCCATCGCAGAATGCGAGCATCTATTTAGCGGTAAAGCACCAAATCCCGTCAGGCATTGCCCTCCACCTCAACCCTCCGTTTACCCGCCGCCTCTCGACTATTCCGTACTTGCCCGTCCATATCATTAAAGGACTGAACATTCGTCGTGAGGAATGCAAATGGACCATTCAGTCACACGCCGAAAGGCCTGCCGGTTGGCAATCTCGGCAGCCGGAGCCACACTGGCAGCCGTGGTACTGCCAGCCTGCTCGAACAGCACTTCCGGCATGTCCGGCAAGACCAGGCTGAACGCAGGCGTTCGCTCGGATATCATCGGGTTTAGCGAACGTAATCCCAACAACGGCAAGTACTACGGATTCGAAATCGACCTCGCCAACGAGTTGGCAAACCGTCTTGGCTATGGAGGCTGTTCGTTTACATCCGTAACGCCCGAGACACGCGAAGAAATGCTCTCGTCGGGAAAAGTCGATTGCCTGATCGCGTGCTACTCGATAAGCGATGAACGCAAAAAGCTGTTTGACTTCTCTGCCGCCTATTACACCGACTCGGTAATTCTTGTTGTCGAAAATACATCGCTCATTCAATCCTTCTCCCAGCTTGAGGGCGGAACAATTGGCACGGTATCCGGAACAAACGCTGCACCTCAACTTGCCGCGAAGTTTTTGGAGCTGGGGCTTTCGGACGGCATCCCCCGGCAGCAGGATGCCAAGAGCGGCAACATTGACTACGACACATGGCATCTGAGCCAATATGCAAGCTACGCCGAGCTTTCCCACGCATTGGAAGCCGGCGACGTCGACGCCATGACGACCGATGGCGCAATTGCCAAAACCTATCTCGATGGCGAGCGCACCGTTCTGCCCGATTTTGGCATCAACCCACAGCGCTACGCCGTCGCAACGCAGAAGGGCTCCGAACTTTCACCCAAGATTGCCGTCGAAGTACGCTCAATGCTCAAAGACAAAACAATCGATACGCTCATCCAGAAATGGAACTAAGGAAGTCCACCCATGTCCAAGCGACTAAAACAAAAGTCCGTGGCGCTTGCCATTGCCGTAGCCGTCTGCACGCTAGCGATGGGACTCCTACTCGCCTCGATGCAAACGCGTCTATCGCAAGAGGAATACGCTTTGGAATTCGATCGCGTTGCCGCTGAACTCCCCGATCTCGTTAAAACGGCCCGGTCGGAAACGAAAGACAACACCCAAACATTTGATGACCTGTATCGCACGCGTGCCGCAAGCATCGCATTTATGGCGGCCAACGATGCCGGTTATGAAGCGACCGATGCCAAAATGGCCGAGTTCAAGGACCTGCTCAAGGTCGACAACGTTCTCATTGCCCGACGCGACGGCTCCGTCATCGCCAAAGCGGCTGACACCGAAGCCGATTTTAGCCGCGCCCGCTTCAACCAGCTACGTCAGTGCTTCGAGACCGGCAAGCCCTCCGATCCAGTTGAGGTCGATCTTCCCGATCAAGACTGGGTCATGCGATACTATGCCGCCAAAATCGATGACGACACGATGGTCATCGTAGAGCAAAATCCCCAAGAGCTGCACGCCCTTGTCAAGGACACCGGCTCGACCGAGAGCATGCTCAAGAACATCTCGCTCGGCAGTCACGGATATGTCCTTGCCGTATCGGCAAAAACGCACCTGATCACCTACCATCCCGATCAGAGCATGATAGGTACCGATGCGCTCGACAACGGCATCGACATTGGCAATCTTGAGGACGGCAAGACATTCATCACTTCCGTCAAAAACACAAGCCTGTATTGTCGCGTCAAGTTGGTCGATGACACCTATTACGTTCTCGCCATTCCCGAAAGCGATACCGCCTCCGCGCGCAACATCACCGTGGGCGTCATCCTCTTTGCCTTCATCGCAATCGTCGCCGCCGTGGCACTCTATGACCTGTTTGTCTTAGCGGATGACGAGCATGACGACCATGACCATCACGAATACGTCAAAATCGGTCGCGACCTTCGGTTTAACCCCTCCGTGGGAAGGCGCGCAACAGCCTTGTCCATTGCGGGACTCGTCTTACTTTTGGCAGTAACCTTCTATATGCAAACGCTCTTTGCCCTTTCGAGCCAGGCGACGGTCAATCGGGAGCGCTTAGAGCAGATCGACCAAACGCTCAAAAATAATGCGCTGCGCGAGGATGAGCTTACGAGGCAATATAGCGAACACTATGCCACTGCCTGCCACATTATCGCCTACATCGTTGAGCACAATCCAGAGCTCGCCACGCGAGCCGACCTGCACAGCATGGCAAAAACGCTCAACATCGAGTCAATTTATCTCTACGACGGCGACGGCAATATGACGATCTCGAGCACGTCGCAGCGATCCTACAGCCTTTCGACCAAGTACGGTGACTCCTCCTACGAGTTCCGCTCGCTTTTGGGAGGCAAGGATGAATATATACAGCCCCTCTCTATCAACAGAACCACCGGCGAGACATATCAGTACATCGGAGTCGCACTCTACGATCAGGATGGCATTGCAGACGGAATCGTGCAGATTGCCGTGCGTCCCATGCGCTTAGAAGAAATGCTCAAGAGCACCAAGATCGACGCGGTGCTCGATGGCATCAAGGCGGGCGCCGGAGGCTTCGCCTTTGCAATCGAGAAAAAAGACGGTACCGTCGCATATCATCCCAACGACCTTCTTTTGGGGAAAAAGGCATCCGAAATAGGACTGACTGACGAGCAGCTTGCAGACGGCTTTAGCGACTTCGTCAACATCGACAACCAAAAACTCTACGCCTCCTGCTTGGAGACTGGCGACTATTACGTTTACGTCGCGGCACCCGAAGACTCCTTTATGCACCAGCGCGTTCCGCTCACAATCGCAACCGGAGTTATCGCCGCCATTTGCTTTGCCCTTATCTACCCATTGCTGACACTCGACACCATAAAAGTCGAAGAAAAGCGTTCGAAGCGCGAAGACGATTTCGCGACAAGACGGCACAACATCACCGTCACGACGTCCGATGGCCGTGTCAAACACAGCGAAAGCGCCATTGGCCGATGGCTCAACATCTCCTTTAAATGGGAGGACAAAACCCCCGAGCAAAAACTCGGCACAGTCCTTAGATGGTTTACCGGCATCGCGGTGTTTGTCGTCTTTTTGGCCGTCTTGCTTAAAGACGCTCTGTTTGGCCCGAATTCGGTATTTACCTACATCCTAGGTAACGACTGGCAGCACGGTCTCAACATATTCGCACTCACCGCTTCAATCATGTACGCCTGTGTGGCTCTCACAGTGTGCGCTATCGCGCAGGCGCTTCTTCGCATGTTGTCCAACGTGCTTGGAGCGCGCGGCGAAACGATATGTCGACTTCTCTCGAGCCTGACAAAATACGGGACTCTCATCGCTATGCTCTATTGGTGCCTCGGTGTTTTGGGTGTCGATACCGCAACGCTTTTAGCCTCGGCAGGCATCATCACGCTCGCCGTCTCCTTTGGAGCCAAAGACCTCATCACGGATATCTTATGCGGGCTCTTTATTATCTTTGAAGGCGAGTTCCGCGTTGGAGACGTCATCTCGGTTGGCGGCAATACCGGCACCGTTATGGAGATTGGCGTGCGAACCACAAAGATCAATGACGGCAACGGCAATGTTCTGCTCCTACGCAACAGCTCGATTTCGAATGTCACCAACATGACAAAACTTAATTCTTACGCCAGCATAGATGTCACTATCCCGGTGGGAGAATCTCTACCCTATGTTGAAAATGTGCTTAAAGACGAGCTCAAAAGCGTGCATGACCGCGTTCCCGCCATTATCGATGGACCCTTCTACAAGGGCGTGGTCGACCTTAGCAGCACCGCTATGACCATTCGCGTTGTCGCCACCTGCAAGGAGACCGATCGCGGCAGCGTCATGCGTTCTTTGCGCCGTGAGGTAAAGCTCATGCTTTCCCGCCGCGACATCGCCCCCTATCAACTCGTTTTCGATCATTGCGATGCCGACGAGTCCGCTCCGAGAGCAGCGACCGCCGAAGAACTCGCCGAAGCGGACGAGTTTAGCGAAGAACAGAAACTCGCCTCGCAAGACCTGGGTAACGAACCTACCAATCAGTAATTCATGGCACCGGGCAACACCCGCACGGTGCCATTAAGGCTCAAAGGAAAGGAACTGAACATGAGCAACAACCGTAAAGTCCTAAAGGTCATGTCCATCATCTATCTATTGGGAGGTATTTTTAGCATCGCCGCGGGCGCGCTGGCACTCACTGCGGCTTCGGGCGACGCCAGCGGCGATCTCTCGGTTTACAGCGTTGTCGTCATCGTGATGGGCGTCATCGAAATCATCGCCGCCGTATTGGGCATCCGCGCCTCAAATAACCCCAGCAAGATTGGTGTCGTTTGGGTCTGGGCTATCGTTTGCCTGGTATGCGCCGTTGTGAGCCTGCTGCTTTCCGAGCCCTTCTTGGGCGGAGTCGGCACCAGCGCCACCGATGTCACCGCCGTGGTCGTAAGTGCCGTGTACTTCGTTTTCGCCAACCGCGTTAAAAAGGAAAGCCAGGAGCGCCTGAGCTAGGGTATCTGACCTGCCTGCACAGAGCGCCGTATATGAAAGCCGCCCTCCGTTTCTCGAGCAGACAAGAAACGGAGGGCGGTTTGCTGTGGATAGTCTTTGCATTCATTCGATTGCCACGGCACGGTGCAATCGACAGCATAATGCCAGACAACCGAGCCGGCAGCGGCAAGCGCATCAACGGATGTGTTAGCGAGCAGCAGACCCGTTGGTACAGCCCACCATGCGAATCAAGTAGTTCTCTACGACGTGATAAGCTTGAGACTTCTCATCTTTAAGGGAAACCAAGCACACCGGAACCGTCAGGGCCCCTTCGCCCACAATGGGAACAATCTCAAACCCACTTGCGACCTGACCGGGAACGGGAAGAATGGCATTTAAGAAATAGCCGCGCTCGGCCGTCAAAAACGCCCCAACTTGAGCGGGGCCATCGATAACGCGCGTCTCACCTAGGACATCATGGCTTTTGTACTGCCAAAAAATCGAGTTGTTAAAGCTATCGAACGCAGTCGACTGTCCCACCGGATAGGAGCTCAGATCAGCCACAGTCACAAAGGGCCTCTTGCCGAGTGGATGGTCGGCAGCGACTAAAATACCCGTGGGCAGGGTTCCCAGCTGTTCGCAGTCATCATTGGTATTGTCATATGTACCCACCGTAAGCAAGGCATCAAGGCCGCCCTGCTCGAGCTCCTGCTGGGCAACCCCGGGATGCACAGTGCAAAACTTCACCCGCACGCGCACACCACGCATGATAAGCGCAGATAGCCCCTTATATAGCTTATCCTCGTTATCGAATGCGGGAGCGCACAGGCCAATCGAGAGCTCCGGCATCGCTTGCGGACCAGAGGCCGACGAGACGGTCAGGTCGCATCCAGACGGGTCAAAGTTTTCAACCTCGCGATATGCTTCGACGGCGGGGCGAGCCTTGGCATAAAAGCTACGGCCGGCCTGAGTCGGCCTGACACCGCTACTTCCACGCTCAAAAAACTGAACGTTAAAAAACTGCTCGAGCTCGCTAATTGACTTGGAAATGGCCTGAACAGTCACGTTGCGCTGGTGCGCCGCAGCAGTAAAACTCTTCGTCTCGAATACGGCGACAAAATAACCGACCTGCTTGATATTCACCATTCGCCCCTAAAAAATGCACAGTTTAATCCAGTTAAACAAAAACCTAGCACAGCGCAAGTGCCATCCCTGTCATGAGCGGAGCATTCAACTATTGGATGAACGTACACAGCGCCTTGTTGAATTACAATATGCTTCGCGACATGCGTCATGCGTGCGCATCAAATACGCCATGTCTACTTCGAAAGGACCAGCCATGAGCAACGCCTGTAAATTACTCAAAATCCTATCGTTCCTCTTCTTTGTCGTCGGCATTCTAAGCGCAGGCATGGGTGCTACAGCGCTCTTTGCAGGCAGCGCGGCAGGCGATATCACGAGTGCCATGATCGTTTCTTGCGTCGTCGTCATCGTATTGGGCGTCATCGAAATTGTGACCGCTGTCTTTGGCATCCGCGCGGCAAATAATCCCGCCAAGGCTGGCGTTGTCTGGATCTGGTCCATCGTCTGCCTAGCATGTTCGGTCATCAGTTTGCTCCTCTCCCTGCCCCTCTTGGGTGGGACCGGCTCAAGCATCCCCGATTTTACCGGCCTGATTGTCAGCATTATCTACTTTGTACTCGCCAACCGCGTCAAGAAAGAGGGCATGGACCGTTTGAGCTAAGCCGCATCCGTGTCAATCGCTCAGCGACTCTGATATATACGCCAATAAAAAGGGCCGATCGCGCAGCAACGCGGTCGGCCCTTTACGTTTGTCCAGATAAAACCTGCCAAAATAAACCTGCCCCTTTTTGGTAGGTTAGTGGCGGTACTCGGCGATGATGAAGTCGATGTCGGTTTGAAGGGTGTCCAAATTTGCCAGACGCTCTTTGTCGGCGGGGCGCGTGCGGTAGTAGTACGGCGTCATCTGGAACACCGCCTCGATGTCGGCCTGGGTCTGAAGCGTAATGTTCGCAGACACCCGCTGCGTTCCGACCAACTCGAGCTCGGTAGTCTTCGGCAGCTTTTCATCGTTGAGATATGGCGTGTCGTAGAGCACCTCCTTGAGCCCAAAGAGATGACGGGCACCCGGCACCACGGTATAGAGCGAACCCTCGGGCGCCAGCACGCGGGCAAACTCGCGCTCGTTAAAGGGAGCGAAGAGCTCGGTCACCATATCGAAGGCGCCATCAGGCACGGGGATGTCCTTCATGTTGGCCACGAAGTAGGTCGCATCGCCGCGCTTGGCGGCCAGGCGCACCATCTCTTTACCCAGGTCAAAGCCGTAAGCATCCACGCCCGAAACCGCGCCCATGGCACTGGTGTAGTAGCCCTCGCCGCAGCAAATATCGAGCAAGGTCATAGGAGTGTCCGTAGACGCGGCACGCCCAGGCACCCGCTCGCGCACCAGCTCAACCATCGCATCGCGCAACGGCGCATAGTATCCGCGGTTCAGAAAGTCACGACGGCTGCGCGCCTGCGACTTGGGATCACCCATGGAGTCACCGCTCTTGGACGAACGCAGTAGGTACAGATAGCCCTCGCGCGCACGGTCAAACCGGTGTCCGCCCGCGCATGCAGCACCGCGCTCGTCGTCCACCAACGGCTCATGGCAAACGGGACACAACAACATGGCAACTCCTTAGCGCGAACAACACAACGCCCACCATTGTCGCACGCCTTCCCCGCCTAGTCATTGGGGACGTTCTTGAATGACTAGTCGTTTAAGAACGTCCCCAACGACTATAAGTGCCGGCTGGCTGCATTAGGAGTATCATCGTCTGCGCAAATAAGCACGAAAGAGCATATTAGAGATTGAGAGCGTATGGCAGACACCGCATCTAAGCACATTGACATGACCACCGGCTCGCTATGGCGCAATATTCCCCTGTTCGCCTTCCCCGTGGCCGCCACGAGCATCTTGGAGCAGCTGTCGAACCTCATCGCCACGGTCATCATCGGTAACTTCTCGGGCGACCAGGGAACCCTCGCCATGGCAGCGGTCGGCTCCAACGTTCCGCTTACCAGTCTTATGCTCAATCTGTTTATTGGCATGTCGCTTGGCTCCAACGTGGTCATCGCCAACGCTATCGGCCGCAACGATCAGAACATGGTCAAACGCGCCGTCCATACCTCGATTTTAATGGCGCTCGTGGGCTTTGTCGTCATCGCACTGGGCGAGATCTTTGCCGAGCCCATGCTCACCGCGCTCAACGTTCCCGCCGAAACCATGCCGCTCGCTTCGCTCTACCTGCGCGTCTTTCTGCTCAGCATGCCCTCGATCTTGCTCTACAACTTTGAGGCCGCGATCTTCCGCTCCGTCGGCATCACCCGCATGCCGCTGCAGGCGCTTGCCGTATCCACCGTCCTCAACATTGGCCTGGACCTCATCTTTGTCCCTGTACTCCACTGGGGCGTCGCGGGCGTCGCCATCGCCACCGCCATCGCCTACACCGTCAGCGCCGCTACGCTTTTTATCCGCCTGCTCAAGACCGACTCCGTCGTCCGCGTCACCCCACGCGACTTAGGCTTAGACCCCGTCGCCCTCAAGCGCATCGTCAAGATCGGCCTGCCCGCCGGCATCCAAAGCGCCGTCTTTGCCGTCGCCAACATCATCATCCAGTCCGCCATCAACAGCTTGGGCACCGAGGTCATGGCGGCATCGAGCGCCGCCATGAGCTTGGAGTACGTGTGCTACAACCTGCTCAACAGCTTTAGCCAGGCTTGCACCACCTTTGTGGGACAAAACCACGGTGCCCGCCAAATCGACCGCTGCACCAAGACGCTCAAGGTCTGCCTGGTCGAAGGCGGCATCGTTGCGCTCACCACCATCGTCATCATCGTCGGTCTGGGGCGCGAGATCCTATCGCTCTTTAACAGCGACCCCAACATCGTCTCGATCGGCTATATCCGCGTGTGCTCGATCTTCCCTGCCTATGCCTTTAGCATGTTCTACGAAAACATGTCCGGTTACCTACGCGGCTTTGGCATCTCGCTTATGCCCGCCCTCATCACCATGATCTGCGTTTGCGGTATTCGCTTCTATTGGGTATTCTGCGTGTTCCCGCACTTCCGCACCTTTGCGAACATCATGATGGTCTACCCCATCAGTCTGGGCACCACGGCATTCTTTATGGTCGTGGCGGTATTGCTCTGCCACCCGGCACGCACCTATCGCGCCGCCCAAATCAAAGCGACTGCCCGCTAAACACCGCACTCAACGTCACGCCAGTCATTAATTGACAATATGCGAGCTCATATAGTCGATAAAACGCCTCGTGGCGATAGGCATGGTGTCCCAGCTGCGCCAAGCTGCCACCACGTCGCGCGAGGGAGCATGTACGATAGGGCGCACGCGAATATCGGCCCTCACGCCCTCGACGGTACGGCGGTAGAGCATACTCACGCCTAGGCCCTCCTCCACCATCGCCATGATGGTGTAGTCGTCGGTCACCTCGCTCGTCACGTGCGGCGACAGCCCATGTGCCGCGAATGCGTCGAGCACCAGGCTCTGCTCGCCCTCGTCCAACAGCACAAACGGTTCGGACGCCAGGTCGGCGAGCGTTACCTTTTCCTTTGCCGCCAGCGGATGCGCGGCCGGCAGCAGTGCCACCAACTCGTCGTGATAGACCACGCGCTTCTCGAGCCCGGCGGTAAATCCGCGCGCCGTAAAGCAAAAGTCAACCACGCCATCGTGCACCCACTGAGCGTTGCGCGTGTAATCGCCCTGCTTGAGGGTAAAACGCACACCCGGATGCAACGTTCCAAAGTCACGGATTACACGCGGCAGCATGGTTCGGCTCACGTTGGTAAACGTCGCAATGCGAATATCGGTCGAGGACAGGCCCAGCAACTCCTGGCGCTTGCCCTCGAGCTCAGCCTCGGCCGTCACGATTTGGCGCAGATACGGCAGGTACTGCTTGCCGTCACGCGTAAGCGAAACACCCTGCTTGCCGCGCTCGATGAGCGTGGTGCCCAACTCGCGCTCGAGCGCCTTGACGGCCTGGCTCACCGCACTTTGTGTATAGCCCAGCTCATCGGCCGCGCCCTTCAGGCTGCCGCGATCGACCACCATACACACAATCTGATACCGCGATGCCATCTTGCCTCCATATGAACGCAGCCATAAAACGTTTTGCCAGCGCTTTTCGCACCTACTTTAGCTTAGCTTAATCATACGTAAGATACATTCGCTTTACTACATCCATATCTGGGAGCAGAATCCTTTTTGCGAAACCGTTCTGTAACAAAAGGAGTCCCATGGATCGCAAAAAAGCAATCGCGCTCTCATTTTCCGTTCCCGTCGCATGGGGCTTTTCGTATCCCCTCATGAAGATTGGCATGGACAGCATGAACGCCACGAGCATCGTCGCGTTGCGCTGCCTCATCGCCTTCGCGGCCTGCCTGCTGCTTTTCCACAAGCACGCTTTCCGTATCAACCGTGACGTAATGGTCCGCGCCGCCATTATCGGTGCCATCATGGCAACCGAGCTCACCTGCATGTGCCTGGGCTCCAGCCTCACGTCTGCCTCCACCGCCGGCTTTTTGCAGAGCCTGACGGTCGTGATCGTGCCGTTTGCCAACGCCGCCCTGCTACGTCGCGCCCCGGAGCGCAAAGTGCTCGTCGGTACCGCCATCGTCACCTGCGGCATGCTGCTGCTCTCGGGCGCCGACTTTACCAGCCTGAACCCCGGCGCGATTATCATGTTGCTCTCTGCCTTTATCTATGCCAGCCACATTATCGTAGCCAAGCGCTTTGTCGAAGAAGTCGACCCACTGGCCCTGGGTGTTTGGCAGCTGGGCTTTGGCGGTCTGTTCTCGGGCATCGCCGCGTGCACCTTTGGCGGCTTTACGCTTCCCGGCACGCCGGGCGAGGTCGCGGTTGTCGTCGCACTCGCACTCATCTGCTCTGCCTATGGCTTTATCACCCAAACGCTCGTGCAGCCCCACGTACCTGCCGAGACCACCGGCTTCGCTTTCTCACTCGAGCCGGTCTGCTCTGCCGTCTTCTCGTTCTTCCTAGTTGGCGAGGTCCTGAGCCCCATCGCCTTCTTTGGCGCTGCTCTCATCCTCTCCGGCGTCATGGTGGCAACCGTCGAGCTTCCGCGCCTTCGCGCCCGCAGCCATGCTCGCATGGCCGGAACGCCCGAGCACGTCTCGTAGACCTCACTCTTCATACAGCCGCGGCATAAAGGTCTCCGGTACGCCTTTACAATAGATGCCAACACAGCATCTGCCATAAAGGAGCCCCATGGACACCGCAACCCGCGACCGCAACGTAGCAACTTGGTTGGGCGATGCGCCGCAGCCGGTACGTGACACCACGAACCAGCTGCTCGAGCGCATCGCCCTTTTACGTGCCGAGCAGACCATCTACCCGGCACAAGACGACATCCTCAATGCCCTCGCCTACACGCCGGCCGACCAGGTCAAGGTTGTCATCTTGGGTCAAGACCCCTATCACGGACCCAACCAGGCCATGGGGCTGTCGTTCTCGGTCCCCGCGACGCAAACCAAATTGCCGCCGAGCCTGCGCAACATCTACAAGGAACTCAATGCCGATCTGGACTACCCCATCCCCGCCACGGGAGACCTAACCCCCTGGGCGCAACAGGGCGCCCTGCTCCTCAACACCACGCTCACCGTGCGTGAGCATGCCGCCAATTCGCACGCCAAGCTAGGCTGGAGCACGCTGACCGACTACGTCATCGAGCGCTGCTGCCAGCTGCCCCAACCGGTAGTCTTTTTAGCGTGGGGACGCTTTGCCCAGCAGATGGTCGAAGGCAAGCTCGCCGCAACCGGCACGGGCGAGGCGACCGGCAAGTTCTGTCTGGCGTCCACACACCCCTCGCCGCTTTCGGCCAACCGGGCCACGGCGGAGCTCCCCGCTTTTATGGGGTCGCGCCCCTTCTCCACTGCCAATGAACTGCTCGGGCAAAACGGCAGCAGCCCCATCGACTGGGGCCGCCTTACCTTATAAGCTATCTACTCGGCAATCCAATAATCCGGATACTTATTGATATCGATGGGAGCGGTAAGCTCGCTGATATCGCTAATGGCATCCATGCCCATCAGCGAGCGCAAGAGATTCTCACACCCCATGATCGGCTCATTTACGGCCCTATTAAGCACATCGAACGTCGGCGATTCAAACGTATCCATGTTGACATTGCCGAACCACTTGCTCACGACGTAGTCGGCCTCCTCGTCATCCGTGGCAACCCCCACCATCTGACGAGACCACGTCTTGAGCAGCGATTCGCGATCGGCCTCGGCAATATCGAGCACCACGCTGCCGCCAAACGAGAACGGCATGCTCTCCGTCCCGCCCAGTAGCTCTGGCAGTGGACAGCCGGAAGGCAGCGTTACCGTCACGCCGCTACAGCCCATAAACGCACCGCTCTGGATGCCGATCACCTTATCGCACAGCGCAATCTCGGTGAGGTTCGAGCAGCGCGAGAAGGCGTTCGAGGCGATTACGGTTGGCCCCGTCAACACGCTCGCCAGATCGGCCCGCTCGACATCGGACGGTGCCGAGACCAGCGTGGCGGTCCCGTCACCGTTGTCCTCGATCTTCCATTCATCGCTCTCGGGTGCATCGCCACCCGCCGGGATAACCGTAGAAGACTCGACCAGCGGCAGCCCCATCATGGTTCGCAGGCGATTCTCGGGTTCCAACAGATTTGCAGCCATCTGTGCCTCGATCGCCTCGACCGTCGGCTCCGGACCCGTCCCCATATAGAAATCCAAGTACATATTCCAATAGACTTCTTCGAAATACGTGTCGTAGTCGTCGTAGCCGACAAATCCGTAGACCCACGCATTGAGGTAGTCCTGCTCCATGCCACGGGGCACCGACAGATGAACGCGACCGGCTTCTTCTTCGGCATCGGTTGCGCCGTCAAAGAAGAAACCCACGCCCGGCGACGGATAGCCCAGCGTCGCAATACCAGCGCCGACGGTCAGGTTATTAAAGTTGGCATCATTGCCAAACACCGATGACGCCAGATAGTTGCGAGAGCCCATGCCCGTAGCTGCGTCGTAGTCGCCCTTGGTGTCCGCCACGAACGATGCGCTCGTGAGCCTCGGGCAATTCGTGAATGCCTGGTCGTTGATTTCCATCGTCGCCGCGTGCAGAGACACGGACGTAAGGTTCGTACAGCCATCGAACGCCGACACACCGACATGAATATCGTTATCGGGAAGGTCGATGTTCAGGTCGCCCGCGATGCCAGAATTCCTAAAGGCATAGCGATCGATATACGCCAGATGGGGAGCCGAAGTCCAATCGATATCCCACACGCCTCCGGTTCCCTCAAAGGCGCCGGGCAGGTCCTTGGCGCCGGACAAGGAATAGCCGCCAAAGATCTCAGTCGTACTCGGCAGCAGCCCAATCGTTCCGTTGAGCACCGAAGGCGCACCGAGCAAGATGCTTGGCTTGCCTTCCGCATCGTCATCTAAATAGCCGTAGAGAAGGACAGCGTCGTCGCTTGGAGCATCGCAACCAAAATCGGAAATGCCGTCGATGGTGACAAAGCGGCTGTCGTAGCCCTGCAACTCGCCATCGGGCGCATACCAGGTGCAGCCGGCCGAATTGGGATTCTCGGTCGTGGCAAACGAAGCCCTTTTGGCACGCGATGCCACGAAGCCCAGGCCCGTACAGCCCTTAAAGGCATCGGCCCCCACTTCGATGCTATCGGACGTCCCAAAGAACACGCCTTGCAGGTTCTGGCAGTTCTCAAACGCGTTGCGACCGATCTCGCTCGTATGCTCGCCCAGGTTGACAAACATGAGCTCCGCATCGCCCGAGAAGGCGTACGGTGCGATGGCGTCCACTTTGAGCTGCTTGCCGTCGTCTGTATGCAACGTGCCGTCAAAGGTCGCAGGTAGATTACCGTCCTCATCGCCCGCGGCAGACAGCAGAATCGTCTCGCCGTCGTTGTCGTAATAGAGGTATCCCTCCCGCGACAGGCCCACCTTGATCACCCGCGCATCAGGCGCACCGGCAGCAGCCTTATGCTGCTCGACATACGCAACCTGCTCGTCGGTTGCGCACACAATGGTCTGCACCGAGCCGCCCGCAAGGCTGCCGTCCTCGAGCGTCACCTTGTCACCAAACCATGGCATGAGCACCAACGTATCGACCGAAGTATTGCCCGCAAAGGCGCCCTTCATAATGGTGTTGGAAATCTGCACCAGGGCGATATTGGAACCCGTGTCGAGCACGCAGTACAGGTCGCTTTCCATCTGTGAGTCCAAGCTATATACCAGGCCCTGCGAGTACATAAACTGCACTTTGGGGTTGCTCGCCGAGGCGAGGTACACGCTGTAGGCATCATCCAACTCGCTCGCATGCGCGGTAATAAAATCGAGCAGAACGCCATCGTCAACCACAAGGGTGCAGTCCCGCAGCTCGCTCACGTCGATTTGGGGCAGCTCGCCCTCTTTAGACGCATGTAGAACAATGCGGTCGAGCTTATTGCGGTCAGGCACGACAACGTTGGTAACACCAGCAGGAACGTTGAGTTCGCGCGTGTTATACGGAATGCCTAGATACTCTTGACCGTCTTGAGAGGTCAGGATGCCGTCATCGGTAGCGGCATAGACGGGATTGTCCGACGCAACATGGTAGGCATCGAGCACCTGAAAACCGGCATTTACGTTAACGTAGAGCGTCGAGGACGGCAGCTCCAGATTGTTGACCTGCCAGGTAAAGCCCTCGCGCTGGCGGCTATCGGTATAGGCATCGACCGCTTGCACGCCCTGGGGTACGCGCAGGGTCTCGACGTCGCCGTCGACCGACACCGCAGATTCGTCGACATCTACAAGCGTCTGCAAACGCGAATTATTGGAGCTCGTGGCATCATTGTCCAAACGATAGCTGCCATCGAGCGAATATCCCTGGAAACGCACCTTATAGGCGGAATCAATCGGCACAACATCGCCGGGAATCACCACATGCCGGCCAGGCGTCAACGTATAGAAGTACGGAACAGATGTCTCATCTTCGCGCCAACCCTGCAGCAGGGCGTTCAAATACCCGTCCGAATCGACATGACCCGCCTGCTTCATGAAAGCTTCCTGCGTGTTAACGCTCAGCAAGTTCGCTTTGGAACTCAGCGTGTTCCAAATCACATCACGCTGCCCGCTCGAATCGGGCTCGCCCACCACAAACAGACACGATTGCGACGGCTGAATGGTTACCGTGCGCGTTGTCCATGCCGCATCTTGCGACAGACGCAGCGAAACACTTACCGTCAACGGCTGGCTTTAGCACAGCGTCGGATTCTGTTCCCCGGAGGCATTCGTCCATGAGTTCACGCGAAAATACGGATAGGAGGAAAACTCATCTTTCTCGCATGCAAGATAGTACATACCGATGTCGTCGCTCCAGTGCACATCCATGGCGCAGAACAGCGTCCAGGCATCGAGCATCTGTCCATCGTAGATTGCATCCTCCATGGGTGAAATCTGCACCTCATTGGGATCGACCAATCCAGCCGCACCGTTAAACTGCGTAAAAAACGTCGTGTCACCCATGGGTGCGCCCTTTTGGGGCGTGGGGTCCTGCAGCAGATATTTATAGGAATTCGCCGTCGAGTTGGTCGAGCCGCCCGTACCAGAGCCGCCACCGGTGCCGGAACCGCCACCGCCGCCGTTGCCGCCCACACCGCCACCAGCGTTGATCACGGGACCAAGAACGCCACCCGCAGAGGCACCGCCGCCCGTTCCATTGCCACCAGCGCCTCCTGCAACCGTCACACCGGAGCCATTGGCATTGCCCGTAACGTTATAGGCAGTCGTTCCGCTTTGGCTCGTCAAATTGGCCTGCGTCGGCACATCGGCAAGCGAGGCCTCCTGTTCGCGGGCACTCGTATCTTCACGATCGCTCTGGTCGTCGTGCCGATTCGCCTCGGCGTCGGTCGAAGTCGAACTGATTCGATAGGCCTCGTCAGACGCGGCATCACCATGGGCATAGGTCGCAATATATGAGGAAGGGTCAAAGTTCAGGCCATTTTGTGCCAGCTCAAACGCACCAACGCCAAATGCGCCGACCGCTGCCACCGAAGCCGCCACGGCTACCATGCGCGAGGCGGAGGGCAGTACAACACGGCGTGCCACGTTATCGACAGCACGCTTGCCATTATCCAGCAAGTGCTCGACCTGTGGCTTTTTAAGTCGTGCGGCGGCAGCGCTTTTACGCGAGGCCATATGTTGAGGCTTCTTAGATATCACGCAGATCTACTCCCTCTATAACGCATGCAGCACGCAGCGACGGAAGTGTTCAATTACATTCTTTGGCGTCGGCATGTTCTGATGCAGACGCTCGGCAAAGCGACGAAGGGTACGCAGCTCGTTGGGTTTAAGCGCGTGCCCGCCAAAGACATAGGCCTGGTAGAGCCGAATGACTCGACGATACTCCCAAGGATCGACCGAGGGGAATATCTCGGCAAAGGAATCAAGACATTCGAGTGGCTTGGTCTCGTCAAAAGCCGCAACTCCGCTCTGCTCCATCACGAGCACCAAGTAGCTATAGAGCGCCGGGATGCAAATGTCCTGATCGTCATTCGAAAGATCCCGCGCGCGTCGATGGCGCACCACAAGCATGCGAACAAGCAGGGCAAGCGACATCAAAGCGACAAAGGCAAGCGCGGCGGCACCCGCCTTTACCGCGACAGACGCCTTGCGCTCGTTAGCCGTAACCTTGTCGCGCTTTTTCTCGGCCTTGCCGGCGACCGTGCCCACATCGAGCGTCGAATCGTTGGTACCGTTACTCCATGCTTCGCCCACGTCAACAATCTTGTCCGCATCGAGTGACTGGCTGTAGTACCCAGGCGTGACCTCGACAGGAGTCCAGCCCTGACCATCCAGATACACCTCGGTCCAGGCATGGGCATCGGCAGCCGTCAAGTAAAGCGTACTGCCGGAATGATATGCGCGGGCGATTCGTTCGTCCGAAGCCCGATACCCCTCGACATAGCGCGCCGGAATCCCCTGCGACCTAAACGCAAGCGTTGCCACCGTGGCAAAATATGCCGAATTGCCCTCGTGCGCCGTACCCAAAAACCACTTGGTGAACGTCCCGGCTTCGGCATATGTCGGCGGATTATCCGTATCACTTGCAAGCGCAGAAAGCATGGTACGCACACGGCTAACGACCGCCGCCTCCGATACATTCGCGTTCGCATCCCAGCTATCGCTCGCGAACAGGTACTCCTCGACTGCGCCGCGCTCATCATCGTCGATATCCAGATAGTGCTCGCGAACAAATGAGGCGTACACCCGCTCGCTCTTTGCGTACGCGCTCTCCGACGATGCCAGCCATGTCGAATCGGTAATAGCGCTCGCCGCAGGCACATTGTCCACGATTACCGCATATGTCTTCGAAGGCATCAAGCCGGAGCACGTAATCGTAGAGCCGGTAAGCATTGCATCGACACCACTTAGCGAACGCAGCGTATAAGGCGCATAGGCGTATCGGCGGTTGGCACCCGAAGCGTTGACCGAGATCTTTGCCGTCTCGACGGCATCTTTGCCCTCGCGCTCTGCCGTGGTATCAAATGCCGCACGCTGCTCGGCGACCGTCAGGCCATTCTTCCGCATCCATTCGCGCACACCAGACCATTCGCCCTCATAGGACACCCAATCCCCGCGATGCCAAGAGGTGCCATCGAACGTACTGCCCACAAAACCCTTCATGAGCAGGTCATCGCCAAGTGCCCTGTCTGTTGTCAACGACAGCGTGGTTGCCGTGCCCTCGTTCATATCCGACGCTTGGGAAAGGTCGCCCTCGGGCAACGTATCGCTACCAAACCGGAACTTGTCGATAGCGCTGACCGCCGTTGAGGACATGGCGGACAACGCAGGCATCGGCTGCACAAAAGCAGACGTCAGCGAAAAAAGAACACCGCAGGCGGCGCAAAGGCCACCGAGTCCGACAACAACCTGGGACAGCCGAACGGTAGAACCCTGCAGCTCACACGTGCGGCACTGGACCAACCAGCCTGCAACGCCCAATGCCATCGCCACTGCGGAATCACCAAGCTGCAGCACCATGGATTCAACACCGCAGACAACGACGATTAAAAGCGTGGGCCACGAAACACTCAGGCTTACAAAAAGCCAACTGCACGAACCGGCAAACAGGCCGCCCAGCAGGGAAAACGTCATCGATTCGCACAGCAAGCCAGCACCGGCGACAAGCGGAAGGTACAAACCGAATATCGAATTGAGGTGAGCGATGATAACGTTGATGAACGCATAGAAGCCCGCGCGCGCCGGCGGGAGCATCAACATGCAGACGAGCGTCGCGGACGCAACGATTATCGCCACGGTACGGGACGGTTGCCTCGAAGCAAGCAAAACGCCCATGGCGCTCATCACAACAGACGTAATGACACTTGCCGTCAGCAACATTCCCAAACAGGCAGCACTAAAACAATTGCCAATCGCGCAGGAAAAGGCCGCGGCGAGCAAAGCCGTCGGAACGATCGACAGGAAGACGTCGACGATGCGATGGTTGGAGCCGATGCCATCTGCCGAGGCGAGAGTCCTAAAGTTCATGCTAGACCTCCAGGCTCTTTATGCGAGCAGGATCCATCGAGGCAGGGCAGTGGGTGATGAGGTAGCTGGGGCCACGCTCGACGCTATACGACTCAACGGAATCCGACACATGGAGCACTGACAGGTCAGCCATTTTGCCCATATCAATAAAAGCGGCATCATCAGCGCCGGCTGTCACCAGCACGGTTTTGCTAATACCCCTGCTTGCCACAATCTTCGAATACCGCTCATACGACGTGGGATAATCCAGCGCAAGCGGAGTCGAAGCAAGGGCATCGAGCATCTCGTTGAATCCACGGCGGTTGTCGACCGGATATGCAGTCAAAGCGCTGCCTCCTGTCGCCACTACCACATGGTGGTAGCCAAGACGCATGAGCGACAGGCTCACCGATGCGGTAAGGCCCAGCGCGGCGGACAGCACCTGGGGCCGCTCAGATTCCTCAAAATCGCGCGCGAATATCCCAAACAGAATCGCAATGGCATGATCTTGCGGACGAGAGGCCTCTCGCACCAGCACATCGTCAAAACGCGTCGACAGCTTCCAATGAATCGATTTGACCGAATCGCCTTCGCGATACGAACGCAGATCAAAGACCTCGGAGGGATCCTGGCCGCTGCGATGGGGGTCATAGCTGACGCCCTCAAGACTGGCCGATGTACTCTGGCGAGGATCGACCTGGATATCAACCACCTGGGGATACACGGTAAAGGTCTCGCGGTACGAAACGCCGTCGAGCGCAAGCGAGGTAAAGCCCATCTCGTCGACAAGGCGTGCGGTATCGAGCGCAATGACGCGCGCGCCGCAAATCGACGAATCAAGCTCAAGGTTAAACTCAGCCGGCCTGCTGGCGGCGGGCGCCAAGCTGACCGGATAGGTCGTAAGTGCTCCCGTCAGCAGGTTGCGCACCGAGAACACCAGCTCCACGCGGCCACGAAACAGCGTGGGGCGGTCAAGCGTCATACGAAGCACCAGCGGCGAGTCCACAACGCATGAACGGGGAAGCTCAAAGCCAATCTTGAGCGAGGCCACGCTCGCGCGGCATGCGACCACCGTAATGACGGGCATGGCTATCAATGCCAATGCCGCAGCGAGTGCGGCCGCATTGGCGGTAAGCACAAACACGACGAGCAGGAGCACGACGGATGCTACATAAGTGATCTTGTTGATAATCATGGGCGTTATAGCAGGCGCGGGCAGCTACGCGTCGCTAGGAGCGACCGCGAACCTGACCCATGGACGGAGCGGGAACGGCAGCCAGAATACGGTCGAGAACGTCCTCGGCGGTAATCGACTCGATTCGGGCCTGGGGGCGCAAAACAAGGCGATGGGCGCAGACGGATGTAAAGACCTCGCGCACGTCCTCGGGCACCACGTAGTCGCGCTCGCGAATGAGCGCGCAGGCACGCGCCATACGGGTAAGGGCGATAACACCGCGGGGGCTCACGCCCAGCTCCACCAGCGTATCCTCGCGAGTCGCCTCGCACAGGCGAACGATATAGTCCAGCACCGTATCGGCGACCTGCACGTTGCCCAGATAGTTTTGGATATCGAGCAAGTCATCGCAGGCGACCATGGGCTTAATATCGTCGAGCGGGTTGGCGTAACGGCGAGCCTTGAGGATATCGATCTGGTCCTGGCGCGACGGATAGCCCACGGACAGGCGGACCATAAAGCGGTCGAGCTGGCTATCGGGCAGGGGCTGAGTACCCGCCGAACCCACCGGGTTCTCGGTCGCGACGCACACAAAGGGGCGCGGCACCGGATGCGTCTGGCCATCGATAGTCACAGCGCGCTCTTCCATAACCTCGAGCAGGGCCGACTGCGTCTTTGCGCTGGTACGGTTGATCTCGTCGCCCAGCAGCAGGTTGCAGTTCACCGCGCCCCACACAAAGCGGAACGTACCGGCATCGCGATCGTACATCGTAAAGCCCGTAATGTCCGAGGGCAGCGTGTCGGGCGTAAACTGCACGCGCTTAAAGTCCAGGCCCAGCGCACGGGACAGCGCCAGCGCCAGCGTGGTCTTGCCGGTGCCGGGCACATCCTCGAGCAGGATATGGCCGCCAGCGTAGATGGCCATCAAAGCCTTCTCGATCACCTCGCGCTTGCCCAACAGGGCACGGCTCACTTCGTTGATGATGCTGTTGGACTGTTCGACGATCACGGTTACTCATTTCCTCGATAAGCTGCCTCGGCCGTCGCGGCCGCCAGCTGTGCCTTCAAAACATTCAGGTCGATAGGCTTACCCACGTGTCCGTTCATGCCCGCCTTGCGCGAGCGCTCTACGTCCTCGGTGTAGTCGTTGGCCGAAAGCGCGATGATGGGAATGGCGGCGGCGTCCTCGCGCTCGAGGGCTCGGATTTGCTCTGCCGCTCCCCAACCGTTGAGCACGGGCATCTGGATATCCATGAGGATCGCGTCGTACGTGCCCACGGGCATGCTTCGGAACCGGTCGACGACCGCCTGGCCGTTCTCGGCGCGGTCGACCGCGGCGCCCCGCCTGGCCAGCAACTCAACCACAATCATGGCATTGATCTCGTTATCCTCCGCCAGCAGGAATCGTTTGCCGTCAAACTGATAGGTAAACGTCGAGCCGATGGAATCGGGCGCCGTCTCGAGCGTCTGCTCTTTGAGCTTAAGGCCCTCAACCTGCTCTGGCGTCGCCAAGCGCAGTGGAATGTAGGCCGAAAACGTCGACCCGCGCCCGAGCTCGGTGTCCACGACGATCTCGCCGCCCATAAGGTCGACGAGCGCGCTCGTAATGGCCATGCCCAGGCCCGTTCCGCCGTAGCGACGCGCAATGGTGCGGTCCTCCTGCTCAAACGGCTTAAAAATCTTGCTGATGTAGCGCGGGTCCATGCCCTTGCCCGTATCGCGCACGCGCAGCATAAAGCTCACGCCGTTTTCCGAGCGATACATCTCGCGAATGCTGACGGCAACGCTACCGCCGCTCTCGGTAAACTTGAGCGCGTTGGAGATAAAGTTGATCACGACCTGCGACAGGCGCATGCGGTCGCCCACCACAAAGACGTTTTCGCAGTCCTCGAGTGCAACCGAATACTTGAGTCCCTTGTCGGCCGCCTGCGAGGTAAACATGCGCTCGAGCTCGGCGACAAACAGGCGCATGTCGAACGGCGCCTCATCGATTCGGACACGGCCGCTGTTCAGGCGGCTCATGTCGAGCATGTCGTTGATAAGGGACAGCAGATAGGCCGAGAGCTGCGAAGCACGGGACAGGTCATCCATCAGACGTGGCTCGTCCGCATGATGCTCGCGGGCAAGCGAAATCATGCCCTCGATGCCATTGAGCGGGGTGCGAATCTCGTGGCTCATCTGATTCATAAAGTCCGTGCGAGCGTTGGCGGTCTCAACCGCGCGGTCGCGCTCGGACTCCGCCTTAGCGATGCGCGCGGTTTCGGCGGTCACGTCGACCGCCGTGATGAGATATTGCGTTGCGTTTTGAACGAGCGCAAGCGAGAAGCGAATATTGCGCGGCTTTTCCTGCCCAGGCCCGTTGTAGGAACAAATCAGATCCAAGGGGGCCGCGTGGTCCCAATCCCTTATCTGTCGCTGCATGCGAACGCGATCGTCATCGGGAATGTACCGGTAGAGTGTCTCGATATCGTCACGATACCGCTCCGGCGATACGCCGAACACACGCTCAAAATTTGGCGTGATATAAAGGGGAAGCAAGTCGCTGGCACGCAAAACAAACCCAACATTGAGCCCCTGCTCTGCAAGCGCCGTCTCAAAAAGCTGGCGCGCCCGGTCCGCGTCGCGCCTCTCGTGTGAACCAAACAGCCCCAATTTACCCCCTTGTTCTGTTTAGGGGGTAATTTTACCAGCTCAAAGGGGCTTTACGAAGATAAAGGCCAGCTAAAGTTAACTTTTATTGATACCCCTTGATGTAAAAACGCGCCCGACGGCTTTTGTCATCGGGCGCGTCTGTTACTCGGGCCAAATAAACTGGGTGCGGCCGGCCTCGCCGCCATCGATGAGCAGACTCTGCCCGGTCATAAACCGGTTGGTCACACCCACAAAGTAGATCCACTCGGCGATTTCTTGCGCCGTGGCCCAGCGCTTGAGCGGGGTGAGCTCCATAATCTGGGCCCACAGACGCTCGTCTTCCATCACGCAACGGTTGAGCGGTGTGATGACACCGCCCGGGTCCACGCTGTTGGCGATGGCCTGCGGCGCCAGGCGGTTCGCAAGGTTCTTGGTATAGGCGATAATGCCGCCCTTGCTGGCAGCATAGGCGGAAAACTCCGATCCCGTATGTCCGCTCGCCGACCCCACATTGACCACGGATTTGATAGCCGGTGTCGGCTTGGCGGCAAGCCCCTCCCCCACAAAGGCGTAGCGTTCGGTCACGTTGATGGTGCCACACAGGTTGGCGGCGATGTCGTCGGCCGAATCTTGCGTGCCGGCGACGTTCACGATCAACTGGGGCTCAAGGTCGTCCGGAAACGTATCCGGCTCGCGGACGTCCACAATCAGGTGACGGTAGCGCTCGTGCTCGACCGCGGCCGGCAGTAGATCGAAGCCCACGACCTCGTGGCCCTCGTCCAAAAAGCGCTGCACACATGCGGCTCCAATGCCGCCCGAAGCACCCGTGATCAACACCTGCATGCTGGCTCCTTAGGCGGTTGCGTGGCGCTCGAGGTACTCGGCGCCCACGTTCTCGCGCTCCCAGCCACGCACGACCTTGTAGCCCACGGGGCTCAGGAAGACCTCGCACAGCAGCTCGGCAACAGCGCCGGTCAGCGAGCACATAAGGACCTGCACCCAGGTCCAACCAAAGAACGTATGGCTCACCACAATGGCAAAGACCAAGTTGTCGATAAACTGGCCAATGCCCGTGGACACATAGGAGCGAAAGGCAAAGCTCGCAAAATTATTCTTTTTGAGCATGCGGCCGAGCGACTGGTTGAGCGTGGAGTTAACCACGGCAGAGACGAGCATTGCCAGCGAAGAGCCCAGTACCACGTACCAGGTGCCACCGATGGTGGCGTTAAGGGCAGTGTTGACCTCGATCATGCCCGTGTCGTAGTAGGCGCCCCACATACCGGGCGTGAGCGAGCATGCCCAAAAGCACAGGCTCACGGCCAGGTTGACCAGCAGCGCGAGGATAGAGATTTTGATGGATGCCTTGGCGCCAAAGCGCTTGCAGATCATGTCCTGGCACAAAAACGAAACCCAGCTCACCACAAAGCCGCAATCGAGTGCCAGATACGGCAGGCTGATGAGCTCTTTGTTGGCCAGCAGGTTCATCATGATGACGCTCACGAAAAACAGCGAAACCGTCGCCGCGGGAATGCTCCGCAACAGGACCTTATAGTCCTCCATGACCTTCTTGATCATTATGTACTCCTTTGGTTTTAGGTTTAACGAGCAGGATATCGGACCCGAACTGCTCGGACGCCCCGGTCTTGAGACGACGGTGGGTATGATAGCCGCTCACACGGCATCAGGCAAGCAAATGGCGCGGCAGCCCCACAGGGCCACCGCGCCGATGCGTTAAAACGCTACGTTGCCAAACTCCGACAGGATAAGGTCGGGGTTGTGGTCGGTTGCCCAGTCCACGTTCCACGGGCTCGTGAACAGCAGCAGCTTACCGCCGCGCATGTCCTCGACGCGCAGCGTGTCGCGCGTGAGCGAAAGGCCCGGGATATCGATAGTGTCGGGATCGTTCTGGATCCAGCGGATGTCCGTATAGGGCAGCGGCTGGCGACGAACCTCAACACGGTACTCGGCCTTGAGGCGGCGCTCGAGTACCTCAAACTGCAGCACGCCGACCACGCCCACGATGACGCTCTCCATGCCGGCACCAAGCTCGCGGAAAATCTGGATGGCGCCCTCCTGGGCAAGCTCCTCCATACCCTTCACAAACTGCTTGCGCTTGAGCGTGTCGACCTGCGTAATGCGAGCGAACATCTCGGGGGCAAACGTCGGGATCTGCGGATACTGCACGTGGCGCTTGCCGGAGCACACGGTGTCACCGATGCTAAAGATACCCGGATCGAACAGGCCCACGATATCGCCCGCGTACGCCTCGTCCACGATGGCGCGGTCATCGGCCATCATCGACGTGCCCGTGGCAAGCTTAAGCTTGCGGTTGCCCTGCACGTGGAAGGCGTCCATGCCGCGCTCGAACTTGCCCGAGCAAATGCGCACAAAAGCGATGCGGTCGCGGTGGTTCTTGTCCATGTTGGCCTGGATCTTAAACACAAAGCCGCTAAAGTCATCGCGGCAGGGATCGACCGGCTCGCTGGTGAGCGTATCGGTATAGGCGCGCGGCGTCGGGGCCAGACGCAGGAACTCCTTGAGGAAGGGCTCCACGCCAAAGTTGGTGAGCGCCGAGCCAAAGAACGCCGGGCTCAGCTTGCCGCAGGCCACGGCATCCAAGTCGAGCTCGTCGCCGGCACCATCGAGCAGCTCGATGTCGTCCATCAGGTTCTTGTGGTTCTCCTCGCCGATGAGCTCATCCATGGAAGGATCGCCCAGCTCGGCCTCGACCTCGGCGACCTTTTTGGTGGCGTTGGCGTGGCCGTCGCCCTCAAAGGCGATAACGCGACGGGTCTGGCGGTCGAACACGCCGCGGAAGTTGCGGCCGCTGCCGATCGGCCAGTTCATAGGATACGTATTGATGCCCAAGACATTCTCGATCTCTTCCATGAGCTCAAACGGATCGCGAGCCTCGTGGTCGAGCTTGTTCACAAAGGTGAAGATGGGAATGTGGCGCAGCGTGCAGACTTTAAAGAGCTTCTTGGTCTGAGCCTCGACGCCCTTAGCGCCGTCGATGACCATGACCGCGGCGTCGGCAGCCATAAGCGTACGGTAGGTATCCTCCGAGAAGTCCTGGTGGCCGGGGGTATCGAGGATGTTGACGCAGGCGCCGTTGTAGGTGAACTGCAGCACCGAGGAGGTAACGGAAATACCGCGCTCCTTCTCGATATCCATCCAGTCCGAGACGGCGTGCTTGGCCGAGCTCTTGCCCTTGACCGAGCCGGCGGTCTGAATGCTGCCGGTATAGAGCAGCAGTTTCTCGGTAAGCGTGGTCTTACCGGCGTCCGGGTGGCTGATGATCGCGAATGTGCGGCGCGACGAGATTTCATCCGACAGGCTTGCCATGCGGATCCTTTCTTGCGTTCTATATGCATTACGTCGATGTAACCCGTCCATTGTAGCCGCGAAACGCTGCGACAGGGCGCCTATCAGGACAAATTCATCAGTCGGGGTCTTGGTTGCCGGTCGGCGGCAGCACTCCGCAGCAGTTTGTCTTGATCTGTAACATCTAGACGGGTTTTGAGCCTCTACCTGTTACAGATTGAGATGAACGAATGGGTCTGCCGCCAAAATCTCAAACTGTAACAGTTAGGCCCGATTTGACCCTCTTACTGTTACAGATCGAGACAAACGGTCGTCGGCAATCCCGATTTTTCCTCTTGCGTAACTGTGCATAGTGTATATATACTGTGCTTACCGGTTATATACACATGTAGCCCATCAGCTAAGGAGCCGCTGTGGACATCATCCTATCCAATTCGAGTGACAAGCCCATCTACGAGCAGATATCCTCGCAGGTCAAAGCTCAGATACTCTCGGGGACACTCGCTGCGGGAGCCAAACTCCCCAGCATCCGTGCGCTTGCCAACGACCTGGGCGTGAGCGTCATCACCACCAAGCGCGCCTACGCCGACCTGGAGCAACTTGGGTTTATCTGCACCGTGCAAGGCAAAGGCTGCTTTGTCGCCGAGGGCAACCAAGAGCTCTTGCGCGAAAACCAGCTCTGCCATGTCGAAGAGCTGCTTGCACAGGCAGCGACACAGGCAGAGGCCCTGGGCGTCACGCGCGAGAAGCTGCACGAAATGCTCGACCTTGTTGCCCCCGAAACCATGCAGTAGCCATCTGCAAGAAAGGCTATACCATGCAAAACTTGCTAGAACTCAAAGGTGCCTCACGCCGTGTAAGCGACCGCTTTTCTCTGCGCAACGTCACGTTTGCCGTGGAGCCCGGCCAGATTGTTGGCTTTGTGGGCGCAAACGGCGCCGGAAAGACAACGACCATCCGCGCCGCACTCGGGCTCATAAAGCTCGATTCCGGCGAGGTGAACTTGTTTGGGCAGAGCTGCGATGCCAATGCGCCCGATGAACAACAACGTCGTGTGCGCTCTCGCATCGGTCTCGTTCTGGACACGTGCCCCTTCCCTTCCACGCTCAAGGTGGCCGAGGTCGAGGCACTCGTAGGCTCAGCGTACCCCACCTGGAACCATGACACGTTCACCGGCCTCATCGATCGATTTGGCCTCGACCCCAAGGCAAAGGTCAAAGACCTCTCCCGCGGCATGGGTATGAAGCTGCAGCTCGCGTGTGCGCTCAGCCACAAGGCCGAGCTGCTCATCCTGGACGAAGCTACGGCAGGCCTCGACCCCATGGCACGTGAGGAGCTGCTCGATGAGCTGCTCGCCTTTGTCGCCGACGGACAGCGCAGCATATTGTTCTCGAGCCACATTACATCCGATCTTGAACGCGCGGCAGACCGCGTCGTCTGCATCGATAACGGCTCGATCGTTTTTGATATGCCGCGCGAGGACATTACCGACCGCGCCGGCATCGCTCACTGTACCCAGGCACAAGCCGCCGAGCTCATGGCTTGCGTCGAAGGCGCCCGTGCCGCCCGTCATGCCTACAGCGTGGACGTACTCGTCCCCAATCGCCGCGAAACGCTCGAAGCATTTCCCGAGATTCCCTGTGATCGGATTTCCATCGATGACTACCTGCGCCTTACGCTGAAAGGAGCCTCCAAATGAAACGCGCCTTTATGTCCGAGACCGCTATCATGCGTTCGTTTCTCCCGAGCATCGCCGGCGTCGGCCTGTTCATATTCGTCGTGCTGACCCTTGCCAACGCATCGGATGGCGACTCTGGCATGAGTGCCGGCACCTGTGCCGTCAGCGCCATGTCACCCATCATTATCATGAACTCGCTGGCTGGCTACGATAACCAAAACGGTTGGGAGCGCTATCGGGCAACACTGCCGTTTTCGCGCAAGGACATCGTCTGCGCACGCTACCTGTGCATTATTACCTTCTCGGCCGTCATGGCATGCGCGGCTACGCTTCTGAACATCCTCGCCCTTCCGTTCTTCGATCACATGGGCATCCCTTCGACAGGCCAGACGGTCTTTGAAATCGCAGCTGCCTCGGCGGCATCGATGCTCATTTCCCTCATGATGGTGTTTTTGGCGCAGCCGATATTCTTCCGATTTGGGCACATGGAGGCGTTGCGTCTTTCCGTCGGCCTGTTTGCCCTGCTTGGCTGCGGCACCATGGCAATGTTGAGCTCCTCCAACCCCATCAGCAACTGGCTCATGTCATTTACCGGAGCAAATCCCGACCCCGCTGTCATCGGATGCCTGTGCGCTGGCATAGGCGTCCTGGCGTTCCTGCTATTCATGGTCAGCTGCGCCGTCAGCACCAAGGTCTATCGCGCACGCGATCTGTAATCAACAGCTGAAGGATTTAGGCGGCACCCGCCTCATTTACTAGATGAGACGAAGTAGCAACAACATCGCTACCACCCTTCACGGTATGCCGCTTAGCTCTTGGCAACCAAAGAAAGACCGGCAGCATATCGAAGGTGAATGGTTTTCCTGGGAAGTGAACGAGCAAAATCAGCACCCCGTATCATCGACATTTTCAATGGTTTAATTCCTGCGGTTCTTCTCTAAAAATCCTGCGGTTTTATTCGCAAAAAGTCTGCATGTTCCGGGGGTCCAGATTTACTCGTTCACTTCTCGGGAAAACCATTCACCTTCGATTCGAGCCTTAACCAAATGGCATCTCGAAATATGATCCCTGTCTCGCCACAGCGATATCAAAGCTTCGCGGCGGAACGGTATCATCGGACGTGCGCCGTAGATTTGGCGCAGTCGTTCTTGGGGAGGCATTTCACCCATGTCGTGGGTCGCTGCAGCGCTTGGCTCGGCATTCTTTGCCGGCATCACATCTATCCTGGCCAAATGCGGCATCAAACACACCGATTCCGATATCGCCACCGCCATCCGTACCTGCGTGGTGCTCGTATTTGCCTGGGTAATGGCGGGCATTTCTGGATCCATCGGGACCATTGGCAGCATCGCGGCTAAGGCTTGGCTATTCCTCGTCCTCTCAGGACTTGCCACTGGCGCTTCGTGGATCTGCTACTTTAAGGCGCTCAGCATTGGAGACGTCAATAAGGTCGTACCGGTCGACAAGATGAGCACCGTACTCGCCGCGCTGATCGCCATCGTCCTCTTTGGCGAGACAAGCAATCTGGCCGTAAAGCTTATCGGGACGGCCGTAATCACCCTCGGCACGTTCCTGATGATTGAGAAGAGGCAGTCAGCTGGCGTGGGCCAGAAGCAAGACCGAACCTGGCTTGCCTACGCCATCGGCGCCGCCGTTTTCGCAGCACTCACGTCCATCCTTGCCAAGGTTGGCATCGAAGGAGTCGAATCCAATCTGGCCACGGCGATCCGCACCTGCGTGGTACTAGCCATGGCATGGGCAATCGTTGCCGCCAAGGGAAAACTGGGACAGGTAGCGCGCGTTGACCGGCGTGAACTCACATTTCTCGCAGCATCGGGCATTGCGACCGGCGCATCGTGGCTGCTGTACTACTACGCCATCGCCGCAGGCCAAGTGAGTGTCGTGGTGCAGATCGACAAACTCTCAATCGTTGTTTCGGTACTGTTCGCACACTTAGCCTTCAACGAAAAGCTGTCGCGCCGAAGCGCCGCCGGCCTTTTTCTCATCGTTCTGGGCACCACTGCACTCGCAATTTGGAAGTAAGGCGCAGTGAACGCGAGCCTCGGCACGTCCCTGGTCACAATCGGTCGCCAGCAAATACGAATATATGACAAATGACATATCCCCAGCGCGCCCGTGACGTCTTACAATGAAGGCGTCACGGGCCTTGGCCCAATCTCGATCATCCAAGGGGATGTCTTTTTGGTCATTGTTCTTTAGGGAACGGTCAATCGCATAGAACCATGAAAACGGCCGTGGTTTGTTGCGCCGTTCCGCCTCCGTCATCTGCCACATATGCACCTGATAGGAAAGAACAATGAACTCTGCGAAATCTCAATCCTTCCCAAAAGCCACCAGCTTCGACGCGGCACTCGTACGCTCTAAGATTATGGGTCCGAACCCCCTCAAACTCTGCGAAGAGCTCCTTTGCGATGCGAGCATTCCCCGCGGCGCCCGTGTCTGCGACCTTGGGTCGGGCACCGGTATCACCAGTGCCCTGCTCGCCCGCGAATATGGGTTTGACACCTACGCTGTCGACCTGTGGAGCGACCCCGAGGAGAATCGCGCGTTCTTTGATTCGCTCGGCATCTCGCGCGACACGATTCATCCCGTTCAGGCGGACGCCTCACAAGGCTTGCCGTTTGAGCGCGACTTTTTTGATGCGGTCGTGAGCATCGACTCGTACAACTACTACGGGCGCGACCCGCATTATCTGGGCGAACGCTTGCTCCCCTACGTAAAGCAAGGCGGGATACTCTACTTAAGCATTCCCGGCATGGTCCGCGACTGCCACGAGAACCTGCCTGACTGTCTGCTCACATCTTGGACGCCCGAGCAGCTCGATTACATGCACGACATAGCCTGGTGGCGCGCCATGATCGAGCCGACCCCCGGCGTCGAGATTGTCTCGATGCAACCTATGCTCTGCACCAACGAGGCATGGGCAGATTGGCTCGCCTGCGACAACGAATACGCAGCGGGCGACCGTGCTGCCGTTGAAGCCGGCGCACTCGAGTATCTCAACACCATCGCCATCGTGCTGAAGAAGCTCTAAACAACAGCCGCGCGAGGCCGTAGACATACGACCTCGCGCGGCTTCTTTCTTCATGAGTTTTGGGGCAGACCAGCAGCCGTTACATCCTTACGCCAGGCTTGGGATGCCTGCATTGGCGGTGCGCTGCCGCGCTACTTGCGCAGCGGCTTGGGCAGCGGAATACCGGCGGCGATAACGGCGGCGATGATCATGCAGACGATACCCTTGAGCGGGAAGCACATGAGCAGCAGGCCCACGACCATAACCGGCTGACGCATGACCGCACCCATCGTCGATGCCGTGCAGACGGCGACGCAAAAGACCGGATCGGCACCGGTGAGGATGGCAAGGCCGTAGCCCAGGCTTACGCCCGAGAAGATAACCGGGAAGAAGTGGCCGCCGCGCCAACCAAGGTTGATAAGCGCCGGGGTCAGCATAGCCTTGACCAGACCGGTCGCGATAAGCACGCCGGCGGGGATGGTCAGATAGGTTTCCATGAGGACATCGGCCTGGGTCTCGCCGGCAAACATGGTGTAGGGCAGGACCGTGCCACAAGCCGCAAGCACCAGACCGGCCAGCATGGCCTTAACGACAGGGCGCTCCCCTATCGCGTGGGCCAGTGCCTCGCTCGCGTGCTCCGAGACAAAGTACAGCCAGCCGCAGACCGTGCCGATCAGCGACAGGGGGATAAGCCATGCGAGCTCCAGGTTGCCCACCTCGGCAGCCTCGAACCTGGGCATGCCCATACCGCCGCCCACAAGCTGGCCGAGCAGCAGATAGGTACCCAGGCCGCCGGCAATCGCGATGCCGTAGACCACGGTCTTCTGTGCCTTGGGCAGCTTGATGGTGATCTCGTCAGACGCGGAGTCCTCGCCATCGGCGCTGCCGGCGAGCGGGGCCACAAAGCCAAAGACGGGCGCGGTAAAGAGTGCCGTCAGCGCGGCCTGGGTGCCCAACAGCGTGAGCTCCCTAAACTCGGCGCCAAAGCGACGCATGCGGTCGCCGACCCAGCTGCAAAGACCCGCGATAACGCCGGTCAGTCCGGCCTCCGGTCCAATACTTCCGCCAAACAGCAACGGCAGCAATGCCGCGAGCGAAAGCTTGCCCAGATTGTCATACGGGTAGCGTCCGTCTTGCTTGACCTTGGCCATTACCTGGTTGAGGTCGTCGGTCTTGGTGCCCGTCATCTTTTCGTACAGACCGATCAGCAGACCGCCCAGCAGGCAGACGAAAAATGGATACGGCAAAAAGCCGAACGGGCCGCTGGCGAGCTCGGGCGACGCCACTCCCAACATGTGCGGAATCTCGGTCCACAGATAGTCGATGCCGTGCTCCATCGCAAAGAAGAACAGCCAGACAGCGGCACCCGCGAATGCGCCGGTCACAGCCACGCTGACCAAAAACAGCGCGCGGTTTTTAGGTTTTGCAAGCTTATCCATCGGGCCCTCCCGTGGTCAGAGTCGACAAAGGTATGTTTTATTGTAGAGCGAGCGTTGCCCAGACGAGCCAACCATCTGCACCCCAAACGGCGCCATTGGGCGCAATGCACGCCCAATCTAGAACTTAGCCATTGATGATCGAGGCAATCTCGTGCAAATCTTCGGCAAAGTAAATGCCCTGCTGGCGACGCGGACTCGATAATCCCTTTTCGATCATATGCTCGAGCAAGGCCTTCAGGTCGTTGAAGTAGCCGTCCAGGTTATACAGAATGCACGGCGCGCTCAGATGCCCCAACGACACGGCCGACATGACCTCGGCAATCTCCTCGAGCGTGCCCGTGCCACCCGGAAAGGCGACGAACGCATCACCGAGTTCGATCATCTTCGCCTTGCGCTCGGCCATATCGCTCGTCACGATGAGGTCATCGATGCCGTCGTGTTGGAACTCCGCCTCGATAAAAAAGCTCGGCTCCACGCCCGTCACGTGGCCACCGGCATCGAGCACGCTATCGGCGAGCGCACCCATCAGGCCCGACTTGGACCCGCCGTATACCAGTGCGTGGCCGTTGGCGCCAATCCACGTGCCGAGCTCTCGCACTGCAGGCAGAAACGCCGGGTCGTTGCCGACGCTGGCGCCCAGGTATACCGTGATATTCAATATTCAGTCCCCCTCGTCGTGACGCGCGACGCCCGTTCTAACGTTGGCGCCGGCGATATTCGCGCACACGGCGCGACAGGTCGGCGAGCTCGTCGCGGTCGAGCTCTTCCAAATGCTCAAGATCGTCCATAAAGCGCGCCATGGTGTCTTTTTGGCGCATCTTGATGAGCGTATTGCAGTAGTTCACCGCCACGCCCGTGAGCATAGCGATGTAGAAGATGCTGATGACGCTCAAGATGACGGTGATGGCGCGGGCAACCGGCGTCTCGGCCGGAATGTCGCCAAAGCCGATGGTCGATACCGTCTCAAAGCTAAACCAGAGCCCGTCGCCAAAGGTAAGAGTCGTGGGCTCGGACAGCCAGACGGCCGTCGAGCAGAGCAGGAAAAAGACAAGAAACACGCCTGTTATGTGGGCGAACCCGGCCTGATGCAACACATCGGCAAGCGTCCTGAGCTTTTTCATCGCGACCCCTTCCGCGGACAATCAATCACATTCGCTCGGTATTGTCCCACATCCGGCAGCTAGGGACGTTCCTTTTGTGCCGGCAGAAAGGGACTGTCCCCAACTGCCGGCACAAAAGGAACGTCCCCATCTGCCAAGCGCCAAACGGTGCCCCGTTTAACGGTATGCGGGGCGAACGGGGTGGTTGAGCTGGTATCCTTATGCGGTATTGTCTCGATTCGTTAGGATTGCTTGTGAAGCCTTTCGCTGTCCTTCGTTTGTCCATATATCGCGCCCTCGCCATCGTGCTCACCGCACTTACCGCACTGAGCGCCGTTGCGCCTACCCCGGCTTTTGCCGATGACTCTGATCAGCAGGTCAAAACGGTGCGCGTTGGCTGGCTCGTCAGCAGCGAGGGTTTCCAGGAAGGCACGCCGGGCGAACGCCTTTCGGGCTGGGGTTACGAGTACCTCCAAACCCTCTCGTACTACACCCCCGGATGGAAATACGAATATGTCTCCGGTACGTTCACCGAGCTCATGGACAAGCTCGAGGCGGGCGAGATCGACCTCATGCCCAATATCTCCTACTCCGAGGAACGCGCCCAAAAGCTGCTTTTCTCATCGAACCCCGAGGGCACCGAGCGCTACTACATCTATGCCAGGCCCGACCGAGACGACTTGGCCACGGGCGACCTCCAGGCGCTCCAGGGCCTCACCATTGGCTGCAATCCCGGCGTTATGCAGACCTTCGTCGGCCAGCAGTGGCTTGCCGACGAAGGCATTACCTGCGCCTATAAAGAAATAGCCAGTGGCGGCGGCCTCTTCGATGCGTTGGCAAACGGCGAGGTCGACGCCATCATCATGAACGACACGATCTCATCGCCTAGCGCCTCCCCCATGTTCTACGTAGGCTCAAGCGACTACTATTTTGCCGTCCCCAAAAGCCGCCCCGACCTTATGGACGATATCAATGCCGCCATGGCGGCAATCGCCCGATTCAACCCCCGCTACAATGACGAGGTCAAAGCAAATTACTCGGCCCAAAACAGCGGGTCATCATCACTTGACAGCGCCGAGGCCTCCTGGCTCAAAGCAAACGGCAACACCATCACGCTCGGCTATCTTACAAACCAGCTCCCCTACTGCACGCAAAATGACGATGGCGAAATGGAGGGGTCGCTTGCCTCGCTCGCGACGACGTTGCACGACAAGTTTGGCATTAACGTTAAAACAGTCGCAATCGCAGACACCAAACAAATGATCAAAGCCCTTTCAGAAGGCACCATCGATGTCGCCCTGCCATTCTTTCGTGACTACTGGCTCGCCGAACAGGTGGGGGTCATCCAGTCAAACTCGACGGGAACGGTCTCCCTGACCGCTATCCACAGCAGCAACGACCTGAGCAAGGACCTCAAGAACATCGCTTGCACAAAGAGCGCTATCGTCAACCGCTTTGAGCTCGAGAGCCTGTTCCCCGACGCGACGGTAACCGAGTACCCAAGCGGCAGCGAGATGCTCAAAGCCCTCAATAAAGGAGAGGCCAGTTGCATCATCGTCCCCAGTACGCGCTTGGAAACCATCCGCGACACCTACGACATCGAGGATTTCGAGACGAAGGAACTCACCAACACAGCAGAACTATCGTGCTTGATCTCGCGCGGCAATCCCCAACTCCTAGGAATCATTAATAAGGGTATCGTCAACGCCGGCGAATCGCTCTCCGCGAACAGTTATTCCCCCACATCGTATTCGGCTCAAGAATCCGATACACTTCGGTTCCTCTATCGCAACCGCACCGCCATTGCCACCGTTATCATCTGCATTTTGCTGACCGGCATCGCCATCCTTGTCTGGTCGCTTCAACGCGCGCGGAAAGAGCGGCAGAAAGCCGACGCCGCCAACGCCGCCAAGACCGCGTTCCTCACGCGTATGAGCCACGACATCCGCACACCGCTCAACGGCATCTTGGGCCTTATTGAGATTGAGGAATTGAAAGAGGGCGATATAAAGGTCGCTCGCGAAAGCCGCGCCAAGGCGCGTGTCGCTGCCAACCACCTGCTTTCACTCATCAACGACATCCTCGAAATGGGCAGGATCGAGGAGCGCAAAGTGACACTCGAGCACGAATCGTTCAACCTCAAGGAGCTCTGTGACGATGCCTTGGTGCTGTGCAAACTCCGCGCATCGGACCGTGGCATTACGCTGCTCAACGCCAGCGAGCCCTATGCCGTCGACCAGAGCATGATCGGCAGCCCCACTCATATCCGCCGAATCATCATCAACCTGCTCGACAACAGCATCAAATACAACAAGCATGGCGGCACCGTCACCTTCTCTTCCACCGTCAAACCGCTCAACGACGCACGTGCGCTCTTTTGCTTCACCATCGAAGACACCGGCATTGGCATGACGCCCGAGTTTTTAAAGCATATCTATGAACCGTTCGCCCAAGAGGGCGACGACGCCCGCAGCAAGTTCCAGGGAACCGGCATGGGCATGCCCATTGTCAAATCGCTCATCGACATGATGGGCGGCACCATCGAGATTTCAAGCGAACTCGGCGTGGGCAGCACGTTCACTGTCCAGATTCCGCTCGATATCGACAAGAACCCTCGGGCCCACATAAAGCCAGCCGAGGCAACGCCCAACTGCTCGCTCGCCGGCATGAACGTCCTGCTCGCCGAAGACAACGACCTGAATGCCGAAATTGCCCAGGCGCTGCTGGAATCCGAGGACGTTGTGGTGACCCGCGCGGCCAACGGCAACGAGGTTGTCGACCTGTACCTGTCGCATCCCGCCGGCAGCTTCGACGCCATCCTCATGGACATCATGATGCCCGGTATGGACGGTTATGAGGCAACGCGCGCGATTCGTCTGAGCGGCAAGCCCGACGCCGCCGACATCCCCATCATCGCGCTGACCGCCAACGCTTTTGCCGAGGACGCCAAGGCCGCACGCGACGCCGGCATGAACGCCCATCTGCCCAAGCCGCTCGATTTTGAAAAGCTCAAAAACATTCTCGCCCGCATCAAGCAGCACGGCCCCAGTTCGCTATAGTCTCTCCCCAAGAACCATGCCCGATTGGAAAGGAATCCCGCGATGTTTAGGCCTCTACGCCGAAAGAAGCGCGCCATTACCGACGAGGCGGCGCGCGAGCTGCTCGCCACCTGCAAGCGCGGCGTCTTTGCCGTCAACGGCGATGACGGCTACCCGTACGCCATTCCCGTCAACTACTTCTTCGATGCTGAGCACGACAAGATTTACTTCCACGGCGCCAAGGCGGGCCACAAGGTCGACGCTCTCAAGCATGACGACAAGGTCTGTTTTACCGTCTACGGCAACGACTGGTACAAGGACGACGATTGGGCGCCCTACGTGCAGAGTACCGTTGTCTTTGGCCGTTGCCGCCTAGCGAATGACACTCCCGCATTTATCGAGGACAAGGTCCGTGAGCTCGCGCTCAAGTACTACCCCACCGCCGAAGAGGTCGAGGAGGAAATCGCCAAGGACATCAAGGGCGTCCAACTCTACGAGATTTCGATTGAGTATCTTTGCGGCAAGCAGATTCACGAAAAGTAGGGGCCTGGGATCAGACCCCCGCATAACAATCAAGCCAGAAGACCCCGCGCATGTCGTCCGTTCGTTACGGCTTGCTATGCATTAAAAACGTAACGATCCAGGCGGTCGCACGCCTCCTTTACGCGCGAAAGCGGCAGCGCCAGATTCACGCGAATGTGGCAGGGTCCGTGGAACGGACGGCCGTCCTGATAGCCCACGCCTACGCGGGCGCCCTCGTCGAGCAGCCATTGAATATCGCGGTCATGCTCGCGGCACCACTCCGCGCAGTCCAAGAACACCATGTACGTGCCCTGCGGACGCGAATAGGTCACGCCCTTAAAATGCTCGTCAACGTAATCGCAGAAGTAGTCAACGTTGTCCTTGATGACCTCGTTGAGCTCGTCCACCCACTCGTAGCCCTGCGGCTGGTAGGCACCAATGAGCGCATGCATCGAGAGGACGTTCATCTCGTTGTAATGGGTCTTGTTGGACACGGCGCACACGCGGTCGCGCAGCGTCTCGTTGTAGATGATGTGATAGCTGCCGACTAGGCCCGCGAGGTTGAAGGTCTTGCTGGGCGCATAAAGGGCGACCGTGCGCATGCGGGCGTCCTCGCTCACCGACTGCGTCGGGATGTGCTTGTGCCCAGGACGGATGATGTCGGACCAGATCTCGTCCGAGATCACCACGCAATCGTGCTGGCGATAGATGTCCATGGCGCGCTCGATCTCGTCGCGTTCCCACACGCGGCCGCAGGGATTATGCGGCGAGCAGAAAACGGCAGCATGGATGTGATTTTGCTCGAGCTTGTGCTCCATGTCCTCAAAGTCCATGCACCATATGCCCTGGTCGCCGAGCTTAAGCGGGCTGTGCACAATGCGATAGCCCGCGGCCTCGATGGACTTGGTAAAACCGATGTAGGTGGGGCTATGGACCAGCACCGCGTCGCCGGGCTGCACATAGGCGCGCAGCGTCGATACCACACCGCCCAGCACGCCGTTTTCGTAGCCGATATGCTCGGGAAGCAAGCCCTCGACGCCATTGCGACGGCTCTGCCATTCGATGATGCGGTCGAAGTACTCGGCGCGCGGATCAAAGTAGCCAAACATAGGGTGCTGGGCACGCTGAATGATGTGCTCCTGAACCGTCGGCACCGTAGCAAAGTTCATATCCGCCACCCACATCGGGATGCGGTCGAAGCCCTCATCGGGTGCGTTTGGCGCCATACCGGGGATCTCGCCCCAGGAGTCAACGGCGATGGCATCCATACCGTGGCGGTCGATAAGCGAGGTGAAGTCGTATTTCATGCTGGGCTCCCGTGCAAAGTGGATTGGTTCGGTAGGCGTTATTGTCCACCAGGATGGACGGCTTTGGCACGGGGTTTGGCGTTGTTTTTGACGGATACGGACGGATGGTCGGTTAGTCCCGCGCGTCGTTGATAGCGGTTATCGTCAACCTGGCGCCGTCGACCGTAAACGATATGTCGAGCCCAGCGTAAGCCAAATGGTAAATGCGGTTTGGCTCGTGCTTGCTGCCCGCGCGGCGCGGATCTTGGCGAAGAACCTCAACCAGACCGTGAAGCTTTGTAGGCGGGACCATATCCTGCAGCGCTTGCGGAAACTCAACATCGAGCTCTTGCCACGGAGCATCCTCAATCCAGCCGCCCGTTGCATCCGGGTGGCAGTCCGCAAACGGAATGTAGGGCTTAATGTCGTAGATGGGCGTGCCGTCGCGCAGGTCGGCCCCCAGCACATGAATGATGGGACCATCGTCGGTGAGCTCAACACGATCGAGCTTGACGCAGGTGAGCCCGATGGGATTAGGGCGAAACGGACTGCGCGTGGCAAACACGCCCACGCGCTCGGCCCCACCCAAGCGCGGCGGACGCACGGTTTTCGACCACTTGGCATTGGTGCCGGACCTGTCCTGCGCCTTGGCATCGACGGCAATATCCTTGGCCGTGCCGCCGGGCGTTCCGTTTTCGAAACGCCACAGCAGCCATAGGTGAGAAAAGGAGTCCAGACCCTCAACTGCTGCGTTAGAGGCAAATTCCGGTTCAAAGACGATGCATCCCTGCAGATGGGGCGCCAAAAAGCTGTTGCGCGGGATGCCGAACTTCTGCGGCAGATCGGTATGTATGTGTGCAATAGGTTCCATGCCGGTCATTGTACGGCATGAAGGTGTGGGGCGTTGCGCGCAATTCCTTGTCGCGGTCCCCCGTCGTGCAACCAACGGTTGCTTGGAAGGGCGTCTGCCGCCGCTTATGCTTAAGCCATCAACCAGCAGAAAGGAGCCGCTATGGCCTTCGCAGAAAAGCTCATTGCTGTCCGTCGCGCCCGTCGCCTAACTCAGGAGCAGCTCGCCGCCAAGCTCTTCGTCACACGCCAAGCCGTCAGCCGTTGGGAGCGCGGCGAGGTCACACCGGGCATCGATATGATGAAGCTCATTGCCGCCGTGACCGGAGAGCCACTGTCCCACCTGCTCGAAATGCCCGAGCACTACTGCGAGAGCTGCGGCATGCTGCTCACGCCCGACGACTGCGGCACCGATGCCACGGGCGCCACGACCGATCACTACTGCAAGTGGTGCTACGACCACGGCAAGTACACCTACGAGACCACCATGGAGGCCATGATCGAGGACTGCGCCCCGCGCCTGGCGCAAAACACCGGTATGTCGCTCGACGAAGCCGTCTCGCTCATGGGCGCCGTCCTGCCGCAACTGGAGCGCTGGCGCACCGTGCAGGAAAACGAGGAGCGCTACGGCGCCGAAGCGCGGGCGCGCTATGGCGATGAGGCCATCGATGCAACAAACGAAGCGCTGCTGGACATGGACCCTCAGACGTGGAACGACATGAAGGAGCTTGAACGCGCTATTCTGGGCCAGCTCTCGATTGCCATGGGCGATGGCGAACCGGAAGGCAGCGAGGCTCGCAAGCTCGTCGCGATGCATCGCCGCTGGATTGCTCTCAACTGGGGCAGCGAGCCCCAGGACGAGGCATATCTGGGGCTCGCCCACGGCTACCTCGCCGACCAGCGCTTTGTAGACTACTACGACAAGCCCTGCGGCACCGGAGCCACGGCGTTTCTGGTTCAGGCCATCGAGTCGTCGTTGGCGTGCGCATAGACCGCGGCGGCTTTGGGTATTTCAATCAAAACCTCAACCGATTGGAGACCCAATGGCTACTGATCACGAGCTCGTGCTCTACATTATGACCGGCTGTCCGTATTGCATTAAGGTGAAGCGCTTCCTGGCGGATAACGGCGTCACCATCCCCGAGCGCAACATCTCGACCGATGCCGATGCCGAGCGGACACTCATCGCCGTCGGCGGAAAGCGCCAGGTTCCCTGCCTGTTCATTGACGGCAAACCGCTCTACGAATCGAGCGACATCATCGCATGGGTACAGGAGAACCTGCTCTAGCACTCATTGGGGACGCACTTAAATGAGTAGTTTCACTCATTGGGGACGTACTTAAATGAGTAGTCGTTTAAGAACGTCCCCAACGGCTACCCGATGACACGGCGATCCTATTCCTCGATCTCCTTCCAGCACTGGGGGTCGGCGTCGTACATATCGCCCGTATAGCCGTACGTCACCGCAGGACACCCGCGGCACCAGCCAAAGAGCTTGCACTTGGCGCATTTCTTGAACTTCTTAAAATCGCGTTTGGCTTCCATTTGCGGAGAGAAGAAGAG
>CAKUOD010000011.1 GCA_934668695.1 uncultured Collinsella sp. | reverse complement strand
TCGATTGGGACAGGCGGGCCTTCGAGGCCGAGCGCAAAATGGATTCTAAAAAACACCTTGCCAAATAGGAGCGTCAGAAACCAATATCCTCCCCAAAAACGCTATTGCCAAAGGCGAGCAACGTTGTTCCGTTTTTTAGAAAGACACCGAAGAGAAGGCCGAACGCCAGCATAAGCGTAAGACCAAACTTCGCCGGAAACATCCTGTGCAAACGCATCATATCTGCCTTTATGGGATGGATCGCCCGCTTCATAGCGAGACCGCCTTCATCAAGCGCCTGTAATACTCTTTTAGGGACGATGCCTCATCCCTTATGATGTCCATCGGTTCCTTTTTCAGCAGTTCGCCGTCATGGATAAACACGCAACTTGTTGCAACTGATGCCAACTCATCCAAATCATGGCTAGAGATGAGCATGGTCTTACCCTGTTCTCGATTCAATCGACCGATAAGGGCCCATATACTCTCGATGCCCAGCGGGTCCAACCCGTTTGCTGGCTCATCAAAAATAAGCAGATCAGTGTCACCCAACAAAGCTGTAGCTATATCCAGCCGCCGTTTCATTCCCAGAGAAAAACTGCTCACGCTCTTTTTCTCTACGACGTCCAGCCCGACTAGGCTCAAAACGCGAGGAATCTCACGATTCGCATCAAGCCCCCATTCCAAACATCGGATTTGGAGATTCTCAACCGCACTGAGGGATTGGTATGCTCCGCTGGAATCTGGCACATAGCCGACACGCGTCCGCATCAGGCCAAGCTCTCTTTTTGATTTGCCTCCAAAGAGCTCCACGCTCCCCGAAGATGGCTCGCAGAGGCCCAGCACTATTTTAATAAGCGTGCTTTTACCCGCCCCGTTTGCACCAACAAGGGCACAGAGCTCAGACTGATGCACCTCGAAGGAAACGTCATGCAAAACGCGCCGTTTCCCGTAGCGTTTTGAAACTTTTGATAGCTTTATCGCTGATGCGTTCATTGGACCCCCGTTCTGCTTGATAGAAAAACCGCTCATATCGTTCCTTCTTTCCTTTATCGTTTTCCATGGTTGTTATTGTTTTTCGATAACTCATATTTGTCAAGATAGTCTAAAAGAAGGGACCCGTGTTAGACACGGGTCCCTTCACGCTGATACTTCGTTTTAGCTGTTCGTCTTATGCTACTCGTCGCTCAAATCGACAGCAAAGACTGATGTCGGAAGCGACGCCTCGTTGCCTCCGCCATCCCGCATCTGTCTCACGACATTTTTTGCGCGCTCGACAATAAGCTCCTCAAGCTCTTTCTCGCTCACGCGCTGAATAATATCTCCCGGTTGACAATCAAGCTCATCACAGATATCAAGAAGCGTCTTTAGGCGAATAGCTTTTATCTTTCCGTTTCTAAGCTTTGAAATATTAGCCGGAGTATGCCCCGTCGCCCGAATCAGATCAGCGCTGGTCTTTCCGGTCTTAAGCAGCTGCGTCTCAAGCTCGATGATGAGATAGCTCATGTTTCCTCCTACACAAGCTCGTCAGACTGCTCTTGGAGCAGCGAGGCATAACTCCAGATCGCCGAGATAAACAAACAGACAACTGCGCCGATAAACGACCCCGTATCAAAGGTAGCGCCTTGGCAAATCTCAATAACGAAGGAATGAGGCACGATGTAAAGCTCCATTCCGCCAATGGTGAGATTGACCGATCCGTAGGCACCAATAAGCGAAACCGCGGCGTTAACAGCAAAGGCAAGCGCAAGAACACGGATAAGCCGCACATGCGTCTTGGTAAAGGGCGAGACGCCTCGCGAGATGTTACGGCTGATCCCACACAGAACGACAAGCGAAATACCCACGACGAGCGCCAGGCACAGTCCGCTTGGGATAACGATGCACCCGCCATTGAGAAGCGTCACGACGCCGAAAGAATCGACAGAAGCAACGTTTGCAACCGCATACCAGATCACGTAAACAACCAACGCGGCAAAAGCGACGAGCATTCCCGCAAAAACGACCGTCATGCAAAAACCGAGCTTCCTGATATTTTCGCCCGCCTTGGCCATACGCTGAACGCTGTTAGACATACACTCACCCTCATTGACTCTATCGTTATTCGAACAGTTTATCGAACAACGATATTGATTGCATGCGGAAAGCCCCGCCAGTGCGCATAGCCCATTCACTAATCAGAAGGGGTGAGCGTGGATTTTTGGACACGTATCGAACGAGAGTGGATAATCTCCCACTTTGAGGCCACCACCGGGCCTAAAACGGGAGATTATCCACTCTCATAGTCATCAAGGCTCACAGCCTCTTACTCGGCCGCCTCGCGCAGGGCCGACATCGTGGCCGCATATTGCTGCTGCAGCGCGTGCATTCCCTCGCGAGCGCCGTCAACGGCATCGGCGCCGCGCAGCGCTTCGGTCACCACGACCGCCGGCTCGTACAGATTATCGAATCCCAGGTTCTGGCTCACGCCCTTGAGCGTATGCACTGCCATAAACGCACCTTCAGCGTCTCCCGCCGCCATGGCAGCCTCCAGCTTGTCCATGCTCTCGTCATCCAAAAACTTGAGGGCAAAGCGGGCAAGCATTTCCCCGCCCATCAGCCGAGCGCACGCGTCATCATAATTAGCGCCGATCTTCTCATACGCCTCACGCATGGAAATCATGGGTTAAAAACTCCTTTGGTCAAACTAAATCGTGGGAAACGCGACGACGTCAGCGGGGCGTGCCAACGTCTCGGCAATTTGGTCCTGCACCTCGAGCAGGCAATCGAGCAGCAACGGGTTAAAGGTACCGCACTTACCGTCCAGGATCATCTGGATAGCCTCCTCGTGCGGGATGGCATCCTTGTACACGCGCACGCTCGTCAGCGCATCGTACACGTCGGCCACCGAAACCACCTGTGCGGCAATGGGAATTTCGTCGCCCTTAAGGCCATCGGGATAACCCTTGCCGTCCCAGCGCTCGTGATGCCAACGCGCAATCTGGTACGCATATTCCATAAGCGCATTGCCGGCGTGATGGCTACCCAGCTCAAGCAACATGTCGGCGCCGATCGTGGTATGCGTCTTCATAATCTCGAACTCCTCGGGCGTAAGGCGTCCGGGTTTGTTGAGAATCGCATCGTCAATCGACATCTTGCCGATATCGTGCAGCGCCGAAGCCAGGGCAATCGTGGAGCGCTCCTCATTGTCGAGGGAGATCGCGCCGCTACGCTGGACCAGACAGCCGAGCAGCAGCTCGGTCAGCTTTTCGATGTTCGTAACGTGCCTGCCGCTCTCGCCGTTGCGAAGCTCCATGACGCCGGCCATGATGTCGATGAGCATGCGACTGTTCTTGACGCGCTCGTTGTACTGCTGGGACAGCAGGTTCGTCAGGCGGCGCTGTTTGGCGTATAGGCGGATGGTGTTGCTTACACGGCGGCGCACGACACGGGAGTCAAACGGGCGGTTGATATAGTCCGAGGCGCCCAGCTCGTACGCGCGCAGAACCGCATCATCGGAATCTTCGCTCGAAATCATGATGACAGGCAGATTATCGATACCCGATCGGCGCGACAGATCGGCCAGCACCTCAAAGCCACTTATGCCCGGCATGACAATGTCCAGCAGCACGAGCGATAACTCATCGCCATAGCGGTCGACCATGTCGAGCGCCGTACGACCGTTGTCGGCCTCGAGGATGCAATACTCGTCCTTGAGCATCTCGTTGAGAATGGCTCGGTTCATCTCGGAGTCATCGGCGATAAGCACCAAAGGCTTTTCGCTTTGGAAGGCCTCGATGGAATCGGCATCGGTCACGACCGTACCGGCTTTTGCCTTAGCGCGGCTCAGTAACTGGACAGCACGGCCAACGCCCTCATCGACCGTCTCGCCATGAATGCGAACGCCACCAACACATGCCGTCAAGCTCACGTACTCATGGCCCGGAATAATCGTGGAATGAACGGCTTCGGATACCTGATGCAGGCGACGGGCGAAGTCATCGGAGGGAATATTGGGCATGACGACCACAAACTTGTCGCAGCCATAGCGCACAAGCTCGTCAGTCGAACGAATTCCGCTGCGTATGGCTGTCGCCACAGCACCGAGTGCAAGGTCGCCGGCATGACGGCCACACGTATCGTTGAAGGCCCTAAAATCATCAAGGTCAATCATCGCAACGCCGGCATTCATGCGGGCGCTTCGGAGCTTTTCCTCGTAATATCGGCGATTGCGCACGCTCGTCAGCACGTCGGTGTAGACAAGGTCCTCTTCTGCGGCCTCTTGCTCATCGATCGGACGCACCATCAGCAGGACGTGAGGCTCGCCCTCGACCTTCAGAGGGCGCAGATGGGCGCGGTACTCAACGCCATCGTTGAGCAGTTGCTCCGACACCTCATCGGAATCTGTCAAGGCCTCAAGACTTGAATGACGCAGGCAAGGACACCGATTGCCGGCGAGTAGGCAGTTAGGCTCGTTCTTAATCTGATCGGCCGACAGCAAACGCACCACGGGGTAGGTCTTCGCGACACGGGCGACCTCGGCGGCAGCCTCCTCGTCGGTTAGATTGACCTCGTGATTATTGAGCATATGGGGCCCTTTCGATAGTTTCGCATGAAGCGGTGGGTTCCAAATGTTACAAGGGTAACACCTTGTCGATGCAGGTAAGCACGTGAATCCTGTTACATTTTTATGAGTTGGCAGACGGCACGATTGAAGCCGCAGACGTGAGGTTTTGAGCACAGTTGTTAACACGGCCGAAACGTTTGCAGGTGAAGGCCGCTTTGACTATTGCGAGTGTTAGAGCCCCAGGATGCCGCAGACAGCCCGGGCAGCCGCTGCCGGGCGATCGCGCAGGCCGTTGTGCGCGCCGGGAACCATTACGAGTGGACAGTCCAAAAGCTCAGCCGCTATCCTCGTGCCCGCCTCGCGAGGCGTGCCGATCGAAAGCTCGCCCAAAAGCACGGCGTTCACCGTTCTTGACGCGCGGACGCTATCCCAATCGGGAACGCAGGTCATAGTAATCCCGTATTCGTTTGCCATGAAACTGCGGCCGTTGCGTAGGGCATGTTTGGCTTCCGCCTCGGTTAACTTGGGGGCCTCAGGGTCCGAATCGCCGATGGCGCCAAGGAAGGCCCGCAATGCCCTGGAGACCTTTCCCGCGGCGATCATCTCGAGCAAAACCGGGGCCGCGCCCAGACCGGCGCCCTCATCCGTCACGGCGGGTTCATGCAGAATCGCACGCGAGATTATGGCGGGGTTTGCACGGAGAAGCTCCAGGGTCACCAGCGTACCGGCACTGTGCGCGAGCACGTTTGCCGGAGCGCCAATATGCTCGATAACGGCCTGCAGGTCGGCGGCCTGGGCGGCGAGGTCGTAGCGTCCGTCTACAGCGTCGCCGCTCTCGCCGCAACCGCGTCGGTCGTAGGCAATGACGCGGTAGTTACAGGCGAGCTCGCGGGCGATGGCGTCAAAAAAGACGCCGTCGACGCAGGCGCCGTGCACGCACACCAAGGCAGGAGCATCAGGCGACACATCCGGGCCGGCATATTCGCGACAGGCGATCGTGGTGCCCGCATTCTCGACCGTAAAATCCATACTGTGTTCCCATCGTCAATGCCCATCCAGTTGCACGTCAGTACGGTTGGATAGACCCGCATTGCCTTACGCCTTGTTAACAGATTAACTGTACCCGACCCGAGGCTTTTCATGGCATGGCATCATGAGCGACGTGAAAAAACGAAACTTGTAAAGCAAGAGCCCGCACCTTGCTTTGGAGCCGATGCTATGCTTAGGCACAATTGTCTTGAGGAGCATATGCCTATGTCTACGTTTTTGAATGCCAGCCCCATCTTTGGGCCCGTTCGCAGCCGTCGCCTTGGTCTCTCGCTCGGCGTCAACATGATGCCGGCCAGCGGCAAAATCTGCACGTTCGACTGCATATACTGCGAAAACGGCCTCAACGCCGAGCGCCCCTGCCATGAGCCGTACAACACAGCTGCCGTGGTACTCGACGCGCTCGAGGCAAAGCTGCACGAGATGGCAGCCGAGGGCGACCTCCCCGATGTGATCACCTTCGCAGGCAACGGCGAGCCCACCGCCGCACCGGAGTTTCCGCAGGCCATCGCCGGCGCCGTCGCGCTGCGCGACGAGCTTGCCCCAAACTCCAAGATCGCCGTGCTCTCCAACGGCACGCGCGCCGACCGCCCCGAGGTGCACGACGCGCTCATGATGGTCGACGACAACATTCTTAAGCTCGATACCGTCGACCCGGCGTTTATCCAGCTGCTCGACCAGCCTGTTGGCCCCTACGACGTCGAGCACCAGATCGAGACGTTCGCAAGCTTTGACGGTCACGTTATTATCCAGACGATCTTTTTGACCGGCGAGTATCAGGGCAAGCTCATCGACAACACCGGCGAGGAGTACGTTGCCCCCTGGCTCGCGGCGCTTGAGCGCATTCGCCCACAAGAAGCGACCATCTACACGGTGGCGCGCGAGACACCGGTCGCCGGCCTTGCCAAAGCGGCGCCTGAGGTGCTCGACGCCATTGCCGCGCGCGTCCAAGCCCTCGGCATCCCCTGCCAGGTGAGCTACTAGCAAAACCACGCAGCAGCTAGTGCCGTCATCCCGCCCCATCAGTTTCGGTGATATAGTTCCTATTTGTGCTGTTAAACCGCTTAAATCGGAACTATATCACCGCAACTTTTATGGACGCGTGGGCGGGCTATACTAGCTGCGAATGAAAGGAAGTTAGCCATGTATGACAAAGGACCCGTGCCCGGCCGCAACGACGCTTGCTGGTGCGGCAGCGGCAAGAAATACAAGAAATGCCATAGCGCCTTTGATGAGCGCCTCGAACGCTTGTGGGAAGAGGGCTGGGAGGTTCTGCCTCGCACGCTCTACAAGACTCCCGCCGATATCGAGGGCATCAAGCGCTCGGCAGCCATCAACGTGGGCGTGCTCGATTATGTGGGCGAGCATATCGCCGCAGGCATGACCACCAACCAGATCGACCAGATGATCTACGACTACACCGTCGAGCACGGTGGCACGCCGGCCGACCTTAACTACGAGGGCTATCCCAAGAGCGTGTGCACCTCGATCAACGACGTCGTCTGCCACGGTATCCCCTGCGATGCGGATGTGCTGCACGAGGGCGACATCATCAACGTAGACTGCTCCACGATCTTGGACGGTTACTTTAGTGATTCGAGCCGCATGTTCTGCATCGGCGAGGTCTCGGCCGAGCGCCAGCGCCTGGTCGACGTCACCCGCGCCAGCGTGGAGGCGGGTCTGGCGGCCGTCAAGCCATGGCTGCCGTTGTCCGTTATGGCCGAGGCAGTGCAAAAGACCGTCGAGGACGCCGGCTTTAGTGTGGTGCGCGAGTACGGCGGACACGGCATTGGCAAGGAGTTCCACGAGGACCCATTTGTGGGCTTTACCACCGAGGCACCCGATGTGGACACCATCATGGCCCCGGGCATGGTCTTTACCATCGAGCCCATGGTCAACGCCGGAGCGCCCGACATTAAGATCAGCAAGGGCGATGGCTGGTGCGTGCGCACCAAGGACGGTAGCGATTCGGCCCAGTGCGAGGTACAGCTCGTGGTGACCGAGGACGGCTACGAACTGCTCAGCTGGTAGCTGTAGATGCGCCGGATGCTGACGGGCACGCCCGTCTTGCATCCGGCGTTTTTATTTGAACGTTTTGCCTGATAAAACCTGCCAAAATAAACCTGTCCCTTTTTGGTAGGTCAAGCGGAGAGGACTGTTTGTGAACATTCTGGTTTTGCTGCCCGTCAATGACCGCCATCGCGCAATTCTTGAGTCGAGCGCTCCGGGCGAGGACTTTATCTACACGAGCTCCGACGCCGCCACGCGCAAGCAGGTCGCCGATGCGGACGTGATCTTGGGCAACATCGACCCTGGCATGCTCACGGCATGCGAGCATCTCCAGCTGTTGCAATTACAGACCGCCGGCTATGACGATTACTTGGCCGCCGGCACCGTGCCAGCCGACGCTAAGCTTTCCTGCTCGGTGGGTGCCTATGGCCAGGCCGTGAGCGAGCACATGTTTGCCATGGTCCTTTCCATGATCAAGCGCCTGCCCGGCTATCACGACTTGCAGCGCAAGCATCGCTGGGAGGATTTAGGTCCGGTCACCTCGCTCAAAAACGCCAACGTGCTGGTGCTGGGCGCGGGCGATATCGGCGGCCACTTTGCCACGCTCTGCCGCAGCATGGGCGCGCACGTCCGCGGTATCAAGCGTCATCCGCTCGTCTACCCCATCGTGTTTGAGGACATGGACGGCATGGACGCCCTCCCCGAGCGCCTGGCCGAGGCTGACATCGTCGCATCCTTTATGCCCAGCACACCCGAGACCCGCGGCCTGGCGAACGCCGAGTTCTTCGCCGCGATGAAACCGGGCGCCTTCTTTGCCAACGGCGGCCGCGGCGATCTTGTGGTCGCCGACGACTTGGTTGCGGCACTCGAGTCCGGGCACCTTGCCGGTGCTGCGGTCGACGTCACCGACCCCGAGCCGCTGCCTGAGACAAGCCCACTGTGGGATGCGCCCAACATGCTCATCACGCCGCATGTCTCGGGCTGGTTCCACTTGGAGGCTACGCTCAACAATGTGGTCGACATTGCCGCGGAGAACCTACGCCACTTGCAAGCTGGCGAGACCCTGCGCTGCTGGATTGAGCATTAGGGTTCCGCCGTTCTAACGAACGGCGGACCGGTCGACGCTGCGAGCCCGCCGTTTGGCCAATCTGCCGTTCAATTTCAAAGGCGCGACCAGAAGGTCAGCGCCTTTTCATTTCACGGCACCTTGGCTCAAACGGCGGGCTCTCGCTGACTTTTATTCGACCTGTAGGGACTGGCTGGCGCGGCCCTGCCTGGGGGCATTCGCTGACTTTTATTCGACCTGCGGGATCTTCAAATTGCTAGAGCGTTGCTAAGTAATTTTTTGCGTCTTCTACACTCATTGCTGCGACGGGCGCATGCGAACAGAGCTTGACATCGTTGGTGACCAGTAGATCTGCTTGAGCGCGTATCGCTGCCGCAATGATTAAATCGTCTTCGTAATCGCTATGGAGCTCACGCTGCCTGCTCGCCATCCATATGTCGCTCAGGTCACAGGGCACTGGCGTGGCAAGCTGCGACAACACGCTAAGACAATCCCATGCAAGCGATGTCGCTGCCGCAGCGGCATTCTGGGAAAGCGAACCGTGCTCTCGCCGATACCATGCCTTATGTTCGCTTGAAATCAAATAGAACAGGTCTTTGGACGATGTCGCCGCATACAGCAAATCCACCTGCGCCGTGCATGCATCGCGTAAAAACTCAATCGCCACCGAACGACCACGTCGTGAGGGAATGAAGTAATCGAGCCACACGTTGGTGTCAACCAAGATGCGCTTTGGAGTCTCACTCATAGAGCCAGCTCATCTCCTCGCCATAGCGATCCGCATAGGCATTCCGTTTGAGCTCTTCGTCGTCCGATGGCTGAGCCTTGACCATATCGATTCCCGACTCACGGCAAGCGGCAGCGAACAGCTTCGACCCCTGATCCATGAGCTCGAGCTTACGTTTGGCGGCCTTTTCGCGCTCGCGCTGTTCCGCCCGGGCACGACTGGGCAGCAGGATATCCTCGAGCGCACCGGGGCGATCGGCCAGCGACGCTGCAAGCTGCCAGAGCGCTCGCACCGCTTGGCTCGGCGTCATACCGGCCTTGGAGAGAGCGGCGTCCCCACTTCTTTTAAGATCGGCATCGAGACGTACGTTGATCTGAGCGGCGGTTGTGGTCATAACCCCTCCTTAGTACTTCAAAACTATCATAAAATACTATGGTAGATACGTAAAGCATGTAAAGCACTTATAAGTATTAGCCGTACTCTGTACACAAAAAGCCGCCGAGGCATACTGCACCTCGGCGGCCACGTATCACCGATCTTGTTCGGTTTCACCCTTTGCATCTGCCCAGATAAAACCTGTCAAAATTAACATCCCTTTTTGGCAGGTTTTAGAGCTCTACACTTTCGGCGCCGTTGATGGTTAGGTTTCGCTCGTAGAAGGCGGTGAGAGCGCGGATGGCGTACATCACGTCGCGCACGCCGCCGGTCTCGTAGCTCGAGTGCATGGCCAGCTGCGGCAGGCCCACGTCCACGGCATGCATGCTCGCCTGCATATTGGACAGATTGCCCAGGGTAGAACCGCCGGCCATATCGCTCTTGTTGGCGAAGGCCTGCGTAGGCACGTCGGCGTCATCGCAAATAGCCTGGAACACCGCGCGGCTAAAGGCATCGGTGCAGTAGTGCTGGTTGGCAGCTTCCTTGATGACGATGCCGCCGTTGAGCACAACCTGGTTGCGGGCATCGCACTTCTCGGCGTGGTTGGGGTGCACGGCATGTGCATTGTCGCAGCTCACGAGCATCGAGGCGGCAAGCGCACGGTGGTACGACTCGTCGTCAAAGCCCAGCGACCCGTTGATGCGGCGCAGCGCGTCGGCCAAGAACGTCGACATGGCGCCCTGCTTGGTCTCGGAGCCAACCTCCTCGTTATCGAAGCAGCAAAAGACCGAAACGTCATGCGCATTCTCGGCACCCAAAAATGCCTGCAGCGAGGTGTAGGCGCAGGCCAGGTCGTCGAGTTTGGGCGTCGAGATAAACTCGTCGGCCCAGCCCCAGATGCGTGCGTCCTGACGATTGACCAGGAACAGGTCGCGACCCAGGATCTGCTCGGGCTCAACGTCCAGTTCGTCAGCGATCAGGGCATCGAAGTCACCCTGCTTAAGCTCGCCGGCGCTAATGAGCGGGCACAGGTCGACGGCTCGGTTGGGAGCAAAGCCCTCGTTAACGCCGCGGTTCATATGGATGGCAAGGCTCGGGATAATAGCGACCTCGCGCTCGGTGGCAAGCAGGCGGCTCTCAATACGGTCGCCTTCGCGTACCAACACGCGGCCCGCGAGTGCCAGCGGACGGTCGAACCAGGTGTAGTCGATCATGCCGCCGTAGGCCTCGGTGTTCAGGCGCAGCGTCTCGCCCGCGCCGTCGAGCTCGGGCACGGCCTTGACCTTAAACGTCGGCGAGTCGCTGTGCGATGCCGTGAGCTGAAAATGGTAGTCGCCGGCAACGCCGTCCTCGCCCCACGTCGCGGCCAAGTCCTCGCCCACCTTAAAGGCAACAACGCTCGAGGTGTTGCGCTGCGTGTAGTAGCGACCGCCCGGCTCGATATCCCACGCCGCGTTCTCGGGCAGGTAGGTAAAGCCCGCCTCGTCGAGCTCGGCCATAATGGTCGCCGCCGTATGGAACATGCTGGGGCATGCCTCGATAAAGTCGATAAGGTCGTTGGCCGCCTCGATATCGTCGGCCGTCACGTGCGCGCGCTCGGGCGTTTCCTGATCCGTCATGCTCTCCCCTTTCGCTGGGTTGCTGGTCCTCTCCAGCATACCCCGCCGCGCCGGTGCCATGCCTTTCATTCCATGGTTAATCCCGTGCCGCTCACCAAGTTGAACCGCTGCGCCCGCACACCTTTTGCGACAATTGCAACAACAGGACGAGAGGAGCCGCTATGAAGCCACGTAGTATTGTTACCGCCGCTGTTTGCGGCATTGCCGGGGCTGCCGTCGGCCTTGCCGCTGCCACCGGTATCGTTTACCGCAAGCAAATTAAGTCCGCCGCATTGCTCAAGCGTCTAACCGATTATGCGGATGGCTATGACCTATACGCGATCGACATCGCCTACGGCTACGATCTCGACCGCATCATCGCCGCCGATGTGCGTGACGACCAAGCCTATATCGACGCCGTCGTCGCGCAGGTACTGCCTGGTGTGCCGGCGCATGTTCAGGCGCCCCAGTTTGCCTGCAGCGCCTTTGCCGCTGTCGATGCCGAAGGACGCGTGCGCACCGGTCGCAATTACGACTTTAAGGACGACACCTCGGCGCTGTTGGTGCGCAACCACCCGCGCGACGGCTATGCCTCCATCGGCTTTGCGGCCCTCAATAACCTGGGCGCCAACACTCCACTTGGCTCCGTCGCCGAACGCGCCGCAGCGTTGATGGGCCCGTTTGCCCAGCTCGACGGCGTCAACGAATGCGGCGTGTCCATTGCCGTGCTCACCCTGGATTCCAAGCCCTGTGACCAGGACACGCAACGCCCCGTCATCAATACCTCGCTCGCCATCCGCCTGGTGCTCGACCGCGCGGCCACCACGCAGGAGGCCGTCGACTTGCTTTCGGCCTACGACATGCACGCCATGGCCGGACGCGACTATCACTTCTTTATCAACGACGCCGCCGGTGACGCGCGGGTGGTGGAGTGGGATCCGCGCGATCCCGACCGTGCATACAAGGCGACGCCCGTACGCCAGGTCACGAACTTCTACACCTGCTATGGTGACGAGGTGCTGCCCAACCAAAAGAACGGTGAGCTGGGCCACGGCAAGGAGCGCGCCATCGCCATCGCCGATGTCCTCGACGCCCATGCCGGCGCCCAAGACGAGGCAGTCGCTTGGAAGGCCCTACGCGCTGCGGCGCAAGAGCCCAATCCGGAAGACATCACCAGCAACACGCAGTGGTCGGTCGTCTTCGACAACACCGAGCCCGCTGCCGCCATCACGCTGCGCCGCCACTGGGGCGACATCGACGCCTTTGCACTGTAAGGAGCCAGGCCCGTCGACCTTACGCTCGCCTGACGTTGTTTACATTTCTATACGCTTGAGCTAACACGTTTTACCCCCGTATCAGTAGTGTGCGGGGGTAAACTTAAGCGCATGTTATAACTTGCCCGGAAGGATTCATCATGCTTAGGATCGGTCTTCTTACCAGTGGCGGCGACTGCCAAGCGCTCAACGCCACCATGCGCGGCATTGTCAAAACGCTCATGACCAATAGTGCAGAGCCTATCGAGATCTACGGTTTCGAGGACGGCTACCAGGGCCTTATCTACAGCAGGTTCCGCGTCATGACGCCCGCCGATTTTAGCGGTATCCTCACCCGCGGCGGCACCATTCTGGGCACGAGCCGCACGCCGTTCAAACGTCTGGACATTCCCGAGGCCGACGGCGTCGAGAAGGTACCTGCGATGGTCCACACCTATCACAAGCTGCAGCTCGACTGCCTGTTTATGCTGGGCGGCAACGGCTCCACCAAGACCGCCAACCGCCTGCGCGAGGAGGGCCTCAACGTTATCGCCCTGCCCAAGACCATCGATAACGACACCTGGGGCACCGAGATGACGTTTGGCTTTACGAGCGCCATCGACGTCGCCACCAAGTGCATCGACGACATCCACACCACCGCCTCGAGCCACGGCCGCGTGTTCGTCATCGAGATCATGGGCCACAAGGTCGGTTGGATTCCGCTGTACGCCGGCGTTGCGGGCGGTGCGGACGTCATCCTGATCCCCGAGATCCCTTACGACATGGACAACGTCATCAAGACCATCGAGCATCGCATGGAAACCGGCAGCCGCTTTACCATCGTGGCAGTCGCCGAGGGCGCCATTTCCAAGGAGGACGCGGCGCTGCCCAAGAAGGAGTACAAGAAGAAGCTCGCCGAGCGCACGAGCCCGTCGATTGTCTACGACATCGCCAAGGAGATCGAGGCTAAGACCGGCCGCGAGACCCGCGTCGCCATCCCCGGTCACACGCAGCGCGGCGGCCAGCCCGATGCCCAGGACCGTATCTTTGCGACCCAGTGCGGCGTCGAGGCGGCACTCGGCTGCCTGCGTGGCGAGTTTGGCTACATGATCGCCCTGCGTGACGGCAAGATGTGCCACATGCCGCTCGAGGAGGTCGCCGGCAAGCTCAAGTATGTCGACCCCCAGAGCGACCTGGTGCGCGAGGCCAAGGCGTTGGGCATCAGCTTCGGCGACGAATAGCCTCGGCTGGAACTGCTCCCATCGGAGACCCCAGGGCTTACCTCCCAAATCGTCCTCGGACATGTCAGGACCCCGCCGTGCGCTTCGCGCGGCGGGGTCCTTCCGTCCTGCGGAAAGATTTGGGAGGTAAGCCCTGGGGTCTCCTGCGGTAACTGGGGAGGCCGAGGCTATTCGTCTTCTTGCTGCGGGTGCCTGGTCTGATATTTTGGAATGATAGGGGCTCCTGGCTGTTGTGAGCACTGACATTTGTCACGAAATGGCTGGTCGTTGGGGGTTGCTACTGTTAGTTGCGGTAGGGTTGAGGCAGATTCTAACTAGAAATGGTGGTCGCTACCGGCTGTTCTCGGCATACTCGGCTCATTCGATTACGGTCACCTCACGAAAGGAACCACCATGGATCTTGCGATGGCACAACGCCTCGTCGATCGCCGCAAGGCTGCCGGGATTTCTCAGGAAGCGCTTGCCGCCCAACTGGGCGTGAGTCGCCAGGCTGTCAGCAAATGGGAGCGCAGCGAATCCTCGCCCGATACCGATAACCTCATTGCACTCGCTGCACTGTATGGCGTGTCGCTGGATGAGCTGTTGTATGGGGAGGCAGTAGATGACGCTGACTGCTCTGAGGACAGCGATGCCGGAGCCGAGGCGTCGGATGAGGCCGAAGAGGATGAGGATTCTGCCGACAACACCAGTCGCAGCGACAAGCCACTCGTCGACATTTCCCTCGCGCGCGGTATCCACGTTATTGATCCCGATAAAGGCGAGGAGGTTCACGTGGGCTGGAATGGAATCCACGTAACCAACGACCGCAAGGGCGAAGAAGTCCATGTGGGGCCGGGCGGCGTACACGTCGATACGCTTGAGGACGACGGGCATAGCGTGCACACCAATGCCGACGGCACCGTTACCATCGACGGCGAGACGTTTTCCAGTTGGAAGGAAGCGCACGACAAGCTCGACCATCATGGCAAGCACTTCCACACCAAGCTTGGACGTGCATGGAACAAGTTTCCCTTCCCCGCGATTGTCGCCCTCGCCTATCTGGCGCTTGGCATTGCTTACGGCACGTGGGGTATGGGACTCTTTCTCGTCTTTTTGATTCCCGTCTACTACGCAATTGGCGACTTTATCGACCGACGCCGCCTGTCTAAGCTCATCGGCAGTGTCTACCCGGCGGCTGCTATTGCCTGGTTCCTCTACATGTGGCTCTGCCTGGGACAGCCCCATCCTGCATGGATCATCCTCATCACGATTCCCATCGTAAAGGCGCTCATGCGCTGGTGCCGCAAACAATGGAAGCACCGCAAGCAAGCCTAGCCCGCCCCGTCCCGCCGGCAAGCCCCAGCCGACGCCCCTCCCCTAAGTTGCGGTGATATAGTTCCTATTTAAGGCCCAAACGACCGAATCTAGGAACTATTCCACCGCAACTTAGCAAGACATCCAAGGAGTGGGCATGAGGATTGCCGAGGTTTCAAAGGAGTATGGCATTTCCGCCGATACGTTGCGCTATTACGAGCGCATTGGCTTACTGCCCCGTGTACACCGCAACGAAAATGGCATTCGCGACTACGATGAGCAAGACTGCGCGCGCATTAAGTTTGTCAAGTGTATGCGCGGCGCAAGCGTCTCAATCGAAGCACTCATCGAATATATGCAGCTCTTGGAACAGGGTGACGAAACCATGGCGGCGCGTAGAGCCATTCTCGAAGAACAGCGCGACCAAGTCACCGAGCGTATTGCCGAAATGCAGACCGGTCTCGATCGCCTCAACTACAAAATCGCCCACTACGACGACCTCATCCACGCCTGCGAGCAAAAGCTGTCGAAGTAATAAACGCCGGGCAGCCCGTGGGCCGCTCGGCGTTTGCGCAGTTAAAACCTGCCAAAATTAACCTGTCCCTTTTTGGCAGGCTACTCGGCGCTCTTGAGGGCGCCGACCATGTCGATCTTATTGAGGGTGCGATTGGTAGCGAGGTTGACGATAAACGTAAAGCCAAATGCCAGCAGAACGGACAGCACGTAGCTCAGTGGCTCGACCTCAACGTCAAAGTACAATGACGGCATCTGCAAGATGTACGTAAAGCTCTCGGCCAGCGCACCGCCCAGCGGTACGCCCAGCGCGGCTCCGATCGCCGTAAGAATCAACGTCTCCTTGTTAACGTAATGGTGCACCTCGCCACGACGGAAGCCCAGCACCTTGATAGTCGCCAGCTCGCGTTCGCGCTCGGAGATATTCGTATTAGACAGCGTAAACACCACCACAAACGATAGACACGCTGCCATAAAGGTCACAAGTACCACGACCGAATTGATAATCGTAAAGTTTGCCTCATAGTTTTCCCAATGCTCGGCGGTACTCGACAGCGTAATCCAACCATCGCTCTTAAGACGGTTGGTAAACGCAATCTGATCGGCCGACGAACCCTTAAGCAGCGCAAGGATGCCGTTGAGGCGCGCACTTCGACCGAACGCGCGCTCATAGGTGCCCTGCGTCATGTAAAGCGTGTTGCCCAGATAGTTAAGCGAAATGTCGCTGACTTTGACCTTGGCAACATTGAGCGACGAATCCTGGACGTGAGCCGTGTCGCCCGGCTTGATCCCCAGCACCAGCTGAGAGCTCTTGCTCAAATACACATCCCCGTCACGCAGGGCGAGCGGTTCTTTGGACTCATCCTCCAGGCGCACGTAATCGCCCAAGTCACCCGTGCGGTCATCGGGCACCACGATCAGCTGCACAGTCTCGCTCTTACCGCCAAACGTAAAGGTGACGTTGTCGGTCATAATCGGCAGGGTCGAGGTCACGGTCACGTTGGAATCATTGGCCGCGCTGCGTTCATCTAATGCCGCGCACGTCTGCGAAAAATCGTCGGGGTTGGCGACCGCAAGCAAGTCGTAGCGCGTGATGTGCCCGTACTGCTTGGGCGACAGCGCGACCGACGTATCGCGGATACCCATACCGCAAATCACAAGCGCCGTGCAGCCCGCAATGCCAAAGATGGTCATAAAGGCGCGCTTTTTGTAGCGGAACAGGTTGCGTGCAGCGACCTTGTTCAAAAAGCCCATGCGGTGCCAGATAAAGCCGATGCGCTCGAGCAGAATGCGCGAGCCGGCGCGCGGGGCCTTGGGGCGCATGAGCGAGGCTGGGGTCTCGGCCATCTCGTGGCGGCAGGCGATAATCGTGGCGCCCACTACGCCCACGGCAAACAGCGCTACCGACACGAGTGATGACACGATGTCGTACGAAAGTAGCATCTGGGGCAGCGAGTACATGTCGTCGAACACCGTAAACAGGAACAGCGGCAGACCCACAAATCCAATGATATTGCCGAGCACGCCACCGATCAGACACGCCCACAGCGAGTAGTCCACATATTTGGACAGGATACGCCCGCGTGAATAACCGAGCGCCTTGTACAGGCCAATAAGCGTGCGCTCCTCCTCGACCATGCGGGCGGCGGTGGTGAGGCTGATAAGCACGGCGACGATAAAGAAGATGAACGGGAACACCGTGGCGATGGCCTCGATCGAAGAACTATCGCTCTCGACGCTCGAGTAACTTGCGATATTGCCGCGGTCCTGGATGTACCAGGTGCATTCGCCCAGGTCAGAGAGCTCGGCGCGGGCATCGGCAAACTGCTGGTCGGCGGCGGCGCGGCGCTGGTCCAGGTCGGCTTGCGCCTGCGCACGCTCGTCGCTGCCCTCGGCCATGCGATTGATGTTGTCCTGCTCGATCCCAAAGACCATATTCGCCTGGCGCTCGGCCGCATCCAAGCTCGCCGGTGTGTCGACCGTCAGCTCCTGAGCGCGCGCCTTCTCACGTTCCTCGCGGATCTTCTCGATATTGCCCTTGACCTCATTGATCTTTGCCGAGTAGGCATCCGAATAGGAGTTGAGGCTCTTGGCTCCCTCGACGACCACGTGGACAGCGGAGTAGGAAGAAGATGTCGCGGCATCCTCGCTCACGTAGAACTTGTAGTCCGCAGTCGAAGCAGCGCGAAAGGCGTTGACCGTCGAGTCGGAGCTCACATCAGTGGGATCGAGGACCTCAGCCGTAATGGTGTAATCGCCCGCGGCAAATTGATCCTTGGCACTTTGGTTGGACGAGCTCGCGTCATTGGCGGCAAAGCTCACCGTATCGCCGATTTTCTTGCCCGAAGCCTGCAAAAAACGTGAGGTCACTGCCACTTCGCCCGAAGTCTCGGGCAGCTCGCCGCGTACTAGCACCGGTTGGTCAATATTCTCTTTGGAGAGGCTCTGTACGACGACACGCTCGCGCGTCGTACCCACGGCGGTATAGGCGGTCTCGGTATAGATGCCCTCGGCCGTCTCGACGCCATCGACCTCTTGGATCGCAGCAAGATCGTCATCGGTCAGACCATAGGTCGACTGCACGTTGATGTCATAAACATTCTGCTGGTCAAAGTAAGCGTCAACCGAATCGCACAGGTCCTCGCAGCCCGCCTTAAGGCCGCACATCACGCTCACGCCAAGCGCCGTGATGATCACGATTGACAAGAAGCGCTTAAGGCTGCCGCGAATCGTGCGGTAGATGCCACGGCGAAAAACCGTCGGCACCATATCGTTTGAGCTTTGGGCGGTGCGGTAGGTCGTAAAATCCTGCTCGCGCTCCGTGTTCTGCGCATCGCGGCGTTGGCTGTTTTGGCGGTCTTGGTCCATGGGCGCTACCACTCGATCGTCTCGATCGGCACGGGATTTTGCTGGACTGTCTCGCTCTCTACGCGACCGCTCTTAAAGCGAATCAGGCGATCGGCCATGGGCGCCAGCGCAGAGTTGTGGGTGATGATAATGACCGTAATGCCCTGCTTGCGGCAAGTGTCCTGTAGCAGCTGCAAGATCTGCTTGCCGGTTTTGTAGTCGAGTGCACCCGTAGGCTCGTCGCACAAAAGCAGCTTGGGGTTCTTGGCCAGCGCGCGGGCGATGGATACGCGCTGCTGCTCGCCGCCCGAAAGCTGCGCCGGAAAGTTGCCCAGGCGCTCGCCCAGGCCAACCTGACGAAGCGTTTGCTCGGCATCGAGCGAATCGGGGCAGATCTGCGCCGCGAGTTCGACGTTCTCAAGCGCCGTCAGGTTAGGAACCAGATTGTAGAACTGGAAGACAAAGCCGACGTCGGCGCGGCGGTATTCCACGAGTTGCGCCTCATTGGCGGAGCTCACGTCGCGCCCGTCCACCGTCACAGTGCCGGAGGTTACCGTATCCATGCCGCCCAGAATGTTGAGGGCCGTGGTCTTGCCGGCGCCCGAAGCGCCCAGAATGATGGCGAGCTCACCGCGCTCGACCGTAAAGCTCGCGCCGTCGAGCGCGTGGATGCGGGCGTCGCCCTCGCCGTATGCCTTGATGACGTCTTTGAATTCGATATAGGCCATCGATTAATTCCCATCTGGTCGGATAACTCTTTAGTATTACCCATTTCGCACCTACCAAAAAGGGACAGGTTTATTTTGGCAGGTTTTATATGGGGAAACGGCGGGTGTTGGTAGAGCGACGAGGCGACAGAGGGGCCATCCACGGAGTCAGGCCGCCTGCCAAACGCATAATACGCACCTCAATCTGTCAGCCAAGTTCTTCGAACAGCTGTTCGTTTCTATGATATGATGCTACCGTCCAAACAAGCTCATCCGCAGAAAGGCGACCACCGTGGCGTACGACTTCAAGAAGGAATGCAAGGAGCTCTATAGGCCGGCAGGCAAGCCAAGCATCGTAACCGTCCCGCCCATGAGCTACGTCGCCGTACGCGGAAAGGGCGATCCAAACGCTGAAGACGGAGAGTATCAAAGCACCCTGCCATTGCTTTACGGCGTCGCTTACACCATAAAGATGTCGAAGAAAGGTTCAAGAAACATCGAAGGCTATTTCGACTTTGTGGTGCCGCCGCTCGAGGGCTTCTGGTGGCAAGACTCCCCCAGCAGCGACATCGACTATGTGCGCAAGGACGACTTCAACTTCATCTCGTGCATCCGCTTGCCCGATTTCGTCACCCAGGCAGACTTTGACTGGGCCGTCGCGGAAGCTACCGCCAAAAAGAAACTGGACTTTTCCGCAGTCGAGCTGCTTAAGGTTGACGAGGGCCTGTGCGTACAGTGCATGCATACCGGACCTTACGACAGCGAGCCGGCAACCGTAGACACCATGCATGAATTTGCGGCAGAGCAGGGCTATGCCCTCGACTTTTCCAATGCCCGCCTTCATCACGAGATCTACCTCTCCGACCCACGCAAATGCGCACCGGAGAAGCTCAAGACAGTAGTTCGCCATCCCATTAAGCTTGCTGAGTAACGTGGCTCATCATGCCACGTAGCAGGCACTGACACCAGCCAGCCAGTCGGTCCCAAGCCGCCCAGCAGTTTTCTTGACGCGAGTCATCACATCTTATATGTTTGTTTCGCTAAAGCTGGAAAGCCTCTCAACGATGCGCAACTCCAGCTCTTTTTATATCAAGAGAGCTCGCATCGGAAAGCAACATGCCGGAAAGCGCCATATCAATTAAAGCCAAACGCCTACTCAACACCTATAGCGGCCTCGTTCTTATGGGTGCTGCCGGAATCCCTGTCGGCATTATCGTTGGTGCTGTCTGCGCGCTCTTCGGCCGCGTGTTGCTGGCAATCGGCACCTTTCGCGACGAACATGTTGCTCTGCTCCTCCCCTTCCTCGCCTTGATGGGCCTCGCCATCGTGTTCGCCTACCGTACCTGGGGCAAAGGCACCGACCGTGGCATGAGCTTGGTGTTCGATGTGGGCCATGGACGCGAGAACGCCATCTCCCCGCGTTTGGTGCCGCTCATCATGCTGAGCACGTGGGGGACGCACCTCTTTGGCGGCAGCGCGGGACGCGAGGGCGTGGCTGTACAGATCGGCGCAACCGTCTCCCATTGGATTGGACGCCGGCTGCCCTTCCGCGACCCCGGCAACACGTTTTTGCTCATCGGTATGGCCGCCGGCTTTGCCGGACTTTTCCGAACACCCCTGGCAGCCACAGTCTTTGCCATTGAGGTATTGGTCGCTGGACGCATGGAATACCGCGCGCTATTCCCCGCGCTCACGGCATCGCTCGCCGCAAGCATGACCTCCGGCGCCTTGGGGCTCGAGAAGTTCGAAGTCGCCGTTGCCGCCTCGTACGCGCTCGACCTCCCCGGCCTTGGGCGGCTCATAGTGCTGGGTATCACGTTCGGTATGATCGGTGGCGCTTTTGCCTGGTGCCTCGCCCATGCCAAAACCCTTGCAGCGCGCCTTCTCCCCCACCCCTATACGCGCATTGCCGTCATGGGCCTCATGCTGTCGGCGATTCTGTTCGCGCTATGGCAGGGGCGCTACTGCGGACTCGGTACCAACCTGATATCGGCAGCCCTGGGTGGAAACGGCGCAGCAGCCATCATGCCCTGGGATTGGGCACTCAAATTTGCACTCACCATTGTCACGCTTGCCGCCGGATATCAAGGTGGCGAGGTAACGCCGCTGTTCTCCATCGGGGCCAGCCTGGGCGTCGTGCTCGCCGGGATGCTCGGCATGCCCGTCGAGCTCTGCGCCGCACTGGGCTACGCCGCCGTCTTTGGCAGCGCCACCAACACGCTGCTTGCGCCCATCCTCATTGGTTGTGAGGTCTTTGGATTTGGCAACCTGCCGCCGTTCTTTATCGTCTGCGTCGTAGCTTATCTGTTCAACATGGACAAATCGATCTACGCTCTGCAAAAGCGAGCGTAGAAAGATGTCCAAGCAGGTGGTCTCAACCGGAAACGGCATGCCACTCTGAGGCTGTATTCCGGGACACGGTTTCCGCTAGGCCCTCCAAGGGGAAAGTTCATCCCATTCCGAGGCGTCAAACCGGGACACGGTTTCCGCCCACAGCCTCCTCCATCGACGTTTCCCCAGATAAAACCTGCCAAAATAAACCTGTCCCTTTTTGCAGGTTTTAGAGGCGGACGGTGAAGGTGATCTGATGGTCGTGGCCAGATACGGTAGCGGAGCCGCCATGGGCCTCGGCGATGGCGCGCACGACGGATAGGCCCACACCCGAGCCGCCTGTCTTGGAGCTGCGCGACACGTCCGCACGATAGAAGCGGTCGAACAATCGGTCCAGGTCGCCTTCGGGCAGCTCGTCTACAGCGTTCGATACGACAAGCTCTGCCGAGCCTTTGCCCGCACCGCGCGAAACGGCGCGCAGACTCAACTCGATCACGCTGCCCTCGCTCGCATAGCGCGTGGCGTTGTCCAGCAGCAACTCAACCACCTGCGTCACCGCCGCAGCATCGGCATGAGCGCGCACGCCGGTCGCGACCGACATCGACAGGCGCTTGCCGCGCGAGACCGCCACCGATTCAAACGGCGCGGCTGCCTTGTCAACTGCCTCCGAGAGATCGATCGACGCCATGGTAAAGCCCGCCGAGCCCTCGTCCATGCGCGCCAAAAATACCAGACGCTCCGTAAGTGCCGTCAGTCGCGCCACCTGCTCGTGAATGCTCTGCGTCCACTCACTCTCGCCGCTCTCAATCTCCTGTACCTCGTTGGCGGCATCGATCACAGCGAGCGGCGTCTTGATCTCGTGGCTTGCATCGGTAATAAATCGCTTTTGCTTGCTGTAACTCTCGACCATCGGTCGAATCACGGCACCCGACGCGACCGTTACAATTGCCAGCACCGCCAGCCAGCCAATACAGCTGATTGCCACACTCGCGTTCAAAAACGAATGGAAACTTGCAAGCTCGCGCGAACAGTCCACGAACACATAGGTGGTCTTTTCGCCTTGAGCTGTGGTCGTATAGCGGTAGTTACCAGAAAACCCAGAGGTCAGGCCCTTGGAATCCAGCCCCATGGCAATACGGGCGGCACGCTTGGCGCCCACCGCGGCAATGCGGGCGGTATTGACATCGACCACCTGCCCATCGACAAGCGTCACCGTAAAGTAGCGCGTGTCGAAGGGTGACTCCGCCGTCATGCCTTCAAAATGTCCCACGCGAGCGCCCGCTCGATCGCCATCCGCAACCATGCCGGTGCTCGTATCCCCGCCATTGCCGGAATCGGTCCTGGACTCGTCTTCCCAATCGATGCTGCCCTTGCCTGCCAGGATATAGTCCAGACGCGCATCAGCCATTTTGCAGACATGCGAATAATTGACGATGTTGATGCCGGCGATGATGAGCGTGAGCACCACGGTCACGGCGCCCATGGCAACGAGGATAAACTTGCGACGCAGACGGCGGCCCAATGCGTCAACAGAATTAGCCCGCCCCTTACTACTCGAGGCGGCGTGAAACCACTCCGTCATGCGCTTGCACCACGCGCTCGCGCTCACGCTTATTCGCCTTCCTCGACAACCTCGAGCGAATAGCCCTGGTTACGCGACGCGCGAATGGCAACGTTGGCACCAAGCGCCGTCAGCTTTTTGCGCAGGTACGAGATATAGACCCACACCACGTTGGCGCCTTCGGGCGCGTCCTCACCCCAAACCTCGAGCATCAGACGTTCAGTGGGCATGCGCGTGCCGGCGTTGCGCATAAAGAGTTCCATAAGCTGAAACTCGCGATTGGCCAGGTGCTCCTCGCCCAAAGGTCCCACAAGCGTGCAAGCCGCCGTGTCGAGGCGCACGTTACCCACGCTGAGCGTCGTGGCGTCAATTGCCGTCGCGGCACGCGTCATGGCACGAATACGCGCAAGCAGTTCCTTGGCGGCAAACGGCTTGGTCAGGTAATCGTTGGCACCGGCATCCAGGCCCTCGACCTTATCGGACACCTCGCTTTTTGCCGTAAGCATGATGATGGGCAGTCGCTTGCCGGCGGCGCGTGTGCGCTTGAGCACCTCGATACCGTCCATGCCGGGCATCATAATGTCCAGAATCGCGGCATCATAGTCGTTGGCGAGCAGATACTCGAGCGCCGTCAGGCCGTCGAGCGCGGTGTCGACCTCGTAGTCGCTATGTTGAAGAATCGCGGTGAGGGCGCGGGAGAGACCAGGTTCGTCCTCGGCAAGCATCAGCTTCATAGTTGCTCCTTTGGCGCATGGCTCTACAGGTTTCGATACTGCCGATGATAGCGTACCGTCAACCGCCTTAGCGCAGCCTTAGCTGCTCAACCTGCGCGTTTTTAAATACGCAGGATGTGGCTTAGCCAAACTTAAGGCGCACGTGTCGAGCGCTTTGACGCATGCCGGGCGCGAAGGGACAGTGACTCGTCCTTTCGCGGCGCCTTCGTCATGCAAAGTGCCCTGGCGTTATTCCTCGTACGCGCCCTCAAGCCGAAGCAGCCACTCCTTGCGATCAAGCCCGCCGGCATATCCGTTGAGCGATCCGTCGGCCGCGACCACGCGATGGCACGGCACGATTATCGAAATGGGATTACGCGCAACCGCAGCCCCCACCGCACGAGGAGACACGACGGGTGCCTCGTTTCCCGGCACACGATGTCGAGCCGCAACACGCTGGGCGACCTCGCCATACGTAGCGACCTCGCCACGCGGAATTGAAAGCAGTTCAAACCAAACTTCACGCTGAAACGCCGTGCCGATCATATGCAACGGCGGCGTAAATCGAGGCTCCTGTCCCGCAAAATAGGCATTCAACCAAGCCCAAGAACGCTCAAGCACCGAAGAAGCCGCGCCATTTGCCGGACTCACCGAAGACATCCCACCGGTACCGGAAACCGCGTCGGCGCCTTCAACATGTTCGGAGTCTTCCCGGAGAAGCGCGGAACCAAAGTGCTCCTGCCCCTCAAACCAAAGCCCCGTCAAACCGCGGGCATCAGCGGCAAGCAGGATTTCGCCCAAAGGCGAAGCAAACGTCGTCGTGACCACCAGCGGCTCCTTTCAAAACTCCGCAACATAATACCGCGAATTGTGCAGACAACCCCAATCGACCCCAAAGTCACCCAAGGCAGCAGGCGCGACAGCGCCGCAGCTGCCGGCCGCGCTCCGCAGTCCCCCAAGGCGGCAGGCGCGAAGCGCCGGGGCCGCCGCCGGGACCAGGGCCTGCAACGGCCACGTGCCCCCACATCAGCCCAGCGGCCCCAACCAACAACGGCCCCATCGCAGGCCGCTCGCAGCCGAGTCACCGCAGGCGGGGGCCGGGCTTAGTTTTCAGAACACTCCGCAGACCAGTGTGGCGCCTTGTCCGCGGCTCCGAAGGAGCAGGACAAGGCGCCACACATGGTCGAGGACGTTCTGAAAACTAAGCCCGGCCCCCGCCGGACAGGTCGCACTACTCGCAGAGCAGCTTAGCAATCTGGACGGCGTTGGTTGCCGCGCCCTTACGGATTTGGTCGCCGCAGCACCAGAAGGTGATGCCACGTGCGGTCTCGGGGTTCGAGATGTCGCGACGCACGCGGCCGACCCAAATCAGGTCCTGGTCGGACGTATCCATCGGCATGGGGAAGCGGTCGTGTGCATCCTCGGCGCTCATGTCGTCAACCAGCTTCACGCCGGGAGCGGCAGCCAGCGCGGCACGGGCCTCCTCGACCGTAATATCGCGCTCAAACTCGAGCGTAATGCTCTCGGAGTGCGAACGCAGCACCGGCACGCGCACGCAGGTGCAGTTCACGCGCAGCTCAGGCAGATGCATGATCTTACGGCCCTCGTTCTGCAGCTTCATCTCCTCGGAGGTAAAGCCTTCCTCCTTGACACCGCCGATCTGCGGAATCAGGTTGCTCGCCAGCTGGGCGGCAAACGCGCGCGGCTCGGGAATCTCCTCGCCGCGGCCCAGGGCGGCCAGCTGAGCCTCAAGCTCGGCCATACCGGGAGCGCCGGCGCCCGAAGCTGCCTGATACGTGGACACGATCATACGCTTCACGCCAGCAAGCTGATGCAGCGGCCAGGTGGGAACCAGGCCGATGATGGTCGCGCAGTTGGGGTTGGCAATAAGGCCATGATGCCACTTGATGTCATCGGCATTGATCTCGGGCACGACCAGCGGCACCTCGGGATCCATGCGGAAGGCGTGGCTGTTGTCGACCACAACGGCGCCGCGCTTGACGGCCTCGGGCAGCAGTTCCTTGGCGATATCGTCGCCGGCAGCACCGAGTACGATGTCGCAGCCCTCAAAGGCCTCGGGGCAAGCCTCCTCAATCACAACCTGCTCGCCGCGGAACTCGACGGTCTTGCCCGCAGAGCGTGCGCTCGCCAGCAGTTTGAGCTTACCGACCGGAAACTCCTGCTCGTCGAGGCACTCGAGCATCTGGGTGCCCACGGCTCCCGTCGCGCCCAAAATAGCAACCGTGTACTGTTTCATGCTTCCCCCTTTAAAGGTTGTGGCTTTTGCCCGCACGCCGAGCAGGCCGATTATTGTTGCCAGTGTATACAAGAACGGGGCGGGCACGAAACCCGCCCCGTCGAAACGAAACCGAAACGAAACGCCCCGCCGTAGATTTTTGGCACTTGTCCCAAAAATGCACCGGGACGGCAGCTACTTGCGGAGCGCGGCCAGGGCGGGATCGACCGGTGCGGGAGCCTCCAGATCGGAGACCTTCACAATACCGTTCTCATCGGAGAAGGCGCGGTAGATGGTCTGGATCGCCAGATCGAAGTCCTTCTCCTCCACGCCGATAATGATGTTGATCTCGTCGCAGCTCTGCGAAATCATACGCACGCTCACGCCCGCCTGGCCAAGCATGCCAAACAGGTGGCCAGAGATGCCGGCGCGACCGCGCAGGTTGCGTCCAACGGTAGCGATAAGCGCCAAGCCCTCGACGACCTCGATCTCGAGCGGCTCGACCTCCTGCTGGATGTCGCCCACGAGCGAGTACAGCGAATCGTGCACGTCCTGCTCCTGCACCACGGCGCCAAAGCGGTCGACACCGGTGGGCATGTGCTCGACGGAGACGTCATAGCGCTCGAAGACCGAAAGCGCACGGCGCATAAAGCCAACGCGGGGCTTGGTGCGGTCGCGGGCCACATTGATGGCGACAAAACCGCGTTTGCCGGTCACGCCGGTAATGATGGGCTCTGCCTCACCCTCGTCAGCCGTCTCGCTAATGATGGTGCCGGGGTCCTGCGGCGCATTGGTGTTCTTGATGACCAGCGGAATGCCTGCCTCGCGCACGGGGAACACGGCCTCCTCGTGCAGGACGCTTGCGCCCATGTACGAAAGCTCGCGCAGCTCCTCGTAGGTAACGCGCGCAATGGGCTGAGCCTCGGGCACGATGCGCGGGTCAGCAGAGTAGAAGCCCGAGACGTCGGTCCAGTTCTCGTACAGGTCGGCGCCCAGGCACTTGGCCAGGATCGAACCGGAAATATCGCCGCCGCCGCGGTCGAGCAGCTTGATTTGGCCCTCACGCGTCGCGCCGTAGAAACCGGGCATGACAAAGCCGCCCTGCTGACCGTACTCCTGCACCAGCTCGGAGGTGCGGTTCATGCTGAGCGTACCGTCGTGATGGAACGCCACGACCGTCGCGGCATCCAGGAACGGCAGGCCCAGGTACTCGGCCATCAGGCGGGCGGTAAAGTACTCGCCGCGGCTCACAAGCTCCTCGGTGGAGTAGCCGCCCGAGCGGGCACGCTCGGCAAAGGCCGCAAACTCCTCGCGGATGGGATAGGTGAGCCCTAGCTCGTCAGCAATATCAAAGTAGCGCTGGCCGATGTCCTCGAGCAGCTCCTCGCACGACACGTGGTACTTGACGTGCGCGTTGACCAAGTAGAGCAAATCGGTCACCTTGGTGTCGCCCTTAAAGCGGCGACCGCAGGCAGAAACCACCACAAAACGGCGGGCAGGGTCGGCGTCGACAATGGCCTTAATCTTCTTGAAGTGTTCGGCGTCGGCGACCGACGAGCCGCCAAACTTGGCAATCTTAATCATGGGCTTGAGGTTACCTTTCTAAAAAGCCTCTGCGAACCTACTTTGCGCGCTCTGATACCATGGTTTCACCGATTGGGACCAAGGCATCCGAGGAGCAGTGTTATATGGGAACTTATCATAGTACACGAGGACGCACTTTATCGTGCTCAAGTAAGGTGGCAATCCGTACCGGCATCGCTCCCGACGGGGGTTTGTTTGTCTCGGACGAGCTCGGCACCCAGCAGGTCGATATCAGCTCGCTTGCAGATAAATCGTACTTTGAAATCGCTCAAGATGTGTTGGGAATGTTACTGAATGATTACACGGCCGAAGAAATTTCGGCGTGTGTCGACGAGGCATACCGCGGCACGTTCGCGAGTGATGAGGTCACACCGCTCGTCAAACTCGATGCAGCACCGGGCGACGACGCCCCTCAGACCTATGTGATGGAACTCTTTGGCGGCCCCACGAGCGCCTTTAAGGACGTCGCCCTGCAGATGCTCCCCCGCCTGATGGCCCGCACCTCTGCCAAGGACGGCGGCGCCGAGCGCATCATGATCGTCACCGCCACGTCGGGCGACACGGGCAAGGCAGCACTTGCCGGCTTTGCCGACGCTCCGGGCACGGGCATCACTGTCTTTTACCCCGAGGGCAAGGTCAGCCGCGTCCAGAGCCTGCAGATGTCCACGCAGGAGGGCGACAACGTCGCTGTCTGCGGCATCCGCGGCAACTTTGACGACGCCCAGAGCGCCGTCAAGCGCATCTTTGCCGATAAGAAGCTTGCCGAGCGCCTGGAGGCCGCTGGCACAGTGCTTTCGAGCGCCAACTCCATCAATGTCGGCCGTCTGGTACCGCAGGTCGTCTACTACTTTGCCGCCTATGCGCAACTGCTGCGCGCCGGCGCTATCGAGGCTGGCGACGCCGTAGAGTTCTGTGTGCCCACCGGCAACTTTGGCGATATCTTGGCCGGCTACTACGCCAAGTGCATGGGTCTGCCCGTCGCCAAGCTCGTCGTGGCGAGCGACAAGAACAACGTGCTTGCCGACTTCCTGACCACCGGCGTTTACGACCGTAACCGCCCGTTCTTCACGACCATCTCGCCGTCGATGGACATCCTTATTAGCTCCAACCTGGAGCGCATGCTCTACTTCTTGTCCGACGGCGACTGCGAGCTCGTTGCCGGCCTTATGGAGCAGCTTGCCCAGACTGGTCGCTACGAGGTGCCCGCCGAGCTGCTGGCCAAAATCCAGAACGTGTTTGGCTGCGGCTGGGCCAGCGAGGACGAGGTCCGCGCTGCCATCAAGAGCTGCTGGGACGCGAACGGCTACGTGATCGACCCGCACACCGCTTGCGGTTATCACGTCTTTGAGCAGGTCGCCCCCGCCGAGGGCGCCAAGGCCCGCGTGCTGCTTTCGACCGCCAGCCCCTACAAGTTCCCGCGCGCCTGCTGCGACGCCCTGGGGCTCAACGTTCCCGAGGACGACTTTGAGGCCATGCGCGTGCTCGAGCAGGCCACCAACACGGTCGCCCCGACCCAGCTCGCCGAACTCGAATCCAAACCCGTCCGTTTCGAAGACGTCTGCGACGTAGCCGACATGGCCAACTACGTAGAGTCTGCAGCAAAAAAGATGGCTTCCAACTAAAACCCTCATTAAGCGCCGGCGAAAGCCGGCGCACCTTCTTTTATCAGAAACCCACCGGGATGATGACGAGCTGACATGCGGGTCTGCCTGTTTAGTTCGTCGCGAGTTCCGCACGAGCCGGAAAGCACTTAATGTGCTTTCCGAGCGAGCCAGGACTGCCCGAGCAGCGAACTAAACAGGCAGACCGCCCAGGAGATTCCCATGATCAAGATCACCGTCCCAGCAACAAGCGCCAACTTGGGCATCGGCTACGACACCCTCGGCATGGCCGTCAGCCTCTACTCGCACTTCACCTTCGAGCGCGCCGACAAGCTCACCATCACGGGCTGCCCCGAGGAATTCCAAAACGAGAACAACCTAGTCTACGTGAGCTTTGTCGATGCGCTTGCCGCATGGGGCGAGCCGGCTTTTCCCGTCGCCATCGACATTCAGACTGACGTTCCCGTCGCTCGCGGCCTGGGCTCCAGCTCCACCTGCGTTGTCGCCGGCATTATGGCCGCCGCCGCGCTGACGGGCCACACCGTCGACCGCGCCGAGCTCGTCCGCATTGCCACCGAGGTCGAGGGCCATCCCGATAACGTCGCCCCCGCTATCCTGGGCGGCGCCGTCTGCTCCTTTACGCCGACCGATTCGCTCCCCCAGTGCCTGCGCTACGAGGTGAGCGATCGCCTGCGTTTTATTACCGTCATTCCACCCTACGAGGTACACACGAGTGAGGCGCGCAAGGTCGTGCCGCAGGAGATTCCGCTTTCCACCGCCGTATGGCAGATGGGCCGCATCGCCGGCATGACGCGCGGTCTCGAGACCGGCGATCTGGACCTGATTGCCGCCGCCAATGACGACCGTATTCAGGAGCCCTATCGCCGTCGCCTGATTCCCGATTACAACGCCGTGCGCGACACCTGTCTTAACGGCGGCGCTAAGACCATCTGGATCAGCGGTTCGGGCTCGACCCTCATGGCTGTAACCGACGACACCATCGTGGCCAAGTTCCTGCAGGTCAAGCTGCGTGAGCAGTTCCCCAAGTGTGAGACGCATATTCTGACGTGCGACACCGAGGGCGCTCAAATCGAGTACCTGTAGACATCGCTGGTTAATCCCTTCGGGCCGCCCAAGGGTATCCCCTTAAAAACGTCCTCGCACTTGAGGCCCGCTTATCCTGCTCCTTCGGAGCTACGGATAAGCGGGCCTCGTGCTGCGGAATGTTTTTAAGGGGATACCCTTGGGCGGCCCTACAGCAACGTGGTCGACGATGTCTATAGGAACCCACGCTTTGAAGGGGCGCCGGGCTGATGGTTTGGCTTTTTATTGGTGGGGGCCCTTACTGGGATAGGACCCTTACTAGAGGCAGGCCTCGGCGATGCGGCGTTTGAGTTCGTCGATGCCGGTGCCGGTCTGGGAGCTTGTGATGATCACGTTTTCGGCAGGGACGTTGAGCTGCTTTTTGATGGCTGCTGCCTGGCGGGCCTGCTGGGTGCGGCTGAGCTTGTCGGCTTTGGTGAGGCAGACGATAAAGTTGAACTCGTTGCCCTGTAGGTAGTCGATCATGTCGTGGTCGAGCTTGCTAGGGTCGTGACGAATGTCCACCAGCGACACGACTAGGTTAAAGCTGCGCTCCGAGTCGAAGAAGTCGCCGATAAGTTCTGCCCAGCGGTCACGCTCGGCCTTGGAGCGACGGGCGAAACCGTAACCCGGCAGGTCCACGAAATGCACGTCGTCGGCCTCAAAGAAGTTGATGTTGCTCGTCTTGCCCGGCGTACTGGAAACCTTGACCAGGTTCTTGCGACCAAAGAGCTTGTTCATAATCGACGACTTGCCCACGTTGGAGCGGCCGACAAAGCTCACCTCAGGGCAGGTGGACTCGGGAATCTGCGAAACCTTGCCGTAGCTGGCGACGAACTTGGCAAGCTGGTAGTTAATGGAATCGGCCATGGACACTCCTTGGTCGTAGGTTCTTACAAAAGAGCGCGCTATTGCGCAGCGGCAATGCGGCGGACGATATCGAGCGTGATGTCACTTGCGACACGCGCGTACTCGAACAGATCGAACTCTCGGTCGCAAATTGCATCGTACGCCTCGTCACAATTATCGCTGATAGCGCGCAGCACCAGGCAATCGACACCATTTTTGGTTGCGACATGGGCAATTGCCGCGCCCTCCATGCCGACACAATCGGCATGCGTCGCCTCGATAGCGTCGTTGCGCATGGCGGCGCCCGTCACAAAGCGGTTACCCGTGGCAATCGTGCCGACCAGGAACTGCTTGGTGCCCTCGTTCGGAGCGACTGCATTTGTCGAAGCGTCGACAAACCCACGCTCAGCAAGCACGTCGGCGGCAATATCGACCAGCGCGGGCGTCGAGCCAAACTCCTCAAGCCCCGGTGCGGACTCGGCGATAAGCGCGGTATCGGTATCCAGATAGCGCAGGCGTTTGCCAATGACCACGTCGTCGATATGGAGCTTGGGGTTCAAACCGCCCGCAATGCCCGAAAACACAACAGCCTGCGGAGCATACTTGCTAATGAGGTGCTGTGTTGCAGCGGCGGCGTTCACCGTGCCCATGCCCGCCGTTGTGGCGACAACTGTCAGGCCGTCGAGCTCGCCGCTCACAACGGTCAAGCCTGCCTCCCGTGCCTCGCAAACGTCGCTCAGCTCTTCCTTAATCTGCATGATCTCTTTTTCGAGCGCACCGATAATCGCGATGGTAGCCATACCATTCCCCAAACCTATACGAAATTCTCAACCACGGTATGGTACCAGCATTTTGTTTGACCTCGCCAAACGAACACGCTAAGCCAGTGCAGCTCGCATATCAAACAGAGCCTTTGCAATCGCGGCCGTAACCTCGCTCGAGCGGTCGCTCCACGGCATCGATGTCATGGCGCTCATGACATAGGTACGGCCATCGATGTCGATAGCAGGCATTTCTTTCCAAAGATATTCAGTCGCGTTTAAGGTGTCTCTAAACAATAAACAGGCGTTTCTATGCAAAAACACCGATTCTGTTGCGTATCTTTGCCCAAAACGCAGTTGCGGTGAAATAGTTCCTGTTTGGGCGGCATACGCCGATACACAAGAACTATTCCACCGCAACTTAACGGGGCTCTTTAGCAATCAACTAGGTGCCCGGGGGCACTCATTTAAGTCTGTCCCCAATGAGTGATCAATTTGGGACGGGCTTATTAGCCGATGGCCGACCTGAGCTCCGCACGGCGCTTTTTCATGCCGGCCATAACGGCATTGCGCAGCTCGGGCATGCGCGCGGTATCCATCTGAGGTACGCCCTCAAGCTTATAGGGAATGCCCAGTTGCTCGTACTTGACGACACCCATCGTGTGATACGGCAGCATTTCCAAGCCCACCACGTTGTGCCATGGAGCGATCAGGCGACCGAGCTTCTCGCACTCCTCCACCGTGTCGGTAATGCCCGGCACCACCACGTGACGGATAACGACCTTGATCTTTCGACGAGCAAGCTCATCGCCAAACGCCAGAATGCGCGCAGGATCGCATCCGGTCAGCTTTTTATGCTCAACCGGATCGGCATGCTTGATGTCGAGCAGCACCATATCGGTCTCGTTGAGAACAGCATCGAACTTCTCCGGATGCTTGGGATCAAATGCATAGCCACAGCTGTCTAGGCAGGTGTGTACGCGGCCATCGGGGTTGTTGTGCATCACGCGGAACAGGTCGGCCAAAAACTCGGGCTGCAGGAGCGGTTCGCCGCCCGAAACGGTAATGCCGCCGCTACGGTAGAACTCATGGTTACTCTGGAACTCGTCCATAAGGTGCTCGACGGTCACCATCGTGCCGCCGTTAACAGACCAGGTATCGGGATTGTGGCAATACGCACAGCGCATAGGACAGCCCTGAACAAACACCACAAAGCGGATGCCGGGCCCGTCGACCGTTCCCATCGTCTCGATCGAATGCACGCGACCCAGGGCATACGCAGAGTCCTCGGGATGAGCATCCACACCCTCAAGCGTCATCTCAGCCATTCCCGCAACCTTGCCTCTCTTTGGTTTTTGTCAATTAAAATGCCAGAGCCATTCTAGCCCATACGCCTGATGGCGAAACGGTTTAGCGGTCAATTAGATCGTCCTATTTGACTCCACGCAAAAGCGGCGGGAAGGTTGTCGCAACCCGCCCGCCGCCGTGGCAATAGAAATCGATAGTCGCCAGGCCTTACGCCTTAAGCGTAAGCACCGCGCCAAAGGCGGTCGGGCCGCAGTGGCTCGAGATGACGCCGCCGACCTGAGTCCAGGTAACGTCCTTAAAGCCCAGGTCGTGCGCATAGACTTCCATATCGTTGCGCAGCTCCTCGGAAAGGCCCACTGAATACGCCAAACCAATGTGCGAGTAATCAATATCGCCCTTCGCAACCATGTGGTCAATAAAGGCACGGGCGCATTTGAGCATAGAGCCGCGGAGCTTCTTGGTCGCCACGAATTTGCCACCCGTTACCTCAATGCAGGGCTTAATCTTGAGCAGATGGGCGCCTAGGAACGCGACGTTGGACAAGCGACCGCCTGCCTTAAGGAAGGCAAGGTCGGTAGGAACAAAGCCCAACAGCACGCGGTCCATCACCGAATTGGTGAAAGAGAAAATTTCGTCGACGGTGGCATCGGGATGAGCCTCAATATACTTGGCGGTCTCGACGACAACGAGTGACTGGCCCACCGAGACAAAGCGCGTGTCCATGGAGAACACGTAGTCGCGCCCCTGGGCTGCAATCTTCGACGACTGATGCGAGCAGGTCGTAACCTCGGAATACGCAAGATGCAAAATGGTCGCATCGGGCCGCTCGGCGTGGATGCGGTCGTACACATGCGCAAAATCCGCCGGCGAGCAACCGCTCGTCTTGGGCATCACACCAAACTCGTTGCAGCGCGAGTAAATCTCAAGCGGGTCGATCGATCCGTCTTCGACGGCCTCGTCACCAATCGTGACATGCATGGGCACGCGCACGATGCCGTAGCGTTCGCAGAGCTCCGGCGTCACATCCGAACCAGACTCAACCACGATTACGTACTTGCCCATTCTTATCACGACCCATCTCGACGTTGGCTTTTGAATATGTGACGCACGTCCGCCGTCCTGCTGCAGAACGGCCTCCAAGCGCCAAAGAGACGCCGCCCCTTGCACACAACAAAGGACAGCGTCTCCCTGGAAAACTCCGTGCTTATCTGAGATTCTACACGGTTTATTAAGGAGTGTTACTTATTCCGCAAACGGTAGCTATACGCGATAAACGGTAGCAAGCAAGAATCCAGAACGCTCAACCCATTAGGAGAGTTCCGCCTAAAGGGTAACTACACAGGACCCCGCCGGGGCTGTTTGGGCTACCTCCCAAAATATTCCGCAGGACGCAAGAAGCCCTCGCCGCACGAAGTGCGCAGCGAGGGCTTCTTGCATGTCCGAGGACGTTTTGGGAGGTAGCCCAAACAGCCCCGGCGATCCTGCGGGAGTTAAACCCCTTTAGAACTTGTTGTGGAAGGTACGCGAAATGACCTCGTCCTGCTGCTCCTTGGTGAGCGTGTGGAAGTTCACGGCGTAGCCGGAAACGCGGATGGTCAGCTGCGGGTACTTCTCGGGGTGAGCCTGAGCGTCGAGCAGCGTCTCACGGTTGAAGACGTTGATGTTCAGGTGGTGGCCACCCTTCTCGGCGTAAGCGTCGAGCATGTGGACCAGGTTATCGGCCTGAGTCTCGGAAACTTCAGAAACCTTCATAATGTGTCTCCTTCGATCGATAGACGCCGGCCGAAACCGGCGCACTAATCAGTAATCGTTATTGTTAGTATAGCACTAACAATAGTTACTCGCCCAGCTGATCAAGGTCGATATCGCCAAAGAACACCTGGTCCTCCTTGCCGAGCGCACCCGGGATGATGGAGAAGGTGTTGGAGATGCCGTCCTGAGCATCGCGGAACGGGAGCTTGGAAACCGAAGACAGCGAAGCGATGGCGCCGTGGCTATCGCGCTTGTGCATGGGGTTAGCACCCGGGGCGAACGGCTGGCCAGCCTTGCGGCCGTCGGGGGTGGAGCCGGTCTTCTTGCCGTACACGACGTTGGAGGTGATGGTCAGAACCGAGGTCGTGGGCACGGAGTTGCGGTAGGTGTCGTTCATGCGGATGTACTCCATGAACTGGTGCACAACGTCGTGAGCGATCTGGTCGACGCGGTCGTCGTCGTTACCGTACTTGGGGAACTCGCCCTCGGTCTCGAAGTCGACGATGATGCCGTTCTCGTCACGGACGGGGTGGACCTTGGCGTACTTGATGGCGGACAGGGAGTCGGCCACGACGGAAAGGCCAGCAATGCCCGTAGCGAACCAACGATGCACGTGCTTGTCGTGCAGAGCCATCTGGATGCGCTCGTAGCAATACTTGTCGTGCATGTAGTGAATGATGTTCAGCGAGTTGACGTACACGCCAGCGAGCCACTTCATCATGTCGTTGTACTTGGCCACAACGTCGTCGTAATCGAGCGTATCGCCCTCGACGGCGCGATACTTGGGGCCGACCTGCTTCTTGGAGACCTCGTCAACACCGCCGTTGAGTGCGTACAGCAGGCACTTGGCCAGGTTGGCGCGGGCGCCGAAGAACTGCATCTCCTTGCCGATGCGCATGGAGGACACGCAGCAGGCGATGCCGTAGTCGTCGCCATGGTAGACGCGCATGAGGTCATCGTTCTCGTACTGAATCGAGGAGCTGGCGACAGAAGTCTTGGCGCAGAACTTCTTGAAGTTCTCGGGCAGGCGGGTCGACCACAGAACGGTCATGTTGGGCTCGGGGCTGGTGCCCATGTTCTCGAGCGTGTGCAGGTAGCGGTAGCTCATCTTGGTAACGAGCGTACGGCCGTCGACACCCATGCCGCCGATGGACTCGGTGACCCACTGCGGATCGCCGGTGAACAGGGCCTGATACTCGGGGGTACGGGCAAACTTGACCATGCGGAGCTTCATGATGAAGTGATCCACGAACTCCTGGATCTGCTCCTCGGTGAAGGTACCGTTGGCAAGGTCGCGCTCAGCGTAGATGTCGATGAACGTAGAAGTACGACCGATGGACATAGCGGCGCCGTTCTGCTCCTTGACGGAAGCGAGGTAGGCGAAGTACATCCACTGGATGGCCTCCTGCGTGTTGGTAGCAGGGTTGGAAATATCGAAACCATAGGTCTCGGCCATCATCTTGAGCTCGCCGAGGGCGCGGATCTGCTCCTGCAGCTCCTCGCGATCGCGAATGTTGTCGGCGGTCATGACCGTCGGAGTGGAAGCCTTCTGGGCCTCCTTGTCCTTGATCAGGTAGTCGACGCCGTACAGGGCAACACGACGGTAGTCGCCGATGATGCGGCCGCGGCCATAGCCATCGGGCAGACCGGTGATGATGTGAGCCGAGCGGCAAGCACGCATCTCGGGGGTGTAGACATCGAAGACGCCGGCGTTGTGGGTCTTGCGCTCGAAGGTGTAGCGCTCGACAACGTTCTCGTCGACCTTATAACCGTGCTGGCTGGCAGCCTGGCAAGCGATGCGGATACCACCGTTGACGTGCAGCGCGCGCTTGAGCGGCTTGTCGGTCTGGAGACCGACGATGGTCTCCTTCTCGCGGTGGGCGTTATCGATGTAGCCAGCGGGGTGGCTCACGATACCCGTAACGGTCTTGGTGTCCATATCGAGGACACCGCCCTGCTCGCGCTCCTTAAGCAGCAGATCGAGAACCTCGCCCCACAGCTCCTTGGTACGCTCGGTCGGACCGGCGAGGAACGACTCGTCGCCCTCGTAGGGGGTGTAGTTCTTCTGGATGAAGTCTCGGACGTCAACCTCTCCCGTCCAGATGCCTTCCTTGAAGCCTTCCCATGCCTCCTGCATTGTGTAACCACGCTCCTAGTTACGTGTAATGCGGCGCTCTCTCACACCGCTGCTTATTGAATTCTTGAATGTTCGGCTTGCACTACCGGCTTCTTCCGTTCTTCACCACACGTTGGTGCAGGGAAAACGTTTGTCCACCTTGGAACTACAACCCAAAACCCAAGATTTCACCCGTTTGAGAAGGATAACATAGCCACCCCCTTCATCAGGGCTGTTATATGTTTCTTTTTTTATACCATTAGTGCGTTTTTAACAAATCCGCAGGAAATGCGAGCGCAAACAACTACCGTTCACCGATTTGTTTGGTATTTTTCCTTGCCTTTGTACGACGTTCACTCTAGCTGTTATGCCAGCTTTAGCAGGATAAAGTGTTTCAGAGACCCCACAGAAACTGCAGGGCGGCCACGGGATTTCCCCGTGTCCGCCCTGGAGCGTTGGCTTGTTATGTTCGTTGAGTTGTTGCACGTGGCGTTACGCGGCAGCGGCAGCCTTGTCGGTCGTAGTCTTCTCGTTGTCCTGCTTGCCCTCAAAGTGCTTGTAGCACCAGCTGGTAACCAGCGGGGTCAGAATGGCCGTCACGATAGCGCAGGCTGCGACCTGAGCCGTAGCCGTCGCGAGCACCGCGCCGCCGTACATGGCTTCGTTGACGCTTGCCATAGCAGCAGGCGTGGCAACATTGGCGCCGGCGCAGCTGGAGATTGCCGCGCCTGCGACACCCGTGCCGCCGGTGAGCCTATCGACCGCGACAACGGGGATAGTAAAGACCACCGAGCAGATCACGCCGAGCAAGATGCCGGGGAGACCGCCATTGATGAGCTGGCCAAAGGTCATGGTCGAACCCATGGCAAAGAAGACGAGCACGATGATGGCGGACAGCGCCGGGGCCATCATCTTCTTAAAGCTGGGGAACAGGTTGCCCAGGATAATGCCGACGACGATCGGCAGGATGGCGCCTACGAGCGACCAGCCAATCGGCGCCTGACCGGCGGCGCCGAGCACAATCATCGTGACCGGAGGACCGACGACCAGCGTCGTGATGGCAACGGCGCCGCGCTCGGCCTCGTTACCCATGGTGCCCATCAAACCAGCGTACATGGCGTTGTTGGCACCCGTGCACGCAGCCAGCATCACCATGGCCGAGATACCAAACAGGTTGTCGTTGAACACATAGAGAATGAGCAGCGACACGGCGATGACCACGATCTGCTTAATGGCGATGATGATGGCACCGCGGGCAGCAGCGGCAGGGGCGCTCTTAAACGAAATCGTCGTGCCGACGATGAGCAAGAAGGCACCCACGAGCGGGCTTGCACCCTGCTGGGTCATGCCGAGCGTAAAGCTACCGAGCGTCTTGAACAGGTCGGGAAACAGCGTGTTGAGCAGGCAGCCCAACAAAAGCGGCACCAGAATATTGGCACCCGGGATGGAGGACATCTTAAAGAACGGCTCCTTGGCCGCCGGCGCCTCCACCGCGGTTGATTCACTCATATATATCTCCTTTTGATGCGTGCGGGTTGTTGTCGCACGCGGCTACATCAGAAAGAAGGCGACGGTCCCGAGTCGCAGGGGCCGCCGCCGAACTATTACCGCTGGGTATTACCCGTCCAGAACGATGCCGCCATCGCAGTCGCCGATCTCGCCGTTCACAAAGCTGGCGAGGTCGGAAGCGAAGAACAGCACCATCTGCGCCGGCTCGCTTGCCTGGGCGGCGCGGCCCAGAGGAATACCGTTGATGATGCGCTGGGAGTTCTCGTCCGAGAGAATCGAGGTCATGTCGGTAAGGGTGAGCGACGGGCAAACGGCGTTGCAGCGGATGCCGAACTTGCCGCCCTCCTTGGCGACCGCCTTGGTCAGGCCGTTGACGCCGGCCTTGGAGCTGGCGTAAGCAGCGGTGCCGAGCAGGCCGCCGCCGATCTTGCCAGCCACGGAGCTCACGTTGACGATGGTGCCGGCATGGGCCGCCTTAAAGTGCGGGTACACGGCGTTCATCATGGTAAAGGTACCGTTGAGATTGATGTCGATGGTGCGGCGCCACTCGGCGTCGTCAATCTCGTCGAACTTCTTGGTGCTGATGACGCCGGCACAGTTGATCAGGATGTTCGTCTGAGGCAGATCCGTGAAGATTTGCTCGACGGTCTCGCGCGCCTTGGGTGCATCGGCGACATCGAGCTGATAGAACTTGTTGCCCTCGCCGAGCTCGGCCACCGCGGCCTCGCCCTTGGCAGCATTCCTTGCGATGAGCGCGACGTGTCCGCCGCCCTCCACGATGCCCTTGGCGATCTCGAGGCCAATGCCCTGAGTGCCGCCGGTAACGATCGCGGTTTTACCCGTGAAGTCAAATGCCATGACTCCAACCCCCTTGATTCAGGTGTCTCCTTGCGGGAAGTTGGAGCATCGCGCGTGGCGATAATTGAGTCCCAGTCGTCATGGTGGTGACAACCCCTCGCCTAACCGCGTGCATGATAGTTCTTTGGAACGTTTCAGTAATTGAAAAAATTGAATTGTTTATACGACCTTTATATCGCACAGTCTCCGGTAGATTTTTGGGACATGCCTAGAAATCTATCGATTATGGCGCACGTGTAGGGGTATCATCTTTCACCAAAAATGGTTTCTAGTGTTAGGGGTTTTCAGTGGAAGGTACCGATTTCCACAAGCTTGGACGCCAGCTCTTTCTCGAGTTTGGCAGCCTGCACCAGCGCGTTTCGCGCTTTACAGACCAGGCTTTGAGCGGCGAGATGGCCGTTATGCGCGCCCTTTTGCTCGCCGGCGGCTCGCTCACGCCGAGCGAACTTGCCGACAAGGCATGGGTCTCGAGCGCCCGCATCGCCAATATCCTGCGCGCCCTCGAGGCCAAGGGTTGGGTCGAACGCGAGCACTCAAAGACCGACCGCCGTCGCGTACATGTGACCGTGACCGACAAGGGTCGACAAGATCTTGAAATCAAGCGTCGGGAGTTTGAGGACCGCGCTGCGGCATTCCTTGAGCAGCTCGGCGAAGCAGATACCAACGAGCTGGTGCGCCTGCTTCGACGCACCAACCAGATCATTGACCACAACCAAGAAAGGAGAGATGCCGAGTGAGGATTCTCAAGCTCTTTAAGAAGCATGTGCTGGCGCTGCTTGCGGCTATCGTGCTCATCGTAATCAGCTGTAACGCCGACCTGGCGCTGCCTACCTATATGAGCGACATCGTCGACGTGGGCGTGCAGCAAGGCGGCATCGCCTCGCCCGTGCCCGACACCATTCGTGCCGAATCGCTCGACGACCTCGAACTCTTTATGAGCGCCAGGGACGCCAAGACAGTAGAAGCTGCGTTTGGCAAGGCAGACAAAAACGGCATTCGCACGTACAGGGGAACCGAGGATGAGCGCGCCGACGGCGGCAAGATTGCCGATATCATGAGCCTGCCCGAGACCGTCGTCCTTTCGCTCAACCAAGGCATCGACGCCAGCTCCATGGACGACATGATGGGCACGTCCAGCGAGAAAGATAACAGCGCCGCCCAGGCCATGCCCACCCCGGAGCAGATGGCCGCAATGACGCCCGAGCAGCTCGCCGAGATGCAGCAGAAGGCCGCAGCGGCGCAGAATATGCAAAAGCAGATTGATGCCGACGGCGGCAAGATCACCATGAAGAGCCTGCGTCTAGGCGTTGAAGGCGGCCTCATCGACCAGGACAAGCTCGTCGAGGGCGCCAACGGTATGGCGGACAAAATGGGCTCCATGTCGGGCTCCATCGTGACCCAACGCGCCGTGAGCTATGTGCAGGACGAGTACAAGGCACAGGGCATCGACCCCGCCGATGTGCAGAACGCCTACCTGGGCCGCATGGCGACCACGATGTTTGGTCTGTGTCTGGTATCGTTGGTCGCCACCATCCTGACCGGTGCCGTGGCTTCGCGCACCGCCTGCTCCATCGCCCGCGACCTGCGCCGCGAGACCTTCAACAAGGTCATGCACTTCTCGCCTGCCGAAGTGGGCAAGTTTAGCCAGGCCTCGCTCATCACCCGCTGCACCAACGATATTCAGCAGATTCAGATGGCCGCGACCCTGTTTATCCGCATGTGCCTTATGGCGCCCGTCATGGGCATCGTCGCGGTCATGCGCGTCCTGGCCAACCACACCGGCCTGGAGTGGACCATCGCCGTGGCCATCATCGCGGTCTCGGCCGTCGTCGGCGTGCTCATGGGCCTCACCATGCCCAAGTTCAAAATGATGCAGAGCTTTGTGGACCGCGTGAACCTTACCGCCCGCGAGCTGCTCGACGGTCTTATGCCCATCCGCTCGTTCAACCGCGAGGAGCATGAGCTCGAGCGTTTTGACCAGGCGTCCCTCGACCTGATGACCACGCAGCTCTACACCAACCGCGCCATGAGCTTTATGATGCCGCTCATGATGCTCGTCATGAACTGCATCACCGTGCTTATCGTGTGGTTTGGCGCGCAGGGCGTGTCCGACGGCGTGATGCAGGTCGGCAACATGATGGCGTTTATCTCCTACACCATGCAGATCGTCATGGCGTTTATGATCCTCACCATGGTTTCGGTCATCCTGCCCCGCGCCGAGGTCGCAGCCGAGCGCGTGGAAGAGGTCATCACCTGCCCCACGAGCATCAACGACCCTGCCTCGCCCAAACTGCCCGCAGCCAGCGCGCCGCGCGGTGAGCTCACCTTCCGCGACGTGAGCTTCCAGTACCCCGATGCCCGCGCCGATGTCATCAGCGGCGTGAACTTCACCACACATGCCGGCCAGATGCTCGGCATCATTGGCTCAACGGGTTCGGGCAAGTCCACGCTCGTGCAGCTGATTCCGCGCCTGTACGACGTCACGGGCGGCAGCATTTCGCTCGACGGCATCGACGTGCGCGACATGACCCTTTCCGAGCTGCGCCGCCGCATTGGTTACATCCCGCAGCAGGGTCGCCTGTTCTCGGGCACCGTCGAGAGCAACCTCAAGTTTGCCGGCGACATGGTGAGCGATGATGATATGCGCCAGGCGGCGCGCATCGCCCAGGCCGAGGACTTTATCGCCGAGCGCGAGGGCGGCTACGACTCCCCCATCAGCCAGAGCGGCTCCAATGTCTCGGGCGGCCAGCGTCAGCGCCTGGCCATCGCCCGCGCGTTGGCCAAAAAGCCCGAGGTCGTGGTGTTCGATGACTCGTTTAGCGCCCTCGACTACAAGACCGACGCGCGCCTGCGCGAGGAGCTGGCCAAAAACGTCACCGACGCCGCACTCGTGGTCGTGGCCCAGCGCATCGCGACCATCATGCACGCCGACCAGATCATCGTGCTCGACGACGGTCACGTAGTGGGCACCGGCACGCACGAGGAGCTGCTGCACGGCTGCCCGGCGTACCTGGAGATTGCACAGTCGCAGCTTTCCGCCGAGGAGTTGGGGCTTACCCAAGAAGAAATTGCAGCCGTCATGGAAGGAGGCGAGCGCTAATGGCAGACGAGACCAAGACTCAGATTCCCAAGCCCACCCGCCAGCGTGGTCCCATGGGCCGCATGGGTGGCATGCGCCGTGGCGAAAAGGCCAAGGACTTTAAGGGCACCATGAGGCAGCTGCTCGGCTATATTGGCCAGCACAAGATTGCCGTGTTTGCCGCCGTCGCCTTTGCCGTGTGCTCGGTCATCTTTAACATTGTGGGGCCCAAGGTGCTCGGCCAGGTTACGACCAAGCTGTTCGAGGGCTTGGTCGCCAAGGTCAACGGTACCGGCGACGTTGACTTTGGCTGGATTGCCAAGACGCTCGGCTTTTTGCTCTGCCTGTATCTGGCAAGCTCTGTCTGCAGCCTCATCCAAGGCTGGCTCATGACCGGCGTCACGCAAAAGATTTGCTACCGCATGCGCAAGGAGATCGCCGCCAAGATCGCTGTCGTGCCGATGAGCTACTTCAACGGCCACAGTAAGGGCGACGTGCTCAGTCGCATCACCAACGACGTCGATACGCTCGGCCAGTCACTCAACCAGAGCGTGACGCAGCTCATCACGTCGGTGACGCAGATTATCGGCGTGCTCGTCATGATGCTTTCGATCAGTCTGCCGCTCACCGGCGTCACCGTGCTCACACTGCCGGCCGCCTCGATTATCCTGACCGTGATGATTCACTTCTCGCAGCCGTACTTCCGCGAGCAACAGCAAGTCCTGGGCGCCGTCAACGGCATTATCGAGGAGGACTTTGCCGGCCAGAACGTTATTCAGGTGTTCGACCGCGCCGAGGCCTCAATCGAGGAGTTCGACCGTCAAAACGACCGTCTCTTTATTAGTGGCTGGCGCTCGCAGTTCCTATCGGGCCTGATGATGCCGCTTATGAGCTTGGTGGGCAACATGGGCTACGTGGGCGTCGTCGTGGTGGGTGCGCAGCTCGCGCTGACCGGCAATGCCACGCCCGGCGACATCCAGAGCTTTATCCAGTACGTGCGCAACTTTACGCAGCCGGTGCAGCAGCTGGGCAACGTGAGCAACACGATGCAGTCGATGGCCGCTGCCACCGAGCGCGTCTTTGAGTTCCTCGCCGCGCCCGAGGAGGAGCAGAAGGCCGACGCCCAGATTCCCGAGAAGCGCCCCGGCCACGTTGAGTTCGACCACGTCAAGTTTGGCTACACGCCCGACAAGACCATCATCCACGACTTTAGCTGCGAGGCGCAGCCCGGTCAGACCATCGCCATCGTCGGCCCCACCGGCGCCGGCAAGACCACGCTCATTAAGCTGCTGCAGCGTTTCTACGACGTGGACGGCGGTTCGCTGCGCGTCGAGGGCGTCGACGTGCGCGACTGGGACCGCGCGGCACTGCGCGGCGAGTTTGCCATGGTGCTGCAGGATACCTGGCTGTTTAACGGCACCATCCGCGAGAACATCCGCTACGGACGTCCCGATGCGACTGACGCCGAGGTCGAGGCCGCCGCGCGCGCCGCACGCTGCGACCACTTTATCCATACGCTCGCCGGCGGTTACGACTTTATGATCAACGAGGAGGGCACTAACCTGTCGCAGGGTCAGCGCCAGCTCGTGACCATCGCCCGCGCCATTTTGGCCGACCGTCCGGCGCTGATTCTGGACGAGGCGACCTCCAACGTCGATACCCGCACCGAGGAGCTCATCCAGCGCGCCATGGATGCGCTGATGCAGGGCCGCACGAGCTTTGTCATCGCGCACCGCCTGTCCACGATCCGCAACGCCGACGTGATCTTGGTAATTCGCGACGGCGACATCGTCGAGAAGGGCACGCACGACGAGTTGCTCGCCCAAGGCGGCTTCTACGCCGACCTGTACAACTCGCAGTTCGACGAGGCGGCGTAAAACCGGCGGCAAACAACCGCAATACCCAAAAACGGGGGCGCAGAATGAACTGTGCCCCCGTTTTTGTTCTGCGGCCCTCGAACCGCCTCCCCCGGGACCTGATTAACGGCCTCCCTCAAGGCCCCGTGGACAAAAAATGGCAAATATGAGTACTGTCACCTTTTTAGTAGCAGCCAAAACTGCCGCAAACAACCTCTTTGCGGCCTAGATATGCCTTCAAATTGATCAAAATGCCCGGTAGCATGCTTCTGTGTGCCAACGTTAATGAACATATTTACTGTTGTGTCTATTATCTTGTAAGATCGATATGATACTACGCTAGCAACAGTACTCATATTTGCCATTTTTTGTCCACAGGGTATGCCGCAGAAGATCCAACTTGCTCCAGCGTGCCGTACGTTGGCCCCCCTTCCGGCGAGCGCCGACATTTCCCCAGATAAAACCGACCAAAATAAACCTGTCCCTTTTCGGCAGGTTTCACTTGCACTTTAGCGTGCGACAGCGGATAATGCCGAGCATTCGAGAATTCGCCAATTGTTGCCGTTAATTGATAAAGGAGGCCCCATATGGCCATGGAATTCAAGCGCAGGCTGCCGATCCCCATGGAGATCCGCGAGGAAATGCCGCTTTCCGCCGAGCTTACCGCCAAAAAGCAGGCATTCGACGCCGAGGTCGCCAAGGTCTTTACCGGCGAGGACGCACGCAAGGTGCTCATCATCGGCCCGTGCTCTGCCGACCGCGAGGACTCGGTGCTTGAGTACATGAACCGACTGGCCAAGGTCGCCGAAGAGGTCAAGGACAAGCTCATCATCATTCCGCGTGTCTACACCAACAAGCCGCGCACCAAGGGCACCGGCTACAAGGGTCTGCTGCACAACCCCGACCCCGAGGCGCCCGATGACCTGCTCGAAGGCGTTAAGGCCATCCGCCACATGCACCTGCGCGTCATCGAAGAGACCGGTTTCTTTACCGCCGACGAGATGCTCTACCCGTCCAACTACCAGTACCTCGTCGACCTGCTGAGCTACGTCGCCGTGGGCGCGCGCTCGGTCGAGAACCAGGAGCATCGTCTGGTGTCGAGCGGCATTTCGGTGCCTGTGGGCATGAAAAACCCCACCGCCGGTTCCACCACCGTCATGCTTAACTCCATCTACGCCGCCCAGGCACATCAAAGCTTCATCTTCCGCAACTGGGAGGTTGAGTGCGACGGCAACCCGCTCGCACACGCCGTCATGCGTGGCTACATCGGTCTCGACGGTCGCACCTACCCCAACTACCACTACGAGCACCTGGAGCGCCTGGCCGAGCGCTATACCGAGCATGCCGGCTACGCCAACCCGGCGGCGGTCATCGACTGCAACCACGACAACTCGGGCAAGCGCCCGCTGGAGCAGTACCGCATTTGCAAGGAGGTGCTCGACAGCTGCCGCCGCAACGAGTCCATCTCCAAGCTGGTCAAGGGCTTTATGATCGAGTCCTACCTGGAGGATGGCAATCAGCCAGTCGATGGCGGCGTCTTTGGCAAGTCGATCACCGACCCGTGCCTGGGCTGGGAAAAGACCGACTACCTCATCCACGAGATTGCGGAGCGGGTTTAGTTACGCGGGCCGCATTTGGACAATCTGACGTTCAACTTCAAGGGCGCGACCAGAAGGTCAGCGCCCTTTCGTTTCACGTCACCCTGTCTCAAATGCGACTCGCTCGCTGTCCGTCCTCTACCTGCGGCGTTGCCTTGCTCCGAATGTGGCACTTGGGGACGTTCCTTTTCTGCCGGCAGTTTGGGACATTCCTCGCACCATTAGTCATTGGGGACGTTCTTGTTTGACTGGTCGTTTAAGAACATCCCCAATGACTACCCAATTGCCACCTCTCCGTCCCCGAGGTATCGTGGCTCGTCTGCCGAATGATTGATGCGGGCGCTCTGCGGCCATGTCACACTCAGAGGTGGCCTGACCCAACTTGGAAGGAGCCTCCATGAGCCTTGACAACGTAACCCTGCGCGCCGCCACGCTCGATGACCTGGCCGGCATCGCCGCCATCTACAACCAGCTGTGGTGCAACACGCTGCGCAACCGAGGCGACGTCGAAGCCGCCGATTTCTGTGCGCGCTTTAACATCGCCATGCAGCTGCAGCGCTCCCCCATCGCGCTCGTCGCCGAGGCTGAGGGCCGCATTATCGCCGCCTGCTGCATCGGCATCTTCGAGGACGGCAAGCCGCGCACCAATCCCACGTGGGAGCCCTGCTATAACGAGATGTTCGCCCAGGCAACCGAGATGGCAAAGACCGCCGATGCCAAGCTCGAGGGCTCGCTCTTTGGAGACAGCCGCGAAAAGGCCACAGCGGATCGCTTTGCCGCCACAGGCAACGAATATGCCCAGGGTCAGCTCAACTTGATTATCATTGTGCCTGAATGGCAGGGCAAGGGACTCGGCCGCGAGCTCATCGACCTTGCGCGCGCCGAGCTCGCCAAGGCAGGCTGCACCAAATTCTTTCTGATGAGCGACTGCAACTCCGACTGGCAGTTTTACGAGCACCTCAACATGAAGCGCATCCCAGAAGACCACAGCCAAGACACCGGTGACGGCTTTATCGTCTACATGTACGGCGGCACGCTCTAAGTACCCCTTCAATCAAGGTGCGCCGGGCACCCGGCCCTTGGCCTCTGCCCAGGAATAACCCAGGGGGCCGGACCGCCCGTCCCTAAACCTGCCCGACAGCGCGATATCTCGTCGCCCGAGCGCGCCCCTCTTTAACGAGTGCGCCTTCCTCAAGCAAACCGTTGATAACCCGCAGCGTCACGTCGCGCCCAGTTCCCAGAGCGTCCGAAGCATCCTGGCGCGTAAAACCGCGGGGCCGCTCAAGGGCAAAGCGAATCAAGGCGCGAGCGTATCCACCACGTCGCTCGTCCGAGACATCCTGTAGCATCGCGGACGCCTTGCACGCAACATCAAAGCCAAGCTCCTCCACGAGCTTGGCGCGCACCTCGTGGCCGCAGTCGCCATTCATCGACACGTGCCCCTCTCGCTGCGCTCGCACGGATGCAAACGCCTGCGAAACATCGGGCGGCAGCGCCCCTTCCCGCTCGAGCTGCTCATAATCGCTGTAATCCCCACGCAAGTTGGGACCGCTATTGCCACGAGGCGTCAGATAGGAATTGCGCACGGCGTTGACGTTGGGCAGCGACAACCTAAACATTGCAGGGTAGGCGCAGACTTCGGGTTCCAACCCTTCCGCCTCATAGAGCGCACGGATCCCCTTGAGGCCCGTTCCAAACGCCTCAACCATTCCCAGACGCAAAAAGAGCAGTTGCAGCTTTGGATTCCGAGCGTCCGAGCCGCCCGCAAGCGCCTCCTCGACGCTGATGTGCTGCGGCCCTCCCGCATTGGTAAATTCAAGCGCCGTACGGCTCATCTTGATAAGAGACGCCACCGAAGATTCGTAGTCGCGATGGATAAACAGGTTCAGAATTCCCTCTCGAACAGCCTCGCGGGGATAGTCGTCCTTATCTATGCGATCGAGCCTTCCCGGCACAAAGTACATACGCGTTGCGTTCGATATATTGAGGAACCGTTCGATATCCTCTATCTGCCTGAAGATCGAGCCCTCGCCATCCTGACGGTCGATAAACTCGGTATACGCATCGTCGTTGAAGAGGCCAGCGCGGACTGCAAAGGGGTTTTGGTCAGAGACCAGCAGTGCCAAATTGGTGTAAAAGCCCAGCTCATCGATAAGGCCGAGATTCTTTTGAGAGGTTTGGTCAAACGTAATCTCCGCGCGCCTAAAGACCCGCTCGGCTTCAAAAAACGTCAAGCTCTGTTCATGAGAGCGCGCGGTCTCAAAATAATCGCCGTCGGTGCGCTTGATCATCGAGCGGATCTGGGCCATCTCGATGGGCACGTTGGCAGGACCTAGGCGCCGATATACCCCGGCGGGAACAAATCCCTTCGAGCACAGGCAGTACGGCTTGTGAGGACCCGCTTCCACCTCGATTTTCACCAACGCCACGCCATCGATGTCCAATGCGGAGACCGTCGTGATTTCAGAAACGTCGGGATACACGCCATCGGTTATTGCATTAGAGCATTGAAGCATGGTGGCATCGATATCGTCCACTCCGACGATGCTGCCAAAATCGTCGATTCCGATATACAAGGTACCACCATTCGAATTGGCAAACGCCACCACAGCTTTGAGCAGCTTAGGGGTAAATGTGCACTTGAACTCCACGGTTTCACTTTCAACAAGCTGCATGCTACCCCCTATCATCGACTATCGACGATTCTAGACCAACTATCGACGATAAGCAAGGCCCCTGGTACCCTCGCTTAGACCCGAGTGCCCGCGTGCAACGCTGCCCGCCGCACGCAAAAGGGCCCGCCAGCGTGTGCGCCAGCGGGTCCCAGGTCATATCGACACTACCCCGTGTGCCTGCAACCGCATCTACTTGCAGCGCGCCTTGGGCTGCTGCTGGGTGATGCAGTGAATGTTGCCGCCGCCGTAAATAACCTCGCGAGTCATGATACCGATGACTTCACGGTCCGGATAAGCAGCCTGGATATCCTTGAGCGCCTGGGCGTCATTGGGATCGCCGAACTGCGGTACAAGCACTGCGCCGTTGATGGGCAGGAAGTTGAGGTAGCTCGGCTCGAAAGCGTCCTCGGGAGTACGCGGCAGCACGCCCTCGACGGGGTCAATCGTGCTGGCCTCCTCTTCGGTCATATATACCGAGGTCGCAGGCATAATCACCTTGTGGATCTTGAGCTTGCGGCCACGGGCATCCGTCGTCTCGGAAAGCGTCTTATACGCCTCTTGGCACTCCTTGTAGAACTTATGGTTGGGATCATCGGTCCACATGCAGCAGACCTCGCCGGGCGCACTAAAGCATGCGACGTCGTCCACGTGCCCGTTGGTCTCAAACGGGTCGATGCCATCCTTGATCCAAATGACCTTCTCGATGCCCAGGTACTCGGCAAGCTTCTCCTCGATCTGCTCCTTGGTGTACTGGGGGTTGCGGTCCTCATTGAGCAGGCACATCTCGGTGGTCACCACGGTGCCCTGGCCGTCGCAGTTAAACGAGCCGCCCTCGAGGATGTAATCCTCGGGACGATAGCGGTTAACCTGCTCGAGCTGTGCCACCTGCAGGCCAATGGAAGCGTCCTTGTCCCACGGGAAATACAGGCCGTCAATGAAACCGCCGTAAGCATTAAAGTGGAAGTGCGAAAGAGCAACCTCACCATTGTCATTAACAAGGAACGCCGGGCCGGGGTCGCGAATCCAGCTGTCGTTGTACTCCATATGAATCACGCGCACGTTCTCAACGCCATCGAAAATCTCGCACACCGCAGGGAAATCCTCGGCATTGACACCAACGGTGATGGGCTGAAAACGTGCAACGGTCTGGATGATCTCGGTAAAGACCTTTTGCGCCGGCTTGGCACCGCAGCGCCACACATCCGAACGATGCGGCCACAAAATCCAGGTGCGCTCCTGCTCCTCGTACTCGCCGGGCATGTAGAATCCGTCCTTCTTTGGCGTAGACTCGCTCTCGTAAATGGTCTTCATGTTGGCTCCTAACGATATGGACGACCCTTTGTGATGACGGCCCCATTGTGCGGCTCCGGAAGCCCACTCTCAATGGGCCTAGGGGACCCTTTCGCCACCCAAAAGGACACCGTTCACTGACCTAAAGTTCTAGTGGCGCGCGAGACGTGTCATACTGACAAAGCCGCATGAAAGGACATCCATGACCAATACCACGCATACCCGCTTTAACCCCGATGAGATCCACGGGAGCCGCTGGTCCGCCCTCAACGAATGCGCCTTATGGATTCATGGCTGCGGCGACTTCGCCGCGCTTCAAGCCGGGCTTCTTGATAGGGTTAATCAGGTAATATCGCACCGGGCCTCGATGTTTGATATCGCACGCGCCGGCACACACGGACAGACAGAATTCGTAAGCCCCGTTGCCCGTGGCATGGCAGAAGACCAGCTCGAGAGCTACTACGAACGCTATGCCGCCTTTGACTACACCCTTTGGAGCTTTGACGTTCACAACGTGCATGTTTATCGCGACCTGGACCTCGTGGATGTCGAGCGCCGCAACGCAACGCCCATCTATCAGGAGTGGATGAAGCCGCTCGGCATCTACTATGGCTGCACTGCCACGCTCGCGCACGGGGGCACATCCCTGGGGTCGCTCACGCTGTTTCGCGCACGAGAAGCGGGAGATTTTTCGGACGAAGAGCTCGAAGCCCTGCGCCAGCTCGCGCGGCACCTGAGCCTGCGCCTGTACGGGATCCTTGCGCAGAGCACCGCACAGCAAGCTTGCGAGAACCCCTTAGAGGCGCTCATCAGCGAGCTCGAAGTCCTCCCCCGCGAGGCAGAGGTGCTCAAGATGATGCTTGCCGGCAAGACCAACCGCGAAATGGCCGAGGAGCTCTATATCTCGGAGTCGACCGTAAAAAAGCATGTCAACGCCCTCTATCACAAGCTCGGCGTCAAAAACCGCCTGGGCCTCATGGCATTGGTTCGAGAACAATCATAAGCCGGCCTCTAATTTGAAAGTAGCGCTGGCAGATTGCCTATTTGAACCTCGCTGCAAAGAACCGCCGCAGACGCCTTGGGAGCATCTGCGGCGGCTTGCATTAAACAGTCGCTGTCATGTGTCACAAGCGCGCGTTGGCTACGCGGGAAGCCCGCTCAGGCGCTTGGACTCGTGCGCGGCGAGCGCAATGGAGATGATGCCGGTAATGGCATCGGCCACCACCAGGGCGATCCACACGCCCTCGACACCCATCATGTTGCCGAGGAGGTACATAAGCGGCACCGAGCAGATCACATAGCGAAGCAGGCCCGTAAACGTGGCGACACCCACCTTCTCGACCGCCTGGAAATACATCGACATGGTCATGGCAAGATAGCCCAGGGCAACAGCCAGGATGACAGTACGCGTGGCGTTGGCGGCAACCTCAACGAGCGCAGGATCGCTGCCGGCAAAGAAGGCGCACACCGGGGTGGCGGCAAGCCAGAGCGCGACGGTGACCAGCGCCAGCGTCACAACCTGGTACTTAAGCGTGCAGGAGAGCGTCTCCTTAAGGCGTGCCCAAGCCTTTGCGCCGGCGTTGAAGGCAGCGATGGGCTGCAGACCGTAGGAGAAGCACTGGGCAACCATCATGGTAATGTAGAGGATGTAGCCGTTGATCACGCCAAAGGCTGCGATGTAGAGCGAGCCCATGTCGCCGCCGAGCGAACCCAAAAGCGAGTTGGCAACGGTATTAAAGATAAAGGTCGCGCCCTGGACCAGGAAGAACGGGAAGCCGATCTTGAAGATCTGGCCGCAGATGGCGAGGTCGAGCTTAAGGTCGGCCAGGCTAATCTGGAGCTGGGACTTTTTGCCCCCGATGAACCAGAAGATACCGATGGCCCAGATACCGATGGAAAGCCCGTAGTACACGCCGGCGCCCATAACGCCAAACTTGAGCACAAACGTGGAAAGCGCGAGCCAACAGATGGCGACGATGGCCGAAACGGTCATAAGGTTGGCCTGGATCTGAACCTTCTCGTCCACACGCATCACAGCGGTGATCATCTGGCCAATGACCGTGAGCGGCAGCAGCACGGCGAAGGTGCGCACGCCGGCAACGGTATCGGCCATGATGTCGGGCGTGGCGCCAAAGAATGCGCAGATGGGCTCGGTAAACACGGCCATCACCACAGCAAGCAGCACACTCACGATCGTGGTGAGCCAAAAGCCCTGGCTAAAAGCCTTGCTTGCGCCCTTGATGTCGCCGGCACCCAAAAGGTTGCCCACCACGGCGGGCACGCCGGTGCCAAACAGGTTGCCAAAGGCCAGGTTGATGTACTCGACCGACATGATGATCGAGACGCAGGCCAGGCCGTGAGAGCCCAAGCCCCAGCCCATCACGAGACCCTCGAGCACGACCATGATGATCTGAGCGAGCATGCCCTGACCGGTCACAATTGTGTAGCGGCGCACAAGTTCTGGAATCGGCTTTGAGGCGAGCTCATGCTCCTCCCCAACGACAGCGGTTGTTTCTTCTGCCATGGTTCTCCCCTTTCCTTGAGAGAGTAGTGCTGAATGGATGTCAGGCGGCTGACAACTGGCACCAAGCCGCCCAATCAAACGATGGCGCTATGCCTCAAAGACCACCTTGCCGGCGATCATCGTGAGGGCTGCGGTAGCCTCGAGCACCTCGGCCGGCTCGCAATCAAAGAGATTGCGGTCGAGCACGCAGATATCTGCCTGTTTGCCGCACGCGAGCGTGCCGATGCGGTCCTCGGCATGCATGGCGTAGGCGCTGCCATAGGTGTAGGCGCGCAGAGCCTCGGCCATGGTAATGCGCTCCTGGGGGAACCAGCCCTCGGGGTTGGAGCCGTCCTCGAGCATGCGGAAGACCGCGCCGTACACCTCCTCCATGGGCTCCAAGCCCACAACGGGGAAGTCACTGCCCAGGTGCACCACGGCACCGCTGGCAAGCAGGCTATGCAGGGGCCACGAAAGCGCAGCACGCTCGGGGCCCACGGCATCGTCCTTGGCAAGGTCAGCCATATCGAGCAGCATGTGCCACGGCTGCATGCCAGGGCATATACCCAGCTCGGCATAGCGCGGCAGATCCTCGGGCTGAACCGTCTCGTTGTGCTCCATGGAGTGGCGACAATCCCGCTTGCCATGCAAGTGCTCGCCCTCCTCAAAACAATCGAGCACAAAACGCACCGAGCGATCACCAATCGTATGGATGCGCGTGTCAACGCCCCATTCCTGCGCCCTGAGGATGGCAGCACGGATGCGCTCTGGCTCCTCCGCGGGCTCACCGCAGGTATCGGGCGCATTGCTATAGGGTTCAAGCATCCAAGCGGTGTGGTCGGAGCACACGCCATCAAGAAACTGCTTAAAGCCGTGCCACTCCACCTGCGTACCCGGGAAGGCGTATTTCTCCTTGATCTGCTCGAGCGTTAAGGACTCGTTTTCGAACAGATCGGTGTACAGGAACACGCGCAGTGGCAAGTCGCCCTTGGCATTAAGACCTGCCAACACCGCATACGGGTTTTCCATGCTCACAAACGTAGGATTGACCATGCCGACCGTAGTGATTCCCAGGGCATTAGCGCGCCGGGCGGTTTTTGCAAACGACGCGTCAACAACCTCGGGCGCCGGATCGTAGACCTCGTCCATAAAGAAGGCGCCGGCGTTGTTGGAAAACACGCCCGTCAGATTGCCCTCGGCATCCTTAAGGATCTTGCCGCCTGCGGGATCGGGCGTCTGCGAAGTTACTCCCACCTTGTTGATGGCGCAGGTATTGGCACTAAAGGTATGCAGGTCAACCTGCTGCAGAAAGACCGGGCGGTCAGAGATGTACTCATCGATCATCGCGGCTGTGGGCATCTCGGGGACATCCCACTGGAACTGGATAATCTGGCAGCCCAGAATCCACTCGTTATCGGGATGGTCGGCCGCAAACGCCACGACACGTTCCATTGCCATCTCAAAACTGGTGCAGTCGATGAGGTTGACGGCAAAATCGGGGTCGGTCATGAACGCGCCCTGGGCAAAATGCGTGTGCGAGTCGATCAGGCCGGGCGTGACGAGCTGGTCGCCAAAGTCGCGCACCTCGGTATCGGGGCCGATAAACGGTGCCAGGTGGGCATCGTCACCGCAGGCAACAATTTTATCGCCCCGCACGGCAACGCCGCCCTTAAACGGCTCGAGCCCATCGCCGGTAAAGACGGCGTTGCTCTTGATAACTACATCAGCCTTGTCCATGTGAGCCTCCTCAGGCATCTTTGGTTGCAACGCGGACGCACCGCCCGCGTGGGCACTCGGTTGGGAGCGTAGCGCTCCCGCATCGGCGCGTGCCTACAAGCCGTGCTCGGACGTCTGTCCCGCGTCCGCGGCTTCGCGCTACACCCATTGATACACAGGGGCAAATCCGTGCCAAGGCCAGGGACCGCAAACGGTCAGTTTAAGCAGGTTTACACGCTTTGCCTGCAGGTTTATTGTCTGAGATTATTACCGCTTCATTACGCCCAACGGTATGACCGCCCACACGGCAAGACCCGCATGCGAGGAAGAATGGGGCTAGGAACGCCAAAAGGTATCTATGAGGTCATCTCGGTTGGAGACACCGCTTTTAACGTAGATGCGATGCAAGTGCGCCTTGACAGTGCCAGGGCTGATGACCAACTCGCTGGCGATGTTTTGGGCGTCGTTGCCCTTCAGCACCAGCGTGAGCACCTCCTGCTCGCGCCGCGACAGCTTATGGGCATCGGCATAGATCACCACACGCGATGCGAGGTCGTCCTCAGAGCTTGCGCTCTGGGCCGCCACGTCCTCATCGGCACGCGGATGACGGGCATACACGCGCAGGATATGGCTAAACTGGCAAAAGAGTTGGACCGCGCATACCACGAGCAGCACGTTTTCGGAGATATTGCGCTCGGACAGATACCACAAAAAGAGGCTGATGACGGGGTTTTGAGAGTCGGGGCGGCAGAGCAAAATCATGTAGGTGTCCTCGGCGATTACGCAAAACGCAAGAACGAGTGCCACCTTCCAAAAGAGCTTTGAGCGGTCGAGGTCGAGTTTCTCAACACGCGTGGCCCTGTGCCGGTAATGCCAGGCGGCATAGGCAAGACATCCTACATTGCCCAGGTCACGCGTGAGCCAAAAGAGATACTGCTGCATCTCTCCGGCAGCACCGCTGCGAGGCACCAGTAGCAATTGCAAGATTGAAAACGGCACGATAGCAAGTCCGAGCATGCGCGACGTCGGCCTTTTGCGCAAGCGCGCAAACATCCATAGCACCACGCAGGCATAGATGGCAATACCAAGCACGCAGCGCAGCAAGGGGTGCTGCAGCGGCTCGCTAAAGGTAACGGCGTAGTCGTATTTGAGCCGATTGTACTCGTCAAAAAAGATGACCGACATATCGAGCATGTAGAGCAAAAAGCCCGCCGCGGCCACCAGGCTGTCGCGACGGCGCGTCATGAGCCAAACCACCAATGCCACGGCACTGGTCACCAGAGCCACACCCATGATAATCGTGGTGTAGATATAGAACGCGAAACTCATGCCCGCCTCCCCTGTCTAGATGCTGTGAGGATGTTGACAGATTCTTTGCCGCAAGATTAGACTCACCGATTAAACGTACTGTATCGTTTAGATAAACAAGCTGTGTCTCACCGATGAAAGGAGATGCCATGACACCGATCGCTCCGCTCAAGATGCTCGTCGCGCCCGCCGCCAAGGCCATCACCCGACTCGGTTCTTCCATGACCTACGACGATGTCCCCTGCGCCGTTGAGGCGCGTTCGGACAGCTGCCCCTACCTGGGCCACGTCCCCTACTTTGCACCCAAGCTCGCATCTGATCCCGAGCAGCGCGAGCAGTAATCCAAGACGCATCTAGCACCGCGCAACTCGCGGCGCTACTGTTTTGGTGCAAAGCGACCTGTCCCCCTTGCGCCAACGCCGGGATTGTCGATGCTGCGGCCGCGGCGCGATATGAGGCGCGAAACCTCGCCCAGCAACACGCCGATCACCACACCCAAGAGGATCGGCAACTTTGACATCTCGGCGGGCGAGCTGTTGAGTGGCACGATCGTAGCGACGATCGAAAGCACGAGTTCTACCACCGGCACCGCAAGCGCTACCGCAAGCACCTTGCCCTCGAAGGGCGCGCGAAACACACGCGGGCGGTCGTCGTATTTACGCAGGCGCCAAAACGCCGGGAACATCGGGATATAGCTCATGAGCAGAAAGACGACGTTCATCGAGAAGAAGACCCAAAAGACGTCGGAACCTTCGCCCAGCGGAATCTGAAGTAGCAGCACCAAGCTGGCAAAACAACCGTTAATGAGTGCCGAGCCATTGGGCATGCCGGTCTTCTTGGATACCAGCGCAAAGGGGCGCGGCATGTTACCATGGCGCGCGGCATAGCTCGCCACGTTGTTGACGCCAAAACTCCAGCAGATCATGTTGGCGAACAGCGTCACCAAAAAGGCCATGCCCACGACCATCGTCAGCGGGTGAGCGCGCCCCACCATGGCGGCAACCGCGTCCACAATGCCCGAATCGAGTGAAAGCTGCTCGGTGGGAACCGCGGCTCCAATACCGATGCCACAGATAATGTAGATCGCCGCGATGGCAACGCCACCGGCAGTAACCGCCTTGGGGATATCGCGCGACGGGTTTTTCATCGTGCTGGCAAAGGTCGCGACCACCTCAAAGCCCATAAAGTTGAATAGGATGATCGATAGGTATGTCAATGAATTGGTGTCGCCCAGATCTGGAATGAAAGTCTTGAGCGACATATCGTTGGCAAAGCCGTTGTTGCAGGCAAACCAGATGCCGACGATTCCCACCACGGCGGTAATGAGCACCTTGATGACGGCGCCGCCATCCATGACCCAATCGGCCTCGGCCACCGGCTGCATTGCCATGACCGTGACGCCCCACACAAAGGCAAGCTCGATGGCAATTCGGACCCCAAGCGAAAATTCGATGCCCCATACCGCATTGATGACACTGGGAAACATGCAGGCGATACTTGCTACCCACAGTGGAAAGTTGACCCAATAGCACCAGGAGCAGCGGGCGCCCCAACGGTCGCCCAGGCCCAGGCGAACCCAATCGTACAGGCCGCCCTCGGAATCGAACGCCGTACCGAGCTCGGCCACCACCAGGCCATAGGGAAGCAAAAACGTAATGATGAGGAAAATCCACCAGAAGAACTGCACGTTACCCATGGCAGATGCCGGAGCGGCCGCCTCGATGGTAAAGACAACGCAGATAACCGAGAGGATGACCTCGAACAGGGAGAACTTTTTACCTGCCACGGCACGCTCCCCCTACAGCAAAAAGGATGGCATCTGCACCGAAGGCGCAGCCCAAGGTAGGGTTGCAGGCCGCGTCACCGGTACAGGTGCCATCCCAAAGAGAAGAGAGGGTGCAATTGTTGGACCAACGCTCGCGGAACAGGCGCGTGTAGATAACGATACGCTGGTACATAGATACTCCGATCAAACCGGTCGCGCTCGCAACCGGAAACTATCAGCAATTGAATACGCGTCTGACCTGGGAAATTCAAGCGAACAATTGGCCTAACCCGCAATAAATCCCAGATCAGACGCGTACTCAATCAAAGAGGCGGGCACTCCGAAGTGGAGGCAACGGAGTGCCCAAAGAAAAACCCAGCCGACCATGACATTGAGCAAACTGGTGCCGTGCCCCGGACGAACCAGCCGCCGATGTCCGATTGATCGGCTGGGTTTTCGAGGTGCCCCAGGTCGCCGCGAAAGAGGAGCGAAGCGTACTTTGGTACGCGAGCGACGGTTTGAGCGGCGAGATGGGGTGCCTCGGAAAGCCAGCGTTTACTCGGCGTGCTCAGGTGCGCCAGATTGGCGCGAACGAGGAGCGTAGCGTACTGACGCTACGTAAGCGACGAGTGAACGCCAAGGTGGCGTGCCTGAGTTACGCCGAGGGCTCCTGCTGGGTAATGCAGTGGATATTTCCGCCGCCGAAGACGACCTGCTCGGACTGAACGCCGACGCACTTGTAGACGCCCTCGCCCCAGACCTCGTCGTAGATCTTCTGGAGCGTGTCGACGGCCAGCTGGTCGTTCTCGTCGCCGTACTGCGGGACGATAACGCCGTGGTTGGTCACGAGGTAGTTCATGTAGGAGGCGATCAGCGGCTCGTCGGGGACGCGAGGCTCGGCGTTCTCGTCGGCGTCAATGGTGTCGCAGGAAGCCTGGTCCATGAACAGCGGGTTCACGGGCATGCAGAGCTTGTAGACCTTCATCTTGCGGCCCTTGGCGTCAACGGCGTTGGAGAGGGTCTCGTAGGCGGCGTGGCACTGCTCGTAGAACGGATACTCGGGATCGTCGGTCCAGATGCAGGCCATGACGCCCGGGGCGATGAACGTGGCGACGTCGTCGATGTGGCCGTTGGTCTCCTCGGGGTCGATGCCCTCCTTGACCCAGATGACCTTCTCGACACCCAGGTAATCCTTGAGGTGCTCGTCCATGTAGGCGCGAAGCTCCTCGCTCCAGGGCTCAAACTTCTTGTGGTACTTGGGCCAGATGGACTCGGGATCCTCTTCCTCCTCGAGCACCGCAGAGCAGGTGCGGCCCGGGGAAAGCAGGCACTGGTCGGTCACGACAAGGGTGCCCTCGCCGTCGACGGTGATGGAGCCGCCCTCGAGGATCATGTCGTCGGGACGATAGCGGCGGCAGCCGGAGAGCTCAGCCATCTTGAGGGCGATCTGCTCGTCCTTGTCCCACGGGAAATAGAGGCCGTCGACGAGACCGCCGTAGGCGTTGAAGTGCCAGTGGTTGGCGCGCTTCTCGCCCTTGCCGTTGATGACGTAGGTGGCGGCGGTGTCGCGGAACCAGGCGTCGTCGGTGGTCATCTCGATAACGGTGACGTTCTCGTCTTCCTCGAAGACGGCCTTGCAGTTGGCGTAGTCGGCCTGGTTGGCGCACATGGTGACCGGGGTGAACTCGGCGATGGCACGAGCGATGGCGGCATACTGCTTCTGAGCCGGCTTGGCGCCGTGGGCCCAGGTATCGGTGCGGTGGGGCCAGCCCATCCACACGCGATCCTGCGGGGCGAACTCAGCGGGCATAAAGAAGCCGTCGGCCTTGGGGGTGGACTCGGACTCGGTGATCGTACGCATAAGATTTCCTCCAAATCGAACGATCGCTTGCTGTGGGCGGGTTACCCGCAGCCTAAAACCAAGAGTGGAAGGCGCCCGTTCCCCGGCAAAGGTCGGGGCGCCCGGCGCCGGTTTTCACGGAGTCGCACCGGCAAGCGACGACGTAACCTGGTGCGCGGAGACAAGACGCACGAAGGATACGGAAGAGAGATTGGGGCGGGCGGTGGTTACCAGAGCAATCGCTCGCACCCACCCCGGGGGAATGGTTAGCAAACCTGTCGCTTGGGCACGCCTCCGAAGAGGCTAGAGTGCCCGGAGTCGGGAGCGACAAGCCCGACGAAGCGCGCGTGGTACGCGAGGAGGGTTGGAGCCCCAGAACCGGGGGCTCTAGTTCTCCTCGGCCTCGGCAGCCTCCTCAGCGAGACGCTGAGCTGCCAGCTCGGGAGTGAGCCCCTTGTACTCGGTCTCACGGCCCTTAGCGCTGACGACGCGGACGACCTCGCCGATGAGCACGAGCACGATGAAGATAACGATCATCGGGAGTTTGTCGCCAATCTCGGCGGTGGAGAACGGAACCAGGGTTGCGACGATGGCCAGGACCAGCTCGATGCAGGGGATGGCCAGCATGACCTTCATCATGGCGCCCTTAAACGGGAACGTGAAGATGCGCTCGCGGTCGGGGTCGTTCTTGCGAAGGTTGAGGAACGCCGGGAACATCGGGATGTAGGTCAGCAGCAGGAAGACGACGGAGGTGCCGAAGAGCATCCAGAAGACACCGTTGGAGATGGCGTCGATGGGAACGAGCTGCAGGCACAGCACCAGGGAGGCAACGATGGCGTTGACCAGGTTGGCGCCGTTGGGCATGTCGTCATCCGAGATCATCGAGGCGAAGACCTTGGGCATGTTGCCGTGCTCGGCAGCGTAGCGAGCGACGGAGTTGACGCCGAAGGACCAGGCAGCCATGTTGGCGAACAGGGTGATCAGGAAGGCGATGCAGATGACCTTAAAGATCATGGAGTCGCCCACCATGGTCTGGACAGCAACAATCATGCCGTAGTCGGGGTCGATGGAATCGGCCGGCACCGCAGCGCCGATGCCAAAGCCAGCGAACAGGTAGATCACGGCGATGGACAGGCCACCGACAATGATGGCCTTGGGGATATCGCGAGCGGGATCGGCCATGTCATCGGTCATGGTGCAGATGACCTCGAAGCCCATGAAGTTAAAGATGATGATCGACAGGTAGCCGAGGGCGTTGGTGTTGGTGAGCTCGGGCAGGAACGTGGTAGCGGACATGTCGTTCGCAAAACCGTTCTCCATGGCATACCAAATGCCCAGAGCGCCGACGATAACGGCAACGGCGACCTTGATGATGGCGCCACCGTTAAGGACCCACTCGGAGTCGGCCGCCTTGGAGCGACCCATGAGATAGACGATCCACACAAAGGCAAGATCGATACCCATCTTGGCGATCAGATTGAACTCGACGCCAAAGACCATGCCCAGGATGTCGGGGAACATGGTAGCCAGCGAGGCAATCCACAGCGGGTAGTTAACCCAGTAGTAGTACGAAATGCGGGCGCCCCACTTGTCGCCCAGGCCATCGCGTACCCAGTCGTAAATGCCGCCCTCGCCGTCATAGGTGGTGCCGAGCTCGGCAACAACCATGCCGTAGGGAAGCAGGAAGGTCAGGATCAGGAAGATCCACCAGAAGAACTGCTGGTTACCAATGGCAGCAGCAGGAGCGGCGGCCTCGCAAACGAAGACGACGCAGATGATGGTCGAAATGACCGTCAAGAAGGAAAGCTTTTTCTTTCCGTCGCTCATGATGAGCTCCTTCGCTCAGTCTTGGACAGATCCGAGACCCCAAGGACTAAGGCAATTGCTTGGGCCTCGGTGAGCGGGCGACAGGAGACGAGCATCCGCCGCCCGCAAACGTGCTTTTAGGCGCCTTGGGGCTTAGAGCTGCTCGAGAGCCTCGAGAGCGGCGTGGAGCTCGGCCTTGGCGGAGTACTCGACGCCCTCGTCGTTGAGCGGGGTGCGCTTGCCCAGGGCGGCAAGGAGAGCACGGATGGAGTGCTTGCGGTTCTCGGCCTCGACCCAGCACAGGGAGCGCTCGGGATCGTCCATGACCTCGTCGACGACTTCCTCGTTGCGGGTGGCCGGCAGGCAGTGCATGAACTTGGAGTTGGGACCGGCGAAGTTCATCATGTCCATGGTGACCTGATACTTGGGATAGAACACGTCCATGTAGTTCTCGCCCGAGACCTCCTCGTCGTACAGGCCATACCACACGTCGGTGTAGATGAAGTCGGCGCCCTTGATGCACTCGATGTCGTCGGAGATGACGACCGAGCCGCCGGAGACCTTGCAGTTCTCCTCGGCGATGGCCATCATCTGCTTGCCGAACTCGGCGCGCTCCTCGACGGTGCCGACGTGCAGGCCGCCGTCGGGGATCTGGTGGCCCTTAGGTCCAAACTGGACAAACTTCATGCCGACCTTGGAGGCGATGAACATGAGGGAGACGCAGACCTGGGTAGCGTCGCCGATGAAGGCCAGGGTGCAGTCCTCGATCTTCTTGCCCTCGGGGAGGTTCTCGAGCATGGTCATGAGGTCGCCCATCTCCTGCGTGGGATGGTTGAACTCGGACATGCCGTTGATGACGGGCACAGCGGAGCCCTCAGCGAGGCCGACGACGTCCTTGTGACGGTCAACGCGAGCCATCATGATGTCGAGCAGCGAGCCCATAACGCGAGCGGTGTCGCCCAGGGACTCATGACCGCCGAGCTGGATGGTGCCAGGGCCATAGAACTGAGCATGGCCGCCGAGGTCGGTCATAGCGGTCTCGAAGGAAAGACGAGTGCGGGTGGAGACCTGCTGGAAGATCATGCCAAGGCTCTTGTTGCGGAGCAGGTGCGGATAATAGCCGTCAACCTTGATGGCCTTCTTCATTGCCAGGCCAAGATCCTCGATAGCCAGGATCTGCTCTTTGGTGAAGTCGTTGGTGTCGATGAAATCCTTAGGCAGTGCCATGTCGATTTCCTTTCCGCCGGTCTTACCGACTATTACTATGAGGCGCTCGAACATCACGCCTCGTGTTGACAAGACCATCATTCACCCGTATGCAATTTTTACCTAGTTTATTCGGGATTAAAGACCGTTCACGGAGTTACACCCTCTCTAATCCAATATAAACCCGCAGGTCAAGAGTTTACAGGGGGTTTACTATCTAGAACCGTGAACGGTATGCGGCTATCCTATATATCGGTGCCTAATCCGCGGTGAAACGACCGGCTGGGGCATATATACCCCAGGGATTATATGGGGCCCAAACACAGATCAAATGAGACGGGACGGTGACAGATGAACACGCTCATGTTCTTCTATACCTTGGCAATACTGGTTATCTGTATTGTGACGGCAGTGCTTTCGCTTGCCGCCTACGCCTCGTCTCGTCGACGCTTCTTTATCTATGGCAGCGGCGTATTTATCTGCTATGCCATCGAGATGACCGAGATCTTCTTTTTTGAATACACATTGCAAAACCAGAGTTTTCCGGCCAGCGACTATTACTCAATTACCATGCCTGTAATGCGGACCCTAGTGGCGACCGCTTCGCAGGCTTTTATTTGGCTGATTGCCATGGACCTGCTCGACAAACATTCTAAAAAGCAGTTCGCTATCCCCGTCTTGACGTTTTTGCTGTGCGAGTCGCTGATTATCGTCGCTGTCCCCTCCGGCCCCATGCATCAGTGGCTCTACTACACGATGCGTCAGGTATTCCTTGTCTTTGTGGGACTGTATATCTTTTGGACGGCTCATAAGAGTACAAAAGTTGAGCTGAAGGCACGCGTTAACAACCAACGAAAGCACCTGATTATCGGCGCTATTCTGGTCGGTTGCATCGTTGCCGAGGACTTCTACAACATTCTGATTGTCCCCATGAGTCTGGCGCCCTCTTGGCTGCAGCTGTATCTATCCGAGCGCAACTTCAGCGAGAACTTCTTTGCGTGCTACTTTGCGATTCTGCTGATTATCTACTCCTACCACGTGCTTTCAATCCGCATGCAGGAGGCGCCCGAGGAAAAGAACGTCAGCGATCTTGACCGGCATATCGAAGAGCAGATGCCCTTCTATCGCAACGCCTACAAGCTCTCCAACCGCGAGACCGAAGTCATGCGCTTGGTTGTGCTGGGCAAGTCGAACCAAGAGATCGCTGACGAGCTATTCCTTGCCGTGGGCACCGTCAAGACCCACATCCACAACATCCTGGTCAAAACCGAGCAGCAAAACCGCACCACGCTGATCCTCCACTTTTGGAAGCGCTAACCTGCCAAAAAGGGACAAGTTTATTTAGGTAGGTTTTATCTGGGCAAACGTTAAAACCGCCGTAAGGGAGCTGCCTTCCCTCGCGGCGGTCTTCTAGCAGAAAAACCAAGTGAGTAGGCTTTTAGCAGGAGGTCAAGCACGTCCTAAAACGCCACAGCCCTGACCTGCGGTTTTATCGATCATTTGTCGTGATGTGCTCGGCAAGTTCAAAAAAGTCTACTCACTTGCATCCGAGACGCACCGGATAGGCAAAATACCGCCGCGAAAGGGCCCCTGGTCCCTTCGCGGCGGTCATACGCCTCTGATTTTGCGACGGTTTTACCGGCTTGTTACTCGCTATAGCGGGTGGCGATGGCAGCTTGTACCATGCCGGTGCTCATGAGGTACGTTACCAAGAAGTAGCCGCCGTAGGCCGCCAGGAAAATCGCGCAGGTGAGGCCCACGGTGCCGCCGATGCTCATGCTGCCGAATATGCTCACCAGCTCGATAATCACCTTGAGCGCCACAAAGGAGTGCGCCAGGCCCACTGCCAGCGGGAACAGGAAGAATACCGCTTGCTGCGCCATCACCGAATGGCGAATCTGGCGGTCGTCACAGCCGATCTGCGCCAGCACACGATAGTTACGGCTGCCGTCGGCCACATTGGAGAGCTGCTGGATCGACAGTATCGCCGCGCACGCAACGACCAGTACAAAGCCAATGTAGATGGCCAGATAGCTAATCATGCCGTTCATCTGCGCCGCCTGCGTATACATCTCGGAACGCGTGATGAAGACTCCCCATGACCCCGACTCCTTGCCGTCAACGAGCAGATTATCGAGCAAGGTGTATTTAATGCTCTCGTCTGCCTCGGTCGTATCCATACCCTGTTTGTAATTAACGAGCAGATTACTGGCATACGGCTGCAGATTAAGCTGGGACAGCAGCTCATCGGCTACGACCACGGTACCGGGATTGCTGCCCATCGCCGAGTTGGCGATGGCCGCCGTGTCCTCGTCCGACTTATCGGTTGCGGGCTTGAGCTCATGCCCGCCCAAGGTGAGGGTATGGCCGCCGGCCATGTATTTGGTGTACAGGTCGCCCAGCTCACCGCCCATATCACACGTAAGCAAGTACTGGTCCCGGCCAATGCTCACCGGCTCCTCGCCCATCATCTGGCGCAATTTGTTGTACTGGCTCGCCGGCGTCACAAACAGACCCATCGCATCGGCGTTGCTTCCCTCGAGCGCCTTGGGAAGCTTTTCGCCCATGGCCTTGCACATCTCACCCGCCACTACCGAGGGACCCGAGCCGCCAAGCGGGTAGCTCAGATACGAATCGATCTGCACATGCTCACCGGCAACATCGGCGATATTGACCTTCTTGCCGGTCTCGTCGTTGTTGTCCGCCGACTTGCGCTCGCCATGCCATGCAGCGTACAAATCGACCGTTGCATCGGCCAGCACCATGCGGTCGGCCTCAGACGGATTGACATACTCCTTGTAGTAGTCGAGCGTTTCGGGCGTGTAATAGATATACGTCTGAGACACGTCAACAGGGTTATAGCGCTCCAGGTTTTCGTTCATCACGTTGGCAATCGACATACCGCAGGTCACCGAGGTAATGGCCAAAAACAGAATCATCGCGATGACGCCCATCGAAAAGCACACCGTGTTGACCTTGGCCGCAAGCTGGCGCACGGTAAACATGTTGAGGCCGCGCCAATACACGCCGCGCAGGCTCTGCAGCAGCTTGATGAGCATGCCCGAGAGTCCCCAGAACAGGGCAAAGGTGCCCACTGTAACCATAGCGGTCGTAATGCCAAACTGGTTCATGGCCTCTTGCAGCTTGCTGTCCGTCGCGGTTAGCGGGAACCCATCACGTAGCAGACGGTAATAGGCCACGCCCACAAGCACCACGCCCACGGCAAAGATGGCAATCGCGATCCAGGGGTTGCGCGTCTTGATGCTCTCGTTGCGACGCTCGGCACCCATAAGCTCGATGAGCTTAGTGCGACGAACGGCGCGCAGGTTCAGCAGTAACGTGAGTACGAACATCACGAGCATGCAGGCAAGGGTCAGGTTGAACGCGTGCACCGAGAAAAAGAAGTGGAAATTGGCGATCTGCGTCTTAAAGAGCGAGGCCGTAAAGAACGTCATGAGCTGGGAGAGCCCCACGCCCAGCACAAGGCCGGCGACAAAGGCGCCGACCGAAACGATCACGGTCTCGAGCGCCATAATCGTGGCGACGCGCCCGCGCCCCATGCCGAGCACCTGGTACAGGCCAAACTCCTTCTTGCGGCGTTTCATGATGAAGTTATTGGCGTACACCATCAAAAAGGCCATGACACCGGCTAAAAAGTACGTCAGGTAGCCGAGCATGCTGCCCATAACCTGCGCCAAGCCCTCTTCATCGATTCCGGCGATGTCGACCTGCATCGAGACGGTGTTGAAGGCATAGAAAACGGTGACGCCCAGGGTAAGCGTCAGCAGGTAGACGAGGTAGTCGCGGCCGGCGCGGCGGACGTTGCCCCAAGCGAGTTTACAGAGCATCGGAGCCCTCACCGCCCATCATGGCAACGACCTCCATAATGCGGTCGAAGAACTCGCGGCGGTCGGTGTCGCCGCGGCGCAACTCGGTGAAGATCTTGCCGTCGCGGATAAACAGCACGCGGCTCGTATAGCTGGCGGCAAAGCTGTCGTGCGTGACCATGAGCACGGTGGCGCGCAGGCGGCGGTTGAGGGCCTCCAGGCTCTCGAGCAGCAGACGGGCGCTCTTGGAATCGAGGGCGCCGGTGGGCTCGTCGGCCATGATCATGGTGGGGTCGGTAACGAGCGCGCGGCAGGCGGCGACGCGCTGCTGCTGGCCGCCGGACATTTGGTAGGGATATTTGTCGAGCACCTGGCTCACGGACAGACGCGCGGCCACGTCCTGCACGCGGGTCGAGATTTCGGCCGAATTCACACGGGCGATGGTGAGCGGCAGGGCGATGTTCTCGCGTGCCGTGAGCGTATCGAGCAGGTTGGAATCCTGGAAGATAAAGCCGAGCTCCTCGCGGCGGAACTGCGAAAGCTTGGCCTGCTTCATGCGCGTCACGTCCTGGCCGTTGATGCGGATGGTGCCGCTCGTGGCGCTATCGATGGTCGAAACGCAGTTGAGCAACGTCGACTTGCCCGAGCCCGAGGCGCCCATGATGCCAACGAATTCGCCGCGGTTGACGGTAAAGCTGACGTCGTTGAGCGCGCGGGTCACATTGCCCAGCGCTCCATATACCTTTTCGAGATGCGCGACCTCCAGTACCGGGGTCGCCATGTGCGTGGTTTGCATACCGAGTCCTTTCTTGCGATTAGTCTACGGCATCTATAGTCGCAAGAAGACGAGTCGGCTACCATCGATATGGCTTACGCTTGCCTTACCGTTGTGTAAGGAAACACAGGGTAGTCTTTTTGGGACGGGGCTTTTTTAGCTACCCATCCGAAACCTTCGAAGCATGAGGCCGCATTTGGCATAGGGCAGCTAAAAAAGCCCCGTCCCAAAAAGACTACCCAAATTAGCTGCCCTGTCACGTGTTGATGTTGAGGAAGGACTCCTGTTGAAGACCGTTCATGTTGCTGCTGGGATCATTCGCAAGGAAGGATCTGACGAGCTGCTTGCCGTGCAGCGCGGCTATGGCGACATGCAGGGACTTTGGGAGTTCCCAGGCGGCAAGCTCATGCGCGGCGAGACGCCCGAAGACGCCGTGCGCCGCGAGCTCATGGAAGAGCTGCAGGTGAAGGTCACCAACCTGCGTGACTTCTACACCGTTGAGTACGACTACCCCGATTTCCATCTCTCCATGGAGTGCTACTACTGCTCGCTCGCCGATGAATCCGATGAGCCCCAGAAGCACGACCGCCAGCTTGATATCCGCTGGATTCCGCGCACCTCGCTTGCCACGGTGGAATGGATGCCCGCCGACAAAGGGCTCATCGATGCCCTGATTGAGCTGAAGGAAGACCGGCTCGAGGCCAACGGCACTGTCAACGACGCCGAGGCCGCCACGACCGAACACCCCGCTACCAAACCCAAGCGCGCACCTAAGCGCCGTAGCAAAAAACGCCCCAAACCAGGTCTGCTCGACGGCATCGATACCTCGGACCTTTCCGCTGACGAGCGCGAACTGGTCCGCCGGCGCGCCGCCATCAAAAAGTCCATGAAGGGCAACAAGCGCGCCAACACCAAGCCCGAGCTGCTCGTACGACAACACCTGCGCGCAGCGGGCCTTACGGGTTATCGCTTGGAATGGAAAGTTCCCGGCAAGCCCGACATCGCCTTCCCCGGCCGCAAAATCGCCATCTTCGTCAACGGCTGCTTTTGGCACCGCTGCCCCAAGTGCAACCCCAGCCAGCCCAAGCGCAACGTTGAGTTTTGGGAGGCAAAGTTCCGTCGCAACGTCGAGCGCGACCGCGCTGCCGTGGCAGCACTCACTCAAATGGGCTGGACACCCATAACCATCTGGGAATGCGAGCTCAAAAAAGACCGCATCGACGCCACGATGGAAAAGGTCATCGAGCAGGTGCGCGCCGCAGAGCCGCAGCGCTAACAGCGTGCATTCACACGCTCCGTACGTCCGCGCCACATCCACGTCACAAACCTTAGAAAGCCCTTAAGCCCAAAACCTTTCAGGAGTGTTACTCAATACCTCTGACCTGCAGTTTCATCGTAACACCAAACTAGGTTAAGCCTTTCTTTAGCGCTTCTTTGCGGCAGCCGCGGCATAATACAGCCAACGCACGGGACCTAGCAGCACGCCCCGTGCGCAACCTTTTGGTGGATATCGAGGAGGCCGCATAAGCATGCATTCTTCCAATGACGCAGCACAGCAGCCATCCCTAAAACATGCAAACCTTTTCTCCTTCCCCCCGACACAGAGAAACGGTCTCCTCGACTCCCCCACCACAAAAACCAAGCGCTCAGCCGATCAGAGCCTCAACTTACGAGCATCCTTCGAAAAGCTCCAAGCATCCCTAGACAAGGCGTTCCCCGAACAGGCAAGAGCAATCTAAACCCATCGCGCTTTATACTGATGCCATGCGAAACATGGATCACATAGAATTGCACCGCGGAGGACGCGAGGAAGCGTTTCCCGAGACCGCCGAAGACTGGCCCTATATTGCCGAACGCGCAGAATTCGCTCGCTATCCGGGCAATTCCGTCCCCTGGCACTGGCATTCCGAAGTTGAGCTTTTCTACATGGAGCAGGGAGCGATTGACTATCGAACGCACGCGGCTCATGAGCACGTACGCTTTGAGGAAGGGTCCGCCGGCTTTATCAACGGCGGCGTTTTGCACAGCACGCTGCAATCACCCAATTCGGCGCCAGCCATTCAAATGCTGCATATCTTTCAGCCGTCAATGCTCGGCGATCCCGCGGGACGCCTTCAAAAGCGCTACATCAATCCATTACTGCAATGTCGAGGCGTCGATGTACTCAAATGGTCGCCCACCAACCCCGACGATATGCCCTTTATCGATTTGCTGAAGAGCTCCTTCAGCCGCGATCTTCAACAGCCGCAGAACGAGATGATGCTTCGAAATAGCCTGTCAGAACTCTGGGTTCAGATCCATGCCAAAGCCGAACCACAATTCGCTTTGGACAATAGTTCTTTGATGACCAGCCGCGATATTCGGTTCAGGGAAATTCTGGACTACATCCGCACACACTATGCAGACAGCATAGATGTTCCCCAAATTGCATCCGCGGTCGGCATCAGCGAAAGAGATTGCTATCGCACCATCAAAGCTTGCGCGGGAACAACCCCAGCCGCGTATCTACGCGCATACCGCATCACCCGCGCTTGCACGCTCTTGACGCACACCACGCGAACGGTACAGACGATCGCTCACCAATGCGGCTTTGCAACGGCGAGCCACCTTGGGCAGGTATTCAAGGAACAAATTGGCTGTACCCCTTCTGAGTATCGAGCCATGAGGCAGAATTTCGATACTACAGGGCAGAAATAACGCTAGCGCTTCCACCTCACCTGTCCCACACTATCAAACAGATGAGAGAAAGGAATGCCATGAAACAATTCGACCATGTCGTGTTTGACGTTGATGGAACATTGGCAGATACAGAAGAAAGCGTTCTGTCATCGCTTGCCCAAATAGTCCAAGAAGAGACCGGCAAAACGCTCCCCCAAAACGAGCTTGAATTTGCCCTCGGCATACCCGGCAAGAATGCCCTTGAGAAACTTGGGATCTACTCGCAGGCAACGTTGGATCGCTGGTGCCAAGTTGCCGCCAGCTTTAAAAGCACCATCAGCGTGTTTCCAGGTTTGCTTGAAGTCATCGCAAAACTCGCCGATAGCGGTTGCAA
>CAKUOD010000010.1 GCA_934668695.1 uncultured Collinsella sp. | reverse complement strand
GGGAGACCTACCTCATCGGCGCAAATGGCGAGAAGAACAACATCACGGTCCTGCGCATGATCCTGGAGGCGATGGGACGCGACCCCGAGGACTTCGACTGGGTCGCCGACCGCCCCGGCCACGACCGCCGCTACGCCATCGACAGCACCAAGCTCCAGCGCGAGCTGGGATGGAGGCCGGCCCACACCGACTTCGCCGAGGGGCTCAAGCGGACGATCGACTGGTACGTGGCCAACGAGTCCTGGTGGCGCCCGGCCAAGGAGGCCACCGAGGCCCGCTACCGCGCGCAGGGGCAGTAGGCCGAACCCCGGCGAACCGCGCCGCGGGGCGCCCGCGCGGGGCCGCAGGGCATGGGGATGATCCTGCGTCCCCGCGCGGGCGCCCCCGGTTATCCAACCTCTTCGATAGGAGCTTTTCCCACATGGCTGACATCGCATTCGAGAAGGACCTCTCCGTCGCCGAGACCGGCATCGGGGGCCTGATGGTCGTCGACCTGGCCGTCCACGGCGACTCGCGCGGCTGGTTCAAGGAGAACTGGCAGCGCGCCAAGATGACCGCCCTGGGCATCCCCGACCTCAGGGTCGTCCAGAACAACATCTCCTACAACGACAGCCGCGGCGTCACCCGCGGCATCCACGCGGAGCCCTGGGACAAGTTCATCTCCGTGGCCCGCGGCTCGGTCTTCGGCGCCTGGGTGGACCTGCGCGAGGGAAGCGAGACCTTCGGCAAGGTGTTCACCTGCACGCTCGACCCGTCCAGGGCCATCTACGTCCCGCGCGGCGTGGGCAACTCCTTCCAGGCGCTCGAGGACGGCACCGCCTACACCTACCTGGTGGACGCCCACTGGTCGCTGGAGCTCAAGAGGACCTACACCTTCGTGAACCTCGCCGACCCGGAGCTCAACATCCAGTGGCCGATCCCTTTCGACCAAGCTGTTGTCTCCGAGGCCGACCTCAACCACCCGATGCTGAAGGACGTCGTCCCGATGGCGCCCAGGCGCACCCTCGTCACCGGCTGCAACGGCCAGCTGGGCCATGCGGTCCGCAAGCTCGCCGAGGAGCGCGGCGTGGCCAAGGACTTCGACTTCTGCGACATCGACACCTTCGACATGTCCGACCCGGACGCCTACTCCAAATACGACTGGTCGCTCTACGGCACCGTGATCAACTGCGGCGCCTACACGGCCGTGGATAAAGCCGAGACCCCCGAGGGCCGCGTGACCGCCTGGAAGGCCAACGCGACCGGTCCCGCCCTTCTCGCCCGCACCTGCGCCGGGCACGGCATCACCCTGGTCCACGTGTCCTCCGATTACGTCTTCGACGGCACGTCCGAGGTCCACACGGAGGAGGAGCCCCTCAGCCCGCTTTCCGTCTACGGCCAGACCAAGGCCGCGGGCGACATCGCCGTGGCCGGGTGCCCGCGCCACTACATCATGCGCAGCTCCTGGGTCATCGGCGAGGGGCACAACTTCGTCAAGACCATGAAGGCGCTCTCCGACCGCGTCGCCGACCCCGAGGACGGGCTCGATCAGGTCACGGTCGTGGACGACCAGCTGGGCCGCCTGACCTTCACGCGCGACATGGCCGAGGCCATCTTCCACGTGCTGGGGACGCACGCCCCCTACGGCACCTACGACTGCACCGGATCCGGCGCCGTGAGGAGCTGGGCCGACATCGCCCGTGCCGTCTTCGAGGCCGCCAACGGCAACGGTGAGAAGGTCGTGCCGGTTTCGACCGCCGACTACTACGCGAACGCCGCCGGCCCCGTCGCCCCGCGCCCGGTACACTCCGCGCTCGAGCTGTCCAAGCTCGAGTCGACGGGCTTCCACATGCCCGACTGGGAGGAAGAGCTGGGGGAGTACCTCAAGACGCTCTAGCCGCTATTAACTTTTCGAGAGTAAAAGCCGCCGCTTGTTAACGGCGGCTTTTCTTATGCCTGGTGAATAGCCCCGCTGCAACAAGGGCGGCAGCGGTCGCCAGACTCACTGCAAGCCCCGCAAGGGCGCCCGGAGTCTTGTAGGTCATCACGATCCTATTCGCGCCTTTCTGTATGTTCAGGGACGACAAACCCTTATCGGCGGCGGGCGTTAGTTCTGCGGCGGTTCCGTTTACCGTTACGTTCCAGCCCTCATCGTACGGAACGCTCAGCAGCAGGTTGTCGTCATCCTTGGCGATAAATTCGCCTTCGATCCTTCCGTCCTTAAAGACCGTCGGAACAAATTCGCTCGTCTTAAGCTCGTTCATAATCTGCTCGAAAACGTCCAGATTGAGGGCGTAGAAGACCGGCTCATTGTCTTGGGGCATGTCTGTATAGCCCTCTGCGACTCCGATTGACACCACATGCTGGCTCGGGGCGTCCGATGCATCCGTAATCTGGCGGATATTATTGTCGAATCTCCAGGCCTCGTTTTCGATCGCTCGCTGGTCGATGGTAAGAGTGACGGGCCAATAACTGCCGGCAGTCGTATCTTTGTTGATGTAGAGATACCCGATGGAGCTTGCCGGTACAGTAACGCTCCATTGCTTTAAGCTATCGCTATTCTCCGTGCTCGTGGCCTCGATCTTGGTATAGAGATTGACCTCGCGGCCTAGGATTTTGCTGTAGAGTTCGTTTTGCTTTTCGAAGGGGTTCTCGCTCTTCAGCGTGCTGTTTTGGATATCGCTTGAGGCTGCGACGCCAATGCTGAGCGCATAGGGGTTCTCGTACACTGCGCTTGTGGAGTCGGCCTGATTCATCTTGGCTAAAACGTATCCCGCAGGTACGTTCTCAGGAATGGCATACTTGACTCCCAGTAGGGCATCGACGGCGAGAATAGGCTCGGCATAACGGGTCGAGAATTCGCCGACGCTGCTGTATCCAAGGGAGTTGAGCAGTGCGATGGCCTGCGGGTTGTTGGCAGACGAATACGAAGACAACTGGTTGTATCCAAGCGCCAGGCCTTCGTTGAGGGCGGCGCTGTCGACGCGTGTGGTCGTGCGGCCAATGCGATAGAACGACGCCGAAGTCTGGTCTTGAATGGCCGTGATCGTGTCGGTCGCGGTGGCGACATAGGTACTGTTGGCTTCTTCGGAATAGCCTACGTACAGCTGATTCCAAATGACATGGGCGTTGGCAAACAACTCAATGGCGGTTAGTGCCAGGAGGGGCATGATGACGACGGGGCGATAGGCTTGACGCAATTTGGGCTGGTTTTTGAGCGCCTGCAGCGCGTATCCTGCGGCCCACAGCGCAAAGAAGCTCAGCAAGAAAGTCGTGCGTGAATAGAATCCGTTGGGCACGCGCATGCCGCACCAGATGTATTCAAGAGGGCTCAAAACGGAGCTGGCGACCAGGATTATCGTGACGACGAGCGTTGCGATGCGCGTCTTGATTGAAACCGTGCGGTTAAACAGCAGACCCACCGCGAGCAGCATCATGATGACGCCGCAATAGAACTGCGGTGTACTATCGTCGTTCACCCACATGCCGGGGAGAAAGCCCCTGATGAGCGATTTGAGGCTGGTTTTAAGCAGCGGTCTGAGGGCTAGGACGGGGCCGCCCTTGGACATGGCAAGGATGGTCGGCAAAAAGGTCCAGGCGGACAGGAGCAGCCCAAGCGCGATGGCCCCGGCGAATCGTAGGGCCCGATCGAGCATGAGCTTCCAGCTAAATCCTTCTTCTGCAACATAATCGACAAATTCGACCAATACGAAGATGCAGAGGAACAGGAGGCTGATGTAGGCCGTATACCAGCAGAACATGACATTGAGCGCCGTTGCGATGACGAGGCAGATCATGCGCTGCTTGCGGATGAGCTCGTAGCATCCGTAGGCGCAGATGGGCAGCAGGATGAGGCAATCGATCCAGAGCGGGTTGCGTAGGTTGCTGATGGTCCAGCTGCAAAACGTGAATGAGAGGGAAAGCAGGAATGCTGCGGGCTTGGGTAGGTCAAAGCGCTTTTGCACATACCAAGCGCTGCTGATGTGGATGCAGCCCAGTTTGAGCGCGGAGATAACAAACACGAAGAGCGTCAGCTTGTCTGCGGGAAACAGCGCGCAGAGCAGGTTGAAGGGGCTGGCGAGGTAGTAGCTATAGAGCCCCCATGTGTTCATACCGAGTCCCTGTGAGAAGGAATAGCGAAGGTTTGCCTCGCCTAAAAGGACGCGGCGAAACCACGCGAAGAAGTCGATGTATTGGTATTTGAGATCGTTGGTGAGAAACGAGTTGTCGCCAAAGGGGTAGACATGCCCCGCCGCTGCAAGTGCGACAAAAAGTGCGACGGAAAACGCAAAGCAGGCGGCGTAGAACGCCACATTCTTGAGCGTGTTGTTATTGGGCTGTGTCATCAGATTCCTCGTTGGATTCTCGAATGATATAGATGGGGCGGCGCTTGGTCTCCAAGTAGGCTTTTGCTAGGTACTCGCCAATGATTCCCAGGCACAGGAGCTGCATGCCGCCAAACAGCGTAATGAGGCAGGCAAGGGAGGGCCATCCGCCGACGGGGTCGCCCCAGACAAGCGTCTTTACTAGGATGACGACGAATCCCAGAATAGCGATGAGACAGAAGACGATACCTGTGAGGGCGGCGAGGGAGAGCGGTGCCGTGGAAAACGCGACGATGCCGTCGATGGAATAGAGGAGCAGCGACCAAAAGCTCCATTTGGTCTCGCCGGCCACGCGGTTGACGTTTACGTAGGGGAGCCATTTGGTCTTGAAGCCCACCCAGCCGTAAATGCCCTTGGAGAATCGGTTGTATTCGCCCATGGAGATGATGGCGTTGACCATAGGCCGCTTCATGAGCCTAAAATCGCGTGCTCCGTCGACGATGTCGGCCTTGGAAATGCGGTTAATGATCTTGTAGAACATACGGGCACAGAACGACCTGATGGGAGGCTCGCCTTTGCGGGTGGTCCTGCGTGTGGCGACGTTGTCGTAGTCTTCGGTTTGTAAGATCTCGTACATCTGCGGCAGGAGCGAGGGCGGGTCCTGCATGTCGGCATCCATGGTGGCGACATAGTCGCCCTTTGCGTGCTGGAGTCCGGCGAGTAGTGCCGCCTCCTTGCCAAAGTTGCGCGAGAAAGAGTGCCAGCGGATGGCGTATGGATGCGCCGCCGCGGCTTCTGCTTTCATGACGGCGAGCGTTTTGTCTGCCGAGCCATCGTCGATGAGGACTGTCTCAAAGGAGATGCCGGGGTCTTGCTGGGTCATGATGCGAACGACGCCATCGAGCTCTTTGAGAAAGATCGGAAGTGATTCCTGCTCGTTGTAGCACGGCACGACGATGGAGATGAGCGGCATAGTGGTTTACCTCTCGCTTGGCTTGGAAGTGGGGTGGCCGAGCTGGTCGTCGTAGGCGTATTTGCTGTACACGTTGACCTCCCACTGCTTTTTTTCGACCTTTGCCACGGAATCGAGGATGAATCCGGTTGCAAGGCTCAGACCGCACAGGAACATAAACGACGCGGCGAGCATGGCGGTGGGGAAGCGCGGAACGAGGCCGGTGTGGAAATACTCGACAACGATGGGCATGCCCAGGGCGAGGCCGATCACCGCAAACAGAAGCGCTACGAGGCTGAAGAACTTCAGCGGGCGGTAGTCCTTGAACAGCGTGCCGATCATCGCGACGACTTTAATGCCGTCGCTCACGGTATTGAGCTTGGACTCGGAGCCTTCCGGACGGTCGCGGTACTCGATGGGCACATCTTTGATGCGCCAGCGGTGGTCGACGGCGTGGATCGAGAGCTCGGTTTCGATCTGGAAGCCCTCGGAAAGCACGGGGAAGGTTTTGACGAACGGGCGGCTCATGGCGCGGTAGCCGGTCATGACGTCATCGAAGCTGTAGCCATAGATCCACTTGATCATGGCGCGGACCAGATTGTTGCCAAAGCCGTGGAAGGCACGCTTGTTCTCCTCGGCGTAGGTGCCGTTGGAAAGGCGGTCGCCTACGGTCATGTCGGCCGTGCCGTTAAGGATGGGCTCGCAGAGGGCTTTGGCAGCCTCGGCGGGATAGGTGTCGTCGCCGTCGACCATCAGGTAGCAATCGGCGTCGATATCGCGAAACATCTGGCGGCACACGTTGCCCTTTCCCTGACGGGGCTCAAAGCGGACCGTGGCGCCGTGTTCGGTGGCGATGCGTGAGGTGTCGTCCGACGAGTTGTTGTCATAGACATAGACCGTCGCTTGCGGAAGCTCGCGGTGAAAGTCGTCGATGACTTTGCCGATCGTGAGGGCTTCGTTGTAGCAGGGGATGATGACGGCGATGGATTCAGAATTCACTCAATGCTCCTTATACATTCAATCCCTGAAAGTATAGCCGTTTGGGCTTGGCATCCTAAGATGTGGGTTAGTTCTCCAGTTTTGTTGCGCGAATCGTTTGCATGGCCGTCGGGTCTATACTGTTCGTTTGTCAACGATTACGAGTAAAGGAGTTGCATCCGTGTCGGATCAGACAAAGCAACAAGAAACTCGCAGTCTGCCTGCGACGTTTGCTAAGAACGAATTTGAGAAGGACGCGTTTATCCTTCGTCAGCTGGTTACCAAGGATTTTAAGATCAAGTATCGCCGTAGCGTTCTGGGCGTCGCATGGTCGGTGCTCAACCCGCTTCTGATGATGATCGTCATGGCCATCGTGTTCTCGACGATTTTTGCCCAGGGCCGCAATGGCTCGATTACGCCCGAGATGTACCCGCTGTACTTGATCGTGGGTAACGTTACCTTTGCCGTCATGTCCGAGTCTACGAACCAGGCCCTGACGTCGATCGTGGGTGCTGCCCCGCTGCTCAAGAAGGTTAAGGTGCACCGTTGGGTCTTCCCAGTACAGAAGGTGCTCTTCTCGCTGGTTAACTTTGCCTTCTCGCTGGTCGCCGTTGCCATCGTTATGCTGTGGTTCCATGTTATGCCTTCTTGGCATCTGATTCTGCTGCCGGTCTGCCTGCTGCTGCTTATGTGCTTCTGCATGGGCCTGGGTATGATGCTCTCGGCCCTCACGGTCTTTTTCCGCGACGTTATGCATCTGTGGAGTGTTGTCATCACGGCTTGGACCTATATCACGCCTATTTTCTGGACGACCGACTTTGTTGCTCAGATGCCGCATATCGTTCGGATCTTGGTGTATGCGAACCCCATGTACAACTACCTGCAGTTTATGCGTGATATCTTCCTGTTCCAGACTACGCCCTCGCTTTTGACGTTTGGTATGTGCGTCGCTTGGGCGGTCCTTGCGCTTGTTATTGGCTACACCGTGTTCCATAAGTCCGAGCGCAAGTTCATCCTCTACATCTAAGGAGTGCTGTGATGACTGAATCTGTTGTTGATTACAGCGAGCAGCCTCTGGCTGTCGAGGTCGACGACGTCACCATGATCTTTAACATGGCGTCCGAGTCGCTGACCAACCTCAAGGAGTACTTCATTAAGCTTGCCAAGCACGAGCTGTTCTTTGAGGAGTTTAGGGCACTTAAGCACATCTCGTTTGATATTCATCGTGGCGAGGTCGTGGGTCTGGTTGGCACCAATGGTTCCGGTAAGTCTACGATGCTCAAGATCATCGCTGGCGTGCTTGAGCCCAGCGAGGGCAGCGTTAAAGTGCACGGTAACATCGCGCCGCTGATTGAGCTTGGTGCCGGCTTTGACCCCGAGCTGACAGCCCGCGAGAACATCTATCTGAACGGCGCCCTGCTCGGCTATACCAAGGAGTTCATCGACGCCAACTTTGACGGCATTATCGAGTTCGCTGAGCTGCAGAACTTTGTCGACATGCCGCTCAAGAACTTCTCCTCGGGTATGGTGGCGCGTATTGCCTTTGCAATCGCGACGATTACCGAGCCCGATATTCTGATCGTTGACGAGACGCTGTCCGTCGGTGATGTGTTCTTCCAGCAGAAGTGCGAGGCCCGCATCCAGCACTTTATCCAGAGCGGCGACGTGACGGTTCTGTTTGTTTCGCACTCCATGGAGCAGGTTGAGCGCATCTGCCAGCGTGCAGTTTGGATTGAGAAGGGTGACCTTCGCATGGACGGCCCGGTCGATGAGGTCTGCAAGGCGTACCGCGAGCAGTTCAACTAGGTTATAATTACTTGCGCCTGACAGGTTTGCGCTTGCTTGGGCGTGCGGTTATTTGCTCCATTAGCTCAGTTGGATAGAGCAGGGGACTTCTAATCCCAAGGTCGACGGTTCGAATCCGCCATGGAGCACCATCGTTTATTAAGCCCGGACCGCTTGGTGGTCTGGGCTTTTTTCATCTTGTGTGCTGCGGTTTTGAAGGGTTCGCCATGGGAAGCAAAAGGCTCGACTGGATCGATATTGCAAAGGGGATTGCAATGATTCTGGTCATTGTGGGACACACCGTCCCAAATCCTTCTCCCTTGCGGCACGCGATCTTCTCGTTTCACATGCCGGTGTTCTTTATTCTTGCCGGGTATACGTTTAGGCCGAAGCCGTGGCGCGAGCTGCTGAGTGGTTCGGTGTCGCGCCTGCTGGTGCCGTATGTGATTCTTGCACTGGCGTGGCAGGTGCCGACGTTCTTGATGAGCGGCGCTCCTTTGACGAGCGGTACGCTGGTTGCGGGGCTTAAGACGCTTGTGTTTGCCTCGGGCGTTGATGTGCCTGTGCTTGGCGTTACCGCCGTTGGCATGGCATGGTTTTTGGCGGCGCTGTTTACGTCGCGCCTGTTGTTTAATGTGCTCGTGCGGCTGTTTGATCGCCGCGGGATTGGGGCTGTTTGGCAGGGCGTTGTCTGTGCTGCGATTGCCTTTTGCGGTTTGAGCGTGTCTCGCTGTTTTGGTGTTTACCTGCCACTCGATTTGGATCTGAGCTGCTACACCGTCTTGCTGATGTGGATTGGCTATACGGCGCGCCAAAGGGGGCTGGAGCCGAGCGTGAGCAAGCCTCTGCTGTTTATTGGAGCCGGTGTCGCTTGGCTTGTCCTTGCCGCGCTGAGTGGGCTTGAGCTTTCGAGCCGCCGCGTGGATGGATTTGCGGTTGCGACAGTTGCCGCTCTTGCCGGCAGCTATTGCGTGTGCTGGGTTTCCATGGCGCTGGAGAAGTTGAAAGACGTGCCGGTTTTGGGGTCCTTTGAAAAAGCTCTCGTGTTCTGCGGACAGGCCAGCCTTGCCATCTTTGCAATCCACGCGGTCGATTGGTTTATCCCCTGGCAGACCATGCCGCTGCTTATGGCGCTGCCAGCATCGTGGCTCTTTGCATCTCTCGTGCGTTGCGCCTGCGATATTGGATTGGCGTACGTGATCAAGAAGGCGTAATTAAAAGCGGGGAGGACCAAGTCGACCCTTCCCGCTGTCATTATTCAGTAGTGTTGCAGTCTTACTTTTCGAGATGCTCTTTCAGCAGCTCCAACGCGTGGGCGTAGCCTTGGAGGCCTTCGCCGGTGATGGTGGCGAAGCAGGCTAGGCGTGCATAGCTCACCTGGCGGAAGTCCTCGCGTGTCTCTACGGCGCTGATGTGGACCTCGACGGCAGGGATGGCGACGGCCTTGAGGGCGTCGAGGATCGCCACGCTCGTATGCGTGTATGCCGCCGGGTTGATGACGATGCCGTCGACCTTGCCGTAGGCCTCCTGGATCTTGTCGACGATGCTGCCCTCGTGGTTGGACTGGAAGACCTCGACCTCGTCGAAGCCCTGTGCAGTGCCCGCTTCCTGGCAGATCTGCACTAAGCGGTCGTAGTTGTCGCTGCCATAGATGCCCGGCTCGCGAATGCCGAGCATGTTGAGGTTGGGGCCGTTGATGACGAGTACTTTCATGGTTGCTTCCTTTGCAGTCGAGAAACCACCGCAAAGGTGCCTGTCCCCTTTGTGGTGGTTTTGATTAGAGAGCGGATGGGAGGGTGTCGAGGAGGGCCTGGGCGGTGTTGGCGGCGCAGTCGCGTGAGTCGATGATGTAGTCGGCCCAGGCGCGGTAGCGCGGCATGCGCTGCTCGGCCAGCTTGTCGATGCCATCGCGGGCGGTGATGGGGCGACCCTTGTGGGCGAGTTCGTCGAGCTTACGGTTAAGCATCACGATCTGGCTGTTCTGGTGCAGTAGCGGGTAGTTCTCGTCGCGCGTGACCACGCCGCCGCCCGTGGAAAGCACCAGGCCGCTGCGCTTGGAGATGCCGGCCAGCGCCGCCGTCTCCTGTTCGCGAAAGGCCGCCTCGCCGCGCTCGACGATAAAGTCGGCGCAGAGCATGCCCAGGCGCTCCTCGAGGGCGCGGTCCAGGTCAATGTGCTCTCGCCCCGTGAGCAGAGCAATCTGCTCGCCCACGCGGGTCTTGCCCGAGCCCGGCATACCGATCAGCGCGATGTTCTGTTCGCGGCGTGACAGGCGCTCCGTTACGTCCAGAATTCGCTCACGCGGAGTGACCTGGCCGGTGTAGCGCTCAACGGCTTGCGCCGCCTGGGCCACGAGCATCAGCAGGCCGCCGATGCAGGGGATGCCGCGGCGCTCGGCCTCGAGCATGAGTCCCGTGCGTGCAGGGTTGTAGACAATGTCGATGACGCCCTCGAGCGCATCGAGCCCCTCGAGCGTGCAGGGGGCATCGGGACAGTGGGGGAACATGCCGGCGGGCGTGCAGTTGACGAGCAACGCGGCGTCGGACTGCTGCGCGATGTTGTCGTAGTTGACTTCGCTCGTGCGGCCGACCGGCACGACGATGGCGCCCAGGTCGCCGAGCACCATGCTGGCAGTGGTGCCGGCGCCACCGGTGGCACCGAGCACGAGGGCCTTCTTGCCGGCGACCCCAACGCCCAGCTCCTCGACTAGGCACTGAAAGCCGAAGTAGTCGGTGTTGTCGCCGCGCAGGCGGCCGTCAGCCAGGCGCGTGATGGTGTTGACGTTGCCCATGCGCTCGGCGAGCGGGCTCAGCTCGTCCAGGTAGTCCATGACGGCGCGCTTGTAGGGGATGGTCACGTTGGTGCCCTCCCATTCGCCGCCCGTCATAAAGGCTTCGAGGTCCTCGGGCTCGCGTTCAAAACGCACGTATTCCAGGCCCGCGAGCTCCTTGTAGATGGTCGGGGTGTAGCTGTGGCCCAGCACGCGGCCCAGCACGCCGTAGGGGCGGGTTGCGGCGGCATCGGTCATCTAGAGCACCTCCGTGTAGCTGCCAAAGTAGGTGAAGCTTTCGCACACGTCGTCGATGGAATCGAGCAGGTCGTCGAGGGCCTTGCTGCCAAAGGGGCAGTCCAGGTCAAAGTAGAACATAAACTCAAAGTCGTGCCCGGGGATGGGTCGGCTCTCGAGCTTGATGAGGTTGATATTGAGCGCGTAGAAGCGCTCGAGCACGCGATAGAGCGAGCCCGGCTCGTTGGTCGTGGTGATCATGAGCGAGGTGCGGTTGGCGCCGGGGTAGACGCGCGGCTCGCGGCTGATGACGACGAAGCGCGTGTAGTTGTTGTCCGAGTCCTGGATGTTGGGTTCCAGCACCTCCAGGCCGTAGAGCGCCGCGCAGCTGCGCGAGGCGATGGCGGCGACATCGGAGCGGTCGGAGTTGGCAACCATCTCGGCAGACATGGCCGTGTTGGGGTACTTGGTGGCGTGCAGGTCGTGGGCCTCGATAAAGCCGGCACACTGGGCGATGGCTTGGCCGTGGCTGTAGACCTCGCGCACGTCCTGCAGCTTGGTACCGGGTTTGACGAGCAGGTTGTGGTCGATCTTGAGGCGCAGCGAGCGCACAATGTGGAAGTCGAACTGTGCGAGCAGGTCGTAGACGGCGTTGACCGAGCCAGCGGTGGAGTTTTCGATGGGCAGCACGCCAAACTCGCAGAAGCCGTCGCGCACGGCACGCATGACGCCCTCGAAAGTTTCGAAGAAAGCGATATCGGGCACATCGAAGAGCTTGCATGCGGCGATCTGGCTGTAGGCGCCCTCGACGCCCTGACAGGCGACCGTGGCAGTCTGGGGGAAGGGCGTGTCGAGGGGTGCGGCCGTAGCGTGGGCTTTTTGCGACACCGTGATGTCCTTGAGCTCGTTGATGTAGCGCTGCTGCTCGGCCTTGCTCATGCTCATGAGCAAGCGGAACAGGGTGATTGTCTGCGCCTCGTAGCGCTCGGGTGCGCGGCTGGCGAGGTTGTTGAGCTTGGAGCGCTCGCGGGCGGGGTCGAAGACGGCCTTGCCCATCTCGATCTTTGACTTGGCGACCTCGGTGGCAATGTCCATGCGCTCGACAAAGCTGTTGAGGAGCGTGGTGTCGATGCCATCAATGGCCTGGCGGATGTCAGCAAGGTCCATGGAGACCCCTTTCACGTGTCGGGGGATGTTGAGGGGTGGGTAGTTAGCGCTGGGCGGCGTCTTCGAGGAGGGCGTCCCAGATGGCAAGGGCGGCGGCTGCCTCGGCTACGGGGACAGCTCTGGGGACGATGCAGGGATCGTGGCGGCCGTGGACCGAGAGCTCGGCATTTTCCATGGCGTCCATGTCCACGGTCTGCTGCTCGCGGCCAATGGAGGGCGTCGGCTTTACGGCCATGCGCCACATGACGGGCGCGCCGGTCGAAATGCCGCCCAGGATGCCGCCGGCGTTATTGGACTCGACCTCGATCTCGCCGGTCTCGGCGTCGATGCGATATGGATCGTTGTTCTCGCTGCCGCGCATGGCGGCGACGGCAAAGCCCATGCCAAACTCCACGCCCTTCACAGCGGGAATGCCAAAGGCGATCTGCGCGATGCGGTTCTCGATACCGTCGAACATCGGGTCGCCGATGCCAGCGGGCAGGCCATAGATACCGCACTCCACGATGCCGCCGATGCTGTCGAGCTCGTCGCGCGCGGCCAGGATCTCCTCGCGCATGCGACTGGCGGCTGCGGCGTCGATGCACGGCAGGTCGTTCTCAAGGATCGCCTTGCGGTCGGCCTCGCGATAGACCATGTCGTCCATGGGGAGGTCGGAAATGCCGCCGATCTGTGCCACGTGCGCCATCACCTTGATGCCGCGGGCCTCGAGCGCCTGCAGCGCGATACCGCCGGCGATGCATAAGGGCGCCGTCAAACGGCCGGAGAAGTGCCCACCGCCGGCGACGTCGTGCATGTTGTGATACTTCACTCGTGCTGGGAAATCCGCATGGCCCGGGCGGGGCTTGCGGCGCAGCTCGGAGTAGTCCTTGGAGCGCGTGTTGGTGTTCTCGATGATCGCGGCGATGGGCGCGCCGGTGGTGTGTCCATCGACCACGCCGGCGATGATGTGCGCGGCGTCGGCCTCGCGGCGCTTGGTCGCGGTCTCGTCGCGGCCGGGGGCACGACGGTCCAAAAAGGCCTGCAGCTGCTCCTGGTCGACGGCAATGCCTGCTGGAATGCCATCGAGCGAGCAGCCGATGGCGGGGGAGTGCGACTGGCCGAAAATGCTTAGATGCAAGACGTTGCCAAAGGTCGAGGACATGCTATTCCTCCTCGAGCGTGACCTTGCCGCCCAGCAGGCGGTAGTGGTCGAAGAAATCGGGATAGGACTTGTTGACGGCCTCGGCGCCGTGGATCACGACCTCGCCGGTGGCGCGGCTCGCGGCGATAGCGGCCATCATGGCGATGCGATGGTCGTTGTGCGAATCGACCTCGCCGCCGGTGAAGGCATCGACACCCTTGATGATGAGGTCGTCACCGGCAATGCGCACCTGCGCGCCCAGCGCGGTGAGCTCGCGGGTGGTGGTGACCAGGCGGTCGGATTCCTTGATGCGCAGACGGGCGCAATCGCGGATAAAGGTGCGGCCCTGCGCCAGCGAGGCTACGGCCGAGATGACGGGCACCAGGTCGGGAATGTCGTGGGCGCTCATCTCAAAGCCGGCGAGCTTGTCGGACTGCACGGTGGCGGCGTTGGTGGAGCGCACGATGCGGGCGCCAAAGCGCGAAAGCGCGGCGAGCACGTTGCGGTCGCCCTGCGCGGAGCTCAGGGACACGCCCTCGACGGTGATGGGGTCGGTGCCGATGGCGCCGGCACACAGCCAAAAGGCTGCATTGGACCAATCGCCCTCGACGGTCACGCTGCCGGGCGTGCGGTACGAGCCGCTGTTTACGCGGAAGTTTGTGACCTCGGGCTTGCCATTCTTGGCGGGGATGCGCTCGACGTTGACCTCGACGCCAAAGGCCTTCATGGCCTGGATCGTCAGGTTGATGTAGGGACGGCTCTCAATGAGGCCGGTTACCTGCACGCAGGAGGGCTGGGCCAGCAGCGGGGCTGCCAGCAGCAGGCCGGAGATATATTGCGAGCTCACGTTGCCCGGAAGCACAAAGGTGCCCGGGCGCATGCGTCCGCTCGTCTTGAGCGGAAAACCGCCCAGGCCCTGTAGGTCGCAGCCGGCGGCGATGATCTCGTCCGAGAGCGGGGACAGCGGGCGGGCGCCCAGGCGGCCCTGGCCTACGAAGGTGGCATCCGCACCCAGCGCGCAGGCGACAGGCAGCATAAAGCGCAGCGTGGAGCCACTTTCACCGCAGTCAAGCGTGCCGCCGGCAAGGGCCTTGAGCAGGCCAAACTCAACACTCTTCATGGTGGGGTGGACCTGGAAGCCGTCCTCGACGGTCTCGATGCGAGCACCCAGTGCCGTAAGGCAGCGCACCGTAGCCTCGATGTCGGCGCAGGTGGTGTTGCAGGTGACGTGTGTCTCGCCGTTGGCGAGCGCGGCGCAGATGATGAGACGATGCGCCATCGACTTGGACGCGATGGCGGGAACGGTGCCCTTAAGCGGGGACGGGGTGATGCGGGCTAGCATGCGGATGCGTCTCCCTTCTGGCCGAGGCCCTCGGCAATGAGTTCGTGGAAAGTGGAAAGCGGTGTGCGGTCGATGCTGCAGCGGCCAATGCCGTGCGGAATCACCAGGTCGATGGTGTCGCCCGCGCGCTTCTTGTCGTGGAGCGCCTCGGCAAAGACGGTATCGGCATCTAGGTCGCAGCGGGTCTTGAGGCCATGGCGGGCACAGAGTTCCTCAATACGACCGGGCAGCGCAGCATCGCAGACGCCGTGCAGGGCCGCGGCGCGCGTGATGATACCCATGCCGATCGACACGCAGTTGCCGTGTCCCAGCTCAAAGTGCTCGCAGGCCTCGACGGCGTGCCCGGCGCTGTGTCCAAAGTTGAGGAGCTTGCGCTGGTTGGTTTCGCACTCGTCGGCGACGACCACGGCGCGCTTGATGTCGATATTGCGGGCGATGATGAGCGCTACGCGGGCCACATCGCGGTTGAGCAGCTCCAGCGTGAGCGGGGTCTTCTCCAGCTCGGCGAAAAGCTCCGGGTCGGCGATCACGGCGTGCTTGACGACCTCGCCGCAGCCGTCGGCGAACTGCTCGGGCGTGAGGGTGGCCAGGCACCCCACGTCGGCGATAACCACGCTCGGCTGCCAAAAGGCGCCGGCCAAGTTCTTGCCGGCAGCCAGGTCGATGGCGGTCTTGCCTCCCACCGACGAATCCACCATGGCGAGCAGGCTCGTGGGGATCTGCACAAACTTGCAGCCGCGCATGTAGGTGGCGGCCACAAAGCCCGCCACGTCGCCCACGACACCGCCGCCGAGTGCCACGATCACGTCGGAGCGCGAAAGCTCGTGCTCGGCCACAAACTCCAAAATGGCAACATAGGTTTCGGCGCGCTTGTGGGCCTCGCCGGCTTCGAAGGTGCAGATGCTCACCTCGTAGCCTGACGCCTCCAGGCTCTGCTTAACGGGCATCTGGTAGAGGGGGCCCACGTTGGTGTCCGTCACGATGACGGCCTTGGTGCCGCCGGCGGTGGCGCGGACGAGCGGGCCTGCCTGCTCCAGCAAAAACGTGCCCACATGCACCTGATAGGGGCGTGCAGTGTCGATATCGATGGTAATCGCCATTAGCTTCGGTCCTTTCGACCTGGCGTGATGGGTGGTCTAGTGGGAGGCCTCGTCGTCGAGTGCACGCTTAATGCGGTCGCCCTCGGCAAGGAGATTCTCCAGATAGCGCTGGTCGCGGTCCTTAAGGGCGCGGCTGTAGGCGCCGAGCGATTCGATCAGATGGTCGATCTCGAAGGCGAGCGCGTCGGCGTCGTCGATCATGAGCTCGGACCACATCTGCGGGTTGAGGTGCGCCACGCGGGTGAGGTCGCGGTAGCTGCCGGCCGAAAAGCCGTGGTGGACCTGAGCGGTCGGGCTCTTAACATAGGCGTTGGAGACGACGTGCGCGAGCTGGCTCGTAAAGGCGATGACGCGGTCGTGCTCAGCGGCGCTCGTTACGCTGAACTTGCCAAAGCCCAGGGGACGCACCATCTCGCGCACCTGGCCCAAAAGCTCCAGCTTGAGCGCATCGTCCACTGCGGGCGGCACGAGCACGAGTGGCGCGCCCTGGAACAGGTCGGCGCGGGAGTGCGCATAGCCCGAGTACTGCGTGCCCGCCATGGGGTGCGCGCCCACAAAGTAAAAGCCGTGCTCGCGGGCAAGCTCAAAGGCGCGCTCGCACACGATACCCTTGACGCCCACGGTGTCGATCACCACGGGGCCCATGATGGCCTCGGTATCGGTGGCGTCGGCGAGTGCCTGGGCGTGTGCCTCGAGCCACTCGATGCAGGCCTCGGGGTAGCATGCCAGCACGATGATGTCGCACTCGCCGAGCGTCTCGTCGTTGAGCTCGCCGGCAACGGTGCCCATGCTGGCGGCCGTCATGACATCGTCATCGGTATCCCAGGCCAGCACGCGGACGCCCGCCTGCGCATAGCCGCGGGCAAAGCTGCCGCCGATGAGGCCAAGGCCGACGATACCGGCACACTTGGGGCCGCCCTGGTTAACGCGCGCGTTTCTCACTGTACCCATGGGCTACTCCATGGTCTCTTGGCAGACAACCTCGCGGATGGCTCGGATGCGGCGCATGGTGTCGTCGAACTGGTCGGGGGTGAGGGCCTGGGCGCCGTCGGACCAGGCGCGGCTCGGCTCGTCGTGGACCTCGATCTCCAGACCGTTGGCGCCGCAAGCGGTCGCGGCGAGCGCCATGGGCTCAACGTAGCGGGTGTAGCCGGTGGCGTGGCTGGGGTCGGCGACGACGGGCAGGTGCGACAGGTGGTGCAGCACCGGCACGGCGTTGAGGTCGAATGTGTTGCGAGTGCGGGTCTCGAAGGTGCGGATGCCGCGCTCGCACAGGATGACGTTGTCGTTGCCTTCGCTCATGATGTACTCGGCGGCCATGAGCAGCTCATCGATCGTGCCGGACATGCCGCGCTTAAGCAAGATCGGAGTCTTGGTCTTGCCGACCTCTTTGAGCAGGGGGAAGTTCTGGGCGTTGCGGGCGCCGATCTGCATGACGTCGATCTTCTTGTCCAGGAAGACCTGCACGTCGCGTGGGTCCATGATCTCGGTGACGATCGGCATGTCGAGCTCGGCAGACGCCTCGCACAGCAGGTCCAGACCGGCGGGGCCCATGCCCTGGTAGGCGTACGGGGAAGTGCGGGGCTTGTAGGCACCGCCGCGCAGCATCGTGGCACCGGCGGCCTTCACGCGGCGGGCGATGCGGATGAGGTTCTCGCCCTCGACGGAGCACGGGCCGGCGATGACCTGGAACTGATCGCCGCCGATCTTGACGCCGTGGCCGCAGTCGATGACGGAGTCCTCGGGGTGGAACTTGCGGTTGGCGCGCTTGAACGGCTCGGAGACGCGCTGCACGCGCTCGACGACATCCATGGACTCGAGCAGGAACGGGTCGATCTTGGTCGTATCGCCCACCAGGCCGATGATCGTCTCGTTCTCGCCGCGCGAGACGTCGGTCTTCAGGCCCTTTTTCTCAATCCAGCTGACGATATGGCTGACGGCCTCGTCGCTGGCGCTCTGCTTTAAAATTGCAATCATGGTGTGCCTCTCACATCGATGGATAACCCTTGCAAAAACGGCCCGCATCGCGAGCCGTGTATATATGGTGCATGAGAGTTTATACTATCTGATTCGCTTTTGCCTTCTAAAGTGAGCCGTTGCGCCGCGTCTTCCTCGGAATTGCAAAGCTTTTTCTTTTATTTTGATAGCCCGTGGTGCACTTGGGTATAATGCCAAACGTTGGCCCTATTAGCTCAGGGGATTAGAGCGTCTGCCTCCGGAGCAGAAGGCCGTTGGTTCGAATCCAACATGGGGCACCATCGAACGTAAGACCGTCCGAACCTCGCATGGTCCGGGCGGTTTTTCTTATACCGACGCGACGTGATGGGACGTGGTATGGCAGCAACGGATATCGAGCGCGGACTCTCGACCGCCGAGGTCGAGGAGCGCATCGCCGCCGGTAAGATCAACCGCAACATGGAGCTCAAGACCAAGTCGGTCAAAGAGCTCATCATCGAGAACCTCTGCACGCTGTTCAATTTGATCAACGTGATCTTGGCGTTCCTGGTCATTTTGACCGGTTCGTTTAAGAATCTGACGTTCCTGTTCGTGGTGTTCCTCAATACCGCTATTGGCGTCATTCAGTCCATGCGTTCCAAGAAGATGGTCGATAAGCTTACGCTGTTGACCTCTAAGAAGGCCATCGCGGTGCGCGACGGCGCCGAGGTGGAGCTCGACCTGGACCAGATCGTTCTCGACGACATCATCCGCCTGGGGCGCGGCGACCAGATCCCCGCTGACGCCGTGGTGGTTTCGGGCGAGGCGCTCGTGAACGAGAGCCTGCTGACGGGCGAGAGCGACCTTATTAAGAAACAGCCCGGTTCCGAGCTCATGAGCGGCAGCTTTATCGACTCGGGTCTGCTGCGCGCCCGCGTGATCCATGTCGGCGCCGACAACTACGTGGCCAAAATTAATAACGAGGCCAAGTACGTCAAAAAGGTCAATTCCGAGATCATGAACGCGCTTAACGCCATCGTGCGCTTTGCGAGCATCATCATGATCCCGCTCGGTTTGGCGTTGTTTGCCTCGAGCGTGAGCGAGCTGTGGGATGCCGCGGGAACCCCGGGCGATAGCGCGCTTTCGTGGTGCTTCTCCGAGCTGTTGGCTGGCCATGTGCCTTCGTCGGCGCTGCTGTCCACAGTGGGCGCCCTGCTGGGCATGATCCCGCAAGGCCTGGTGCTGTTGACCTCGTCGGTGCTCGCCATCGCCACGGTGCGCCTGGCCCGCCGTAAGGTGCTGGCGCAGCAGCTCTACTGCATCGAGACGCTCGCGCGCGTCGACGTGCTATGTCTGGACAAGACGGGCACCATCACGTCGGGTCGCATGGAGGTCGAGGGCACGTATCCGCTGCCGATCGAGGGCTTTGGCATGGGCGCGGGGGAGGGTGACGCCGCCGTTCCCGTCGATACCACGGTGCTCGATTTTGCTCTGGCTAACGTGGCGCGTGCGACTTCGGCCGATGCCAACGAGACCTGCCAGGCGCTGCTCAACTATTACGCCGATCGCCCGGTCGAGGTGTCTGAGCCGCTGGCGGTCATTCCGTTCTCGTCCTCCAAAAAGTGGAGTGGCGCCTCGTTTGCGCAGGGCTCCTATGTGATGGGCGCGGCGCAGTTTATGCTCTCTGATCGTGCGTTTGCCCAGGTCGAGAACCGTGTCGCCGAGCTTGCCGATACCTGCCGCGTGCTCGTGGTGGCGCGCGTGGACGGCTTTACGCCCGATGGCGATATGGTGGGCGAGGCCGAGCCCGTGGGCTTTGTGACCATCCGCGACGAGATCCGTACCTCGGCGGCCGAGACCATCGGCTACTTTAACGAGCAGGGCGTGACCCTCAACGTGATCAGTGGCGACGACCCGCGTACGGTGTCGTCGATCGCGCGCGTGGTGGGCGTGCCGGGTGCGGACGCTTATGTGGACGCCACGACGCTCGATACGCCGGCCAAGCTCGATGCCGCAGTGGACCGCTACCATGTCTTTGGTCGTGTGACCCCGCAGCAGAAGCGCGAGCTCGTGCAGGCGCTCAAGCGCCGCGAGCACACCGTGGCCATGACGGGCGACGGCGTCAACGACGTGCTGGCGCTCAAGGAGGCCGACTGCTCCGTCGCCATGGCGGCCGGCTCCGATGCCGCGCGCAACGTGGCCGAGATCGTACTCGTCGACAACGACTTTGCCTCGATGCCCGCCGTGGTGGCCGAAGGCCGTCGCTCCATCAACAACCTGCAGCGTTCGGCTTCGCTGTTCTTGACCAAGACGCTGTTCTCGATGGGCCTGGCGGCGCTGTGCATCGCGCTGCCGCCGTACCCCTTCGAGCCCATCCAGATGACGCTCATTAACTTCTTCTGCATCGGCGCGCCGGGCTTTGTGTTGGGCCTGGAGCCCAACAATGCTCGCGTGAAGGGGTCGTTCCTGACGAACGTGCTCAAGCGGGCACTGCCGGCGTCGATTGCGGTCATTTTGGCCGCGGCGCTCGATATCTTTGTGGCGCGCGTGTTTGGCTTTAACCAGCTCACGCTGTCTACGATGTGCCTGCTTACGTCGTGCGCGGCGAGCGTCAGCCTGATCTGGCGTATCTCGCAGCCCCTCACGCCCTTGCGTGTGGCGCTCTTTGTGTTTGTAGTCGTCGGCATTCTGACGGGCGTTATCGGATTCCCGAAGCTGCTGTCTATTGCCAACCTGTCGATGGGCCAGATGGTTATCTTGGCTGTCATCGTGGTCTTTACCTGCTCGGTGTTCTTTAAGCTCGCCACGATGATGGATTCGCTCAAGCCGCGTCGTCGTCATGCCGCAACTGGTTTTGGCCGCGGTGTGCGCGTCCGCTTGGGTCGCGGTGGCGGCAAGGTGAGCTCGACGGGTTCGACGGCGGAGCGTTTTGCCAAGCGCGTCGCCGCCGACATGGCACAGCGCCGCGAAGCTCGCACCGTTCGCGAGGCCGAGGTCCGCGCACTCGAGGGCGTGGCCCAGGCCCAGCCCAAGAAAAAGAAGGGTAGCGGAGCCAAGCGCTCTCGCGTAGCCAAGTCCGCCCAAGGCATCAAAGTCTCGATGCCGAGCAAAAAGAAGAAGTAACTACGCGCCCTGGCGATGTTGAATTGGTGCCTTGCTCCTGTGGGGCCGTGGCGATGTTATGCTCTAACCTCGATTGTTTGAATTGCTTCGAAAAGAGGATGCCGTGATCTGTCCGCATTGCCTTAAGACCATCGAGGACGGCGCCTCGTTCTGCCCCTACTGCAACGCCTATGTGGGTCCGGGCGATGGTCCGGAGCACACCGAGTTCGTGTTCTGTGAGGGCTGCGGTGCCCGTCTTTCTCCGCATGATCGCACGTGCCCCAAATGCGGACGCCCCGCTCCGGGTATCCTCTCCGAGGACGCGGCAGCATCCGACCTGGCAGCGGGCCGCACGGCGGGCTTTCCGCGCCTAACGCAAGAGCGGATCGATACCGAGGTGCCGCATGCGCCGGCCTCTGCCGCTGCGGTGCTTTCGGACGCCGCCGACCCCAATGAGACCTGCGTGCTGCCGGCTTTCGATAAGGATTTCGGTATCCCCAAGGTCGATATTCCCATGCCCGTTTCCCTGCATGACGATGCTCAAAAACCCAAGCGCAAGGTGCACCCCGACGAGGATGCCTATCACAAGCACAAGCGTCATATTCCTAAGCCGCTCATTATCATCGCGGTCCTTGCCGTCGTTTGCGGCGGTGCCTATTGGTTCGTGACGACCGATCCCATGGGTGTCATGCCTGGCTTCTACGACCAGTTTGGCCAGGCCGCGCAGACGACCTTCCCCACGCGCCAAAAGGGCGAGGCCACTGAGGACGATACCAAGCAGGACGATTCTGCCGAGGTGGTCCAGGAAGAAACCGTGCTCACCGATGATCAGCTCTATACCAGGCTCGACGGTCTGTATCAGACCATCGTGTCCTACGCTGACGAGGACCAGATCGGCGAGGTCATCGATTCCTTTAACAACGGCTATCTCCGAACGCCGCTGTCCACCCGTCAGGAGCTGTCGCAGAGTGCCTACGCCCTGCGCGACCAGATCAAAAAGACGCAAGATGAGCTTAACAACCTGAAAGTACAGGACGATACGGTCTATGCGGACGACATCGCCCACTTAAAGCAGCTTGCCGAGTGGATGTATGAGCGCGTCGACGTGATCTGCCAGAGCTGGGACATCTCGCTGGCCATTCCCGATGGCGAGTCGATGAGTTCCCACCAAAGCGAGATCCTGGCGCCCATCGCGCAGGGTGGCAACAGCGCGCTGAACCAGTACGACGCCAATGTGGGTTCCTGGAAGCCGCAGCAGCGTTTCTAAAATTAGTTCGCCATAGTCGGCATAACCTACGTGCGCAATTGATGTAAGCCCGTGCTTATTGCTACAATTCGTACAAATATGCTTTAAACGCACGAGGAAGGAACCACATGTTTGGTTTTAAGAAAGAGCTCTACACGCCCGAGTATCAGCTTGTCGGCGACGAGTGCGCCGTAATCGAGACGTCGAAGGGTACCATCAAGGTCAAGTTTGACGGCGAGGGCGCTCCCATTCATGTCGCGAACTTCTGCGAGCTTTCCACGATGGGCTTCTATGATGGCCTTAAGTTCCATCGCTATGTGCCCGGTTTTGTTATCCAGGGCGGGGACCCCAATACCCGCGACATGTCCGGCGCCGACGTCGCCGCCGGTCTTGAGGGCCCCGACGGCATGCCCGGTACCGGTGGCCCCGGCTACTGCATCAAGGGCGAGTTCGCCACCAATCCGCGCAACAGCCATGTCGATGGCGCCCTTGCCATGGCGCGCTCCATGGACCCCGATTCCGCGGGTTCGCAGTTCTACTTCTGCCTGGGCGCCCAGCATAACCTCGATTCCGGTTACACCGTCTTTGGTACCACGGTCGAGGGTCTCGATGTGATTTCGCAGCTGCGTGCCGGCGACGAGATCGTCCATGTCGAGATCGTTCACGAGTAAAGGGGACTTCCTTGAATAGCCAGCTGATCCAACAGGGCCGCGCCGCTTACCGCGCGGGTGATTTTTCCGCTGCAGCCCAGATGCTTGGGGCGGCAAAGACTCCCGATGAGATTATGGGCGAGGCAGATCACCTTCGCGGCAACGCCTTGATGCACCTGGGCATGTATGCCGAGGCCGCCGAGGCCTATGCCGCCGCCCTCAACGACGGCACCTACGGCAAGCGCGGCGCGCTGCTCACCAACCGCGGCAAGGCGCTTGCCGCCGTGGGCGACTACACGACGGCCGCTCAGGCGTTCTCTGCCGCTACGCAGGATGCTTCCTATGCCACGCCGTTCAAGGCCTATCTGGGCCTGGGCAATGCGCTGTTCCAGTCGGGCGACTATGCCAACGCGGGAACCGCCTTCCGTCAGGCTGCCATCGACGGCGCCAATCCGGCTCCTGCCGCCGCACTCGGCGAGCTCGGTCGTTGCTTCATTAAGCTCGGCCGTCCGGCGGATGCCGTGGAGACCTACCGCACGGCTATCGACTTTGCCGGCCCCCGCGACGACACGCGTGCGCTCAACGCCGGCATGGGTCAGGCGCTTTCTGCCGCCGGCCGTCCCTCCGACGCACTCGACGCCTTTAACGCCGCTACTGCCGATGGCATCTACCAGCTCACCTCCGAGCAGGCCGATGAGCTTGCCCGCGTGCACGATTCGCTTGCCGCGCTGTCTGCCCAGACGGCTATGGCCACGGCTCCGGCGCCCGCGATGGACGCTCCTGCCGTCGATCCTCTCGATCCTACGGGCGCGACCGGTCAGTTTATGCCCGATCCCTCGGACACCGGCTTCTTTACGCTGTCCGAGTCCGAGATGGTCCAGCAGGACCGTCAGGATCGTAAGCAGGCCAAGGTCCGTCGTCGCCATCGCCACACGGGTCTCAAAGTCTTCATCGTGCTGCTTCTGCTCATTTTGATCGCCGCGGGCGGTTTGGGCTTTGCCTACACGCGCGGCTTTGGCTTCCCGTCTCAGGAGTCTGTCGTTACCGATCTGTTCCAGGCTGCCGGCGACGGTGACACCGCAAAGGCCGAGTCTTGTCTGGCCTCGAGCCTGTCCGAGGACGCTAAGTCGATGATCATCTCCTCGATTCCGCAGGGTGCCACCGTGTCCGTCGAGGGCATGGATCAGTCTATGACCGAGACGACCGCTAAGGTGAAGGCATCGCTGTCCAAGGGCGGCGAGCAGGAGTACACCGTCAAATTCGTGCGCTCCGACAACCATATCGGCTGGGCCGTTTCCTCCCTCGATATGGATTTCTCGGCTGCTGACAACCAGTAGTGACCTTATGGGATTTAGCTTTGCCCAGCGCTTCACCGCAAGTGAGGCGCCGGGCTTGCGCTAGTATGATGAGCTAGTAGTTTTCCAGCAATCATCCAACACATCAGGAGTTGCGTTGTTTTCTTTGATGGATATGTTCTTCGGTAGCTATGCGGGCGATCTTGCCATCGACCTCGGCACCGCAAATACGCTTGTCTCCGTGCGCGGCAAGGGCATCGTCATTCGCGAGCCCTCCGTTGTCGCCATCGACAAGAACGACGAGCGCATCTTGGCGGTCGGTATCGAGGCAAAGCGCATGCTCGGCCGTACGCCCGGCAACATCGTGGCCGTTCGTCCCCTGAAGGACGGCGTCATCGCCGACTTCGATGTTACCGAGGCCATGCTTCGCTACTTTATCGACAAGGCGTCCGAGAAGCGCTATCCGTGGACTCCGCGTCCGCGTGTTGTCGTCTGCGTTCCCTCCGGTGTCACGTCGGTCGAGAAGCGCGCTGTCTTTGAGGCTACGATCCAGGCCGGTGCCCGCCAGGCCTATCTGATCGAAGAGCCTATGGCCGCCGCTATCGGCGCCGACCTGCCCGTTGAGGAACCTACCGGTTCCATGGTCATCGACATCGGTGGCGGTACCACCGAGGTTGCCGTTATTGCTATGGGCGGCATCGTCGTCTCGCAGTCCATTCGTATTGCCGGCGACGAGTTCGATCAGGCCATCCTTACGCACGTTCGTGATGCCTACAACCTGGCCATCGGCGAGCGTACGGCAGAGGACATCAAGATCAAGGTCGGCTCCGCCGTGCCGCTCAAGGACGAGCTCGACGTCGAGGTCAACGGCCGCGACGTGATCACCGGTCTGCCCAAGACCGTGCGCATCGAGAGCGAGGAGATTCGTCGTGCGCTCAACAAGCCGCTCGACGAGATGGCCAAGGCCGTCAAGGACGCACTCGACGCTACGCCTCCCGATCTTGCCTCTGACCTTATGTACTACGGCATTTTGCTGACCGGTGGTGGCGCTCTGCTACGCGGTCTCGACGTGCGTCTGCGCGATGAGACCGGCGTTTCGGTCAACGTCAGCCCCACGGCGCTCGATAACGTCGTTAACGGCTGTGCCCGCGTGCTCGAGGCCAATGCGTTTGATGGCGGCTTCGTCCAGACCAATGCTTAATTTCCAAAAGGTGGATTCCATTTGGCACGATCTTCGGGTTTCTCCACAAATCTGAATACCAAGCGACAATCAACGGGTATGCGCCCGTTGATTGTTTTCAGCCTGATTTCGGTGTTGCTGCTCACGTTTTACATCCGCGAGGGCGAGGCAGGACCGATTCATGCCGTGCGTTCGGGCGTAACGACGATTACCTCGCCGGTGCGCTTTGTGGGCTCGGCTGTGGCGGCTCCCTTCAATGCGATCGGCAACGTGTTCTCTAACCTTACGGCGTCGCAGGACACGCTTGACGAGCTTAAGAAGCAAAACGAGGAGCTGACCTCTAAGGTTGCAGAGCTCTCCGAGGCTCAAAAGACCGCCGAGCGTCTGGAGGGGCTGGTCGGGCTGCAGTCGACCTACAACCTCAAATCGACCGCTGCTCGTATCGTTGGTGCCTCGGGCGATGCCTGGACCTCGACCGTAACCATCGACAAGGGCTCTGCCGACGGCCTTACCATCAACATGCCTGTGACGAGTTCTGCCGGTGTCATAGGCCAGATTATCGAGGTCTCGGCCAAGACGTCCACCGTGCGCCTGATTGGCGACGAGAACTCGGGTGTGTCCGCTATGGTGCAGGACACGCGCGCCCAGGGCATGCTGCAGGGTCAGGCTGACGGCACGCTGCGTCTTGAGTATGTGAGCGTCGACTCCGACGTTAAGGTTGGCGACATCATCGTGACCTCGGGCATTGGCGGTGTGTTCCCCAAGGGTCTACCGCTCGGCACCGTCTCGTCGGTTGAGAAATCGGCAAACGACGTGTACTACACCATTGTGGTGCGCGCTCAGACCACGGCCGAGAACAACGAGGAAGTGCTGGTCATCACCTCGCTGACCGACGAACAGTCGGCCTCGGATGAGGACGTGAGCACGGCCAACAGCACGCCGCAGGGAACGTCGCGCGATGCTGCGACCAAGACGAAGGACGAGAGTTCGGATGACAGTTCCGACACGTCCGAGACGACCGATTCCGGCTCGAGCGAATAGGGGGCATGTCCATGGATCTACACGAGCAGGGGATGAGCTCCCGCACGTTTGTGATTGCCGCAATTGTATGCGTGCTGCTGCAGGCAGGCCTGGCACCGCAGATCTCCATTGCGGGCGGTCGCGTCAACTTCATGATTATCTTGGTGTGCCTAAGCGTGTTCTCGGGCGACCCGACCCGTGCCGTCGTGTGCGGTTTTTGCAGCGGCTTGTTTTATGACCTGTCCGCTGCCGTGCCGGTGGGCGTTATGTCGCTCCTGCTGACCGTGGGTTCTTTTGCCCTGGTGCACAGTGCCGTCGGTCAGACGGGCGGTAGCCCGAGTGCGCGCGGCGTCACCGTGGGCGCCTTCGCGCTCGTCATTAATGTGATCTACAGCATCATCTTGCTGTTTATGGGTTTGGAGACGAGCTTTGTTGTGGCGATCTTCGGCCATGCACTGCCGTCCTCGATCCTGACGGGTCTGGTTGCCATTCCGTTTTTGATGTCCGGCGTCGTGCCGCAGTCCGGCTATGGATTCTCCGCACGTGGCGGACGCCAGACGGGTATGCGCTTTAAGCCCAAGACCCGCAAACTCAAATAGGGGAGGCCCGTAGATGTCTTCCCAGATGACGGTTATCATCGCCGGTATCGTGCTGGTTGTGGCCATCGTGGTCGCGCTGGTCATCATGCGTCGCGGCGATTCCCGTTTTACCTACGATACGCAGCATGGAACGGCCCCGCGCGCCACCGAGGGCGAGGGCAATACCGCGGCGACCGCCTTTAAGGGCCGCTTCTCCATCCTCACCACGGGTGTGGGCGCGATGTTCGCGGCGCTTGCCGTCAAGCTGTGGGGCATGCAGATGGTCTCGTCGGACTATTACGAAAAGCAGGCTAATAGCAATCAGACGCGCACCGTTACCACACCCGCTGTGCGTGGCCGCATCCTCGACCGCAATGGCGTGGCGCTTGTCCAGAACCGTCCCTCACTTGCTGTCGTGGCCTACCGCGACCTTGCCGAGGATGAGGTTCTGGTTCGCCATCTTGCCAACGTGCTCGGTATGCCCTACGTGGCGGTTCTGCGCAATATTCAGGACAATTCCGAGGGCGCCCAGAGCCTGCATACCATCGCGACGGACGTCCGTCGTTCCACGGTTGCCTATATTCAGGAGCACGCCGGCGAGTTCCCGGGCGTCAAGATTGCCGAGCGTACCGAGCGCCAGTATCCATATGGCGAGACGGCATGCCATATCTTGGGCTATACCGGCACCATTACCTCCGAGCAGCTCGAGGCCCAGAATAAGAAAACCTCTGGCGATGATGATGCTTCTGCTGGCCGGATTACGTACCAGTCGGGCGATATCGTGGGCCAGGCGGGTGTTGAGAGCTACTACGAAAACCTGCTGCAGGGTATTCGTGGCGAGCAGACCGTCAAGGTCGATGCCTCGGGCAATGTGACCGGTCAGGCCGGCGCCGTGCCCGCCAAGGCCGGCTCCGACATTAAGCTCACGCTCGACCTTAAGATCCAACAGGCCTGTGAGACGGCGCTGGCGAGCGCCATCGAGCTTGCCAAGACCACGGGCTACAGCAATGCCGGCAACGGCGCTGTGGTGTGTCTCGATCCCAACAATGGCGAGATCCTGGGCATGGCGAGCGAGCCCAAGTTCGATCCGTCCGTCTTTATCGGCGGCGTCTCAAATGACGTGTGGACCGAGCTCAATGATGACAAGGGTTCGCACCCGCTGCTCAACCGCGCCATTAGCGGACAGTACATGTCGGCCTCGACCATCAAGCCGCTCTCGGCACTGGCCGGTCTTGAGTTTGGAACCTACACTTCAACGCAGACAACCAACTGCACGGGCTATTGGACGGGTCTGGGCAAGGCTTGGGGCAAGCGCTGCTGGTTGACGTCTGGCCACGGCACCATGACGTTGCAGTCGGGTATCGCCAACTCGTGCGACCCCGTCTTCTACGACATGGGCAAGGCGTTCTTTTATGACGAGCAACATTCCGAGGGCCTGCAGGAGGTCTTTCGTCGCTGGGGCCTAGGCAAGACCTGCGATATCGATCTGCCGAGTGAGGGCGCGGGCCGTATTCCCGATGCCGAGTGGAAGGAGTCGTACTTCACCGACGCTTCTGCCGAGGACCGCAAGTGGAATGCCGGCGATATGACCAACATTGCCATCGGCCAGGGTGACATCCTAGTGACGCCCCTGCAGATGGCGTGCGCCTACATGGGCCTTGCCAACGGCGGTAAACAGTACGTGCCTCACGTGTTTTTGTCTGCCGTGTCGCGCGATGGCGACGGCGATGCCTATAAGTACAACGGCAAGGGCAAGAAGAAGCGCCTGGAGGCCAAGATCAACAGCGATTCGGATTTGACTCTTGTTCGCAACGGCATGCACGACGTGATATACACGGCATCGACGTCCCTGGCGGCTCACTTTGGCACCCTGACGCCGCAGGTATACGGCAAGTCGGGCACGGGCGAGAAAAGCGGCGAGGACGAATACGCGTGGTTCTGCGCCTATGCACCGGCCGATGATCCCAAGTATGTCATCGCTACTGTCCTGGAGCAGGGCGGCGGTGGCTCAGATACCGCGATGCATGTCGTGCGCGACGTGCTCGGCGTGATTTATGACGAGCCCGATACCTCTTCGGCCTCGGGCGATTCTTCGGTTCGATAGGAGGTTGCGATGGATTTTTCTCCGGCGGATCTGTTCCGTTCAACCAAGACCGGCTCTCGCAGCAGCCTGGACCGCGTCAACAAGCAACTTTCGGCCTCGCGCGGCACGTTTCGCCAAAAGGTGCATATCGGTGTGCTCGTGGCTACAGTGGCGCTCGTCGCCTACGGTGCCATCATTATCTGGTCGGCTTCGCAGTTTAAGGCCGATGCCTCGTTCTCACGCCATCTGCTGGGAATTGGTATCGGGGCGGTGCTGGCGGTGCTGGTTTGGCGTACCGACCTGCGCGGTATTTCCAATTTCTCGACGGCGCTGCTCGTCATCGACCTGATCGTGATCTTCTCGCCCAAGATTCCGGGCCTGTCCTATACGGGTGGTCTGGGCATGACGGGCTGGATCAAGATTCCCGGTATCGGCTTGACATTCCAGCCCGTTGAGCTTGCCAAGCTTATCACCATCTTCTTTATCGCCACGCTTGGCTCGCAATACAACGGCCGCATCGATACCGTTCGCGACTACGTCAAGCTCTGCGGTATGCTGTCCATCCCGTTTTTGGCCGTCGTCGCCATGGGCGACCTGGGCTCGGGCCTGGTCGTGCTGGTCTCGGGTGCCATCGTCATCTGCATGAGCGGCGCACGCCGCGAATGGGTGCTGTCGACCTTGGCCCTGCTCGTGGGCTTGGTGGCCCTCGTCCTGGCGCTCGACTCGGTCTTCGATTCGCTGCTCGGCCACGACGTGCTCATCAAGCAGTACCAGATGAATCGCTTGACGGTCTTTATCGACCCCGATAATGCCGATTCGGACGACGCCTACAACCTGCAGCAGTCGCTCATCGCCGTTGGCTCGGGCGGCTTCTTTGGTAAGGGCTTGGGCCATGCGACGCAGTCTGCCGGCGGCTTTCTGCCCGAGTTCCACACCGACTTCGTCTTTGCCTTCCTGTCCGAGACCTTCGGCTTCTGTGGGTCCTTTTTGCTCCTGTGCCTGTATGTGCTGCTTATGTTCTCGACGATTCGCGTCGCCTTTAAGTGCGAGTCGCTGTTCCTGCGCCTGTCGTGCGTGGGTATCGTCGGCATGTGGGCATTTCAGACCTTCGAGAACATCGGCATGTGCATTGGCATGATGCCGATTACCGGTATTCCGCTACCGTTCATTAGCTTTGGTTCGTCGTCGATGATGATTCAGCTGCTGACGGTGGGTATCGTACAATCCATATGGCGGCATCGTTCGGGCGCCGCGTAACCGCTGGAGGGGTTTGCTATGAAAATTCCCGTAGATAAGCTGACCCGCGCTTTTAAGATGGGCGCGTCCGTTAAGAAGGATTCCGATACGCCGGTGCGCGTCTCGGTCTATCTGGATTCGTCCGCCTCGCGCTTTCTCGCCGAGACGGTGCGTGACGCCTTTGTGCCGCAGACGACCTCGGGCATTGTGCGCGTCGAGCGTCTGGGGGAGGAGCGAATTGCTCCAAAGACCGATACCGATGTGGTACTGGTACTTTCGTGTGGTTCCGACCGCTTGGAGAGTGCCGTGCAGGAGCTCGTGATCGCCGGCGCGCCCGTGTGCGTGCTTGCTGAGTCTGCTGTGGAGGTGCCGTTTATCGAGGAGTCCACGCCCATGCTCGGCGTGGTAGCGGCAACAGATAAAACGTATCTGCTCGAGACGCTTGCCCGCTGGATTCTCGATCGCACCGACAAGGAAACGGCTTTTGCGGCGAACTTTACCTTCATGCGCATCGCGGCGGCCAATCGTATCATCACCTCGTGCGCGCTCACCAATATGGCGACCGGTGCGCTGGTGTTTTTGCCGGGCGCCGATTATCCCGTTATGGCGTTGGCGCAGGTGGGCATGCTCTTTGAGCTCGCTGCCGTCTTTGGACGCGGCATTAAGCCTGAGCGCGGCTACGAGGTCGCGGGCGTGCTTGCCGGCGGTCTTGTGATCCGCGCGGTCACCCGCGCGCTCGTCAAGCAGACGCCACATATTGGGTTTGCCGTCAAGGCGCTTACTGCTGCCGCGGGCACCTATGGCATGGGCCGTGCGCTCGTTTCGCTCTACGAGCGCGATGTCGACTACAGCCGTGCCAACGAGGTCGCTGCTGCCACGTTCTCGCGCGTTCGTGACCTGGTGACCACGGTCGCCGGTGCTACCCGTCCTATGAGTCCTTTCGAGGATGCATCCGATCTCGCTGCTTAGGGGTTTCTTTTGCGCGTTCCATACCAAGACTGTTTTCATTTAATTGAGCCGCTGCTCGCCAAGGTCGAGAAGCCGAGTCGCTATATCGATCACGAGTGGGGCACGCTTTCCAAGGCCGATGCCGATTATCGTTGCTGCCTGATTTATCCGGATGTATACGAGGTCGGTCTGCCCAACCAGGGCATCGCCATCCTCTACAACATCCTTAACCAGGCCGAGGGCATCTCCTGCGAGCGTGGCTATGTGCCGTGGCCCGATATGGGTGACGCCATGCGCGAGGCGGGTATTCCGCTGCTGTCGCTCGAAGGTGCCGCCCCCGTCGCTTCGTTTGATATCGTCGGTCTGCATGTGCCGCACGAGATGGCGGTGACGAACTTCCTCGAGGCTCTCGACCTCGCTGGCATTCCGCTGTTAGCGGCCGACCGAGGCGAAGACGACCCCATCATCATCGCCGGCGGTCCCTCGGTGTACAACCCCGAGCCGTACGCGGCCTTCTTCGATGCCATCCTCATCGGCGAGGGCGAGGAATCGCTGCTCGAGACCTGTCAGCTGCATCGCCGCCTGCGTGACGAAGGGGTCCCGCGCGCGCAGATTGTTGAGCAGCTTGCATCCATTGCCGGCAACTACGTGCCGTCGCTCTATGAGGTTCGTCACGACGAGCCCTGCTCGCCGCATGGCTACACCGTGCCGCGTGAGGGCAAGGATGCTCCGACCGTGGTCTACAAGCGCGTCGTCGAGGATTTCGGCGCCACGAATCCGCTGTCGCAGTCGTGCGTGCCCTATGCGCAGCTGGTCCACGACCGCCTGTCTATCGAGATTCTGCGCGGCTGCGCCCGCGGCTGTCGTTTTTGCCAGGCCGGCATGACGTATCGCCCGGTGCGCGAGCGCTCGGCCGACCAGATCGTCTCGTCGGTGATTCAGGGTCTGGAAAAGACCGGCTATGACGAGGTGTCGCTGACCTCGCTTTCCACGACCGACCACTCCTGCATTCGCGACGTGCTCGGCAGGCTCAACCGTCGCCTGGAGGATACGGGTATTCGCGTGTCTATTCCGTCGCAGCGCCTGGATTCGTTTGGCGTGGATATGGCCGAGTCGGTCGCCGGCGAAAAGAAGGGCGGCCTGACGTTCGCACCCGAGGCCGGCAGCCAGCGCATGCGCGACATTATTAACAAGAACGTGACCGAGGAGGACCTGGACCGTGCGGCCAAGGCGGCCTTCGAGGCCGGCTGGAACCGCATGAAGCTCTACTTTATGATGGGCCTTCCCGGCGAGCGCGACGAGGACATCGTGGCCATCGCCAATCTGGCCGATCACGTGCTGGAGCTCGGTCGTTCCGTGGTGCCCAAGGCTCGTCGCGGCTCGATCTCGGTGTCCATCTCGGTTTCGGTGTTTATCCCCAAGGCTGCCACGCCGTTCCAGTGGTGCCCGCAGCTCGACTACGACGACGTCAAGCGTCGCCAGAAGCTGCTTATCACGAGCGTTCGCAACCGTGCCGTCCGCGTGCATTACCACGATGCCGAGACCTCGCTCATCGAGGCCGCGCTGTCCCGCGCCGGGCGTGACATGACGCCCGTCATCATCGATGCTTGGCGCGCTGGCTCTCGCTTTGACGCCTGGGTAGAGCATTTCTCGCTCGATAACTGGAAGGAGGCTGCTGCCAAAAACGGCATCGACCTCAATGAGCTCGTGCACCTGCCCTACGAGTTGGACTGGCGCCTGCCGTGGGAGCACGTGAGCCCCGGCTGCACGCGCGGCTTCCTCGAGCGCGAGTACCGTCGCTCGCTCGAGGGTGTCACGACTCCCGACTGCACCCGCACGTCGTGCACCGGCTGCGGAATCTGCCCCACGCTCCACGCCAAGAATGTATTGATGGGTGATCGCGCATGAGTGAGCGCCTGACCGACAACCCCACGCTCTTTAGGCTTCGTGTTCGCTATGGCAAGCGCGATCGCCTTAAGTACCTGGGCCATCTCGAAGTAATCCATACCATTGAGCGCATCGTGCGCCGTGCGGGACTTCCCTATGCCGTCACGCAGGGTTTCTCTCCTCACATGCGCGTGGGCTTCTCTTCGGCGCTACCGGTGGGTACGTCGTCGACCTGCGAGTGGTATGACCTGTTTATGACCGAGTTCGTGGCGCTCGACGAGGCGTTTGGGCGCCTGGCTGCGGCCTCTCCGGCCGATCTGGCACCCATCGAGGCGGCGTACATCGACGTGCGCACGCCGGCGTTGACGGCGCAGCTCACGCGCTTGTCGTATCGCATTGATTTGCACTTGGATCCCGAGGCGCCCGTAAGCGCCGACGAGGTGCGTCGTGCGATCGACACGCTGCGCGCGGACCATGGCATCGACTACGCGCGCGGAAAAAAGAGCAAGCGCTTGGATTTGGATCACACGCTCGTGGGCTATGAGCTCACGGCGGGGGAGCGCCCGGACCATTTAGTGCTCATGCTCGACACCCATGCCGATAACGAGGGCTCCATGCGTCCGGAAATTTTGCTTTCTGCAGCTGATGTTTTGTTGCAGGGCTTGACCCCGGGCGTGGATGCACCTATTGTTTCCACCGGTATGCAAGACCTCGTGACCATCTGCTCCTACGATGTCGAGCGTCAGAATCAAGCATGCGAGGACGACGAGGGCCGACTCGTCAGCCCCATACCTGTGCGAACTTGTGGATTTGCTCCACATACTCGTTGACGGGGGTATTTTCGCCTGCTACTATATTCGGCTGTTGCACTAACTGATGCATGAAGGGCAAGTAAACATGTACGCAATCGTTAACACGGGCGGCAAGCAGTACAAGGTCGCCACCGACGATGTCATCACCGTCGAGAAGATCGAGGGCAATGAGGGCGACAAGGTCACCCTGCCGGTCATCTTCCTCAACGATGGTAAGAAGATCGTCACCGATCCCGACAAGCTGGCCAAGGCCAAGGTTACCGCTCAGATCGTTGAGCAGTTCAAGGGCGAGAAGCAGCTGGTCTTCAAGTTCCACAAGCGTAAGCGCTATCGTCGTCTGAAGGGTCACCGTCAGCAGCTCACCAAGCTGAAGATCGTGAAGGTTCAGGCTACCTCCCGCGCCAAGAAGGCTGTCAAGGCAGAGGCTGAGGCTGTTGCCGAGGCTCCCGTCGCCGAGTAGATTACACTCGTAACGAAAGAGTAGGTATACACAATGGCACACAAAAAAGGACTCGGTTCCTCCCGTAATGGCCGTGACTCCCGCGGTCAGCGCCTTGGCACGAAGCGCTATGCCGGCCAGACGGTAACCACGGGCACGATTCTCGTCCGTCAGCACGGCACTCACATCCACCCGGGTGAGAACGTTGGCCGTGGCAAGGACGATACGCTGTTCGCGCTGGTCGACGGTACCGTTGAGTTCCACAAGGGTATCAAGCACAGGGTCAGCGTACGCCCGCTCGCGAACGCGTAATTCACCCTTCATAGAGCACATATGTGGGAGGCACTTGAGTTTTAGGATTCAAGGGTCTCCCTCTTTTTGTAGGAGGCGATTCTGTTGTCACAGTTCACCGATATCAGCCGCATTAACGTGTGCGGCGGCGACGGCGGAGCCGGATGCATGTCGTTTAGGCGCGAGGCATTTGTCCCCAAGGGCGGCCCCGATGGCGGCGACGGCGGTCGTGGCGGCAATGTCGTCATCCAGGCCGATGCTCAGCTGTCTTCGTTGATCGATTACCGCTTTAAGCATCACTTCCGCGCCGAACGCGGCACGCACGGGCAGGGTGCCCGTCGTAACGGTAAGAGCGGCGAGGACCTGATCCTGAAGGTTCCCATGGGCACCGTGGTGCGCGAACTCGACCCCGAGACGCAGACCCCGATGTTCGAGATTGCCGACCTGGTGCACGATGGCGAGCGCGTTGTCGTGGCGCCCGGCGGTGCCGGTGGCCTGGGCAACACGCACTTTGTGACGTCGGTGCGCCGCGCGCCCGCGTTCGCACAGCTGGGCGAACCGGCCGAGGAGCACTGGATTGAGCTTGAGATGAAGCTTATGGCCGATGCCGCGCTCGTGGGCTTTCCCTCGGTGGGTAAGTCTTCGCTCATCGCGCGCATGAGTGCCGCCCGTCCCAAGATCGCCGACTATCCGTTTACCACGCTCGTGCCGAACCTCGGCATGGTGCGTGCCGGTGAGTATTCTTACGTCGTTGCCGACGTTCCTGGTTTGATCGAGGGCGCGAGCGAGGGCAAGGGCCTGGGCCACCAGTTCCTGCGCCACATCGAGCGTACGGCCCTGATCATGCATGTCGTCGACATGACGGGCGGTTTTGAGGATCGCGACCCGGTTGAGGATTACCGCATCATCAACCGTGAGCTCGAGCAGTATGGCGCCGAGCTCTCGGAGCGTCCGCAGATCGTCGTCGCCAACAAGTGCGATGCGCCGGGCACGGCCGACAAGATTGCCGACCTTAAGCGTGCGGCACTCGACGACGGCCATATGTTCTTTGCCGTGTCCGCCGTGACGGGCGCCGGCCTCAACACGCTGATGCTTGCCGTGGGCGAGCAGGTGGCTAAGCTTCGCGCCGAGCTGGCGGTCTCCGATGAGCCGGTCGATCTGCGCGACGAGGAGTGGGAACGCCGCCGTCTGCAGCGCGAGAAGCGTTTCCGCATTGTCCAGGAAGAGCCCGGTGCCTTCCGCGTGGTCGGTCGTGCCATCGAGCGCATGGTCATCCAGACCGACTGGGAAAACGAGGAAGCCGTCATCTACCTGCAGCACAAGTTTGCGCGTATGGGTGTTGACGACGCGCTCGAGAAGGCCGGTTGCCGTGCGGGCGACGAGGTCCGCATTTGCCAGCGTGCCTTTGACTTTGAGGGCGCTGAGGACTTCTCGGAGTACGAGGAGCTCGAGGACGCTGGCGAGGACGTTGCCGTTGAGGCCATTGACGTGGCCGATGCTGCGGATGAGGGCGTCGAGGTTGTCGATGCGGCGGATGCCGCAGACGATGCCGAGACCTCGGAGGGCGAGTAGGCCATGTCGCTGCGCGGTGGAATCGGTTTGCCCGAGCTGCCCATAAAAGAGGGCAAAGAGTTTCGGCTTGGCATTATGGGCGGCACATTCGACCCGATTCATTACGGGCACCTGGTGACTGCCGAGCAGGCGCGCGAGTCGCTCGACTTGGACGCTGTGCTCTTTATGCCGGCGGGCTCTCCCGCCTTTAAGCTTGACAAGCCGGTGACGCCTGCCGAGGACCGTTATGCCATGACGGTCCTCGCCACTGCCGCGAACCCGGCCTTTTTGGCGAGCCGGTTCGAGATTGACCGTCCGGGCGTAACCTATACGGCCGATACGCTTCATGCCCTTCGCGACTTTTACCCGCCGCAGGTAAAGCTCTACTTTATTACGGGCGCCGACGCGATTATCGATATTGTGACCTGGCATGATGCCGAGCGAATCGCTGAGCTTGCTACCTTTATTGCGGCGACGCGACCGGGCTTTGATATCGATACGGCGCGTGCCCGAATCAAAGAGTCGGGGCTGCCGTTCGATGTGCGCTATATTCAGATTCCGGCGCTGGCGATCAGCTCGACGAACATTCGTAAGCGAGTTGCCCGCGGCATGAGCGTGCGCTATCTTACGAGCGAGTCCGTGCTCGGCTACATTCGCAAACGCAGGCTATATGCCGATTTGGGTCAAGAAGATTTTGAGTGATGGGGGCTACGTTGTCGGTAGAGGATCAGTTTGAGGGCGATGAGCGCGCGCTGCTCAAGCGCATTCAAGAGCTGCTCGATGTTCGCATGAAAGATAAGCGCAAGCGCTATGTGCATTCGCTGGGTGTTGCCGAGACCGCACTTCATCTTGCCGAGGTCTACGGCGTTGACCGCTTTGATGCCGCCGCCGCCGGCCTGATTCACGACTGGGATAAGGTTCTCTCCGACGACGAGCTCGTGGCCCGCGCGTTGCACTACGGCATCAAGGTTGCCGGCTCTCCTTCCGCCGCGACGCCGCTTTTGCATGGCCCGGTTGCCGCCTATGAGCTTCCGCAGCTTTTTCCCGAGCTGTCGCCGGCCGTTTTCCAGGCCGTCGACCGTCACACCGTGGGTGCCTGCGACATGACGCCGCTCGATATGGTGGTCTTTGTGGCAGATGCCATCGAACCCAACCGCCATGGTGATTATGCCCACGCGCTGCGCAAGATGGTGGGGGAGTCGACGCTTGACGAGTTGTTCTTCTCCTGTTTTGCGCAGGGTCTGGTCTATGTGATCCAGTCCGGGCGCTATCTTTATCCCACGGCTATTACGATTTACAACCATTACGCCCAGCTGCGCTAGCTCGGGTGTGTCTAGAAAGAGGTATTCCATGGCCGACGAGACCATGACTGACGAGCAGATTCTTGAAGGTGTGGAGCACAAGAGTTTCGTTGCCACGTCCGACCGCACCGCCGCCTCGCTGTCCGCGAGCGGTGTCGCCGCCGAGGATGTCGCCCGCGCCGCCGCGCAGGCCGCCTACGACAAGAAGGGCGAGGACGTGCAGGTACTCGACCTGACCGAGCTTTCCGACGTGTGCGACTACTTTGTGCTTGCCACCGGTACCAACAACCGCCAGGTCGATTCTATCGTCGACGAGATCGAGGAGAAGGTCGCCGAGGCTTGCGGCGAGCATCCGTTCTCCATCGAGGGCCGTGAGCAGAAGACCTGGATGCTCATGGACTACGGCTCGGTCGTCGTCCACGTCTTCACTCCCGAAGCCCGCGACTTCTACCGCCTAGAAAAGCTCTGGGGTGACGCCCCCCAGCTCCCCCTCAACCTCCTCTAACAGCACATTTGATACGGGGCTTTTTAGCTAGCCTCGCGCATTTCGCCGGGCAGTTGCGGTTTTCCGTACCTGCCCGGCTTTCTTTTTGCCTAAAGGCGGTTAATCGTTGAAGCGGGATTGGCGGCCGTAAGATAGGGCGGTGTCGCCGAATTTGTCTCGGACGGCGTCGATGGCGACGGAGAGGTCGCGTCGGTCGCTCGACTGGGCTCCGCGGTCGTCGACTTCGCAGAACAAGTCGGTCTGGATGCCGCCCCGATGGTCAAAGTCGCTCATGCCGATGCCTGCTAAGCGAACATGCATGCCTTCCTGCCAGATGTTGTCGAGCAGTTCGAGCGCAACTGCCACGAAGATGTTCTCATCGTCGGTCGGATGAGGCAGCCGGCGCTGTGCCGAGCGACCGTTTCCATACGAATACTTGAGCTTGAGCGTCACCGTGGCGCCCGTTAGTCCCTGACGACGCAGGCGGCGTCCCACTGACTCGCCCAGCAGCGCAATCGCCGCTTCGATGTCCCCGCGCTCAGTCAAATCTTTCGCAAAGGTGCGTTCATTGCTGACCGACTTGACCTCACGCTCTTCATCGAGACTTGTGACTTCGGAGATTTCGAGTCCCAGCGCACGCTGGCGCATGCGTTCGCCGTTGACGCCAAAAATAGAGGCCAAGGTGGATTCCGGTGCACGTGATAGCTCGCCGAGGGTGTAGATGCGCATGCGGCGCAGTCGTTCCTCGGCCGAGCGCCCGATGCCGCTCATGGCAGATACCGGCAGCGCGGCCAAAAAGCGCTGCTCGGTTCCGGGGCGCACGATGGTCAGCCCAAACGGCTTATCCCGCTCGCTTGCGATCTTTGCGACCGTCTTGTTGCAGCCCACACCAATGGAGCACGTCACTCCTAGCGCTGCCACGCGGTCGCTTATACGCCGCGCAACCAGTAGCGGGTCTTCGGGCGCAAAGCGACCCGGTGTGATATCGATAAAGGCTTCGTCGATGGATACGCGCTCAACGCGCGGCGTCTCCTCGGCAAGAATCGCCATGACCTGCGCGCTCACCTCGCGGTAGCGATCAAAGTGCCCGTGCGTCCAAATGGCTTGCGGGCACAAGCGCCGCGCCTCGGCCGAGGCCATGGCAGAGTGCACGCCAAAGCGACGTGCCTCATACGAACATGTGGACACGACGCCACGCGAATCGGCGTCTCCGCCCACGATGAGCGGCTTTCCGCGCCATTCGGGATGATCGAGCATCTCCACGCTCGCAAAAAACGCATCGAGGTCCATGAGGCCCACCGCCGGACCCGTCCAGGGAGGCGGCGTGACGCCCATGGCATCCTCATAACCGTATGTATGTTCGCGTCTTTCCATGTCATGAGTATACCGCGCAGCTCATGTGGGGTGCGTGTATGTGCTTGCAAATCCCGAATTCTTGTCTAAGATATGGATTTGCCCTCGACTACACCGAAGAAGTTGGTCTCACGGACTTCACCTGCCCGCGTCGATGGCGTATTATGTTCAACTGTTTGTTTGTAGTTGCAGCCTAAAGCTGCTTGGTTGGAGGAGTTTCCTTTGGCAGTCAAGATTCGCCTTGCTCGTCACGGCGCTAAGAAGCGTCCGTACTACCGTGTCGTCGTCGCCGATTCCCGCGCCCCGCGTGACGGTCGTATCATCGAGGAGGTTGGCCGCTACAACCCGATGACCGCCCCCAAGACCATCAACCTCGACCTCGAGAAGATCGCCGACTGGCAGTCCAAGGGTGCTCAGCTCACCGACGCCGTCGCCGCTCTGGTCAAGGCCGCCAACGAGGGCGAGAAGACCGAGACCGTCGTCAAGAAGTCCAAGAAGCAGCTCGCCAAAGAGGCCGAGGCCGCTAAGGCTGCCGCTGAGGCCGCTGAGGGCGCCGAGGAGTAAATCGTGCCTGAGGTTGACGCTGCACAGCTCGAGGGTGAGGCAATGCTCTCAGATCGCATCGCCGATCTCGTCGAATATCTCGTTGTTCAGATCGTCGACGACCCGGATTCCGTGAGCCTTGAGGTCATCGATGGCGACGACGCCTCTACGATTGAGGTTTCTGTCGCCGAGGATGACGTCGCTAAGGTCATCGGCCGTCGTGGCCGTACCATCAAGGCCATTCGCACGCTCGCCCGTGCACTGGCCGCTCGCCTCGACACTGCTGTCGAGGTAGAGGTTCTGGGCTAGGACCTTGAGGTCCCAGTACAAAAACATCGCCCGTGTGGTCAAGCCGCACGGAAGGAAGGGGGAGGTCCTCGCGCAGCCGCTGCGGGGGCTTCCTTCTGTATTAGAGCCGGGTATGCGCGTCGCCCTGACGCCGCCGGCGCTCAAGCGCGACCGCTTTTGCACGGTCGTGTCCGTCTCCGATACGGGCGATGGCGATCTGGTCTCGTTTGAGGGCATTGACGACTTGACGGCCGCCGAGGGCATCACGGGATGCTACGTGCTGGCAAATCGTGACGACTTTGAGCTCGATTCACTCGACGTCGCCTATACCGACCTGATGGGTCGCGAGGTGGTCGACGAGCGCTTCGGTTCGCTCGGCACGATCGTCGAGATCATGTCGACGCCCGCTAACGATGTTTGGGTTGTCGAGGGCGATCGGTACGGCGAGGTACTGATTCCCGTGATCGAGCAGGTTGTGCTCGATCTTCCCGACACAGGAACAATTTCCGTCCACGTTATGGACGGCCTGATCGATATGGACAAGTAGGGAGGACAACATGCTGATTGAGACCCTTTCGGTCTTTCCCGAGATGTTTGAGCCCGTCATGTCCACATCGATTTTGGGCCGCGCCCGCAAGGCCGGCCTTTTTGATTTTAAGGCGTATAACCTGCGCGACTGGACGCACGACCGTCATCGTACCGTCGATGACGAGCCGTACGGCGGCGGGCAGGGCATGCTCATGAAGGTCGAGCCTATCGCCGAGGCCATCGAGGCCATTAGCGCGGAGGGCCCCAAGCCAACGGTGGTGTTCTTCACCCCGTGCGGCGAGCCCTTTACGCAGCATGTGGCCGAGCGCCTGCTCAAAAGCGAGCGCCTGCTGTTTGTGTGCAGCCGTTACGAAGGTGTCGACGAGCGTGCCTATGCGTATGCCGACGAGCGCCTGTCGATCGGCGATTACGTGCTCACGGGCGGCGAGCTTCCCGCTATGGTCGTTGCCGATGCCGTCGTACGCCTGATTCCCGGCGCCCTTGGTGACGAGATGAGCAACGTCGACGAGTCGTTCTCGACCGCCGAGGACGGAGGCCTGCTCGAGTATGCGCAGTACACCCGCCCTGCCGAATTCAACGGCGAGGGCGTGCCGCCGGTGCTCGTGAGCGGTGACCATGCCAAGGTTGACGCCTGGCGCCGTAAGAATTCAATCGAGCGCACCTGCCGCTGGCGTCCCGACCTGATCGAGACGGCGCGGCTTACGCCCCAGGAGCGCGCATACGCGCAGGAGATTCTAGACGCTTCGTATTCGCAGAGCGAGGAGTGAGAATGGTTCCATCGCAGCATTCCGCGTTGAGGGGCGCCTTTGAGTGGATCGCGGTCATCGCAATCGCGCTCGTGGCCACTTTCCTGATCCGCACCTTTGTGGTCGAGCCCTTTGTGGTGCCCACCGGCTCCATGGAGGACACGATCGAGATTGGCGACCAGATCCTGGCACAAAAGGTGAGCCTCGAGCTCGGTCAGCCCGTCAAACAGGGTGATATCGTGGTGTTCCACAACCCCGATGCCACGTCCGAGCATGACGTGCTGGTAAAGCGCGTCATCGCCACGGCCGGTCAGACGGTCGACCTTCAGGACGGCAAGGTCGTCGTCGACGGCCAGGCGCTCGATGAGGACTATACGACCGGCATGAGCTGGCCGCTTTCGGTCCAAGCGCCCGCCGCCCAGGTGAGCTATCCCTACACCGTCCCCGATGACTGTGTGTGGGTGATGGGCGACAATCGAGAGAACTCTGCCGACTCACGCTACTTTGGTCCCGTCGATCGCTCTGATTTGATCGCTGTGGCGCTTGTGCGTTACTGGCCGCTCAACCGCATCGGCGCTATCGACTAAAAACCGCTATAGTACAGTACCTAACCGTGTAATCGTTTCGACGAGGGGATATTAGAGGCATGAACGCTTCATCGCTTTCCTTCCAAGACATCATCCTGCGCCTCCAGCAGTACTGGGGCGAGCAGGGCTGCGTTATTATGCAGCCCTATGACTCCGAGGTCGGTGCCGGTACCTTCCATACCGCGACCACGCTGCGCTCGCTCGGTCCCGCCGAGTGGCGCACCTGCTATGCGCAGCCCTGCCGCCGTCCCGCCGACGGCCGCTACGGCGAGAATCCCAACCGCATGCAGCACTACTATCAGTTCCAGGTGCTCATCAAGCCCTCGCCGGTCAACGCCCAGGAGCTTTACCTGGGGTCTCTTGCCGCCATTGGCTTGGACCCCAACGACCATGACGTTCGTTTTGTCGAGGACGACTGGGAGAGCCCGACCCTGGGCGCCTGGGGCCTTGGCTGGGAGGTCTGGCTCAACGGCATGGAGGTCACGCAGTTTACGTACTTCCAGCAGGTGGGCGGTATCGAGGTCGACCCCGTGCCTGTCGAGATTACCTATGGCCTGGAGCGTATCGCCATGTACGCCCAGGGCGTCAACTCGGTCTACGATCTGGTGTGGAGCTACCTGCCCGACGGCACGCCCATGACCTATGGCGACGTGTTCCTGGAGAACGAGCGCGAGTTTAGCGCTTACAACTTTGAGGTCGCCAACGTCGAGATGATGCGTCAGAAGTTTGACGACTACGAGGCCGAGTGCCATTCCTGCTTGGAGCGCAAGCTGCCGCTGCCCGCGTACGACTGCGTCATGAAGTGCAGCCATGCCTTCAACCTGCTCGATGCCCGCGGCGCCCTGTCCGCAGTCGAGCGTGCCAACTACATCCTGCGCGTCCGCGCCGTCGCCAAGGCGTGCTGCGAGGCCTATATGGCCGAGGTCGCCGGAGTCAACGAGAATGCCGACCAGGAAGGCGAGGTGGCGTAAGCCATGGCAGACGCTAAGGATTTCCTGTTTGAGATCGGTACGGAGGAAATGCCCTCTGCACCGCTGAACAATGCCGTCAAGCAGCTTGGCACCATGATCGCCAAGGGTCTCGACGAGGCCGGTCTGGCCCACGGCGAGGTCCGCGTGATCTCGAGCCCGCGTCGCCTGGCTGCGCTCGTTGCCGACGTTGCCACCGCTACCGATGAGGTTCACGAGGTCAAGCGTGGCCCCGCGGCAAACATTGCCTTTGATGCCGACGGCAACGCCACCAAGGCCGCCCAGGGCTTCGCCCGCAAGTGCGGTGTGGCTGCCGAGGACCTGGTCCGTCGCGAGGACACTGACGGTCGTGAGTACGTCTTTGCCGAGAAGAACATTCCCTCCGCACCGGCTACCCCGATCCTGACGGCCCTGTGCGAGAAGACCATCGCTGGCCTGCAGTGGCCCAACTACCGCTCCCAGCGCTGGGGTCACGAGCATGCGACCTTTGTTCGTCCGGTTCGTTGGATCTGCTGCCTTCTGGGCGAGGATGTTGTGCCCGTGTCGTTTGCCGACGTGACGAGTGGCAACACCACGCGCGGTCATCGCGTACTTGGCCCCGGTGACCATGTGGTTGCCAGCCCCGCCGTCTACGAGCAGGTGCTCGAGGACGCCGGCGTGCTTTCTGCCGAGCGCCGTCGCGAGGCGATTCTCGCCGGTATCGCCGAGGTCGAGGCTGCCCGTCCCGGCTGCCATGTCGATACGCCCAAGAAGGTCTTCGAGGAGGTTATCAACCTCTGCGAGTGGCCGACGGTGCTCGTCGGTACCTTCGATGAGGAGTTCCTCAAGGTCCCGCACGAGATCATCTGCGAGTCCATGCTCACCAACCAGCGCTACTTCCCGATCTATGACGGCGAGGGCAAGCTGACGCGTGAGTTCGTGGTCGTCTCCAACAGCAAGCCCGAGAACGCCGAGCGAGTGATCGACGGTAACGAGCGCGTCGTGCGCGCCCGTCTGGACGACGCTAAGTTCTTCTACGAGGAGGACCTGAAGATCTCCCTCGACGAGTTCCGTGAGCGTCTGTCCAAGGTTGCCTTCCAGGAGAAGCTCGGTAGCGTGCTCGCCAAGTCCGAGCGCATCGAGCAGCTCGCGCTTGCTATTGCCCGCGAGGCTCACCTGGGCGCCCATCTTGCCGCCGACGCTGCTCGCGCCGCACACCTGTGCAAGGCAGACCTGGTGTCCAACGCCGTCGTCGAGTTCACGAGCCAGCAGGGCGTGATGGGCGGTTATTACGCGACCGCGATGGGGGAGAACGACGAGGTCGCCCATGCTATTCGCGATCACTATCGTCCCCGTTTTGCCGGTGACGAGCTGCCCGAGGGCACCGCTGGCTGCATCGTGGCCTGCGCCGACAAGCTCGATACCATCGCCGGTATCTTTGCCATCGGCGAGCCCCCGACCGGCTCCTCCGACCCCTACGCGCTGCGTCGTGCCGCTATCGGCATTATCAACATCCTGCGCGACCGTCTGCCGATCGACCCCACGTCGCTCATCGACTTTGCCCTCGAACTCTACAGTGAGCAGGGCATTGAGTTCGACGCCGCCGAGGTCGCCCAGCAGGTTCGTGACTTCTTCCATGGCCGCTTGGTGAGCATGGCCCGCGACGAGAAGATCCCGGCCGATACCGTTGCCGCCGTCTCCGCGGTGCACATCATCGCCCCGTCCGTCTTCTTCGCCCGCTGCGCCGCCCTCGACGAGGCCCGCAAGAATGACGCTGAGACGTTCGACAACCTGGCGACCGCCTATGCCCGTGCCGCGCATATCTCCAAGCCCGAGCTGGGCGCGGAGTACGACCGCAGCCTGATGGGCGAGGTTGAGCTTGCGCTTGCCGACGCCTCCGAGGCCGCTCAGACCGCCGTCGACGCCGCTCTCGCCGCCGAGGATTACCCCGCCGCGTTTGCTGCCCTGGCCGCCTTGCGCGCGCCCATCGACCGCTTCTTCGACGAGGTTATGGTCATGGACAAGGACGAGCAGCTCCGCGATAATCGCCTTAAGCTGCTCAACCGCTTCGAGGCCGTTTTCTCCGGCATCGCCAACATCGGTGAGCTTGCCCGCAAAAAGTAAGCTAGCCTGCGCGTAAGCGCAAAAGGAGCCCCGCATGGATTGCCCGGTCACCGCTCGTCCCACCGTCATCGTTATCTCCGACTCGCTCGGAGATACCGCTTGCGAGGTGGTGCTTGCGGCGTCCGGGCAATTTGATGAAGGGGCTTTTCGTGTTTTGCGCCTTCCCAAGGTGACCTCGGTGGAGCAGGTGGAGTCGTTTGTCGGTCCGCGTGTGGATGCGGACCATCGCGATATCGCCGTGTTCCACACCATCGTCGACCCGGCGCTTCGTGCCCGCGTGCTCGACTACTTGGGCATGCTGCACATTCGCTCGGTCGATCTGATCGGACCTACGCTTGCCGTGCTGTCTTCGCTCATCGGTGTTGCGCCTAAGGGCGTGGCCGGCGTGATCCACAAGACCGACGACCGGTATTTCCACCGCATCGAGGCCATGGAGTATTTCGTTGAGCACGATGACGGGCGCGGCTGCGACGATCTGTCGGGCGCCGATATCGTGTTGCTGGGTGTTTCGCGCACGTCTAAGACGCCGCTGTCGATGTATCTGGCCTATCAGGGCTATAAGGTCGCCAACGTTCCGCTGGCGCACGGCATGGAGCCGCCCAAGTCGATTTACGAGGTCGACCCGATGCGTCTGTTCGGTTTGATTTCGACCGTCGATGTGATTTCCGAAATTCGCGATAGCCGCCTGGGCGATGACTACGCCCGCGCCGTCGCCGGTTCCTATGCCGAGCCCGAGAGCGTGCGAAGCGAACTCGAGGAAGCCCGTGCGCTCATGAAGCGCCTGGGTTGCTTTGTAGTGCGTACCGACGGCAAGGCGATCGAAGAGAGCGCCTCCGAGATCATCGCTCACCTCGAGGAGATCCAAGAAGCAAGGGCCCGCCGCGCCGCTCGCCGCGCGCAGCAGTAGCAATCGCTGAGCAGTCTTTTTGGGACAAATACTTCTGATAGATTTGTCCCACCTGGCAATTGAGCATTTTCGCAACGTTCAATATCATATTTTATTGGCCTATTTGCTAAAGCGTTTTAGCAAATCATACTACTTTTGACCTGCAATTATGTTGTAGTGGTATCTTCATAAGGTAACCACCTTTACCTACCGTTTACCGCCAGTTTTAGCACGTTTACCAAACCGCGCGTCCTCTGCTTAAGCGTGCCCAAAACCCGCCGTATAGTTCCCTCACGGCCTGCATCCGGCGGGTCGATTCGTTACCACGGTCGTGTGTGCGAACACATAGAAGGGGAAGTATCGTGAGCGATTGCAAGAGGGTTTACCGTTTTGGAACCGACGCCCAGGGCACTTGTGTCACCGAGGGCGACAAGTCCATGAACTTTGTGCTTGGCGGCAAGGGCGCTAACCTTGCCGAGATGAGCCGTATCGGCCTGCCGGTTCCCGGTGGCTTTACCATTACCTGCCAGACCTGCGTTGAGTACTCCGGTGCTGGCAACGTTTGGCCTGAGGGCGCACTCGACGAGATCGTTGCCGTCGAGGCCGACCTCGAGGCCCGCTGCGGCAAGAAGCTCGGCGACGCCAACGATCCGCTGCTCGTGTCGGTGCGCTCGGGCGCTCCGTTCTCCATGCCCGGCATGATGGACACGGTCCTCAACCTGGGTCTTAACGACGATTCCGTCCAGGGCCTCATCGCCCAGACGCAGAACCCGCGCTTTGCTTGGGACAGCTATCGCCGCTTTATCCAGATGTTCTCCAACGTCGTCATGGGCGTCGACGCCGACCTGTTCGAGAACGCCCTGACCCAGGCCCGCCTGGTTGCCGGCGTCCGCGTTGACTCCGAGCTTTCGGCCGAGGACCTGCAGGAGCTCGTCGAGACCTTCAAGGGCATCTTCTCCGCCAACGTCGAGGCTGCTCTGTATCCCGAGCTCGAGGTCGCCGATGGCAAGCCCGTCTTCCCGCACGATCCGGAGCTCCAGCTTCGTCTTGCCATCCAGGCCGTCTTTGGCAGCTGGATGAACGAGCGCGCCTGCATTTACCGCAAGCAGCACGGCATCTCCGACGAGCTCGGCACCGCCGTCAACGTCCAGGCTATGGCTTTTGGCAACAAGGGCGAGACCTCTGCGACCGGCGTCGCCTTCACCCGCAACCCGGCCGACGGCACCAAGGAGTTCTACGGCGACTTTCTGGTCAACGCCCAGGGCGAGGACGTCGTCGCCGGCATCCGCAACACCGAGCCCATTGCCGATCTCAAGACCACCCCGGGCCTCGAGTCCGCAGGCGAGGAGCTCGAGCGCGTCTTCCTGACGCTCGAGGATCACTATCGCGATATGTGCGATATCGAGTTCACCATCGAGCAGGGCAAGCTCTGGATGCTCCAGACCCGCGTGGGCAAGCGCACCGCCACCGCCGCCCTGCGCATTGCCATCGAGATGGTCGAGGAGGGTCTGATCACCCGCGAGGAGGCCGTAAGCCGCATCGACCCCGCGCAGCTCGACCAGCTCCTGCACCCGCAGTTCGACTCCTCCAAGAAGTACGAGGCGCTCGCGACCGGTCTGAACGCCAGCCCCGGTGCCGCCGTGGGCGAGGTCGTGTTCTCGAGCGACGACGCCGTCGCGCGTTCCGCCGAGGGCCACAAGGTCATCCTGGTCCGCTGGGAGACCAACCCCGACGACCTGAAGGGCATGGTTGCCGCCGAGGGCATCCTTACGAGCCACGGTGGTAAGACGAGCCACGCCGCCGTTATCGCCCGCGGCATGGGCACACCCTGCGTCTGCGGCGTCGAGCGCTTCCATATCGATGCCGCCGAGAAGGTCGTGCATATCGAGGGTAGCGATCGCGTACTGCACGAGGGCGACATCATCTCCATCGATGGTACCCAGGGCATCGTTGTCGACGGTGCGGTCGACCTGGTCTCCGCCGAGCTTACCGGCGACCTGGACACTATCCTGTCCTGGGCCGACGAGATTCGTCTGGATGAGACCTGCGGCCACGCCAACCACGTTCGCGTCAACGCCGACAACCCCGAGGATGCCGCGCTCGCGCTTGAGTTTGGCGCCGAGGCCATCGGCCTGTGCCGCACTGAGCACATGTTCCTGGGCGACCGCAAGAACATCATCCAGAGCTTCATCCTGTCCGACGACGAAACTGTAAAGCAGCAGGCGCTGGCCGATCTGCTCAAGGTTCAGACCGAGGACTTCCTGGCGATGTTCAAGACCATGTCCGGTCGCGATGTCGTCGTTCGTCTGATCGATCCACCGCTGCACGAGTTCTTGGACGATCCTCGTGAGCTCGAGGTCGCCATTACTAAGAAGGAGGCCGCCGGCGCTACCGAGGAGGAGCTCGCAGCCCTGCGTGCCCGTCTGCGCCGCATCGATGGCATGGTCGAGTCCAACCCGATGCTCGGCCTGCGCGGCGTGCGCTTGTCCGTTGTCTTTGGCGACCTGCCGCTCATGCAGGTTCGCGCCGTGGCAACGGCTGCCGCCCGCCTCATCAAGGAGGGCGTCGATCCGCGCCCCGAGATTATGGTCCCGCTCGTCTCCATCACGGCCGAGCATGTCCAGACCCGCGAGGTTATCGAGCGCGTTATCGCCGAGGTTTCTGCCGAGGAGGGCGTGGAGCTCAACATTCCTGTGGGTACGATGCTCGAGCTGCCGCGCGCCTGCATGGTCGCCGACGAGATCGCCCAGCACGCCGATTTCTTTTGCTTTGGCACAAACGACCTCACGCAGACGACTTTTGGCTTCTCGCGCGATGACGCCGAGGCTAAGTTCATCCCGCTGTACCTGCACAAGAAGATCTTGAAGGAGAACCCCTTCGAGACCATCGACACGGCGGTGCTCGAGCTGGTGCGCATGGCAGTCGAGAAGGGCCGTGCCACCAATCCCGGTATGCACTTTGGCGTATGCGGCGAGCACGGCGGCGATCCCAAGTCCATCAAGGACCTGTTCAACGTAGCGGACGTGGACTACGTGTCCTGCTCGCCCTACCGCGTGCCGCTCGCGCGTCTTGCTGCCGCCCAGGCCAAGCTCGAGGCCAAGCGTTCCGCTTAAGGTAACTCAGCCGCGCGCCTAGCGTAGCCCCCTTCATGCCGCCCGTCTCATTCGTGAGGCGGGCGGTTATCATGTGCGGGTTTTGTCTTTTTGGCTGCGCCAAAAATAGTTCTTGCAGCGCAAACCTGCGCGTGTATACTCGAATACGTTTGTTCAACTACGTGCCGGCCAAGGCGGTACGGCACCTCTAGAAGAGTAAGGAATTGCACATGGATTACATCCGCGCAATCGAGCGTCAGCAGATCCGCGAGGACATTCCTCAGGTTCGCGTCGCCGACAACGTCAAGGTTCACTACCGCATTAAGGAAGGCGACCGCGAGCGCATCCAGGTCTTCCAGGGCGACGTCATCCGCATGGCCGGCGCCGGTGCCCGCGAGACCTTCACCGTCCGCAAGATTTCCTTCGGTGTCGGTGTTGAGCGTACCTTCCCGCTTCACAGCCCCAAGATCGCCAAGCTCGAGGTCGTCCGTCATGGTCGCGTCCGTCGCGCCAAGCTGTACTACCTCCGCGACAAGGTGGGCAAGGCTGCTCGCATCCCCGAGAAGCGCTAAGAAGATCGCAGCGTCTGTCCACTCGTTTGGACACAAGGGTCACCTTCGGGTGGCCCTTCTTTTTATCTGATTCGCATGCAAGGAGGGCCTGGTATGGCCAACATGACGAGCTCGGTTTCGGCTTCGCAGGTTGCCGGCGAGTTGGCGAGCGCCACGTTCGAGGAGATTCCCGCCCTCGTGGAGCACTATCGCGAGGATCCGCGCCAGCAGGTAATTAAAGCTTGCGAGCGTGCCCTTAAGCGCCATGCCAAGGAGCTTGCCGAGCGCGAGCGCGTCAACGGTATGTATGAGCTTATGCACGAACTCGGTGGCGATGGTGTGGTCGTGGGTGTCGACGAGGTGGGTCGCGGCTCGGTGGCCGGTCCTTTGACGGTGTGCGCCGTGTGCCTTCCTATGGAGCCGCGCGTTTGGGGCATCAATGATTCCAAAAAGCTCACGCCAGCGCGCCGTGAGTTGCTCTCGGTGAAGATTTCCGAGGTGGCGACCGCGATCGGTTTTTGCCATATCGCTCCTGCAGATATCGATGATATGGGTATGGCCCGCGCCATCCGCGCTGCCGTCGCGGGCGCTGTGGCCGATACGGGGCTCGAGCCCGATTGCGTGCTTATGGACGGCAACCCCTTGGGCGCCGTTCCCAACGAGCGCGACGTGGTGAAGGGCGATGCCAAGATCGCCTGCATCGCCGCCGCCTCCATTATGGCCAAGGTCACGCGTGACGAGATGATGGTCGAGTACGATGCCGAGTATCCCGAGTACCATCTGGCCGAGTCGAAGGGCTACGCAAGCCCCGAGCACATCGAGGCGATTCGCAAACACGGACTTTGTCCGCTGCACCGCGTGAGCTTTTGCGGAAACTTTCTGCAGACCGAGCGCCTTTTCTAGGCCAATTGTGGAGACAGGGACCTCTGGCGTTTTATAAACCTGCTGGTAGCGGGCCGTGTGCAACGTGATTGTTGCGCGCGGCCCGTTTTTTGTCGGTATTTGGTCGGCGTTTGGTTTGTTTCCGGTACTTACCCGCATGAAAGTTGCCCTCATCATCGGGGCAATGCAGTGTGCGGGAAAGGAGATCCCATGTGTGCCGCAAGCAAAAAGAGCAAGACGCAGCAACTCAAGGAGCGTTGGGAAGACGGCGAGCTCGATTGCGGGTCGATTACACCCGAGTTTATCAAGGAACTCAGTCCTCGCGAACTTGGCATGTTGGGCGAGCTCATTACCATCGACTACTTTAACGAGCGGGGCTATACCTTGCTTGAACAGGGCTATCGATGCGCCGAGGGCGAGGCCGATCTGGTGTTGCTCGACGAGCTCGATGATGTCGTGGTGATGGCCGAAGTCAAGACCAGACGCGTCGCTCTGGATTGCGCCACGCGGGTCTTTCCCGAGGAGGCTGTGGATGCCCAAAAGCAGCGACGCTATCGCCGTATCGCAAGCTGCTATCTCATGGAGCATTATCCGCTCAAGGCGATTCGTTTTGATGCCGTTGGCGTGACCATCCGTGGTGGACATATCGCCGAGATCGAGCACCAGTACAACGCGTTCGATTGGCAGGTGTCGTGATGGCGTTCGATACTTTTGCCGTTCACGCGGCCTGTATCCGCGGCGTCGAGGCAATTCCCGTAACCGTCGAGGTTTCGCTTGCCGGTGGCATCCCGGGCATTCAGATGCTCGGTATCCCGAGTATGGAGGTGATGGAATCGCGCGGGCGTATTCGCTGTGCCATGCGTTCGGCAGGCTTCGAGATTCCTCGGTCGGGCATTACCGTCAACCTGGCACCCGGCGACATCCGTAAAACCGGCAGCGGCTTTGACTTGCCCATCGCCATCGCGGTGCTGGCGGCCGATGGGCAGATTCCCCGCGACAACCTTGATCGTTGCCTTATCGCGGGCGAACTTGGGCTGGACGGTACGGTGTTGCCCGTCAAGGGCGAGGTGGCGTTCCAGCTGCTCGCGCGCGATATGGGGCTTTCCTTTATCGCGGGCAGGTCAGATCAGCATGTGCCGCTCGCGGGCGTGGACTGCGGGTTCATCGATCATTTGTCGCAGCTTGCCCACGGTATGGGCGATGCCGCGCGGCATTATCTGGATTCTGAGGGCGTCGAGGCTGGGTTTGAGCCCGAACTCGATTATGCCGACGTGCTGGGGCAGGAGGTCGCCAAGCGCGGCATGGCGCTTGCGGCGGCAGGAGAACTCGGCTTGCTCATGATTGGGTCCCCAGGTTCGGGCAAGACGATGCTTGCGCGTCGCATGACCGGTATTTTGCCCGAGCTTTCTGTTGAGGATCAGCAGGAGGCGCTGTGCATCCATTCGGTCTTGGGCGAGAACATCGATGGGCTGTTGGCGGGGCATCGGCCGTTCCGCAGCCCACACCACAGCATTTCGACCGCGGGCCTTATCGGCGGCGGGCGCCCGGTTCATCCGGGCGAGATCAGCTTGGCTCATGGCGGCGTGCTCTTTTTGGATGAGCTCGCCGAGTTTCCCACCGGCGTGTTGCAGACGCTGCGCCAGCCCATCGAGCGCGGCTATGTGAGGATCGTGCGCGTTGACGGGGCCTTTACCTTCCCATCGCGTTTTCAGCTGCTGGCTGCGAGCAATCCCTGCCCCTGCGGCTTTTTGGGCGATCGCGAAGTGCCGTGTCGCTGTTCCGCCTCGATGGTCGAGCGCTATCGGGCTAAGCTGCGCGGTCCCTTGGCCGACCGTATCGACATGATGCTCGACGTGACCCGTCCCGACCCCCAGGTGATTATCGAGGGCGCCGAGGGCATGTCATCGGCCGATTTGCGTGATTACGTTGTGCGTGGGCGCGCCTTCCGCGCCTGGCGCGAGTCGCATATGGACGATGCGGACGCCGAGGCCGAGGATGACGAGTCCCGCTCCATCGACGGTGTCGTATCGACCTTTGCGCTCGACGAGGCGGCAGAGAAGTGCGTGCTCGGCCTGTCGAAGCGCACGCATCTCACGGGTCGCGGCATCGTGCGTCTGGTGCGCATCGCGCGGACGATTGCCGATGTCGCCGAGAGCGAGCAGGTGACGCAGGACCACGTGCTCGAGGCGGCGATGTATCAGGGAAGGAGGGACCAATGATGGCAGAGGGGATCTTCGAGTTGCATCCCGGGGACGCTCTGTATCCAGCAACTGTTCTGGAGCTTTCCGATGTGCCCCAGACGCTCTATGTGCGTGGTGACCCTGATGTGTTATCGACGCCTGCGCTCTCCATCATTGGCGCGCGCAAGGCGTCGCCGTACGGTCTCGCTGTGGCAGAACTTGCTGCCAAGGTCGCGGTTGAGGCGGGCGTCACGGTGGTCTCGGGTGGCGCGGTCGGTTGCGATCAGGCGTCGGGTTGGGCCGCGGTCAATGCCGGCGGCAAACACGTTGTGGTGCTGGGGACGGGCGCCGACGTGGTCTACCCGCGCTCAAGTGCCGGTCTCATCACGCGTACGCTCGATACGGGCGGTGCGGTCGTGTCGATCTCGCCGTGGGGCATGGGTCCTCGCAAGTTTGCCTTCCCGCGGCGTAATCGCATCATCGCCGCGCTGTCGCAGGCGCTCTTTGTTTCCGAGGCGGGCATGCCCTCGGGTACGTTCTCGACGGCCGAGGCCGCTATGGACCTGGGTCGCGAACTGCTTGCGGTGCCGGGTTCCATTCTGTCGCCCGAGTCGCGCGGCACCAATTACCTCATCGCCAACGGAGCGTGCTGCATCGTGGACGAGGAATCCATCGAGATGGCCATCTCGCGCATCTACGGCACCCTGCGCTACTCGCGCCCCGATGCGCCCGGTATCGCCGATATGGACCCTGTGCAACAGGCCGTGATGCATGCGCTTATCGCGTCGCCGCTCAGGGTCGACGACATTGCCGCGCTCGTCTCGCTCGATGCCGTCGGTGTTCTTAAGCTCCTGGGCTCGCTGGAGCTCGAGGGCCTCATCGAACGTATGATGGATGGAAGGTATGCGCCCTCAAAGTTTGCGCTTCACGCTCAGACGCCCTTCGGTCACAATGGAAAGCGTGTCAATTAGAAAGGTGTTTGCAGATGCTGTTTGATCAGGTGACGGTTATCGGTGGCGGTCTGGCGGGATCGGAATGCGCGATTCAGCTGGCAGATCGCGGGTTCACCGTAAAGCTGTGCGAGATGCGCCCTCAGGTGAGTTCTCCTGCCCACCATACCGATCACTTGGCGGAGCTCGTCTGCTCCAATTCGTTTAAGTCGACCCGTCCGGACTCTGCTGCCGGCTTGCTGAAGGCCGAGCTTGAGCGTATGGGTTCGGTGCTGCTCGACTGCGCCCATCGTGCGGCCGTTCCCGCCGGCGGTGCCCTGGCGGTCGACCGCGTCAAGTTTTCCGAGCTCGTCGAGGCCGAGGTTGCCTCCCGCCCCAATATCGAAGTCGTTCACGGCGAGGTCACCCAGATTCCGGAGGGCCACGTGATCATTGCCGCGGGCCCCTTGTGCTCGCCGGCGTTGAGCGAGGAGGTCATGAAGCTCGTCGGTGGCGACGCCCTGGCGTTCTTTGACGCGGCGGCCCCGATTGTCGATGCCTCCACGCTCGACATGGACGTGCTGTTCTCGCAGTCGCGCTATGAGGAGCAGGGGAGTGGCGATTATCTTAACGCCCCGCTCAACAAGGAGGAGTACGAGGCCTTTATCGAGGCGCTCACCACGGCAGACCGCGTGGTGCTCAAGGACTTTGAGGGCGGTGATCTGTTCCAGGCCTGTCAGCCCGCCGAGGAGGTCGCACGCACCGGCAAGGACGCCATCCGTTTTGGCGCCATGAAGCCTGTCGGACTCACCGACCCGCGAACCGGCCGTCGTCCCTGGGCGGCGATTCAGCTGCGCGCCGAGAACAAGGAGAAGACCGCCTATAACCTGGTGGGCTTCCAGACCAATCTGACCTTTGGCGAGCAAAAGCGCGTCTTCCATATGGTTCCCGGTCTGGAGAACGCCGAGTTCTTCCGCTATGGCGTCATGCATCGCAATACCTTCGTCGATGCGCCACACGTGCTCGACGGGACCTTTTCCGTGCCCGGTACGAGCGTGCGCCTTGCCGGCCAGATTACCGGCACCGAGGGGTACATGGAAGCGGTTGCGACCGGTCTGCTCGCTGCGGTCAACACCTATGCCGAGGCTGTCGGGGCGGATCCTGTCGAGCTGCCTCGCGTGGGCGCCCTGGGTGCGCTCGTGGGCTATGCGACCGATCCCGCCACGGTGGGCTACCAGCCCATGCATGTCAACTTTGGCCTGGTGCCGCCGCTCGAGGACGGCAAACGCCGCAGCAAGCGCGATCGCTACCAGGCCTATGCGGACCGCGCCCTCGAGGCTCTCGATGCCTACTTGGCAACGCGTTCCGACCTGTTTGGAGGCGACCGGTCATAGCTTTTGACCTGTACGATACCGTCGACTCGTTTATCGCCTATATCGCACGCGTCGAGGGACTTTCTCCCAACACGGTTGCCGCCTATAGCTCGCGCCTGGAACGTTTTGCGGCTTGGTGCGAGCGTACGGACACCGACGCTCGCGCTGCCGACGTGCGCACCGTTCGAACTTATCTCGCCGAGCTCTCGCGTGAGAAGGTGGCGCCGCGCACGATTGCCGCGCACCTGTCTGCTATTCGTTCGCTCTATCGGTGGATGGCCGCCGAAGGGATCGTTGAGGGCGATGCGGTCTCGGCGATCTCCTCGCCCAAACTCCCGCGTGACTTGCCCGGGGTACTGACGACCCAGCAGGTTGAGGAGCTGCTCCGTGCTCCCGACACCGCGACGCCCGCGGGATTGCGTGATGCGGCGATGCTCGAGCTGCTCTATGCCTCTGGAGCACGTATCTCAGAGCTCGCTGCGCTCAATGTGGAGTCCGTCGCATGGTCCGAGCGCACGCTGCGGCTATGGGGCAAGGGCAGCAAGGAGCGCATCGTGCCCCTGTATCGCCGCGCTCTTGAGGCGACCCGCACCTATATCGAGGAGGGGAGGCCGGCACTGCTCGCCCAGGCAAAGCGTCGCGATGCCGCAAATGGCCCGCATCCGTTGTTTATCTCGGCGCGGGGCAACCGCATGAGTGCTGCTATGCTCAGGCGGCGCTTTCATATGCTGGCGACGCTCGCCGGCATTCCGGCTGACATTGCCCCGCATGCGATGCGCCATACGTTTGCGACCGATCTGCTCGAGGGTGGCGCGGATCTGCGTTCGGTGCAGGAACTGCTGGGCCACGCGAGCCTGTCTACGACGCAGATCTATACGCATCTCACGCCCGATCGGCTCAAGAACGCCGTGGCCCAGGCCCATCCCCGTGGCGAGTAGATAGGGCTTCCCGCGCAAAACCGTGCAAAACCGCCAAGGTGTGTGGTTTTGATTGCGGGTTGGCAGGAAGAGGCAATCCTGCTATCATTCATTGGGTTGCTTCACGGCAACAGGTTTTTATCACGCACGCGCGGCTACTTCATACCGTGGTGCCCGGGCTTTGGTAGCACATGTCCGGGTTGGTTTTGGAGGATGACCCCGCGCGGAGGCAAACCACAGGAGGTTTAACATGGCTACCAAGATTAATATCCGCACCCTGCTCGAGGCCGGCTGCCACTTCGGTCACCAGACCCGTCGCTGGAACCCCAAGATGAAGCCGTTCATCTTCGGTGAGCGCAACGGCATCTACATCCTCGACCTCAAGCAGACCATCCTTGACGCCGACCAGGCCTACACCTTCGTCAAGAACGTCGCCAAGGGTGGCAACGTGCTGTTCGTCGGCACCAAGAAGCAGGCTCAGGAGGCCGTCAAGAACGCTGCTGAGCGCGCCAACATGCCCTACATCAACCAGCGTTGGCTCGGCGGTATGCTGACCAACTTCGTGACCATCCGCTCTCGCATCAACCGCATGGAGGAGCTCGAGGCCATGGTCGAGGACGGCCGCATGGCTGTTCTACCCAAGAAGGAGCAGGCAGTGCTCGGCAAGGAGCTCACCAAGCTCCAGACCAACCTCGGTGGCGCCCGCGACATGAAGGGTCTGCCCCAGGCTCTCTTTGTCATCGACACCAAGCGCGAGGAGAACGCCATCAAGGAGGCCCAGCGCCTGAACATCCCCGTCGTCGCTCTGATCGACACCAACTCCGATCCCGACGAGGTCGAGTACGGCATCCCCTGCAACGATGACGCTATCTCCGCCGTCACCCTTATGTGCGAGCTCATGGCTGACGCCTGCCTCGCCGGCTCCGGCAATGAGCAGGTCTCCGAGGCCGAGATGGCCGCTGAGCCCAAGGCCGAGTAAATCAGTCTTAGTTCATTCTTTTTCATCTCTTTGAAAGGAACCACAATGGCCCAGATTACCGCCGCTATGGTCAAGCAGCTCCGCGAGATGACCGACTCCCCGATGATGGAGTGCAAGAAGGCTCTCGTCGAGGCTGACGGCGACATGGACGCCGCTGTCGACGTTCTGCGCAAGAACGGCCTTGCCAAGGCTGCCAAGAAGGCTGGCCGTGAGACCAACGAGGGCGCTGTCGCCGCGTTCGTCTCCGAGGATGGCAAGTCCGGCGCTCTGCTCGAGCTCTCCTGCGAGACCGACTTCGTCGGCTCCAACGCCAAGTTCACCGGCTTTGCTTCCAAGGTCGCTGAGGTTGTCGCCACCACCGAGCCGGCTGACGTCGATGCTCTGCTCGAGAAGCCGATGGGCGAGGAGACCGTTTCCTCCGAGCTCACCGAGATGATTCACATCATGGGCGAGAACATGAAGATCGCTCGTTTCGCCGCCCGCAAGGCCGAGAACGGCGCTCTCGCTTCTTACATCCACATGGGTGGTAAGATCGGCGTCCTCGTCGAGTTCGCTTTCGAGAAGGCCGAGACCGCTCAGGCCGAGTCCTTCAAGACCTTCGCTCACGACGTTGCCCTTCAGGTTGCCGCCGTCGCCCCGATCTGCGCTACCCGCGAGCAGGTTCCGGCCGAGACTGTCGAGCACGAGAAGCAGATCTACATGGCTCAGGCTGCCGAGTCCGGCAAGCCCGAGGCCATCCAGGAGAAGATGGCTGTTGGCCGTCTGGAGAAGTTCTACAAGCAGTCCGTGCTCACCGAGCAGGAGTTCATCAAGGACAGCTCCCTCACCATCAAGAAGTACGCTGAGCAGGTCTCCAAGGAGCTCGGCGATACCATTACCGTCGTTGCCTTCGACCGTCTGGTCCGTGGCGAGTAAATAAGCTCTTGTAGCTGGTAATGAGCAGGCTGTGGGTTTTACTCACAGCCTGCTTTTTCATGGCTCTGAGCAGAGCCTTTGCTATCATATTGTGAGTCTAATTAAAGGAGGATCGTTTTGTCCGACATCCGATACAAACGCGTGCTTCTGAAGCTTTCCGGCGAAGCGCTGATGGGCGACGGCCACTACGGCATCGACCCCAAGGTTACCGACCATCTTGCTAAGCAGGTCAAGGAGCTGCTCGCCGTAGGCCATGAGGTCGGCGTTGTTGTCGGCGGCGGCAACATTTTCCGCGGCATGGCCGGCGCTGCCGGTGGCATGGAGCGTGCCCAGGCCGATTATATGGGCATGCTTGCGACCGTCATGAACGCGCTTGCCCTGCAGGATGCCTTTGAGCACAACGATGTTCCCTGCCGCGTGATGAGCGCTATCCAGATGAACGAGATCTGCGAGCCCTATATTCGCCGTCGCGCCATCAACCACCTGTCCAAGGGCAACGTCGTTATCTTCGCTGCCGGTTCGGGCAATCCGTACTTTACGACCGACACCGCCGCGGCCCTTCGCGCTTGCGAGATTGGTGCCGAGATTCTGATCAAGGCCACCAAGGTCGATGGTATCTACGACAAGGATCCCGTCAAGTGCGCCGACGCCGTCCGCTTTGACAAGATTACCTATCACGAGGTGCTCGTCCGCGGCCTGCAGGTTATGGATTCCACGGCTACGGCTCTTTGCCAAGACAACCGTATGCCCATTTTGGTCCTCAACATCGATGGCGAGGACACCGTCAAGCGCGCGCTCGCGGGTGAGCCCGTCGGCACGCTCGTCTATCAGGAGGATTAAGCATGGCAGAGAACATCACCGCCCACATGGACAAGTCGCTCGAGTCCCTCAAGCACAACTTCTCCAAGGTCCGTACCGGCCGCGCCAATGCCAATATTCTGTCCGACATCACCGTTGATTACTACGGTGTTCCCACGCCGGTCACGCAGGTTGCCGCCGTTAAGACCCCCGAGGCCCACATGCTGCTCATCGAGCCGTGGGACAAGGCACTCATCAACGCCATCGTCAAGGCTATCAGCGCCTCCGACCTGGGCATTACCCCCAACTCCGATGGCACCGTCGTGCGTCTGCCTTTCCCGGCTCCCACCGAGGAGCGTCGTCGCGAGCTCGTTAAGGAGTGCCGCGAGTACGCCGAGCAGGCCAAGGTTTCCATTCGCAACATCCGCCGCGACTTTAACAACAAGCTCGAGCGCGACGAGGAGCTCACCGAGGACGACGTCCGCCGCGAGCAGGCTAAGGTTCAGAAGCATACCGACGAGTATGTTGCCAAGGTCGAGGAGCTTCTGAAGGAAAAAGAAGCCGAGGTCATGGAGATCTAAGGTGCAATACGACGAGCATAAACTGGTCGAGTACTTTGCCGACGCCCCTGTGGGCGTCGGTTTTTCCGACCTTGACCTCAATAACATTCCGCGCCATATCTCGTGCATCATGGACGGCAACGGCCGTTGGGCCACGTCGCGCGGTCTTGCCCGCACCGAGGGCCACAAGGCGGGTATCGTCTCCCTGCGCGAGATCATTACCGCCTGCGTGCGCCTGGGCGTCGACGTGCTTTCGGCCTATGCGTTTTCCACCGAAAACTGGAATCGCCCGCAGCACGAGGTCAACGTTTTGATGCACCTCTTTGCCAAGACGTTTGTCGATGAGCTGCCGCTGCTCAAGCGTGAGAATGTGCGTGTTGTCTTTTTGGGCGACATTTCCGCGCTGCCCAAGAAGACGCGCGACGTCTTTGAGCGCGGTCTTGCCGAGTGCGCCGACCATACCGGCATGACGCTTGCGCTGGCCGTTAACTATGGCGCCCGCGCCGAGATCACCCGTGCCGCCCGTCAGCTTGCTCTCGATGTCGCTGCCGGAAAGATTGATCCTGCCGCAATCGATGACGATATGGTGGCTTCACACCTGTACACCGCCGGTCTTCCCGATCCGGAGCTCGTGATTCGCACTTCTGGTGAGTTGCGCCTGTCGAATTATCTGCTGTGGCAGGTCGCCTATGCCGAGTTTTATGTCACCGATACCTATTGGCCGGACTTTGATCGCTGGGGCCTTGTCGACGCCATTTTGGCCTACCAGGGCCGCGACCGTAGGTTTGGCGGACTGAGCAAGACCGAGGAGGCTTAATCGTGTCCGATCGTCCCAAGGCATCTGCTCCTAAGGTTGCCGCTTCTGCAGCGCCTGCTGCGAAGGGCGGTACCGGCTCCTGGCTGGCGGGCTTTATCACCCGTGCCGCTGCCGGCATCGTCTACGCCGTCGTCTTTATCCTGTGCCTGGTTTTGGGCATTGTGCCCACGGCCATCTTCGTGTCCGTCATGAGCGGTCTGTGCTGCTATGAGTTCTTCCGCATGACGAGGCTCGATGGCAAGGTTGCCAATGAGCGCTTGGGTATCGCTGCCGCCGTGCTCTTTCCGCTCTCGGCGCTGGGCGATTCGATGCTGCTGAATGCCCTGCTTTTTGCCCTGATGCTCGCGGTGGGTATCTGGTATGTCTGGTCGCCGCGCACCCGTATCTCGGATGTCGCCGTGACGCTTATGGGTCCTATCTACACCGGCTTTATGCTGTCGGCCATCGTGCTGCTGCGAGACGCCGTGCCCGGCTTTGCCGGCGCCCTGCTTTCAGTGGGCGTGTGCGCATCCCTCTGGGTCTCTGATTCGTTTGCCTACATCGTGGGCAGCCGTATCGGCAAGCATAAGATGGTTCCCAAGATTTCTCCCAAAAAGAGCTGGGAAGGCTTTGTTGGCGGCATCCTGGGCTCGGTTTTGATCTGGCTTATCCTGTGGGCCACGCATTTCTATAAGCTGAGCCTGCCCTATGCGTTGCTGTGCGGCGTGGTCGTCTCCATCTTGGGTGTTATCGGCGACCTCATTGAGTCGCGCATCAAGCGTGGCGTGGGCGTCAAGGATTCCGGCAACCTTATCCCGGGTCATGGCGGCATGCTCGACCGTAGCGACTCGCTCATCTTTGGCTGCATCACCGCGCAACTGCTCCTGATGATCGGAGGCGTGCTGTAATGGCTCATCAGACGACGTATGGCCCCGATGGGCGTCTCCGCGTTGCTATTCTGGGCTGCACGGGTTCTATCGGCACCCAGGCGCTCGATGTATGCCGTCAGCATGCCGATCGCCTTCAGGTGACGGCGCTGTCCGTCAACTCCAGCACTTCCGAGCTTGTTGCGGCTGCCCGTGAGTTCTCGGTTCCGGCGGTTGCCGTGGCCGATGCCGCTCATGGTGAAGACGCCGTGCTGCAGGAGTTGCCCGTGGGCACCGAGCTCGGCGTTGGTGCGCAGGCTGTCTGCGAGCTTGCATGTCGCAATGATGTCGACTGCGTGCTTGTTGCCATTGTGGGGGCGGCGGGTCTCGAGGCGAGCCATGCAGCCCTGACCTCGAACAAGCGCCTCGCTCTGGCCAACAAAGAGTCACTCGTCGTCGGCGGCGATCTGCTTATGCCTTTGGCGCAGCCAGGTCAGCTTATTCCGGTCGACTCCGAGCATTCTGCCATCTATCAGTGCTATCTGGGGGAGAACCCGCGCGAGGCCCACTGCATTTGGCTCACCTGCTCGGGTGGCCCGTTCTTTGGCCGCACGCGTGACGAGCTCGATCGCGTGACGCGTGCCGATGCCCTGGCGCATCCCACCTGGGCTATGGGTGCCAAGATCACTATCGACTCCGCCACCCTTATGAACAAGGGTCTGGAGCGTATCGAGGCCATGCATCTGTTCGACTGTGATCTCGACTTTATCAACGTCGTCGTGCAGCGTCAGTCCAAGATTCACTCCATGGTCGAGTTCGCCGATGGCTCCGTGATGGCGCATCTCGGTGCTTCCGACATGCGTATTCCCATCCAGTTTGCCTTCTCGTATCCCGAGCGCTGGGATACGCCGGCTCCGCGTATCGATTTCCGCGAGCTGGGCCAGCTCACCTTTGATGCTGCCGACATGGATACCTTCCGCTGCCTTGCATTGGCCGAGCGCGCCGGTAAGACGGGCGGCACCATGCCGTGCGTTCTCAATGCCGCCAACGAGGTCGCCGTCGATGCCTTCCTGCACGACGACTGCAGCTTTACCGATATCGATCGCATTGTGGAATCCTGCATGGATGCCCACGATATGCAGGCGGTCGATTCGTTTGAGCAGCTTCACGACATCGATGCGTGGGCGCGTGAAAAAGCTGCGCAGGTGCTCGCCGCAACCCGTTCCTAACCCATAAGGATTGCTTTTTCGATTTATGGATACTGTTCTGAGCGTTCTTTCATCGGTCTTTTGGGGCCTTCTGATGCTTTCCGTCCTCGTGTTTTTGCATGAGGGCGGCCACTTTTTGGCGGCGCGTGCCTGCGGTGTCCGCGTGACCGAGTTCTTTTTGGGCCTGCCGTGTCGCTTTGATATCCACCATGCGTCTCGTCGTATCGGCACCAAGTTCGGTGTGACCCCGCTGCTGTTGGGTGGGTATGCCGCCATCTGCGGTATGGACCCGACCGACGTCTCGTGTGCCGATCGCGTTCTGGCGGCCATCTATCGCCATGGTCGCGTGACGGTGGCCGACCTTGCTGTCGAGCTCGAGCTGTCCGAGGAGGAAGTGCTCGAGGCTTGCGCACTGCTGCTGGGCTTGGGTTCCATCGCGCCCTGGTACGAAGAAGGGGAGAAGCCTTCGCCCAGCTACTATCCCACCAAGTACCAGACCCTGCCGCGTGATGCGGCGGGCTATACCACCTTTGACGGCCGCCGGTTCGATCGCGAGCAGGCGACTGCCGAGGGCGATGTGTGGGAGCTGCCGTGTAGTGAGGCCGAGTTCCTTGCACAGGAGCGTTCGCATACCTATTTGGGCCAGGGTTTTCTCAAGCGTGCCTTTATGCTGCTCGCGGGCATTATCGTCAATATTCTGACGGGCTTTTTGCTTCTTATGAGCATCTATTCCATCGCGGGTGTCACCGTGCCGGTGGATACCAACGTGATCGGTCAGGTCGACGAGGGTTCAATCGCCGCCAAGGCAGGCATCCAAGCCGGCGACGCGATTCTTTCGGTCGACGGTGCATCGTGCTCTACCTGGATGGACGTTTATGATGCCATTGGGAAGGCTGCCGGTAGGGACGATATCGCCATTGAGTACGAGCGCGACGGCAAGCAACATTCGACCTCGGTTGCGCTCAAAGAGGACGAGCGATTGGGCGTATATGCCTCTACGCAGGTGGTCCGTTTGGACCCCATCATGTCGGCTCGCCTGTCCTTCTCCTATGTCGTGCAGACGGCGGAGGGCGTGATGCGCTTACTGCAGCCGCAGCATACGATGGAGATTCTCGATCAGTCCACCTCTATTGTGGGCATCAGCGTCATGTCTTCGCAGGCGGCCGCTGCCGGCCCCGTCACATTCCTTTCGTTTGCCGCGCTCATTTCGTTCTCTCTGGGCTTTATGAACCTGCTGCCCATCCCGCCGCTCGACGGCGGCAAGCTGGTCATCGAGATCATTCAAAAGATTGCCGGTCGCGAGCTGCCGCTCAAGGTCCAGACGATCGTGAGCTATGTGGGCATCGCGCTCTTTGCGTTGCTGTTTGTCTATATGCTTCGTTCCGACATCCTTCGATTTATTCTGTAGGGGAGTGTTTGGATTGTCTTTATCCCATCCTTTGCCCCGCGAGCTGACGCGCCCTGTGTACGTGGGCGACGTGCAGATCGGTGGCGGCGCGCCGGTCGTGGTTCAGTCCATGACCTGCACCGATACCGCCGACGCCCAGACGACGCTTGCGCAGGTGCGTGCGTTGGCGCAGGCGGGCTGCGATATCGTGCGCGTGAGCGTGCCCACCGAGGCCGCGCTTGAGGGCTTCCGTACCATCTGCGCCGAGTCTCCGGTGCCGATTGTCGCGGACATCCACTTTAACCATAAGCTCGCCATTGGCGCCGTTGAGGCCGGTGCCGCCAAGCTGCGCATCAATCCTGGCAATATCGGCGATTGGGCCAAGGTCGACGCGGTAATCGACGCCGCGGGTGCAGCGGGTTGTGCGATTCGTATTGGCGTCAATGCCGGTTCGCTTGAGCGGGACATCGCCGAGCGCGAAGACCTTACGCAACCCGAAAAGCTCGTGATGTCGAGCGAGCGCTTCGTCAGGCACTTTGAGGACCGTGGCTTTACCAACATTGTGCTTTCTGCCAAGGCCCATAGCGTGCAAACGACGCTCGATACCTATCGCGCGCTGTCGCGTGAGATTCCCCACGTTCCGCTTCATCTGGGTGTGACCGAGGCAGGTACCAAGCTGCAGGGCACCATCAAGAGCTCCGTGGGCTTGGGTATCCTGCTTTCTGAGGGCATCGGCGATACCATGCGCGTATCGCTTACGGCCGATCCGGTTGAGGAGCCGCCGGTTGCCTGGGGAATTCTGCAATCGCTGGGCCTGCGCCGTCGTGGTCCCGAGATCGTTTCGTGTCCCACGTGCGCTCGCTGCCAGGTCAACCTGATTCCCATCGCCGAGGAAGTCACTGAGCGGCTTAAAAACTACTCCGCACCGCTTTCGATTGCCGTCATGGGATGTGCCGTAAACGGCCCTGGCGAGGCATCTGATGCCGACTTGGGCGTTGCCTGCGGACGAGGTCAGGGCCTGCTCTTTTCGCATGGCCAGATCATTGGTAAAGTAGCTGAGGATCAAATTGTCGACGCGCTTATGGCCGAGGTCGACAAGCTTATTGAGGAGAAATAAATGACTCGAGCAATGTATATGTCTAAGCTCTACGCGCCGACGCTCAAAGAGGATCCGGCTGACGCCGAGCTCGCAAGCCATCGCCTGCTGCTTCGTGCCGGCATGATCCGCAAGGAGGCCGCCGGTCTGTATTCCTATCTGCCGCTCGCCTGGCGCTCGATCCGCAAGATCGAGAACATCGTGCGCGACGAGATGGACGCCGCCGGCGCTCAGGAGCTCATGATGCCCATTATGGTCGATGCCGAGCTGTGGCGTGAGTCCGGCCGCATCGATGCCTATGGCAAGGAGCTCGTGCGCTTTGACGACCGTCATGGCCGTGAGTTTGTCCTGGGTCCCACGCACGAGGAGACCGTCACGGCCCTGGTGCGCAACGAGCTGCGCTCTTACAAGCAGCTGCCGGTGAATCTCTATCACATCCAAGACAAGTTCCGCGACGAGTTCCGTCCTCGCTTTGGCCTGATGCGCGGCCGCGAGTTCATCATGAAGGATGCCTACAGCTTCTCCGCCACGCAGGAGAGCCTGCAGGAGGAGTACGACAAGATGAAGCAGGCCTACGCCAACATCTGCGAGCGCTGCTACATCAAGGCCCTGCCCGTTGTCGCCGACTCCGGTGAGATCGGTGGCGACACCTCCGTCGAGTACATGGCGCTGGCCGATGCCGGCGAGGCATCGCTGGTGTACTGCGACGATTGCGGCTTTGCTGCCGACGATGAGGCTGCAAGCACCAAGGTCGTTGTGACCGAGGGCCCCGGCGACGGCACGCTCACCAAGGTCGAGACTCCGGGCATGGGTACCATCGAGGCCGTTGCCAAGTTCTTCGGCTTCCCCGAGAACGGCACGCGCAAGTCGCTGGCACTCATCGACGCCGAGGGTAAGCCCGTCGTGGCAATCGTCCCGGGCGATCACGAGCTCAACGATTGCAAGGCCGAGCACGTCTTTGGCAAGGGCTATCGCATGATGACCGATGAAGAGCTCCAGAGCTACGGTCTGCACAAGGGCTTTATCGGACCGGTCAACCTGCCCGAGGGTATCCGTCTGGTCTGCGACGAGAGCCTGCGTGAGTCCAAGCAGTGGGCCTGCGGTGCCAACGAGGTCGACTATCACTTTACCGGCGCCTGCCCCGAGCGCGACTTTACCGTCGACGAGTGGGCCGACCTGGTCACCGTCGTCGCCGGCGATCCCTGCCCGCACTGCGGCAAGCCGCTTTCTGCTGCCCGCGGTATCGAGGTCTCCCAGGTCTTCCAGCTGGGCACCAAGTACTCCGAGGCCATGGGTGCAACCTTTATGGACGAGGACGGCAAGGAGAAGCCGCTCATCATGGGTTGCTACGGCGTGGGCGTGTCCCGCTCGCTTGCTGCTGTCGTGGAGCAGCATAACGACGAGCACGGTATCGTCTGGCCGGTTTCCGTCGCTCCCTACGAGGTCGCGGTGATTCCGCTCGACCCCAAGAAGGAGGAGTGCGCTACCGTCTGCGACCAGATCGTCGAGGGCCTGTGCGCCGAGGGTATTGAGGTCGTCGTCGACGATCGCGATGAGCGTCCCGGCTTTAAGTTTGCCGATAACGACCTCATGGGCTTCCCGTATCAGGTCGTTCTGGGCAAGCGCGGCCTTAAGAACGGTACCGTCGAGCTTAAGGACCGTGCCACGGGCGAGCGCGAGGATGTGGCGATCGATGAGGTCGTCGCCAAGGTCGCCGAGCTCGTAAAGGCGGCCCGTCGTTAATCGACGGCATCGCCGATAGCTGCATTACGGGACGGCCCCGCATTTCTCCAGATCGGGGAGATGCGGGGCCTTTTTTACACCGGCATACTCAAACTCTAAAAGGAAAACCCCACAGCCCATATGAGCTGCGGGGTTTTTCCTTGTGCCTCCGATGCGAAATAAATCGCTCAGATATTACTGATAATCGACGACGTCGATCCAGTTCTTCAGGAACTCATCGTTCACGTTGCGCTTACGAGCGAGCTCGGAAGCGGCGACGATGCTCGTCCACTGACGCACGACCTGCATGGGCATGTCGGCGCGGTCGCAGTAGAGCTCCAGGTAGGCCTCAGCCTGGTCCTTGCTGTTGAGGGCGAAGAGCAGGTAGGTGGTGGCAACGTCGGCAGCAGGGGAGCCCTGGGTGGCGTGTGCCCAGTCGCACACATAGAGCTGGCCGTCGTCGCCGACGATGACGTTGGAGGGGTTGAAGTCGCCGTGGCAGACCTTGAACTCCTTGGTCATGCCGTCCAGACGCTCCTGAAGGTTGTAGCGCGTGGTGGCATTGAGCTGATCAAGGCTGTCGATCATGCGGGCGAACTTGTCGCGCTGACGGTTGAGCAGCGGGGAGGTGTAGCCGTGGATTTCAATCTGAAGGTCGACGAACATCTCGAGGTACTCACCAAAGCGCTGGGGCTCGGCAGTCATCTTCTCGGCAAGGGTGGTGCCCGGAACCTTCTCGGTCACGAGCGCCCAGCCGTTGGCGTTCTCGAGCTGGGAAACCTCGAGAGCCTTGGGGCTGCGGATGCCGCACTCATTGATGCGGGCAAGATTCAAAGCCTCGTTGAACACGTCGGAGACAGGCTTGGTCTCGTTAAAGACCTTGACGATCTTGTCGCCCAGGTCGTAAACGACCTTGTTGCCACGGCGGACGAGCTCGGTCTTGGAATCGGGTAGCAGCATGGTTGCATCCTTTCAACGATGCGATAGAAGCGACGGCGGGGGTGTGTGAAACACCCGTGCACCCCCGCCGTTAAAAACCGTGCTAAAACTAGCAGACGGCGTAGTCCTGAGGCTCGCGGCCGTAGTAGGCGTCCAGGTAGAGCTCCTTGATCTCGCTCATGAGCGGGTAGCGCGGGTTGGCGCCGGTGCACTGGTCGTTGAATGCCTGCTCGGTCATCTCGTCGAGGGTGTCGAGGAAGTACTGCTCGTCAACACCGTAGTCGGCGATGGTCTTCTTGACGCCGATGAAGTCCTTGAGCTCCTCGAGCTTCGTGATGAAGTTCTCGAAGACCTCCTTGTCGTCCTTGCCCTCGATGCCGCAGTACTTGGCCATCTCGGCGTAGTTGTGCAGTGCGTTGGGGTAAGGATACTGGGAGAAGGTACCCATCTTGACGGGAGCCTCGGCGGCGTTGTAGCGCATGACGCGGGTCAGGATGACGGCGTTGGCGAGGCCGTGGGGCAGGTGATGGAAAGCGCCGAGCTTGTGAGCCATGGAGTGGTTGAGGCCCAGGAAGGCGTTGGCGAAGGCCATACCGGCCATGCAGGAGGCGTTGTGCATCTCCTCGCGGGCATGCGGGTCCTTGGCGCCGTTCGTGAAGCTGGAGGGCAGGTTCTCGAAGACGAGCTTAGCAGCGCGCTCGGAGAGGCCCTTGGTGTAGTCGGAAGCCATGATGGAGACGTAGGACTCGATGGCGTGGGTCATGACGTCGATGCCGGAGGCAGCGGTCAGGCCGCGCGGGGCGGTCATGCAGTTGTCGGCGTCAACGATAGCCATGTTGGGGAGCAGCGCGTAGTCGGCGAGCGGCCACTTGATGCCGGTCTCCTTGTCGGTGATGATGGCAAACGGCGTGCACTCGGAGCCGGTACCCGAAGAGGTCGGGACGGCGACGAAGTAGGCCTTCTTGCCCATCTCGGGGAAGGTGAAGATACGCTTGCGGATGTCCATGAAGTCCATGGCCATGTCCTCAAACTTGCACTCGGGGTGCTCGTACATCATCCACATGATCTTGCCGGCGTCCATAGCGGAGCCACCGCCGACGGCGATGATCACGTCAGGCTCAAAGAGAGCCATCTGCTTGGCGCCGCGACGTGCGCACTGCAGCGACGGATCGGGCTCGACGTCGTAGAAGCAGTCGTGGGCGATGCCCATCTCGTCGAGCTTGGCCTCGATGGCGCGGGTGTTGCCATTCTTGAAGAGGAACTGGTCGGTGACGATGAAGGCGCGCTTCTTGCCCATGACGGTACCGAGCTCGTCGAGGGCGACGGGCGTGGAACCCTTCTTGAAGTAGACCTTCTCGGGAGCGCGGAACCACAGCATGTTCTCACGGCGCTCGGCCACAGTCTTAACGTTGATCAAGTGCTTCACCCCAACGTTCTCGGAGACGGAGTTGCCGCCCCAGGAGCCGCAGCCCAGGGTCAGAGACGGCTTCATGCCAAAGTTGTACAGGTCACCGATGCCACCGTGCGAGGACGGGGTGTTGATGACGATACGGCAGGCCTTCATGACGTGCTCGAATAGGCTGATCTTCTCGGCCTGGGCGGGGTGCACGTACAGAGAGGCGGTGTGGCCCGGGCCACCGGCGAGCACCAGGTGCTCGGCCTTGTCGACGGCCTCCTGGAAGTCCTTGGCATGGTACATGGCCAGGACCGGGGAGAGCTTCTCGTGGGAGAACTCCTCCTTGGCGGGGTCGGTGGAGGTGACCTCGGCGATCAGGATCTTGGTCTTGGCGGGAACCTCGATGCCGGCGAGCTCGGCGATCTTGGCAGCGGCCATGCCGGGGATGCGGTGATCGAGAGCGCCGTTCTTGAACATGGCGGCACGCAGGGCCTCCATCTCGGCACCCTGCTTGACGAAGTAGCAGCCGCGCTTCTGGAACTCGGCCTTAACCTGGTCATAGATGGTGTCGATGACGGTCACGGACTGCTCGGAAGCGCAGATCATGCCGTTGTCGAAGGTCTTGGAGTGAATGATGGAGTTGACGGCGAGCAGCACGTCGGCGGTGTCGTCGATGACGACCGGGGTGTTACCGGCGCCAACGCCCAGGGCGGGCTTGCCCGAGGAGTAGGCGGCCTTGACCATGCCCGGGCCACCGGTGGCGAGGATGATGTCGACGTCGCGCATGACCATGTTGGTCAGCTCAATGGAGGGGACATCGACCCAGCCGATGATGCCCTCGGGGGCGCCGGCCTTGACGGCGGCGTCAAGCACGAGCTTGGCGGCGGCGATGGTGCACTTGGCGGCTGCCGGGTGCGGGGAGATGATGATGGCGTTGCGGGTCTTCAGGCTGATCAGCGTCTTGAAGATCGCGGTGGAGGTGGGGTTGGTCGTCGGGATGACGGCGCCCACGATGCCGATGGGCTCGGCGATCTTGGTGATGCCGTAAGCCTCGTCGCGCTCCAGAACGCCACAGGTCTTGGTGTTCTTGTAAGCGTTGTAGATGTACTCTGCGGCGTAGTGGTTCTTGATGACCTTGTCCTCAAGAACGCCGCGGCCGGTCTCCTCGATGGCCATCTTCGCCAACGGGATACGAGCCTTGTTGGCGGCCATGGCGGCCTCATAGAAGATCTTGTCGACCTGCTCCTGCGTGTACGTAGCAAAAAGCGCCTGGGCCTCTCGCATCTGAGCGAGCTTAGCCTCAAGCGCCTCTACGTTGTCCACAATTGCGGGAGTAGTGTTTTCCGGTGACTTTTTCACCATTTGTGTCTCCTTGCGATCGGAGATTTACCCTACGCCTTGCATGATAGCAAGAAATTATTCGGCGAACGGTCAGATTCCTCTAAAAGGCACACTAAAACGCTTCAATAAACTGAAGCGTTTTAACTAAAACTATCTGCCAGTGCATCGCCCCGCTCATTGGGGACAGACTTACATGAGTATTTCAATGGGAAAACGGGGAGAACGGGCCACCTGTTTGATAATCGCTATTCGCGGGTCGCGGTCGAGTCGGACACGCAGGCGGTGCAGTTGCTCGATTATATCCATCTCAATCCTGTGAAAGGCGCGCTCGACTCGCTCGATGCGTACCGCTGGTCAAGCTTCAAGGCATATCAGCTGGGCTATGATTCCTTTGACATCTGCAAACACTCATGTAAGTCTGTCCCCAATGAGTGCAAAAAAGGCACCCTCCGTGGGGGAGGACGCCTTTGGTAAGTTCTATGTGAACGCGAGGTCTTTGACCCGGAGAGTCCGAGGTACTTGTTGGTAAGA
>CAKUOD010000009.1 GCA_934668695.1 uncultured Collinsella sp. | reverse complement strand
TTTTCGCTCGGTCAGGTCCTGGGCTCGCACGAAGAGCACATTTAGTGCTCTTCGGCTCGTGCGGAATCTACGAAAAGCTTGCGCCTGGCCTTTGGCGGCGCGACCTGTGTTGACTTTGGGGCAGCCAGGGTTACCGTTGGCCGGCGCGCCCCACGCATAACCCTTATGTCGGTGGGCTGATGTGTTGCATCCCTGAGGGCTACAAGGTTGAAATGAAGGTGGACAGGCGGCGGAGGCCTTCGTCCAAATCTTGGTCGGAAACGCAGTAGCTGAGGCGGATGTGGCCTTCGGTGCCGAAGCAGTCGCCCGGGACTAGGGCTACGTTGGCCTCTTTGATGGCCTTGATGCAGAAGGCTTCACTTGTTAGGCCGAATTGTTTGATGCTCGGGAAAGTGTAGAAGGCTCCTGCGGGCTCTACTACGTCGAGGCCCATGGCGTCTAAGGCTGCGAGTACGCGCTCACGGCGGGCTCGGTAGACTTCGAGCATGGGGGTGGGGTCGACGGTGAGGGCTCGGGCTGCGGCATCCATCTCGAAGGAGACGGCGCTCGATACTAGGTATTGGTGAGCTTTTGCGATCTCGGCGATGACGGGTGCCGCTGCTGCGAGCCAGCCCAAGCGCCAGCCGGTCATGGCCCAGGGCTTGGAGAAGCTCTCGATGACTACCGTCTGCTCACGCAGCTCCGGGTGGCGCTGGGCAAAGCGCTCGTAGCCATCCACATAAACCAGGCGGTTGTATACGTCGTCGCAGACCACGTAGATGCCCGTCTGCTCCGCCACGTGCGCCACGGCGTCGAGCGAAGCCGCGTTGAGGATACAGCCCGTAGGATTGTTGGGCGAGCAGATGACGATGGCCTTGGTCGCCGGCGTCACGCAAGCACGAAGCGCATCCTCGTCAATCTGAAATTGCGCAGGCTCCGTATCCAAAAAGACTGCTTTGGCGTGGTTGGCCATGACGATGCTTTCGTACAGGCCAAAGGCCGGCGTGGGGATAATGACCTCGTCGCCGGGGTTGAGCATAGCTATGAATGTTGCCGACAAGGCCTCGGTCGCGCCGTCGGTCAGGATGACCTCGTCGGCCGAAAACGTAAGGCCCGCATCCCCCATGTAGGCAGACAGCGCCTCGCGCAGGGCGGGGCGACCGTTGTTGGGCGGATAGTGCGTGTCGCCGCGGTCCAGTGCGGCGGTCACCTCGGCGCTAATCACATCGGGCGTGGGAAAATCGGGCTCGCCGAGCGCGAGCGCGATGCACCCCGGGTGCTGGGCGGCGAGCGCATTGATCCGACGGATGCCGGAGGGCTTGAGCGTGGCAAGCGAGGTGTTCATGGGCAGACGCATGGCGTTCCTTTCGTAAGGGTTGCACTAGGATAGCGCGGCGAGGCACCGCCAGACGGTGTAACCTAAACGGAAACGGACTGGAAAGGAGATGGCATGGAGGCGAACCAGCAGGCCAATAAGCCAAAAACGCTGCAGAAGATCGCATACGTCAGTATTCCCGATAGCACCGATCTTGAGTTTTTGCTCTGGGACCTTCAGGATGCCATCGCAGCCTACGCGCAGCTTTCCGGCACCGCACTCCCCCATCCAGTCGACTTGAAGGCGAATAGCGCCGATACTGCCGACGGCATCGTGCTCGCCGTTGAGGATACGCCCGTTGACGAGGCAGTGGCAGACATCGCCAAAGCGCTCGATCGCTTTGGCGATACGGGAACGCGCGTCTATGTCGTCGTTCAAGCCGCCTGCGAGCGAACCGAGGGGGCGTGCATGCTCATCGAGCGCTTGCGCCAAGCTTGCGAACTCCGTAGGCTAACGTGGTGCGGCGGCGTTATCGCCTGCACCGGCAGCGGCATCGCGGCGCTTCGCCATTCCCCGCGCATGGGACTCCTGCGTCGGCCTTTTTCCGAAGCGACGGATAAGCTGGTGGGCGCCGTGCGCATGGGGTGCTCGGTTGAACATGCGCAGCTGCTCGGCGGCGGAAATGCCAGTAGCGTCGACACCGACGGCATGGTGCACGTCAAGCCCGCCGTGCCCGCACCAATCTGGCGCGCCATCATCAAACGCCTCGGCGCCCATGCTCAATCAAATATCTAAATTAGAGAGCGGTCCAGTCAACGGCTTCGCGCCAGCGCTCAATAAGGCGCTCCAGGTGCCATGACTCGATTGTTCAAGGAAAAACATACTCAACCCCTATTGTACAAGGCAATGGTGGAGCGCACCTTTTCCCTTAAAACCCAGGGTTTCGAGCATGTGAAACCTTGAATTGCCCTATATATTTGTATAGGTAAAGAGGGTAAAGCTCTGTTCCTTAAACTTCACTTGTTCATGTCATCGCTACAAGCTGGAAGTTATTAAACAGCAATCATCGCCCCTACTGCGTTATAGATAATATGGAGCACAACTGAGCCCCATAAACAATTTGTTCTTTTATACACTGCATCACAAAAAAAGTGCAAAGCCAGAAGGGAGATCACATACTCTACCGGCAACACATCAAAATATAGCTTTCCAATAATTACCCATCTTACCGGGTAATGTATCGAAAGAAAAAGAACCGAATTGATAATACCAACTATCCACTGGTTTCTTATCAATCCTGACAATCTTGTTTGAATGTATCCCCTAAATATAATTTCTTCTTCGAGAGCAGCGAAGAAGAAAATGATCCAGTTTATCAATAAGGGCTCCATAAACGATATGGATTTCCCTTGTGCCTTAAACAGCACCGTTTGTATAGCAAGCAGAAAAATTCCACCAATAACACCTAGAATAATGCTGTTTTTTAGCTTATCGGTGTTAATTCCAACACTGTCTATTTTCTGTTTGTTGTAATGGAAAAAGCATGCGAAAAGTAAAATCAAGACAAGAGGAATCCAAACTTGTGACAGATTTAATATGAGCACGCTTGTATTTGTTGTATAAAGCCAGCCATGAAAAAATGCACTGCCCATTATGAGGCAATATACGGTAATTGCTTTTATACCATCTTTTTTTTCATACTCCAGTAGGTTGTTTTTATACTTTTCACTTGTCCACTCCATCGATACTTCTCCTCTCCACAAATTTCGATTTGTCAATTCTGCGATGGTCTTCAGCTTCAACTTCTCACTATCTGGACTGACCAGGCTTTCTATTTCATGCTCAAATACTCCGTTTTAAGGTTCGCCCTCGTTGGGCGGCACGGGCGCACCGAGGCACGCGGCCATCACGCGCCAAAAGCGGTTCTGGGGGTTACCGTAATAAAAGGCATTGGCGCGCGAAAGCACCGAAGGAAACGACCCGAGCACCAAAACGCGCGAACACTCGTCAAACACGGGCTCAAACCCATGCTCAATATGTTGATAGCCCTCGTCAGACGTTGCCATGGCCTAGGCCCTCAGCAGATAACGCACCTCGTAGGGCGCAAGCTCAAGGGCACCCGTTAGCTCGACTGTGGGCGTGCCGTCGGCAAGTAGGTCGGCAAAGGAGCCGTTGAGCTCGCCGGCTCCAAAGGTATAGGGCTCGTTCACGGCATTGACCGCCACGAGCACCGTCGCGTCGTCGCAGGCGCGCTCGAACAGCAGCTGCTTGTTCTGGATCACCACGTTGCGATAGGCACCATAGTTGAGGGCACGGGCCGCCGCGTCGTCTGCCGAGCGCAGGTGCGCGAGCTGCTTGATGAACGCCGTCAGCTCATTGGGCGCAGGCTCATCGAGCGCAGGGCGCAGCGCCCAGTCGCCATCGGGGCCGCCCTTTTCGCCGGCAATTCCCCACTCGCTGCCATAGTAGACGCACGGGATGCCTGGCATGCCAAAGAGCATGCCGTAGGCGGGACGCAGACAGGACTTGTCGGTGAGGATGCTCGCCAGGCGCGGCACATCGTGGTTGTCGACAAACGACAGCAGATGTTTGCCGCGGTAGATGCACCAGGGGTCGCCGCCAAACTGGCGATGCAGCGAGTGGGCAATCTCGAACATGTTGACCGAGTTAAAGCTGGAGTACAGGCCCTTGTAGCACTCGTAGTTGGTGCAGGAGTCAAGCATCTCGTCGTTGACGATCTGGTTGTAGTCGCCGTGGAGCGTCTCACCAATCAGCACAAAGTCGGGTTTGAGCTCACGGGTAAAAGTATGCAGGCGGCGCATAAAATCGCGATCGAGCATATAGGCGACGTCCAAGCGCAGGCCGTCGATGCCAAAGACCTCGGCCCAGCGACGCACGGACTCAAGCAGGTAATCGACCACGGCGGGATTTTGCAGGTTGAGCTTCACAAGCTCAAAATGGCCCTCCCAGCCCTCATACCAAAAGCCGTCGCCGTAGCACGAGTCGCCATCAAAGCTGATGTGGAACCAGTCCTTGTAGGGCGAGTCCCACTTGCGCTCCTGCACATCGCGGAAGGCCCAAAAGCCACGGCCCACATGGTTGAAGACGGCGTCGAGCACCACGCGGATGCCGTGGGCATGCAGTGTCTCGCACACGGCGGCAAAGTCGGCATCCCCACCCAAGCGACGGTCGATGTGGCGCAGGCTGCGCGTGTCGTAGCCATGACTATCGGACTCGAGCGGCGGATTGATGAGCACAGCGCCAACACCGAGTTTTTGCAGGTAGTCGGCCCATTGGGCGATTTTCATGATAGGAGCATCGGGGTTGGGCACGGCGTTAGCAGCCTGGGCGAGCTCATCCTCGGCAACGGGGGCGGCGTTTTCGCGCGGAGCTCCACAAAAGCCCAGCGGATAGATCTGATAGAACGTCGTCTCGTATGCCCACATAGCAACCTCCCGGTAAGCTCAACACAACGACATCCATTGTATGCCCAGCTTGTATCCTCTTCCCCAAAAAAAGTTGCGGTGAAATAGTTCCTGCCTGGGCCTTCAGAGGCCTTAAACAGGAACTATTCCACCGCAACTGATGAGGGGACGTGATTAGGCGACGGGCTTTGCGCGGCGTATGGTCGGGAACATCACCGTGATGGCGAGGATAACGCCCACGACGGCAATCGCCCCGCCCGCGAAGCCGATCCAGGCGATACCGGGGCCCGAAACCACGGCTCCGCCGATCGCGGTACCCGTGCCAATGCCCAGATTGAACAGGCCCGAGAAGATCGACATGGCGACGGCCGACGAGTCCGCCGGCGTGTACTCGATGAGCTCGGCCTGAAACGCCACGTTAAAGGCCGTGGCGCAGCAACCCCATAGCGCGCAAACAGCGAGAACCGCAGCGAGCGACGATGCGGCCGGACCCATGAGCAGCAGAGCCACCGGCACGCCGGAGAGCGTGATAGCCAAGAACGGGAAGCGGTGCCCGTCGAACAGGCGGCCGAACAGCCAGCTGCCCACCAGACCGGAGCAGCCGAACGCCGTCAGCGTCATGGTGATAGCGCTTGCGTCGACATGGGCGACCTGAGCCAGGAAAGGCTCGATATAGCTATAGCCCGCGTAATAGCCGGTCGCCATGAACACCGTGACCACATAGAGCGCGATGAGGAACGGGTTCTTGAGCAGCTCGGGCAGCTGTTTGAGCGTAAAGCGCTCGCCCGCCGGCATGGTGGGGAACACCGTGGCCTGGTAGACGACCGCGACAGCAGACAGCGCTCCGACCACGGCAAACGTCATACGCCAGCCCACGGCCAGCCCGATGGCGCGGCCGATCGGCAGGCCAAAGATCTGCGCGATGGACGAGCCCGTGGCGATCATGCTGATGGCGAGCGCCCCATGGCGCGTGTCAACCAGGCGCGACGCCATGATCGAGGCGACCGACCAGAACACGGCATGCGCGCAGGCGACCACCAGGCGCGCGCAAACCAAAATGGGATAGGTGGGCGCCACGGCGGACAGGAACTGGCCGAGCGAGAACACGGCAAGCACGCCCAGCAGCATCCGCTTGAACTCAAAGCGCGAGGCAAACACCATAAGCGGCAACGACAGCAGCATGACGCCCCAGGCATAGACCGAGATCATGATGCCCGCCTGGGCCTCGGTGAGCGAGAACGACGCGGCGATATCAGTCAAAAGGCCGATGGGCATGAACTCCGACGTGTTGAACACGAACGCACAGCAGGTGAGCCCGACGAGCGGGAGCCACTGCCTGAGCGCGATACCGTCTTGCCTTGCCTGACTCATATATAACGTCTCCAATCATTTTGAGCGGAGGCGATTATATAGCAACGGTCCCGCATCCGTCAGTAACGGACGCGGGGCCGAAAACAATTCGGCACATGGGGGCCTACGCCGTCGGCGACTCCCACCCGCGGCAAACGTCGACCCAGCCTTGGGCGTCAGACGCCGCCTCGAGCTCGGGCACCGAGAGCGCCACGCCGCTATGGTCGTCGCCGCAGGCCGGGTAAACGGTGTCGAAGCGTTTAAGCGACTCGTCCAGATAAACCGCCACGTCCTCGTTGGCACCAAAGGGGCAGACGCCTCCGGGCGCGTGTCCTACCGCCTCCTCGACCGCAGCGCCGGGAATCATATGCGGCTTGCCGTGGAAGAACTTCTTGAACTTTGAGCTGTTGACGCGCGCATCCCCGGCGCACAACACGAGCACCGCCGCGCCGTCGACATCAAACGCCATCGTCTTCGCGATCTGCGCCGGCGCCGTCCCCAGCGACGCTGCGGCCTCTTCGACGGTCGCCGTCTCCTCCTGGGGCACGATCACACGATCGCCAAAGCCTTTCGCCTTTAAATGTGCCATCGCCTTGTCGAACGCCATAACAAAAAACTCCTCCGCCAAACGAACTGTTTGACAGAGGAGTATAACCCGTGGTCTCGCTCTAAACAGGAAGGCTTTACTCGCAAGCCGTTCGTTTACAAGCCAATCAGGATGCCAACACCGTGGACCAAGAACGCCACGATCCAGGCGACTGCCACCTGAAACGCAAACACCGCCACAGCGTAACGCCCGCCTAGCTCACTCTTGACGGCGCCGATGGCCGCCACGCACGGCGGATACAGCAGCGTGAAGACCAGGAACACGTAGGCGGTAAACGGCGAGAACATGGTCGAAAGCGCCGCGGGCGAGGTTGCGCCCAAAAGCACCGTAAGCGTCGAGATAACACTCTCCTTGGCGATAAGCCCCGTGACGAGCGCCGTCGATGCGCGCCAATCGCCAAAGCCGAGCGGCGCCAGCACCGGCGCGATGATGCTGCCCAGACCGGCAAGCAAGCTCTGCGACTGGTCGGCAACCACGTTAAAGCGGATATCGAACGTCTGCAGGAACCAGATCACGACCGTGGCGGCAAAGATAATGGTGAAGGCCTTGGTAATGAAGTCCTTGGCCTTATCCCACGCGAGCATCACCGTCGTCCTAACGCTCGGCAGACGATAGTTGGGAAGCTCCATGATAAACGGCACCGGGTCGCCCTTGAACGCCGTGCGGTTGAGTACGAGCGCCGCGATGCAGCCGACCACAATGCCCAACACATAGAGCGAAACCATGGCGGGAACCGTCGCCTTTGGGAAGAACGCACCGCACAGCAGGCCGTAGACCGGCAGTTTGGCCGAACAGCTCATAAACGGTGTGAGCATGACCGTCATCTTGCGGTCGTGCTCGGACGGCAGCGTGCGCGTCGACATGATGGCCGGCACGGTACAGCCAAAGCCGACGAGCATGGGCACAAAGCTGCGGCCCGAAAGGCCAAAGCGACGCAGGACTTTATCCATGACAAAGGCCACGCGCGCCATGTAGCCGGAGTCTTCCAGAATGGAGAGGAACAAAAAGAGCACGACGATGATCGGCAGGAAGGTCAACACGCTGCCCACGCCCGTGAGCACACCGTCAACCGCCAGCGAGCGCACCACGTCGTTGGTGCCAAACGCCTTGAGGCCCGCATCGGCCGAGGCAATGACGACCGCGATGCCGTCCTCCATAAGGCCTTGCAACGCGGCGCCGATCACGCCAAACGTCAGCCAAAAGACGAGGCCCATGATGAGGATGAACGCCGGAATGGCCGTGTAGCGCCCGGTCAGGATGCGGTCGATTTTGACGGAGCGCACGTGCTCGCGGCTCTCGTGCGGCTTGACCACGCAGCGCCCGCACACATCGCCGATAAAGCTAAAGCGCATGTCGGCCAGCGCGGACAGGCGGTCGGTGCCGGCCTCGCCCTCCATCTGGGTAATGATGTGCTCGATGGCGTCGAGCTCGTTACGATCCAGGTGAAGTGCTTCGGTTACCAGCTCATCGCCCTCAACCAACTTGGTCGCCGCGAAGCGCACCGGAATATGCGCCGTTGCGGCATGGTCCTCGATAAGGTTGGCAATACCGTGGATGCAGCGGTGCAGCGCGCCGCCGTCCGGGCCGTCGGGCGCACAAAAGTCCAAGCGACCGGGGCGCTCGCGGAATCGTGCCACGTGCAGGGCATGCTCCACGAGCTCGCCGATGCCCTCGTTGCGGGCGGCGCTAATGGGAACGACCGGCACGCCCAGCAGGCTCTCGAGCAGATTGACGTCCACGGCGCCGCCGTTGGCCGTTACCTCGTCCATCATGTTGAGCGCGATAACCATGGGGCGATCGAGCTCCATGAGCTGCAGCGTCAGATACAAATTGCGCTCGATGTTGGTGGCATCGATGATGTCGATAATCGCATCGGGGTTCTCATCAAGGATGAATTGGCGGCTGACGATCTCTTCGCCCGTGTACGGCGACAGCGAGTAGATGCCGGGAAGGTCGGTGACGCTCGCCTCGGGATGGTTGCGAATGGTGCCGTCTTTGCGGTCGACCGTTACGCCGGGAAAGTTGCCGACGTGCTGGTTAGAACCCGTCAGCTGGTTGAACAGCGTGGTCTTGCCGCAGTTTTGATTGCCGGCAAGGGCAAAATGTAGCGGCGCACCCTCGGGCACGGCCGTCTTGGCAGCGCGGGGCGAATACGTCCCCTCGCCCAGTGCCGGGTGTTCCGTCGTGCCGATTGCCGCGTTAACGCGCGGACCCGTGTCCGTGTCGTGGACATCCACGAGCTCGATACGCGCGGCATCGTCCTTGCGCAACGTCAACTCGTAGCCGCGCAGTCGAATCTCGAGCGGGTCGCCCATGGGGGCGTACTTCATCATGGTGACTTCGGTGCCCGGCGTTAGGCCCATGTCCAAAATATGTTGTCGGAGTGCCTGGTCATCCGATGTCACCGATGCGACAACGGCGTCCTTTCCGATCTCGAGCGTATCGAGCCTCACGTCCGCGTTCCTCCCCCGGCGCCCACAAGGCGTTGCATTTAGTTTGCCATAGCTAACCGTTTGCCACGGCTAACCAATTGTAACCATGCATGATAGCGCGAACTCAAGGCGACGTTCAATTGCCAGATTAGTGCAAGGGGGTCAGGTTACTTTGCACCAACTTGGTGCAGATTAACCTGACCCCCTTGCACCAAGCTCTTGACAACAGCGGCAACGCCGATGTTTTGGCAACGACAGCGAAAGTCCGCCAGAGCGAGCAAGGTGCCTTGAAGCGAGGTGGCATTGACCTTCTGGTCATGCCGCCGAAGCTGAAAGGCAGATTGCCGCTCTGGCGGACTTGCAGCGTCAACTGGTTACGCGGTTTGGTAAAACCGCGTAACTAAAAACCGTGGCGCTCAAGGAAGCGGAAGGCTAGGCGGATCCAGGGACGGACTGCCACTTGCTTGTCCTCGTTGTCGACCGCGGTGTTGGCGTTGCCGAGCGAAAGGCCATGGCCGCCCTGGTCAAAGACGTGCATCTCGCAAGCGACGCCCTCCTCGGCCATGCGCTGCGCAAACGGATAGACCTGCGCGATCGGCGCCGTCTTGTCGTCGGACACGCCCCACACAAAGGTCGGGGGCATCTGGCGCGAAACGTGCGTGGTAGGGCAAATGTCGGTCAGGTGCTCATCGGTCGCCTCGCCGCCCGTCACCATCGACAGATAGTCGTTGAGCAAATCGCGCCCCGTCTTGCCACCCGTCTTGGGCACGCGCAGGTCGATGCGCGGGTCGCGCGTCTGCATATCGCGCACATAGGCAAGGTCGAGCAACGGATAGCCCAGCACCACGGCATCGGGACGAATGTCGTCCGGACGCGCCCCGGCAAGTGCCGCAAAGGGGCCGGTCTTCCACTGTGTTGCCAGCGAGGCGCAAATCATGCCGCCAGCAGAAAAGCCCACGACGCACACGCGCTTGGGATCGACATGCCACTCGTCGGCATTCGCGCGCACCGTGGCGACCATCTTGGCGAGATCTGCCTGGGGGTGCGGAAAGCTCACGTCACCCGTAGAACTCGTGACATAGTTGAGCACAAAGGCCTGGTAACCGTGATCCAAAAACGCAAACGCCACCGGATCTTGCTCATGCGGGGCGATATGCGTAAACGCACCTCCGCCGCAGATAATCACGGCAGGGCGGCGGCCATTCGGTTTATCGGGCAGCGGCTCGGCACCCAAATACGTAAACGTCGCCGGATATTCCTCGGTCGGCTCCTCGCCCCACAGTGCATGGTTCTCGACAATCATATGTGCTCCCTTCGCGCAAATTAAGCGCCCTTGTTTTTTGCCTTCAAGCGTACCCCACTTGAACCCGTGGCGTAGAAACACGCCAGCAATAAGTTTCCCTTCAACTGATATATCACATAATCCCAGCTCAGAGGTATCGCTGAGCAGCGTAGAATAGGGGGTGTTGACCAAGCCGCGAAACAGATATGAAACGTTTCCGGCAAACCAAACGCGCGATATGCGCCTATTTAAGTTGGAGGCAACTATGGGTCTGCTCGATTCGCTTAAGTCCACCTTCACCTCGACCGGCGAGGCGTCCGTTCCGCCCGCAGCAAGCTTCGCCACTCGCGAAGGCGTCATCTATGCCCCCGTCAACGGCGTGCTCGTCAACCTGGACGAGGTTCCCGACGAGACGATCGCCTCGGGCATGCTTGGCCAGGGCTATGGCATCGAGCCCATTACCGGCACCATCTATGCGCCCGCCAACGGCCGCATCGGTGCCACCACCGTCACCAACCACTCCATCGGTATGATCACCGAGGACGGTCTTCGCGTGTTCATCCATGTTGGCCTGGGCACCGTGGAAATGAACGGCAAGGGTTTTGCCCGCTTTGTCGAGATGGGTGACACGGTCAAGGCAGGCCAGCCGCTCATCAGCTTCGATCGCGAGGCCATCAAGGCCGCCGGCCACGAGGACATCGTGACCGTCATCGTCTCCGAGCTCGATCGTCTTAAGAGCATCGACCATGTCGGCGAATCTGGAACGCTTATCGGCGGCAACCCGCTCGTCAAGCTTGGCGACCCGCTGCTGGTTGCCAAGACCAAGTAGCCAGGCCCCGCGCCACACAGCCAAAAGGCACCTCGTCAAGCTGCCCGCGACCATTTGGCCGCGGGCGCTTTTCGTTTGAAAAACCATCCCGCCAATGCCTTATCTGTATAGCCCAAATGAGCCGAGCTGCTAGAATATCGAACTGTATGGATAACTATCATTCAACCGTTATGGGAGGATACGTGAACCGCACCAAAATCGCGCAGCTCTATGCCGATGCCGAGTCGCTCGGCGGCCAGACCGTCACCGTCGCCGGCTGGGTCAAGTCCGTCCGCGACATGAAGAACTTCGGCTTTGTCACGCTCAACGACGGCAGCTGCTTCCGCGACTTGCAGGTCGTCATGAACCGCGAGGCACTCGACAACTACGACGAGATCGCCCATCAAAACGTCTCGGCCGCACTCATTTGCACCGGCACCGTCAAGCTGACCCCCGATGCGCCCCAGCCTTTCGAGCTTTCTGCCACTTCCATCGAGGTCGAGGGCGCCAGCGCCCCGGACTACCCGCTGCAAAAGAAGCGCGCAACCGTCGAGTTCCTGCGCACCCAGCAGCACCTGCGCCCGCGCACCAACCTGTTTCGCGCCGTGTTCCGCATCCGTTCTGTCGCGGCTGCCGCCATCCACCGCTTCTTCCAGGAGCAGGGCTTTGTCTACGTCAACACCCCCATCATCACCACGAGTGATTGCGAGGGCGCCGGCGAGATGTTCCGCGTGACCACGCTCGACCCCAAAAATCCGCCCCTCACCGAATCCGGCGAGGTTGACTGGAGCCAGGACTTCTTTGGAAAGCACGCGAGCCTTACCGTATCCGGCCAGCTCAACGCCGAGAACTTCGCCATGGCCTTTGGCGACGTGTACACCTTTGGCCCCACCTTCCGCGCCGAAAACTCCAACACCACGCGCCACGCCGCCGAGTTTTGGATGATCGAGCCCGAGATGGCCTTTGCCGATCTGAACGACTACATGGACAACGCCGAGGCCATGCTCAAGTACGTCCTTAAGGACGTCATGGCAACCTGCCCCGACGAGCTCAATATGCTCAACAAGTTTGTGGACAAGGGTCTGCTCGAGCGCCTGGACCACGTGGCAAACTCCGACTTTGCCCGCGTCACCTATACCGAGGCCGTCGAAATCCTGGAGCAGGCCGTCGCCGCCGGTCACAAGTTTGACTATCCCGTGAGCTGGGGCATCGACCTGCAGACCGAGCACGAGCGCTTCCTGACCGAGGAGCACTTTAAGCGCCCGACTTTTGTGACCGACTACCCGGCCGAGATCAAGGCGTTCTACATGCGCATGAACGAGGACGGCAAGACCGTCGCCGCCGCCGACTGTCTGGTTCCCGGTATCGGCGAGATTATCGGCGGCTCCCAGCGCGAGGAGCGCCTGGATCTGCTCGAGGCCCGCATCAAGGACCTGGGCATGAATCCCGAGCAGTACAAGTACTACCTTGACCTGCGCCGCTACGGTTCCTGCAAGCACGCCGGCTACGGTCTGGGCTTCGAGCGTTTGGTCATGTATCTGACCGGCGTGGGCAACATCCGCGACGTCCTGCCGCACCCGCGCACCGTAGGCAACGCCGACTTCTAATCGCCACAGTGCCACCAAACGCGTTCCAGCGCATCACGCCAGCGCCTCTCGGCAAGCCGAGGGGCGCTTTTTTTCAACAGCATCCGTCAAGCTTTTGGCAAGGTTTTGGTCAGTTGAGCAGGGCTGTTGAAAACTCAACCCGCCGCTTGCCGACGGCTACCGACCGCCCAGGGCGTCCTGCACCCCTGGGAAAGCCCCGCGTCCTAGGCTCCATACCGTCGCCACCCAAAACGGAAAGGACGTGGGCGCCATGACCGAAACCGCTGTTGAAACTTACGAGACCACGACGAGGGGCGCCGCCTCGATGGCAGCCTATCGCGCCGTTCGCATCCTGCAACTATTAAGCGAAAACACCGGCGAGGACAAGGCCATGCTTTCCGATGAGTTGATCCGGCGCCTCGCCCATCCCGACGACCCCGCCCGCATGCCCATCTCGGCGGCGCGGCGCAGCATCTACACCGCCGTCTCCGCACTTCGCCATGCCGGATACGAAATTGAGTACAAGCGCGGCGTGGGTTATCGGCTCTTGACCCGTCCGCTCACCGACGAAGAGATCATCCGGCTCCACGGTATGGTCATGCGCAACCGCTCCACGCCCATCGCCATTCGAAAGAGCATGGCGCAGCACTTGGTCGCCATGGCGAGCGCCGACGTTCGCGGCTACCTCGATGCACCCGAGCCCGCTCCAAGCGTGGGCGGCAAATCCACCAAGACCACGCACACGCCTGTCAAGCGCATCGGTGCCTGCGAGCTCATCGAGCAGGCCATCGACCACGGAACCACGGTGAGTTTTGATATTTCGAGTGTCACGGCACGCGGAGAGGTCGAAGTGGCACGGATGACACTCCGGCCCTTTGCCATCAAGCAACGAGACGGCATCTCGTATTTGCTGGGAACGGTCTATGACGCCCGAGGCGCCGACGACACGCTGCGCACCGTTGAGATCGGCCGCATGAGAAACGTCACCACACGTCTCCTCGATGGCAAGAAGCTCTTCGCCGCCTTGGACGAGGACGACGCCGCCTCCGCCGCATAAGGCCCTCCGCCGTCCATTCGACTACCCGTACCGCCCATCCGGTTCTGTATTAAAAAACCCGCCGAGCTGTTGTAAAAATGGACATCAGCGCTACTATAGTTCCACTTGCACTTTGTCCCAGTGCAGTGTTTCCAGCCATTTTATACTGGGGGTAATGATATGAAGGACATCACCATCAGCCGCAGGAGCCTTCTGGTCTCCGCCGGCCTGCTCGCGCTCGCCCCGCTTGCCGGATGCGGTGGCAACTCTGGTTCCGGCTCTGCAGCCGCCGGTTCCGACTACACCATCGGCGTTCTGCAACTCACCGAGCACTCCGCACTCGATGCCGCCAACGACGGCTTTGTCAAGGCCATCAAGGAGAGCGGCCTTAAGGTCAAGATCGACCAGAAGAACGCCCAGAACGACCAGTCCACGTGTAAGTCCATTGCCGACAAGTTTGTGGGCGACAACGTCAACCTGATTTATGCCATCGCCACGCCCGCCGCGCAGGCTGCCGCCGGCGCCACGGCCGATATCCCCATCGTGGGCTGTGCCATCACCGACTACGCCGCCTCCGGCCTGGTCCAGGACAACGACAAGCCCGGCACCAACGTCACCGGCGCTTCCGACCTCACCCCGGTCGCCGAGCAGCTCGAGATGATGCAGAAGGTCCTGCCCGACGTTAAAAAGGTCGGCCTGCTCTACTGCACCGCCGAGTCCAACTCCGACGTTCAGATCAAGGCCGCCAAGAAGGAGCTCGACAAGCTGGGCCTGAAGTACACCGATTTCACCGTCTCGAGCTCCAACGAGATCCAGTCCGTCGTCGAGTCCGCCGTGGGCAAGGTCGACGCGCTCTACTCCCCCACCGACAACACCATCGCCGCGGGCGCTTCGCAGGTCGGCCAGATCTGCAAGGAGAACAAGCTCCCCTTCGTGACCGGCGAGGAGGGCATGTGCATGGCCGGCGGCCTGTTCACCCTCTCCATCAACTATGAGGATCTGGGCCACGCTGCGGGCGAGATGGCCGTTAAGATCCTGAAGGGCGAAGCCAAGCCCGAGGATATGGCTATCGTGCACCTCTCGAGCAAGGATCTGGTCGTCGTCAAGAACGACGAGATGGCCGAGGCCCTGGGTATCGACCTTTCCGCTCTGGACGAGTAGCGCCATGCGCGGTAACGCGTCTAGGGCCCGCACGCGCGCCACAGCCGCGTTATTCAATATCTGAGTCCTTGGGGCGAACGCTAAAGACCGGCGTTCGCCCTGCTTGTTTCGGATGAGACAAAACATCCGTTCGCAGCTCTTTTATGCATTGGTACCGCTATTATGGAAAATCACGTGTCCACCCTATCCTAGGAGGTATGAAGCATGCTCATTGCATTGCAGGGCGCCGTTTCGCAGGGCGTCCTCTGGGGCATTATGGTGCTTGGCGTGTTTATCACGTTCCGCCTGCTCGACATCCCCGATATGACCTGCGACGGCAGCTTTGCCCTCGGCGGCTGTGTCTGCGCCGTGCTCATCGTCAACAATAACGTCGACCCCTTGCTCGCCGTGCTGGCCGGCATGTGCGCCGGCGCCATCGCGGGCGCCGTCACGGGCATCTTGACCACCGTCTTTGAGATTCCCGCAATCCTCGCCGGAATCCTTACGCAGATCAGTCTGTGGTCCATCAACCTGCGCATCATGGGCAAGTCCAACACGCCCATCCTTGCCAAGGGCACTATCTTCTCATCCGTCAGCAACATGACGGGCCTGCCGCAGTCCACTGTTGCCATTATCCTAGGCATTGTGCTGGCCGTGGCCATCGTCGCCATCCTGTACTGGTTCTTTGGCACCGAGATCGGCTCGGCGCTGCGTGCCACCGGCAACAACGAGTACATGATCCGCGCCCTGGGCGTTAACACCAACACCACCAAAATGATCGCCCTCGTGCTCTCCAACGCCCTTATCGGCCTTTCGGGTGCGCTCATCTGCCAGAGCCAGAAGTACGCCGACATTGGTATGGGCACCGGCGCCATCGTTATCGGTCTTGCCGCCATCGTCATCGGCGAGGTGCTCGGTCGCCTGCTGCCCGGCGGCCTCACGCAGTTTAGCGTCCGTCTTGCTTCCGCCGTCTTTGGCTCCGTGGTGTACTTCCTTATCCGCGCCATCGTGCTGCAGCTGGGCATGGACGCCAACGACATGAAGCTACTCTCCGCCGTGATCGTCGCCGTGGCCCTGTGCGTGCCCGTGGTTTGGGAGCGCTATAAGCTCCGCAGCTCCTACACGAAGGGAGATGAGGCAGATGCTTAAGCTCTCGCACGTCAAGAAGACCTTTAACAAGGGCACCGTCACCGAGAAGCGCGCGCTCACCGGCGTCGACCTCACCCTCAACGATGGCGACTTTGTAACCGTGATTGGCGGCAACGGCGCCGGCAAGTCCACGCTGCTCAATATGATCGCCGGCGTGTATCCGCTCGATTCGGGTGTTATTGAGCTCGACGGCACCGACATCTCGCGTCTGAGCGAGTCGCAACGCGCCAAGTACCTGGGCCGTGTGTTCCAGGATCCCATGCGCGGCACCGCAGCCGACATGCAAATTGCCGAGAACCTGGCCCTCGCCAAGCGCCGCGGCCAGCGTCGCGGCCTTTCATGGGGCGTCACCAAGGCCGAGAAGGACGAGTACGTTGAACTGCTCAAGCGCCTGGACCTCGGTCTGGACACGCGTCTCAACGCCAAGGTCGGCCTGCTCTCGGGCGGCCAGCGCCAGGCACTCACCCTGCTGATGGCCACGCTCACCAAGCCGCGTCTGCTGCTGCTCGACGAGCACACGGCGGCCCTCGACCCCAAGACGGCCTCTAAGGTGCTCAGCCTGACCGAGGAGATCGTCGACGAGAACCGCCTGACCACGCTCATGGTCACGCACAACATGAACGACGCCATCCGTCTGGGCAACCGTCTGATCATGATGCACGAGGGCCATGTGATCTACGACGTGGCCGGCGACGAGAAGAAGTCGCTCACCGTGGCCGACCTGCTGCAGAAGTTCGAGGAGGTCTCGGGCGGCGAGCTCGCCAACGACCGCATGCTACTAAGCTAACGACTTAGAAAACCACCACAAAGGAGACAGGCACCTTTGTGGTGGTTTTTGTTAAGAACTAAGGAGACTGCCATGAAAAGACTCGTCCCCCGCCTTGCGTTAACCGTCTCGTTGTTTGCCGGCGCGCTCGCAGGCATCCCAAGCCTCGCTTTCGCGGGGAACCTGCCCGCCGCTATTGACGGCTCTGTGACCGTCATGCACACCAACGACATCCACGGCAGCTACAAGTACAGCTACAACGAAAGCAAGGGCACCGGCACCGTCGGCTTTGACGGACTGGCGGTTCTCTATAGCGACCAGGGCAACGCCCCCGATCTTTTGCTCGATGCGGGTGATACCTTCCACGGACAGTCCTTCGCCACCATGAGCGAGGGCAAGAGCATCGCCGAGCTCATGGACACCTTCTACGCCAATGGCTACGACGCGACCACGCCAGGCAACCACGACTGGAGCTATGGCGCGGACAAGCTTCGCACCATGACCGGCTCCAGCACCACCAGCACACCCTTCGCCATGCTTTGCGCGAATGCAACGTCTGCCAACGGCATATGGAAATCAAGCTACATCAAGACGCTCAACCGCACCTGGGAGGACAGTGAAAGTCACTCAACGTTCGCCTACCAGATCAAGGTCGGCGTTGTAGGAGCCATGGATGAGTCGCTAGGTTCCTCGCTGCGCGCGGACCTGGTCGCGGGCACCAGCTTCTCGAGTGCCGCGAACGCCATCAATGCCGAGGCAGAGCAGCTGCGCAAGGAGGGCTGCGATGTTGTTGTGTGTATCGCGCACACGCTCGACGCCAAGACCTTTGCCACGCGGCTCCGTGGCGTCGATGCCCTTATCGCAGGCCACGAGCACATCAACCTTAACGAGAAAGTGACGGGAGCCGACGGCAAGACAATCCACGTTGTCGAGGCGGGCAGTGCCTTTGCCGAGGTGGGGCTGCTTTCCGTCCCCTACGAGTACGACACCAAGGGCACCGAAAGCACCGACGATGACACGGTGGCGGTATACGCAGGCAAAAGCGACGAGAAGCTCTATACCGCCAAGGACGTAAACGTTCTTTTGACCGACCCCAACAAGGGCTCCACCTATCAGAGCATCCTTGATGAGGTCCACGACAACAAGATCAAGCCGCTCGACGATGCCTTTAGCGCCGCATCGAGCGAGGTGCTCGGCACGAGCTCTACCAATTATTTCTACGGCGAGAACGCATCTGGCACGCACGGCTGGGAGATGGTGCGCACCACCGATTTCCGCCCCAGCAAGGAAGGCGACACCACCAAGGCCCAGACCATCGGACATGTGATCTGCGGCTCCTATCTTGACCTGACGGGCGCGGACCTTGCCATCGAGAACGCGGGCGGCATCCGCGGCGGCATCGCTGCGGGCGATGTGACCGCCGGCAACGTCATCGCTATCTCGCCCTACGGCAACACCGTGGAGACCTGGACCATGACCGGTGAGGACTTCCTGGCAGCGCTCGAGCACTCGCTGCAGATCAGCGACGAGTGCAATCACAGCTACGAGCTTCAGCAGGCTTATGTGGCGGCCGGTCACACCGAGCAGGAGGCGCAAGACAAGTACAAGTGGCGCAACGATTCCGGTAGCGTCCTTTCCTTCGGTGGCATTAACGTAACGATCGACTGGACGCAGCCCGAAAGCAAGCGCATCGTGAGCGCCACACTCACCAAGGACGGCACGGCACTTGATCCCGCCAAGGACTATACCGTCGCCACTAACAACTACATCATCACCAACACGACTGACTTCCCCACCTTCGCAAACGCCACCAAGCACACCGAGTGGGGTACCTGCGAGTCAGCGCTTAGGGCGCTGATCGGGCAGAACGGCTGGGAGAACAAGATGGCCTCGCTCGCGGGCACCATCAGCTTTGGCTCCGCTGCCGTGGACCCCACGCCCACACCGGCCCCGACGCCTGAGCCCTCGCCTAAGACGGACGCGACGACCACGAAGGTCATCACCAAGAAGACGACCGGCAAGCTCGCCGCAACGGGAGACCGCACGCTGGCCGTGATCGGCGCATGCCTCATCGGCGGCATCGTCATCATCATTCTCGGCATTATCTGGAAGCGTCGACGCTAAGTTACACCGCCGGTCCTTGCAGCCCCGCCGCGTAAACCTTATATCGAGCACAGAAGCCCGTCCGAATTTGATCGGACGGGCTTCTTGGTGGGTATCATGGTTGGATGATCATGAGGAGGTTTCCCTACATGGAATTGTTTGAGCCAATTCTTCATTTCTTTGCACAACGATGGGTCCACAACATCATCTGGGCCGGTATCTTGGCCATCGGCACCGCCGTTGCCGCCAAAATCGCGTCCAAGACCCTGCACCACCTGCTTAACCGCGATGATAACCCGCTCCCAGCATCGAGCATCTTCATCAACATCGCGCGCGCCGTCATCTGGATGATCGGCGGCAGCTTTATCCTCGACAACTGTTTTGGCATCAACGCAAACGCCCTCGTCGCCGCTCTTGGCGTCGGCGGCATCGCCATCTCGCTCGGCTTTCAGGACACGCTGTCGAACCTTATCGGCGGTATGCAGGTGACCTTTATGGGCATTATCAAACCCGGCGACAATATCGAGGTCGGCGGCGTGTCGGGCGTGGTCCAAGATATCACCTGGCGTCACACGACCATCGAGGACGCCTGCGGGCAGACCATCATTGTGCCCAACTCCAACATCTCCAAGAACACGCTCGTGCATCTGATGCCCTTTGGGCGCGTGGCCGTGCCCGTTGCCGTAAAGGACACGTCTAAGTGGGCCTCCCTTGACGCGCTGGCAGACGAGCTCACGAGCGCCACCAAAACGGCCGTCTCGCCCATCTCGGGCTTTGACAAGGAGCCCTATGTGCTCTTTAGCGAGATCGGCGACTTTGGCATCAAGGGAAAAATCATCTTTATCGTCAGCGACGATAGCACCACTTTTACGGCAGCCGACGCCTGCATTCGTGCCATCGCCCCCATCATCGCCTAAACCACCATAAAGGGGACAGGCACCTTTGTGGCGGTTTCGCATCGTGGTACCATGGTTCATATCGTTGTTTAAACGACTAAGGGAGTAGACACCATGGAAGAGGCCTATCGTCAAGCACGCAAGCGCGGCGAGCAAGGACGCCGTCGCGCCATCAGCCAAAGCGAGCACCCGTACCTCACGGACCTCGACAGCTTGGTTGCCCAGCTCCCCTTAGGTCAGCGAGAGAATGTCGGCCTAAGGGATATTCCGCTCGAAATGGTCGTCGGCACGGTCACCAAGGGCCGTCAGTCCGCCTTTTCATGCAACTTTATGCCCCTGCTGCCGTTTAACACCGAGTTCGCCCGCAAGTGGTCCAACCTCTACGACATCCAGGTGACCGAGGGCTATCGCGACCCCATCATCGTCACTGAATTCATGCATCGGTTTTACGTCCAAGAGGGCAACAAGCGCGTCAGTGTCCTCAAATTCCTGGACGCCCCGACGGTTTCGGCCAAGGTCACCCGCCTCTATCCCGGAAAATGGGATTCCGTCGAAAGCCGCCTCTATGGCGAGTTCTGCGCGTTTTGGCGCGTCTGCCCCCTATACGAGATCGAGTTCTCGCGTGAGGGAAGCTACGAAACGCTCGCCAAGATGCTCGGCCAGAACCTTATCGAAAAATGGCCGCAGAAAAAGGTCGACTACCTGCGCCATACTTTCCTGCTCTTTAAGCGCGCCTACCTGCGCGCCGGCGGCGACCATCTGGACATTACGCCCGCCGACGCTATGCTCGTTTACCTCAACGTGTACAACCAAGACCGCCTGCTGGACACACCGACGGACATCGTCGTAAACCGTCTGTGCAAGATTTGGCGCGAGTTGGTCATTGCCGGCAAAAGTGATGAGGAGAAGGTCGATCTTGTCGAGGCACCGAGTGTCGATGAGGAAGAGGCGCCCGCCAAGTCCACCTCCGGCGTGCTCAACTTCTTTATGGGCAAGACCGTCTACTCTGCCGCCAACCCTCTGCGCATCGCCTTTATCCATGAGTTCCCCTGTGCGACGTCGAGCTGGGACAGCCTGCACGACCAAGGGCGTCAATATCTCGATGAGCACTTTGGCGGTATCGTGCGCACCGAGGCGTTCGAGGACTGTCACAATCCGGACGTGTTCTACGCCGCCGTGGAAACGGCTGTCAAACACGGAGCTAACGTCATCTTCTCGACCTCGCACCGCCTGATGGAATACACGCTCAGAGCTGCCGTTGAGTATCCCCAGATTCGGTTCCTTAACTGCTCTATCGGCCTTCCCCACCAAAGCGTCCGTTCGTACTTTGGCAAGATGTACGAGGCCAAGTTCCTCCTGGGCGCCCTTGCCGCCAGCATGGCGGACAACCACCGCATCGGCTACCACGCGTCGGTCTTCGCCTCGGGCGCACTCAGCGAGATCAACGCCTTTGCGATTGGTGCCTCGCTGCTCGACCCCCGTGCGCAAATTATCCTGACCTGGGGCGATGTGCCCGCTGGAGGTCTCGCCGAGGCCATGTGTCGCGAGGGCGTGAGCGTCATGACCGGCGCTGACATGTCAAAGTCGCTCGTAGACCCTACGGCTTACGGACTCCATCGCCTGGTCGATGGCAAAGTCACCGGCATCGCCATGCCCGTATGGAACTGGGGCCGTTACTACGAGCTCATCGTTCGCAGCCTGCTGCACGGCACGTGGGACGAGACCAGCGACGACAACCAAGTGCGCGCCGTCAACTACTGGTACGGCATGAGCTCCGGCGTTATCGACATCCGTTACGCTCCGGGCCTGCCCTATCAGACGCGCAAACTGGTGCAGCTGCTCCGCAACGGCATTGTCGAGGGCTCCATCAACCCCTTTGGCGGCGAGCTCCACAGCCAGAACGGCGTGGTACAGATCGAAGGCTTCCCTCCGTTGCCGAGCACGCAGATTGTTGAGATGAATTGGCTGGCGGACAACGTGGTGGGCACCATTCCGCAGCTCGACGATGAGCCGGGAGTTACCGCCCTATGAAAATCCTTGCCATAGCCGATACCGAAGAACGATGCCTATGGGAGTGCTTTCGCAAGGAACGTTTTGAGGGTGTCGACCTGATTCTGTCTGCCGGCGACCTGGACCCGGACTATCTTGAGTTTTTGGTTACGGTCATCAACAAACCACTCATCTACGTACGCGGCAATCACGATGACCGCTATGCACGTCATGCACCGGGTGGATGTATCTGCGTGGAAGACACCGTGTACACGTACCGAGGGATTCGCATTGCGGGCCTTGGCGGGTCCATGCGTTATCGCGACGGCGCCAACATGTACACCGAACGCGAGATGTCTAAGCGCATGCGTAAGCTGTCGCGTAAGGTTAGGATGGTCGGCGGGTGCGACATTCTGCTTACCCATGCACCCGCCGCCGGTATGGGTGATCTGGACGATCTGCCGCATCGAGGGTTTGAGTGCTTTAACACAGCGCTTGAGTCCTGGGGGGCCGACTACATGGTGCATGGACATGTACATCAGAGCTACGGCCCCGACTTTCAGCGGGAGCGCCAACACGCATGTGGGACGACGATCATTAACGCCTGCGGCTATACGCAGTTCGAACTCGACGAGACGCGCTACCCTATCCGCGGCTGGCAGGCAGCCTGGCTCAATTCGCAAACCATGCGCCGCGAGCTCAAACGCCACGACGCCATCGAGTCCTCAACCGCCAGAACACCCTGGTAACCACCTCAAAGGGGACACTGTCCCCTTCGTGTTGGTTTTACCCCGAGATAGCAAGAAACCCGGTCCTGCACGAGGCAGAAGCGGGTTTCTATAGCAATGCTTGCTTTGCTCAGGCAGTAACTAGCAGTTACTCAGCCAGGAAGTCGCGCTGGACAGCGGGATCGACCTTGACGCCAGGGCCCATGGTGGAAGACACGGAGATGGACTTGACGTACTTGCCCTTAGCAGAAGAGGGCTTGACGCGCAGGATCTCGGTGTACAGGGCAGCGTAGTTCTCGACGAGCTGCTGCTCAGAGAAGGACTTCTTGCCCAAGGGCACGTGGCAGATGCCGTAACGGTCGGCGCGGTACTCAACGCGGCCAGCCTTGAGCTCGGAGACCATCTTGGCGACGTCCATGGTCACGGTGCCGAGCTTGGGGTTCGGCATGAGGCCACGGGGACCAAGGATCTTACCGATGCGGCCAACCTTGGCCATCATGTTCGGCGTAGCGATAGCGGCGTCGAAGTTGATCTCGCCCTTCTGGATCTGGGCGACGAGCTCGTCGGAACCGATGATGTCGGCGCCGGCAGCCTCGGCCTCGCGGGCCTTCTCGCCCTCGGCGAAGACGGCAACACGAACGGTCTTGCCGGTGCCGTGGGGCAGGGAGATGGAACCACGGATGTTCTGGTCAGCCTTACGAGTATCGATGCCCAGACGGAAGTGGGCCTCGACGGTCTCGTCGAACTTGGCGGTGTCGAGCTCCTTGATGAGCTTGGCAGCCTGAAGGGGGGTGTAGAGCGTGGCGCGGTCGATCTTCTCGGCAGCGGCGTTATAGCTCTTACCATGCTTAGCCATGTGCATTACCTCCTGTGGTTAAACGGGCGTGAGCCCTCCCACATCGTATCGTGTGCCCTATTGCACACATATAACGGGCGCCCCGGTCGGAGCACCCGTCATTACCTAAAGAAATCGCTACTCAGCGATGGTGACGCCCATGGAGCGGGCGGTACCGGCGATGATCTTCTTGGCGGCGTCAATGTCGTTGGCATTGAGGTCCGGCATCTTGATCTCGGCGATCTTGGTGAGCTGCTCCTGAGAGAGCTGACCGACCTTGTCGGCCTGGGGCTTAGCGGAACCAGACTTGAGGTTCAGCTCCTTCTTGATGAGGTGAGCCGCCGGCGGGGTCTTGGTGATGAAGGAGAAGGACTTATCCTCGTAGACAGAGATCTCAACGGGGATGATGTCGCCCTTCTTGTCCTGCGTCTCGGCGTTAAAGGCCTGGCAGAACTGCATGATGTTCACGCCAGCAGCGCCCAGGGCGGGGCCGACGGGAGGAGCGGGGTTAGCGGCACCAGCAGGAATCTGGAGCTTAATGACGTTGGCAACCTTCTTCTCAGCCATGGTCATTCCTTTCGAATCACGAGTGTGAAGTACTTGCTATATCGTAAGCACGCACGTGTTAGAAGCACTCCTGAGATGAGCAGTCACAGAAGAAGCACGCTCGCGCGAACGGACGAAAACTTAAGCGATGACAGCGACCTGGTTAAAGTCGAGCTCGACCGGCGTCTCGCGGCCAAAGATCATCAGCGTGACCTTGAGCTTGCCAGCCTCGGTGTTAACCTCGGAGACCTTGCCATCAAAGTCGGTAAGCGGGCCATCGGTGACGCGGACGGACGTGCCGACCTGAATATCAACCGAGGTGCGCTTGGGCGAATCGCCCTTACCGGGACGACGAGTCATTTTGTTGTACTCGTCACGGGAAAGCGGAGCGGGCTTGCCGTTGCCGCCTAGGAAACCGGTGACGCCGGGCGTGTTGCGAACACACGTCCAAGCATCGTCATCCATCTCCATGCGGACCAGGACATAACCCGGGAAGATCTTGGAATCCTTGGTCTCGCGCTTGCCACCCTCTTTAATCTCGGTGACGCGCTCCATAGGAATCTCGATATCAAAGATACGGTCCTGCATGCCCATAGTCTCGATGCGATGCTCGAGATCGGACTTAACACGGTTCTCGTATCCAGAGTAAGTGTGAACGACGTACCAACGCTTAGACATGGTTTAGCCCCTCAATCCAGAGAACAGAGCAAGAGCCTCGCCAAAGCCAGCATCGAGCAGAGCGATGACGACGCCGACGACGATCAAAGAAGCGCAAACGACGACCGAGTAGTTCACGAGCTCCTTCTTATCGGGCCACGTGACACGCTTCATCTCGGACTTGACCGAAGCGAAATACTTCTTGGTGCGGGCGAAGAAACCAGGCTTCTCGTTCTTCTTGGACTTCGCAGCCTTCTCGTTCTTCTTGGCAACGGCCTTCTTGGCCTCAACCTTGGAGTTGGCGGCAGCGTTGTTGGCAGGCGCCGGCTGCTGTGCCTTCTTCTTGTTCTTCTTGTTGGCCATTTGGGTTACCTCCGCGCAATGCGCTTATACATGAGTAAACCGTAAGCCCCCAAGTGGGAGCTTACGGAATAATGACTGGCACGCCAGGAAGGACTCGAACCCTCAACACTCGGTTTTGGAGACCGATGCTCTACCAATTGAACTACTGGCGTATATGACTAGAGACTAGCGAGTCTCTTTGTGCAGCGTGTGGTGACGGCACCAGGGGCAATACTTCTTGATCTCCATACGATCAGGCATGGTCGACTTGTTCTTGGTGGTCGTATAGTTGCGGCGCTTGCACTCAGTGCACGCAAGAGTAACTAGAGTACGCATGTATCCTGAACCTTTCATTTCCGCCCCGTACGGGCACGAGTTGTTACTTTATCAGCTCTACGTAAGTGCTGTCAATGAAAACCTCGAGTCAATTGGTTCTCGGTGGATCCATTCATATTTGGAACACATCAATAAAGCCATCGAGAGCTAATCGACGGTGCATCCAGGACCATTATCGATCCTCTCGACACCAGCAACGGCTCAATATCCATTGCAGAAAAGAACCCGGCACCCATATAAGTGCCGGGTTCTCTAAGTCAGCTATATCAAAGAGCTAATTTACTCAATGATCGTGGAGACGATGCCCGAACCGACGGTGTGGCCACCCTCGCGGATAGCGAAGCGCAGGCCCTCCTCCATGGCGATCGGGTGGATGAGGTCGCCCTCGATGGTGATGTGGTCACCAGGCATAGCCATCTCGGTGCCCTCGGGGAGCTTGACCGTACCGGTAACGTCGGTGGTACGGAAGTAGAACTGAGGACGATAACCATCGAAGAACGGGGTGTGACGGCCGCCCTCCTCCTTGGTCAGAACGTAGATCTCGCCGGTGAACTTGGTGTGCGGGGTAACCGAACCGGGCTTGCAGAGAACCTGGCCGCGCTCGATGTCCTCGCGCTTGATGCCGCGGAGCAGCAGACCGACGTTGTCGCCAGCCTCGCAGAAGTCCATGGACTTACGGAACATCTCGATACCGGTAACAACGGTGTTCTGGGTATCCTTGATGCCGACGATCTCGACGGGCTCGTTGAGCTTGAGCTCACCGCGCTCGACACGGCCGGTAGCAACGGTACCACGGCCGGAGATGGTCATAACGTCCTCAACGGCCATCAGGAACGGGAGGTCGTTGTTACGAGCAGGCGTCGGGATGTACTCGTCGACGGCGTTCATGAGCTCGCGAATGGCGTCCATCCACTTGGCGTCGCCCTCGAGAGCGCCCAGAGCGGAACCACGGATGACGGGGATGTCGTCGCCGGGGAAATCGTACTCGGAGAGGAGCTCACGGGTCTCCATCTCGACGAGGTCGATGAGCTCGTCATCGTCGACCATGTCGCACTTGTTCAGGAAGACGACGATGTAGGGAACGCCGACCTGACGGGCGAGCAGGATGTGCTCGCGGGTCTGAGCCATGGGGCCGTCGGTAGCGGCGATGACCAGGATAGCGCCGTCCATCTGAGCAGCACCGGAGATCATGTTCTTGACGTAGTCAGCGTGGCCCGGGCAGTCAACGTGAGCGTAGTGACGGGCAGCAGTCTCGTACTCGACGTGGGAGACGGAGATCGTAATGCCGCGCTCGCGCTCCTCGGGAGCCTTGTCGATGTTCTCGAACGCAGTGAAGTCAGCCTTGCAGCCCTCGGTCTCGGAGAGAACCTTGGTGATGGCAGCGGTCAGCGTGGTCTTGCCGTGGTCGACGTGACCAATGGTGCCGATGTTAACATGCGGCTTAGTGCGCTCAAACTTCTCTTTGGCCATAAAGCCCTCCTCTAAACAGGTCGTCCCCGGACGGGACTTTGCCTTTATACCATAGTGGCCTCTCAACATACTATTGAGAAGCCACCGTGTTACCTATGGTAGCGGTGACTGGATTCGAACCAGTGACGCCACGGGTATGAACCGTGTGCTCTAACCAACTGAGCTACACCGCCGGATGGAGCCTGCAACCAGACTTGAACTGGTGACCTCTTCGTTACCAACGAAGTGCTCTACCGACTGAGCTATACAGGCACTTGACGGGTGGGAGCTATAGGATTCGAACCTATGTAGGCAGAGCCAACGGGTTTACAGCCCGTCCCCATTAACCACTCGGGCAAACTCCCAATCGTTCAAGTATTCGCAGGTTCTTTGGTCTTTTGGACCGCCGCCCCCGCGAACGAAAAAGATAATACGATGCAACCTTGGGGGCTGTCAACGAAAACCTCTAGATACACGGTGCCGGGCGTATCTATATACCTTTGACCTGCGGTTTTATTGAGTTTGGATATGAAGGACGGTGGATTTTGCTGCACTGATGACATTTCCCAAGGGAACACTTTGGCGTAGTGGAGTACACCTTCAGGATCGAACTTCGATAACGGCTTATTTGCACCTATATATAGGTCAAGATCGAACTTCCGCGTCAGAATCGAGCGTGGATTTTCTCCCACTTTGCCGTTCCATCGAGTCCAAAGTGGCAGATTATCCACGCTCATTCTCCAGGCGGGAGATTTTCCACTCTCGTGTGTCCGAATATCCGCGCTCGATGACGATGACCAACCTCGCCCCGGCTTCAGTCTCGATCTGTAACAGTAAGAGGGTTATTCCTCCCCTATCTGTTACAGATCGAGATGTTTTTCTGATGGCACCTGGCATTGTCTCGATCTGTAACAGTTAGATACGATTAAACCGTCTTGGTGTTACAGATTGAGATAAATTGGGAAACGAGAAGGACGCTGAGCCTGATAACTCACCAAAATAAGAAACGGGCCCTGTCCCATATAGAGACAGAGCCCGAAACTTTCATGGAGCCAGTGACAGGAATCGAACCTGCAACCCACTGATTACAAATCAGTTGCGCTACCGTTGCGCCACACTGGCACACTTGGCGCTTTCGCGCGAAGCCTGTTAAGAATAAAGGAATTGCAGACGAGGCGCAACAGACCCTTTGACCGACCACATCTCAAAACTATTCGTTTTGGCGACGGCAACCCACAGTCCATTGATTACAAATCAACGGGCCGGCCAATTGGGAAACAGGTCTCTATGGATAATCCCCTACCGTCCGCGCAACGCCTTGAGCTTGGCCAGGGCATCGGGGCTCAGGCGACTGCCCAGAGTCATCTTGATCTGCGGGGCTTCCTCTACCTCGTGAACGTCGTTATCAATCTGCTTGATCTCGTCCACCAGCATGCGGCTCGAGATGCGCGTAACACCCTTGCCCATGACGACGGCTTGAATTGTGCCGTCGCTCGACACCACGGAGCACGCGCGGCCTTCCTCGCGCGCCTCGATGCAGAGCTTCTGCACCACGGTATCGGCAGAAACGCCCGTCGGCGAAAACTCAATGCGCACGCCGCGGGCCGGTAGGTTGGGGCGCTCGCTGGAGATGTTGCCCGCGCCGTCGAACACGATCACGGCCTCGTAACGGCCCTGGGCAAACGCCGCGACATCGTTGATGAGCGCAGTACGAGCCATGTCGTGGACGTCGCTGGAATACGGATCGTCGGAATGGTCGTACACGAGCTTTTCGTAGCGCGGCGTGCAGTGGATCACGTTGTAGCCGTCGACCACCAGCAGCTCGGGCTTGTTGGAGTGCACCGTCGAGACTGGGTCAGCGATAGCCTGCGCAAACGCATTGCCGCCCACGCCGTAGGTCGCGGCCGAAACAATCGGCTTGGCCGAGCCCTCACCAAAGCGCTTGGCCTTGGACTTGGCACGGTTCTTTTTGGACATGCGCTACTCCTCCCCCATGAGCTCGCCGGCGTTGCAGCGCAGCCACTCAAAGCACAGCGCCGTGGTCGCCTGGGCAACATTGAGGCTCTCGGTCATGCCGCGCTGGGGAAGCTTGGTCAAAAAGTCGCATTTCTCGAGCACCAGGCGCGAGATGCCGTCGCCCTCGGAGCCCATGACGAGCGCCACGCGGCCCTCGAAGGGAGCATCCCAGCAACTGCCTTCGGCGTGCTCGGAGGCACCGCCCACCCAAAAGCCGGCGGCCTTGAGGTCGTCGAGCGCACGAGCGATGTTGGGCACCTGCGCGATAGGCAGATGCATGACGGCGCCGGCTGAAGTCTTGTAGCTGCCCACGGTCACGCCGGCGGCACGCTTGTTGGCGATGATGACGCCCGCCGCGCCCACAACCTCAGCGGAGCGCACGATGGCGCCAAAGTTGCCGTCGTCAGTCACGTGGTCGAGCACCACGACAAGTGCCGGGCCCTCGCCTGCGCGGTCGAGAATATCGGCGACATCGGCATAGGGGAAGTTGCCAACCTCGAGCGCAATGCCCTGGTGAGCGCCATGGCTCGACAGTGCATCGAGCTGCGCGCGCGGCACATACTTAATGCGGACGCCCGCGGCGTTGAGGTCGTCGACCAGGCGCGACAAGGCGGCATCGCGCTCCCCGCCCTCGGCGATGAGCGCGCACTTGACGGGAAAGCCGGTACGTAGTGCCTCGGCGGCAGCACGACGACCTTCGATAAATTCGCCCTTGGGAACCTGGACGTTATCGCGGCTACGCTCGCGCTGCGGGCGAGCAGCCTGTGAGCGCTCGCGCTGGCCCTTGGGAGCGGCAGCGCGGTCGTTGCGGCGAGTCGGACGCGAGGCAGAAGCAGTCTGCTTGCCTCCGCGCGGTGCACGCTTGCGGTTGTCGGCCATAAAACGGCCTCCTTAAATAGATAACGAACAAGAATCGACCGTCCGAGCCACGGCACCTTGCCTTTCAATCGTCGGGCATGACCACCAGGTCTATGCCCTCCTCTTTCAAGGCAATCTGCCGCACCTCGAACGGTCGACAAATACTAGAGACTCTTAATACGAGTACCCGCGGCCGTATCTTCAATCGTCAGGCCCAGGTCCTTGAGCTGGTCGCGGATGGCGTCGGCCAGATCCCAGTTCTTGGCGGCGCGGGCCTCGGCGCGGGCCTCGAGAATCTTGGCAGCGGCCTCGTCCACGTCGTCGCCCGTGTAGGCGACCAGGCCGGCGGCAACGCCCAGCAGGCCCAGCGGCAACTCGACCTTGGGCTCGGGGAGCTCAACACCAAACGTATCGAGCAGCTCGGCCAGCGTGTCGGCAGCGGCAAGCGCGGCGGCCTTGTCGGCAGCGTCGCCCGCCTGCTCCAGGTACTGGTTGCACTCGGTCACAAAGCCAAAGACGGCACCCATGGCACCAGCGGTGTTAAAGTCGTCGTCCATGCACTCCTTAAAGGTGGCACGGGTCTCGGCGGCCTTGGCGGCAAACGCCTCGGATGCTGCCTCATCGGCATCGGCCGTCGCATGGTTCGCGGCCCAGCGCAGGTTCTCGACCGTACCGGCAATACGCGTGAGCGAATTCTCGGCACCCTCCAGGCGCTCCCAAGAAAAGTCGAGCGGCGAGCGATAGCTCGTCTGCAGCATCAGAAGGCGCAGAGCGGCAGCGGAGTGCTGCTCGAGGACCTCGGCCAGCGTAAAGAAGTTGCCGAGCGACTTGGACATCTTCTCGCCGTCTACCAGCAGCATGCCCGTGTGCATCCAGGTGTTGGAGAAGCCCTGGTGCCAGGCGCAGGTGGCCTGAGCGCACTCGTTCTCGTGATGCGGGAAGGCAAGGTCGGAGCCGCCGCCGTGGATGTCGATCGGAGTACCCAGGTAGCGATGCACCATGGCGGCGCACTCGGTGTGCCAACCGGGACGGCCCTCGCCCCAGGGGCTCGGCCAGCTGGGCTCGCCGGGCTTGGCGGCCTTCCACAGGGCAAAGTCGAGCGGGTCGTTCTTGTCCTCGTTCTCCTCGATGCGCGCGCCAACCATAAGGTCGTCGATGTTGCGGCCCGAGACCTGACCATAGTTGGGATCGCTGCGCACGGCAAAGTACACATCGCCGTTATCGGCTGCGTAAGCGTGGCCCTGCTCGATAAGCGTCTTGATCATGGCGATCATGGGGCCGATCTCCTTGGTGGCGCGGGGACGCACATCGGGATCGAGCACGTTGGCAGCGCGCATGACGCCAATGAACTTGTCGGAGAACTCCGTCGCGACCTCGGCGGCCGTGCGGCCCTGCTCGTTGGCGCGCTTGATGATCTTGTCATCGACATCGGTGAGGTTCTGGGCGAACGTGACCTCGTAGCCGCTCGCGATGAGCCAGCGACGAATCACGTCAAAGCTGATGAACGTGCGGGCATTGCCGATGTGGATGTTGTCGTAGACCGTGGGGCCGCACACGTACATGCGGACCTTGCCGGACTCGATGGGCTGGAACTCTTCCTTTTTATGGGTAGCGCTGTTGTAGATACGCATTCGTTACTCCTTAACGGTTTTCTGTAGCAGGCAGACGGCCCAGGCGCCGATTCCCTCGCCCTGGCCTTCCCAACCGAGCTTTTCGGTCGTAGTGGCGGCGACGCCCACGTTTTCGACGTCAACGCCCAGGGCATGGGCAAGGTTGGCGCGCATGGCATCGCGGTGCGGGGTGATCTTGGGTTGCTGACAGGCAATGGTGCAATCGGCATCGACAAACTCGAAGCCCAGCTCGCGCGCATAGTCCATCACGCGAGCGAGCAATACCATCGAATCGGCACCCTCGTAGGCGGGGTCGGTATCGGGGAATAGCTTGCCAATGTCTCCCCCGCGGCAGGCGCCCAGAATGGCGTCGGCCAAGGCGTGCGCAAGCACATCGGCATCCGAGTGGCCCAGCAGGCCGCGCTCGTAGGGAATGTCAACACCGCCGATGATACATCGACGCCCCTCCACCAAACGGTGGACGTCGTAGCCGTGGCCAATGCGCAGGTTACTGAACATGGGGAAGGTCCTCTCCCTCGGCCATACGGCCAAGCAGAATCGCGGTTACGGGACGCAGGTCCTCGGGCACCGTCACCTTAAGGTTGTCGCGCGGGCTCTGGACGCAGCGGACGCGTCCGCCCATGCGCTCGACCAGCGACGAATCATCAGTGCCGATAAAGCCCTCGGCAATTGCCTCGGCATGGGCGCGCTTCATGGCGTCGACGCTAAAGATCTGCGGCGTCTGCGCAGCCCAGTAGAGCTCGCGCGGCGGCGTCTCGACGATGTTATCGCCGTCGACGATCTTGAGCGTGTCGATCGCGGGCTGACCGCACACGACACCGTCGAGTGAGCGATCGCCCACAAGCACGTCGATGGCATGATCGATGGCCTCGGTGGTAATGAGAGGACGGGCGCCGTCGTGGATGGCGACATATTCAAAGCCCGCCGGCACCGCGTGCACGCCGGCACGGGTGGAATCCTGACGGGTATCGCCGGCATCGGCAAAGCTGATGGGCGTGTCGTAGTCAAACGGGTCGATGGCCAGGCGGCGCATCTCGGCACGGCGCTCGGCAGGACACACCACCACAATGTGGCCGACTTTGTCGCTACGGTCGAACGCGCGGATGGACCAGCTCATGAGCGGACGGCCCGCCACGTTAACGAGCTGCTTGCCGCCGGGATTTCCAAAGCGCTGGCCGCTGCCGCCGGCAACGACCACGGCGCATACGGGCGCCATTATGCGTTCCCCTGTTTGGTGCCCTTCATGCGGTACAGCGAGTCCGCAAGAATGGCAGGGTTGTTAACGCCAAAGTCGCCCAAGCGCTCCGGATCCTCGCTGATGTCGTCCATGAGCTCCTGCAGCGAGCCATACTCGTCGACGATCTTCTCGGCCACGCCGTCGCGCACGACGGACACGCGCGAAAGCGTGCGCAGGCCCAGCGGTGTCATGACGGAGTCCTCGTCCAGGTCGTCGTAACCCAGAACCGCCGCCACATGCTGCGGGTCGGACAGGTCCTTAGGCGTCATGCGAGCGAGCTCAGCGCGAATCTTCTCGGCGTTTGCCTCGGAAGAATCACTTGCATAGTCGCGGATCATCAGGTCGTACTCGGTATCCATGCTGGAGCCCGCGAGCTGCTCGAGCTGCATCTGCACGAGCTTGCCCTGGTTACCCAGCTTGACAATGCAATCCTTAAGCTCGGTCTTTGCCTGCTGCATGATCTCGAAGCTCGAGAAGATGCCGGTGATGTCGGCGAGCGTGACGTAGTCGTCGAGCTCAAGGGCCGTCAGGCGCAGCAAGGAGCGGTCGAGCGACTGACGGGTGGTCTGAAGCGTGGCGACGAGCTGGTTGACCGAGCTCATGATGGTGGTGACGGGCTGGATCTCGTAACTCTTGCCGTGGACGTACACATTGACGACGGCGCGACGAGCCGAAACCGAGATCACGATGGCGTCGGTGAGCACCGACATGCGAGCGGCGGTGCGGTGACGCATGCCCGTCTCGCTCGTGGCAAGCGAGGGATCGGGATTGAGGTGGAAGTTGGCGCGCAGGATCTGGGTGAGGTCGCCGTCGATGACGATGGCACCGTCCATCTTGGAGAGCTCGAACAGACGGTTCGAGGTAAACGAAATGTTGAGCGGGAAGCCGTCGTTACCGGCAGCGAGCACGTTTTCGGTGTCGCCGACGCAGATAAGGGCGCCCAGGTGACCGGCAATGATCATGTCGAGGGCGGTGCGAATCGGCTGACCGGGGGCAGTCAGGCGAATAGCCTGTTCCATACGCTTTTGCAGCTCGTTCTTATCCAAGGCATCGCTCCCATCGTATACGCTCCATAAACGTCAATAAGTTTCTCACGGTTTGCCCCCGCCACGCTCGCGAAATCCGATGCTTACAGAATGAGCGGACACAGCTGGGGGCTAGTCAATTTGGGACGGGGCTCTTTTGACTACTTCGAGGATGGCCGGCATGATTTTTCTGGGACGGGGATTAAAAAATCATTATGTACCGAATGATTTTTTAATCCCCGTCCCAGAAAAATCATGCGCAGAGTAGTCAAAAGAGCCCGTCCCAAATTGACTACCCTGCCAAAAAGACTGGTGTTGTGATAGCATCGAGTCTCACATAAATGAGGGAGTAGTCGCGTGATCGGGTTCGCCTCCGGTGGCGCGGCAAGTCAACATACTGGCCGAAACGGTCTGGCTTGCCTTAATGAACGAGACTCGTGGTTGTGCGCGAAACGCGTACGCCACGGGTCTTTTTTGTTGCTCCCCCACCAGAAGTACGCGCGGGTTCGCCCGCAGAGAGGGAGCCAGACTATGGGACTCGCCGAGCTCGCATTGCTCGCCATCGGCCTTTCGATGGACGCCTTTGCCGTATCCATCTGTAAAGGCCTTGGCATGAAGAAGATCAACCTGAAGGTCGCCGTAGTGCTCGGCCTGTTCTTTGGCGGCTTCCAGGCCGGCATGCCCGTGATCGGTTGGGCGCTCGGTAGCCAATTCCTAGGAATTATCGGTCCCATCGACCACTGGATCGCCTTTATCCTGCTCGCCTTTATCGGCGGCAAAATGCTGTGGGAGGCCTTTACCGAGAACGAGAACGAGGATGAAGGCGACGGCAAGGATGCCGAGAAGATTGACCTGGGTGAATACTTGATTCTGGCCATTGCTACCTCAATCGACGCCCTGGCCGTGGGCATCTCGTTTGCCGCGCTCTCGGTCGACATCGTGCCTGCCGTGTCGCTCATCGGCGTCACAACGTTTATCTTCTCCGTCGCCGGCGTAGCGATCGGCCGCACCTTTGGCGCACGTTACGAAAAACCCGCCACCATCGTGGGCGGCGTCGTGCTCATCCTCATCGGCCTCAAGATCCTGCTGGAGCACCTGGGGATTTTGATGCTGTAGCGCCCAAACTCAATCGCTCAAAACTCAATGCCAATAGAAAGGCCTCATGCAGAGTTTTGCATGAGACCTTTTCGTGCAGACTTTTGCATGTCATACTAATATGCAGAAGTCTGCATGTTTGGAGATCGTCATGGATACCCTTCCCATCACCACACCGCGCCAAGCTGGCGTCTACGTGCGCCAGGCGCGCGAGGCGCAAGGAATCACCCGTGCCGTCCTTGCTAAAAAAGCCGGCGTTTCGGAGCGTCTGCTCGCATCGCTCGAGCTAGGAGATGCCACAGGTATTCGACTCGACAAGCTGTTGACGATTTTCAATGCTCTTGGACTGGCGCTCGCCGCTCAAGGGGATATCGGCGAAGCGAAAAACGAGCGACCAGTCGACGCCCCGCATGCCAATCCGCTGTCTCGCAGCATCCCCAGGCGCCATCACACTCAACGTCCTCATCATCGCAACCGTCGTAGTACCGCCATTCCGGCTCTTGCAGATGCCCCCTTTACATCCACACTCTACGATGAGGTCTTCGCAGATTTCGCCAAGTCTAATCTCGGAGTCTCGATTGCCGCAAACGCATCTAACCAAACCAAGCCCGAAGGGAAATAGCCAATGGCCAGAACATCACTTCGGACCATTATTTGCGACGTACCTGCGGGAACGCTCATGCAAGATGAGAACGGTCTTATCAGCTTTACCTACGATCATGACTATGACGGGCCAGCCCTATCGACCAACATACCCGTATCGAATCGTACATACGGACAACAGGTCATGAATCCGTACCTGTTTGGCCTTCTACCCGACAGCGAGGACCAACGAAAAGCGATTGCCGCCGAATTCGACGTTAGACCCAACAATCCTGTTGCGCTGCTCAGCCATATTGGACTCGACTGTCCGGGCGGAGTGCAATTTTGCGCCGAAGAAGATATCGCTTCCGTCCTGCATCGCACCGGCGAATACCGTCCTATAGACGACCACGAGATTGCCCTACGCCTCAAGTCGATCAGAGATGACCGCGATGCATCATGGATGGGTCTAGATGAAAGTTGGTCACTTGGAGGCAACCAGGGCAAGTTCGCGCTCGCGTTCATAAACGGCCGCTGGTGCGAATGCATGGGCTCCTCGCCCACGACGCACATTTTCAAAAATGGCGTTATCGGATTTAAACTTGAGGCTCTCAATGAGTTTGTCTGCATGAAAAGCGCCCAGCGCGCCGGTATCGCAACGGCAAACGTCGAATATCGTATGTTTGAGGACGAACCTGCCCTCATTGTTGAGCGCTATGACCGCGTGAAAGTCGAAGACGGAACGATCAGGCGCCTACATCAAGAAGACCTCTGTCAGGCACTTGGGGTGATGCCCGCCCAAAAGTACACGGCAGACGGCGGCCCGACCACACGCGACATTCAAGAGCTCCTCGTAAACACGAGTCACCATCAACTTAACCTGTATCTGTTTACGCAGATACTGTTCTTCAACGCCATTATCGGCGCACCAGATGCGCATGCGAAAAACTATTCCCTGCTCCTTGGAAACGACGGCGCAGCCATGATGGCTCGAATGTACGATGTCGCGTCGGGTTTGGCATACGAACGCATGCGGCGAAAAGCGCGCCTTGCCATGAGCGTTGGCGGCGAGAACCGCGTTGGGCGCATCGGTCCAGGTGCTATCCGCCGATACCACGGTATGGGCGACCCCGCCCTAGAGGCGGCGCTCACCGATGCCGGGCTGACCGAGAAGTTTTGCTTTGCGACCATGATGGACCTCGCCTACGAGGTACCCATTTGCATGGAAGAGGTCATGGACGAATACGCCGACCTGCCCGGCATGGCGGACCTGCGCGAGCATATGCTCGGCCCCGTCCGCGAAAACTGCCAGCGCACCCTCGACCTCATCAGGGCAGATATGGACTAGGCGGCCGTAATTTCCCATTTCCCAAAAGAAGAGAGGGGGCACCCGTCGCAAAAGACCGGGTGTCCCCTCTCGTAATGTCATTTGCAATCGGCAAATGGTCACGTGCGCGATTAAAACGAATTCACTTAGCAGGCTTCAAGAATGCTTTAGCACCGCAGGATGGCCATACGCGGAGCGCGGCACGCATAAGCCAAAAGCGGCATTAAAAGCCATCCCCTTCCCTGCTGAATGCGCGTCCTAGCCCATCAACCGGTCGGACCATCGCGAAGATGATCCGTGCTTCCATGCTGCGATGCGATATCAAGCATCGCGAATAGTCCCCGCCCAACGGGGTTCTCCCCTCCGCAGGCGTTTCGGAACCCGCCCCCATCCCGAATTCCCACGCAGCGGCCGCGTTCACCGCCGACACGGGGCCCTAACTCCCCCGCGGCGCGGCAGACCCTCGGCTGCCCCTCGTAAAGGATGCAGAAGACACGGTCGAGGTCCGACGGTTCGACCAGGCTGTACCGGCAGTCCGCGTACAGTGCGCAGCCCCTCCCGCGCGGGTCGCCGTCCGAGTCCTCATCCGGCTCATGATGGCGCACCTCGACCCAAAGGCCCTCCAACACGTCGTCGAACCCGAAATCGAGCTCCGCCTGGACGCTCTCGCCGAACGCATCGCCCAGGGCGAGCTCCGGCACCTTCGTCACACGGCCGTCCAGCCACTCAATCTCTGTCATCGCGCGCATGGTGCAAGCCCCTTCCGACACGGGATTGTCAGCTCAACCCGACCCTTACCCATACGGACGAACATAACTCGCCAGGGGAAGCCCCTGAAGGCCGTGCGCCACAACATGAGGCCGAATCCGCCCCCGGCTGGACAAGCCAACAACGAAGGAGCACACGGAACCGGCGCGGCGTTACAACCGTCCCGGCAAGCGTGTCACTTGGCCAAGTCATGATGCCGGCAAACCCGGAAATGCTCCAACGGAGCGCCGAACGAGCGTAACAATATAAAGCCGTGCAACACGAGTTGGACGACCAGGACATCCCAAACAAAGGCCTGTCGGTCCCACCTTCAAGCCCAATAGCAAAATGTGCATCAGCGGATTTGCAGCGATACAAGTCTCAACCGTCACCATCACACCGCAGCGCGCCTTGTCCCACTCATCCTACTGCAAATGTCCCAGAACGAGAATACGACCAGCTTAACATGCCAACCTTTATATCCGCACGCGCGTAATTCAACTCATAAGGACCGGCTATCCCTTACCTGTGACACAATCTCAAACGCACAGAACAGAATCATCAGTCCAATCATCGCATAAGAGGCAGCCGAACCTTCAAGCACTATTCCACAAAGAACAATCTCCGCGCCGCCAATAAGAACTGTTATCAGGCGCTCTGCCTTTTTGCTCTCGTCGCTCGCATAAAAAGGCGGCAAAGCGCACAAGATCACATATAGCCCGGGAAGGGAATACAGGATCGACAGTCCAAGCCCCCCATCAACCGCAGTGTTTTGCGTAAGAATCAACTGAACCCAAACGGCAATTATCACTGAGCAGGTTGTCGATAAAAGAAGACTGGAAATATAGCACGCAACAAAGTCCCGTCGCATTCGAACAGAGAAATCCGCGAACTCTCTTCGCCGCGTGGAAACAATAAGGTACACAGAAATTGCAATAGAACCAATCAGAGAAAACAGCGGAACAACCAGCAATTCAAGCTTATTACCCCATCGATCAACCACACCCCCACTCCAATGAGCGGGAATCGTATCAGGGAGGACTGACCAAGCCGCCCATAGAATCAGAAATGGAAGAATAGAGAGGATGAAAGATGATAACACTGCAGTAATTTTTTTTGAGGCTCTCATCGATTCCGCATCTCCTTGCGCGCTCACACTCCACTGGGTTAGACGCCGGACAATATCCCATTTCTCAAGAGAAGAGGGGCGCCCGTCGCTAAAGCTAGGGTACCCCTCTCGGATCATTTGCGATCTTTCAGCACGTGACTCGGATCGCTATTAGCGCAGCCTTTACGCAGCAAGGCGCTTGAGGACGTCGATGAGCAGCTCGTAGAAGCGCTCGGAAGAAGCGAGCTCCATGCTCTCGTCCGGGGTGTGGACATCGGAGAGCGTCGGGCCCACGGCGATGGCGTCCAGGCCGTGCAGGGCCTCGGCAAACAGGCCACACTCAAGGCCGGCGTGGATGGACTCGATGCGCAGCTCGGAGCCAAAGAGCTCGCGATAGCTCTCGACGAAGATATCGCGGATCGGCGAATGCTCGGCGTAGCTCCAACCGGGATACTCGAACTCGAACTTGGCGTCGAAGCCCAGGACATCTGCCAGCGTCTGGAGGCGATCCTTGAACTCGTTCTGCAGCGAGGTGATCGAGGAGCGCGGGGACAGCATGATCTTGACCTGATCGTCGGAAGTGGCGACCACGCCGATGTTGGAGGAAACCTCGACGGAGCCGTCGGTGGCGACGTTGCGGCGGATCACGCCGTTGGGGGCAAGACGCAGGGCGCGGATGAGGGCAAGTGCGGACTTCTCGTCCATGGCCTCGACCTCGACATCGTCGGCAATCTCGACGCTGCAGGTTAAGCCGGGGTCGAAGACCTCGAGCTCGGCGGCGACGTCGGCGATGATGCCACGGGCGATCTCGGCCGCCGCCTCGGCGGCAGCATGGTCGGCGTAAATCAGCTCGGCTTTGCACTCGCGGTTGATGGCGTTGTCCTTGGTGCCACCGTTAAAGCTGACGATGGCAGGCTCGCCGGCGACCATCAGACGGTCGATGATACGGGCCATGATAAGGTTGCCGTTGCCGCGCTCCAGGTGGATGTCGCTGCCGGAGTGACCGCCGAGCAGGCCGGAGATTTCGAGCGTGAGGGTGCTACCGGTCTTGTGCTCGCGCACGATGGGGCAGGTGTAGGTAACGACGACGCCGCCGGCGCAGCTCACGGTCGCAACACCCTCTTCCTCGGAGTCGAGGTTGATCATGGTGCGAGCGCTAATCTGGGACTTGTCGAGCGTCTCGGCGCCAACCAGGCCAGACTCCTCGTCGGTGGTGAACACGCACTCGAGGGCCGGGTGAGCGATCGAATCGTCGTTGAGCACGGTGAGCATCAGAGCCACAGCAATGCCGTTGTCGGCGCCCAGGGTGGTGCCGTTGGCGGTAAGAACGCCGTCCTTGACGACCAGGTCGATACCGTCGGTCGTAAAATCGTGCTCGACGGAACCCAGCTTATCGCACACCATGTCGATGTGACCCTGCAGCATTACGGTCGGAGCATCCTCGGCGCCGGCGGAAGCAGGCTTGCGAATGATGACGTTGTAGACCTCGTCCTGATACACATCGAGGCCGCGCTCCTTGGCAAACGCGACCAGGAAATCGCTGATGCCCTTCTCGTTGCCAGACTCGCGGGGAATCGCGCTGATATCCTCAAAGAAATGGAACAGCTGGGCGGGCTCGTAGCCGGTGATCTTGTAGTCCATGGTGCCTCCTTGGCGCAACTGGTTAGACAGTAAGACATGCGTCTTGTATATTCCCAGACTTTGCATGCATAAACCAGTCGAATACGCTGAGCGCTCTCGCATCATCGGCTAACGGCGAGGAAATGCCACTTTATCAAGATAAAGCAGCTTAGACGGGCCGCGCCGAAGGGACGTTGGACCCTTCGACCAACCTCAACGCTTGATCAACGTTTATGCATACGCCATTGGTATGTTTAATGAGATTCTTGTCCTCTGTCACGACGTAATCGGCATCGATACGATTGGCGACGCCCAGCATCAGGTCGTCCTCAAAGTCGTTGTGATGATACTTGAACACAAAGGAGTCGAAGACCTCGTCTGCTCCCACCGGCGCGATAAGGGCGAGCTCGCGCATCTGCCGAACGCATGCCCAGGCCGTTTCGTCCGCCGCCGCAATGGCGCTATCGCTCAGCGAGCCATTCTTCCTTCGGCACTCCTTCTTGATTGCCGCCGAGACAAGATACGAGACATCTTTGACCGAAAGCGACGAGGCAAACAGGGCAATCAGCTCCGAAGCGTCGGCGATCTCGATCAGATGGACGACGTTTGCCGTACGGTCAGACCTGCCAGAAAAATAATCCATCCATACGTTGGTATCGATCAGCAACTTGAGGATTCCGCCCGCACTCATAGCTCCACCCACTCGGGATAGCGATCGGCCATGGCCTCCTCATAGAGGTCGTCGTAGTCACCCGAGAACTCAGGGATGGGGATGCCGTATTTGAGGCACGAATCGCGAATGATATGGCTACCCTGTGCTGCTCTTGATTCCACGAATCGCTGGTTCGTCTCGTCGGAGAGAATCTCTGCGCTCCCCTCCTTTGAAGGCATGCGTTCGTTGATGACCAGATATTCCCAAAGCGCCCGAACGGCCTGCGACGGCGTCATGCCGAGGCTTGCGAGCACCGCATCTCCCGCCTCCTTGAGCTGACGATCCATGCGCACATTCATCTGGGCGGAATGCCTGTCGAGCAACGTCGTCGCCATAACCCTGCCTCCCTGTTTGCTATACAAATCTCTTGGATTAAGTATAGCAAGTTGTCAAGCAACTGGATGTCTCGACACAGAAGCACTCATTGGACCGGTTTTGCCGTTGTGGGATTAGTCACATATCTGCTGGATGAGCGGTAATACCAATATATAACTTTTGAAAACAGGCGAAGCCGTTAGCACTCTTTCATTTATATGCTCCGTTTTCTGATAGCGCCCTTGATAGCCCAACAAAGTCCGAGGATGACAATGGGAACGACTGTTGCCAGCGCCACAAATAGCAACGTCCCCGGCACGATGAATTGAATTGGTCGCGGGGACGCAAGGGTCGCCAGCCATGTCAAGTGCAGTGGCATATTTGGATTCCCGTACCCCAAATAAAGCAGCAGGATGATGAACGATAGAACAAACGCGCCATTTCCAAAGAGCGAGATGGCCAGGACGAGCAGCAGGCATAACGTTGTGCAAATCAAGGCAGCAAGAGACAGCCGAAGAAGAAACTCTCCGATCATATCCATCGTCATTCCTATGCCACTCGCGCTTTGGACCACACTAACGAGTATCGAAAAGAGGACAAAGCCACCGACAAGCGTGACAATCGAAACAAGAGTCCTTGCAACCAACAACTGTACTGTTTTCATTCCCCTTGCATAGGAAACAAGCCATTGAGATCCCGTTATCGGAGTTCGAAACGCATAGCCGATGACGAGAACAGCAACAATAGGAAAGAACAGAGAATGGGCAAGCGGTGCCACATCGGAAAGGTAGCGAGCTCCATCTTTAACGAGGTCTCCCGGAATTCCCCCAAAACCATATTGTGGGTTTGGAAAGAAGCCCATAACACCGTCGCCAAGCCAATCGCTCGTTCCGTAGGCTCTCCATGGTTCATAAGACGCAGAATAAAGCAATGCGAGCACGAAACCTGCCGCAATCAGCAGAAGAGGCGCTTTGCTCTTCATAACTCGATAGGCTTCAGCCTTAATCATATCTCCGCAGCGCATTTCTACCCCCTCCTCGCTTTGATTCCCATGACCCCGAGCTGCAACGAAACAACGGTGCAAATAACAGAGAAAAGAATGATCTGATTAATGGCCAGGCCTTGAAAGCACAGATTTCCAAGATGGCGTAAGTATGGTCCGACTGAGAGCCACCAGGGAATTTGCGTCGATGCGTGATTGGAAAAGACCACCAGCGTATATTCATCGGAGGCGAGCAGCGTCCCGACCAACACCAACATAATGCTAAGCGGTGCATTTCTAAGTAAATAGAAAACTGCCATCGACTGAGCTACTAATGCAGCCAAAATAGCATCAATCAAAAGCAACACGGGCAGGTATCTATCAAGAAACACCCGCCCATCCACATAGCAGCCAAGCGGAGATTTGAAGAGAGTAAATCCCGAAAACAGGTTGAACGCTATTGAAGTTGCAATCGTCAGAACAAGCCACTTTGCGACAACGGCCTTTGCTATACCCGTACCCTTTGCATACGTCACTTCAGAAGACCTGCTTTGATAATCCATCGCACAGGAAATAACAATGCATCCGACCAGAACGAAAAACCACTCGTAGGTCATGAATAGTGCCGTCCGAACCGCCGAACCAGCCGGGTCAGTCTTGTCGAGGATGTTCGCAAAGAAACCGATCTGTTTGCCGACTCCCCCTAAATCAGATGTTCCATAGGTCCCATACATATTTGGATTACAGACATCTTTAACAATCCAAATCCCCCAGATCAACAACACGAAATAGGCTGGATTTCTGAGCAACCGACGGGCTTCGCATCTAATCAGTCGCAGAAGTTGCATTATCTGCCTCCCTGATCAAATCCAAAAACCGCTTTTCCAGACTTCTGTCTTTATAGGAATTCTCTTCCTTAACGAGAAGTCTGCCTTGATGGAGAAAAGCGAAAGATGTCGCGACTTTCTCCAATTCATCTAGGTTATGGCTTGAAATGAGCACCGTTTTATCCCGCCTGTCCTTCAACGACAGCAGGAGATCACGCACCTCAATCACACCCACTGGATCGAGCCCGTTTATGGGTTCATCCATGATGAGTAGTTGCGGATTGCCCAGAAGAGCCGTGCCGATATCCAGGCGACGCTTCATACCGAGCGAGTATTGTTTTACCGATGCATCCGCCGCATTTTCTAGGCCAACGGCAGCGAGCACTCGATTAACTTCACTTTTCGGCAGCCCCCACTCGATACAGCGTGAGATCAAGTTTTCTCGACCGGTTAAGTTCAAGAATGCCCCACAGCCGTCGGGGACGAATCCGATATTTCTGCGTGCTCTTGCCAGGCCTGTTCTCCCAGACTCGCCGAAAAAACTGATTGAACCTTTCGTTGCTTTAAGCAAGCCAAGAAGAATATCAATCAACGTACTCTTCCCCGCGCCGTTCTCCCCAACGAGAGCGCACACTTCGCCCTCATCTATATCAAATGAAATATCAGACAACGCCCAACTTTTGCCGTAGCGCTTTGATAGATCCTTGATTGAAATCGCATTACCCATATCTCATGAACCTCATTAAAAAGGCAGCGCGGCCGACGGATGGCAGTTATCGACCACGCTGCTTACCCTCTGCTGTCTTAACCAGCATTAACGTTCGCGTTGCTAGAAATGAACATATACGCCAAAACAGCTACAGCGGGAACACGGGTGGTAATTGCGGCAGCCACCGCCACCACCCTGCACGTTGCAGCACGGATCAATTACGCAGTTTATAGTTACCTCCTTTCGATTTATCGTCTGTTTTAATACTTCGTTATCGTATATCGATAACCTTATGATTTCAAGAACTGTTTTCAAATAAATTAAGGCTCCTACCGATCGTTTGCGGTAGGAGCCTTGCATGTATACGTGTTTGTCTTCTTGTCTTCTTATTCTGTTTTGTTATTCCTTAGAAAGATCTACTACGTAAACCTCTGTGGGCAATATCTCGGAGGTGTCGGGATTGCGTCTTTGCAAAATCTTATTCCGCGCACGCGCGATGGTAAGTTCCTCAAGTTCTGTTTCACTCACGCGACGGATCAAATCTCCCGGCTGACAATCCAACTCAACACAGATATCGAGCAATGTCTTCAAGCGTATGGCCTTGATTTTTGCATTACGGATTTTAGAAATGTTGGCTGGCGTATGCCCAGTCGCTCTTATTAGATCGGCATTTGTTTTCCCGGTCTTAAGTAAAAGCGTCTCAACCTCAATAATGAGATAATCCATGGTCAATCACCTAGACCAAATCATCGGACTGGGACTGCAAAAGCGCCCCATAGCGCCAGAAGATCGACAAAGCGAAAGCGACCATCATTGCAATGATGGATCCCACATCCAAAGTGATGCCTGAGTCACCAATCTGAAGGAGAGCGGAATTCATACGACAGCTCAACATACAATTGCCCATCATTATTTTTAAATCGCTACCAATCTGTAGAGAGCCCATCACGGCATTGATTGCAAATAGGCAAGCAATAACGGTAATCATCCGTGCATGTCGAATAGTAAAAGGCGATTGACGACGGGCGACATCGAAGCTGATGCTTAACAATGTGAACTCCCCAGCAAGGAGCAAAACCGCCCATAGCGCCAAGTTTGGGAGCGCGATGCTGCCGCCCTTACCAAGCTCAACGACCCCCTCGATTACCACTGCGCCGTTCAAAATACTTTGGTATGCAACAACAAATGCCGAACCAAAGACGGCGATGGTAGCGATGGCTATAAGTACCAGCACGGCACAAAGAACCATTCCGATTTTTCTCATGTTATCGAACGACATCTCAATTCTTTGAGCGCTATTCGCCATAGTAACTCCTTTTGCCATCCAGCAGAACTTTTTCAATTATTTTATCGTTACCGGAAACTCTTCTCTACAAGAAAAGGGGCGCACCTCCATCGGAAACGCCCCCCATCATGCAAGGTTATATTCAATCCCTACAGTGCGCCGGAACCAGCCTGCATCATGCCGCCGGGGCCCGAGGTCACGCCGCCTCCCACAGGAGCAGCGTTTCCGGTGTGCGGTGCCGCCGGGGCGGTATCACCACCGAGCGTGCCCGCCGGACGCGGTGCCGGGATCTCGCCCGTGCCGTGGCTAAAGACAAACTTGCCATCGGCCACGTCGCACAGGACGGTATCGCCCTCGCCCCACTCACCGGCCAGAAGCTCCTCGGACAGCGGGTCCTCGATGAGCTTTTGAATAGCACGGCGCAGCGGACGCGCACCGTTGGTGAGGTCGGTGCCCTCGGCCACGATCTTGTCATAGGCCGCATCGGTGAGCTTGATGTTCATGCCGTTGGCAATCAAACGCTGACGCAGGTCGTCCACCAGCAGGTGCGCGATCTTGGTCAGGTTCTCACCCGAGAGCTTCTGGAACACCACGATGTCGTCGATGCGGTTGAGCAGCTCGGGGCGGAACAGGCGCTTGAGCTCGCCCATCGCGCGGCCGCGGATCTCACTCGACGTGAGACCCTGCTCGCCGGTGGTGCCAAAGCCAACGCTTGCATCCTGCGCAATCTCGCGGGCGCCCACGTTGGACGTCATGATGATCACGGTGTTGCGGAAGTCGACCGTCTTGCCCTGGCTATCGGTCAGACGACCCTCCTCTAGCACCTGCAGCAGGATGTTGAAGATATCGGGGTGCGCCTTCTCGATCTCGTCGAACAGCACGACCGAGTACGGGTGGCGACGAACGGCCTTGGTGAGCTGACCGCCCTCGTCGTGACCGACGTAACCCGGAGGACTGCCGATGAGCTTGGAAACCTCGAACTCGCTACCGAACTCGGACATGTCGAAGCTGATGAGTGCGTCCTTGCTGCCAAAGAGGTACTCGGCAAGCGTCTTGGCGAGCTCGGTCTTACCCGTGCCGGTGGGACCCAGGAAGATAAAGCTGCCGCCGGGGCGACGCGGGTCCTTGAGCGGCGAGCGGCTGCGGCGCACGGCCTTGGCGACGGCCTCGACGGCTTCGTCCTGGCCGATAATGCGGGTCTTGAGCACGCTTTCGGCTTGCAGCAGGCGACGGCTCTCGCTTTCGGTGAGCGAGGACACCGGCACACCAGAGGTCACGGAGACGATGTCGGCGATCTGACTCACATCGATGGTGAGCGGGCTGGCGTCGAGCTCGGCGGTCCAGGCGGCCTTGGCCTCGGCGAGCTCAATCTCGGCGGCCTTCTGCTGCTCAGTGATCTCGGCAGCCTTGTTCATGTCGTCGCTCTCGGTGGCCTCCTGTGCGGCGGCCTTGAGCTCCTCTATGCGATGCTCGGCATCGCGCACCGGCTCGGGAGCGCGATTCGCGGCGATGCGAGCGCGGGCACCGGCCTCGTCAATGAGGTCGATGGCCTTATCGGGCAGAAAGCGATCCTGGATATAGCGGTTGGACAGGTTCGCGGCGGCCTCGATAGCACCCTGCGTATAGCGCACATGGTGGTGCTCTTCGTAGCGCGGCTTGAGCGCGGTCAGGATCTTGACCGTATCCTCGACGCTCGGCTCCTCGACATCGATGGTCTGGAAGCGACGCTCGAAGGCCGGGTCCTTGGTGAGGTACTTGCGGAATTCCTCGGCCGTGGTGGCGCCGATAATCTGGAAAGCACCGCGCGCGAGCACGGGCTTGAGCATAGAGCTCGCGTCGATGGAACCCTCGGCAGAACCGGCACCGATGATGGTGTGCATCTCGTCGATAAACAGGATGACGTCGTCGGCTTCGGTGGCCTCCTGGATTACGTTCTTGAGGCGCTCCTCAAACTCGCCGCGGTACTTGGCGCCGGCGACGAGACCCGGCAGGTCAAGCGTCCAGATATTCTGGTTCATAAGGTTCTCGGGCACGTTGCCGGCTGCAATCTGCTGCGCCAGGCCCTCGACGATGGCCGTCTTGCCCACGCCGGGGTCGCCCAGAATGAGCGGGTTGTTCTTGGTGCGGCGCGAAAGAATTTCCATCATGCGCTGGACTTCCTTTTCGCGACCAATTACAGGGTCGAGTTCGCCGTCGCGCGCCTTCTGCGTGAGGTTGGTCGCGAACTGCTTAAGCGTATCGGTGCCACTCCCCTTTTGCTGAGAGGCATCCGAGCCGCTAAAGAACGGCAGGCCCGCACCGGGACGACCAGCACCGGCGCCGGCGAGCGGACGCTTCTTGTCCTGGTCCTTGGCGGTGAGTTTCTCGATAGCCTTTTTGATGGAAGCGGACGACACGCCCAGGCGCATGAGGATGTCCATGGCCATGCCGTTGCCCTCTTCGACGATGCCGATCAGCAAGTGCTCGGTCGACACGTAGGTCTGGTTGTTCTCACGCGCCACGCGGAAGGAGCGCTCCATCACGCTGATGACGAGCGGCGTAAAGGCGAGCTTGGCAGCCTCGGTCTCCTCGCTGGGCTCGGGAACCGTGGTCTGGACCTCTTTGAGAGTATCCATGATGTCATCGTAGGAGATGTCGAGCGAACGCAGTGCCTCGGCGGCAATGCCCTCGTCCTCCTTGGCAAGCGCGAGCAGCAGGTGCTCGGTGCCCACCTTATTTGAGTGAAGATCGAGCGCCTCTTGCTTGGCCATGGACATGACCTTGCGCGCGCGATCGGTAAAACGGTCTAACATGCTAGTTCCTCTTAGACGAGCTAGTTTTTTTCAAACGCAAAGCGCCGCCCCGCGGCAGCGCTTTGGTCTCTTTACCCATATGGAGTATATGTTAACCGTTGGGACCTTTCCCGCCCGTAGCCGCGCGACAACGTCTACAAAAAAGGAATTGCTCGGGTCCGTTTGGCGGTTTGGTTTTGAGCTGCTGTCTAGCAGGCGGGCTCGGCGTCCATGCTCTCGGCAACGTCATTGACGGCATCGGCAACGGGAGCGCCCGGCATGCGCACGAGCTCCATGTGCGGCTCGGCAAAGACCGTGCCCATGGGGAAGGCGCGGCGGAAGACAAAGCGAGCAACCGGACCGGCCACCAGCAGGTTCCAGGGCAGGGCCATGATAAAGTTGCGCGGAATGTTAACGAGCCACATCATCGGCAGCGCCTGCAGGTTGGCGAGCGGGCCGCCGGGCATGTGGAACAGGCCCTCGCACGCACCGTAGAGCGACATGATGATGACCATAGGAACGACCATGCAGGAGCTGACGGCGAGCGTCATGGCAATCGGCGAGCTCTTGCCCGGCGTGACCAGGAATTTAAAGGCGAAACCCTTGGCGAGCGGGCTGGCGACAAACCAGTCGCAGCACATGGCAAAAACGTAGGCAACGGGGAAGCCGAGCCACGCGGCGGCAACAACCTCGCCGTTGATGGCCCCATGCTGCAGGGCAACGTTGTAGATGCTCATCCAAAGCACCATGCAAAAGCACATGATAAAGGTGAACAGCAGGCTCTCTCGTTTGTTGATAGGCATAAAGGGCAAAATCCTTTCTGTGTTACGCCGCGGCACCACGCAACAAAAACGGACGGGCAAGATGGAGCTGTTGGGACTTCATCTCGCCCGCCCGTGATACGTGCGTCTGCGACTACTTATGTGGTGGAACCAGCCTAGCACGAAAACCCCGCGCTTCGTAAGCGTTGAGTTTATGGAGATGCAGGGCACCAATAATCCCCCGACCCCATAAGTTGCGGTGGAATACGGACTGTTTTGACCCTTTAAGCAGCAATTCAGTCCCTATTTCACCGCAACTCATTTAGTGCAGAGTTACCTGCTCCCCTTGCACCAATTAGCTGGTGTGGCGCCAGCGAGGGTCGGTGAGCGTACGCGCCACACCCAGGCCAACGGGCAAAAACGCCACGATGAGCACCGCGCGCACAAACCAGCCGAGCATATTGACCGTGTCGAAGGTGCACATGTAATACATCGAGCGATATAGATACAAGCCCGGCACCATAATGACAATCGATGGCACCGTGAGGGCGATACGTGGGTAGGTGAGCTTGATTTCGGCTAAACTCGCGAGCAGCCCCGATACCAGCGCGCCGGTAAACGCCGCCGCCTCGGGAGGCATGCCCGCACTCAGGCCCAAGAAGGGAAGCAGCGTCGGCACATCGACGAGCGTAAGGCGCAAGGTATTAGACACGGCGCCGATGAGCCCTGCCGCCGCCGCCATCTTTACCGGACTGTTGAACATAACCGAGAAGCCAAATACACCGACGAAGCTCATCACCACACGCAAGAGTGTAAGAGCCAACGGTGAGAGCCCGAGCGGGGCAAAGTCATCCGGCGCCAGCCCCACACACTCGGCAACCATCCAGCCTACGAGGGTCGCCATCACAATAATCGACACAGCATACGAAAGACGCTCAATGCCGCTTCGCATATCGAGCTTAGCGATGTCGAGGCCTGCCGTAATGAGAGGAAAGCCGGGAATCACAAAGAGCATGGCGCCGATATAGCCTTCTTGGTACGACATTGCCCCCGGAATGACCTGGCCAAGGCCGAGCAATGCCAGCAGATACGAAACGCAAGCGAGCGCAACGCCGATCGTCAGCGCGCTAAACTGGCCAAGACCCTGCTTGAGAATATGGGAACGAGCAAAGTTACCGACACCAGCGCCCACAAATGCACAGGCCATCTCGATAGGGCCGCCGCCGAGCAAAAAGACGAAAGCGCCACAAGCACAGGCCGCCGCAAGGCCCTGTTGCCAGGGAGCGTAACCGGGCTTCGAGCTCTCAACGGTCTTGAGCATCTCGTGGTACTCATGCACGGTAAACCGGCGCCCATACGTCTCGATTTCCTTTAAGAAGCTCTCCATCATCCAAATGCGATGAGTATTGACTCCCGTTGTGGGCAGGCTGACAACCTCGTTAAAGCAGTGGCCGCCTTCGATACAGGTGCACTCAAACGACAGGAGACTCAGGTCGACGTGAATCGTGACGCCGAGTACAGCGGCAACACGATTCATGGTATCGCGCACGCGCCAGGCACCTGTTCCGCTTGCCAGCATAAGCATGCCGGTGCGGCAGATGATGGATGATTTATCGGTGAGCGGCGCATCGACGGCAAGTTCATCGCCTGCCGTCACGATCTGGCGCCAGTCAGTTTTCATATGGAGCGCGCCGGCACGAACGCCGTGGTGCATGGGGACTCTTGAGAGCAACGAATCATGGTGCGAAGGCTGTAGGGGTTCCGTCGATTCGACCTCGTCCTCGTCGGGCCCTTCATCAACAAGGTCGAAAGCATCGAGCGACGCCGGCTCGCGACGATCGATCAATTCCTCGTCCTCATCATCAAAGTAGTTGAACTGATCGAGCATGTCCTCTTCGATTGAACGCTCGCTCGCATCGTCCATATAGACGCTCCTTTCCTGCCGACTAACCCCCATCCTAGACAGCGACGGCTAAAGGAAACATAAAAGAGACGACTGTCATGCGAGCCATGTGCGCAATATCCGTTGGGCAATCGTTTAAGAACGTCCCCAATGACTATTGACGGCCAAGGCAACGCCGATGCCCTGGCAACGACAGCGAAAGCCCGCCAGAGCGAGCAAGGTCCTTTTAGGGCGAGATGACACCATAGGTTGAACATAAGTCAGCGAGCGGGCCGCATTTGAGACAAGGTGACGTGAAACGAAAGGGCGCTGACCTTCTGGTCGCGCCCTTGAAGTTGAACGTCAGATTGTCCAAATGCGGCCCGCGCAGCGTCGAGCCGTTACGCGGTTCGTAGAACCGCGTAACTAGTTAGTACATCTTTGCGCCGGCGGGGATGGAAGCATCGAGCTGGATCAGGTTGAGACGCTCCTCACCATCCTCCTCGTGGATAGCGCTGATGAGCATGCCGCAGCTGGGAATGCCCATCATCTTGCGCGGAGGCAGGTTGGTGATGGCGAGCAAGGTCTTGCCGACCAGGTCCTCGGGCTCATAATAACCGTGAATGCCGGAGAGGATGGTACGATCGGTGCCGGTGCCGTCGTCGAGCGTAAAGTTCAGCAGCTTCTTGGACTTCTTGACGGCCTCGCATGCCTTGACCTTCACGGCGCGGAAATCGCTCTTGGAGAAGGTATCAAAGTCGACGAACTCCTCAAACAGTGGCTCGACGGCAATCTTGGAATAATCGACCGTGGGCTTGAGCGGCTTGACGAACGGGCTTGCGGCGTTGCCGGCCTCGGCAGCCTTGGCGGCAGCGGCACCGGACTGGAAACCCTTCTCGGGCTTCATGTGCGGGAACAGCAGGACGTCGCGGATAGAAGCCTGGTTGGTGAGCAGCATGACCACGCGGTCGATACCGATACCGATGCCGCCCGCGGGAGGCATACCGTACTCGAGGGCGCGCACGTAATCCTCGTCGTACTCCATGGCCTCGTCGTCGCCGCCAGCCTTCTCGGCCATCTGAGCGGCAAAGCGCTCGGCCTGGTCGACCGGGTCGTTGAGTTCGGAGAACGCGTTGGCGTACTCGTGGCCGGCGATAACCAGCTCAAAGCGGTGCGTCAGGCGCGGGTCGTCCTCAAAGCGCTTGGCAAGCGGGCTGACCTCGATGGGGTAATCGCACACGAACGTGGGGTTGACGATGGTGTCCTCACCCAGCTCATCGTAGATCTCGGCGATAATCTTGCCGGCGGTCCACTCGGGCTTAATCTCCAGGCCCTTCTCGCGCGCGGCGGCAGCAAGCTCCTCGACCGGCGTGTCGATAGTGACCTGCTTGCCGAGCACGTCGGAGACGATGTCGGTCATGGGACGGCTGGCCCACTCACCAGAAAGGTCGATGGTCTGGCCCTGGTACTCGATAACCTCGGGGTTGCCGATGGCCTCGTTAGCCGCCTTGATGACACCCTGGGCGAGCGCCTTCATGCCCTCGAGGTCGGAGAAGGCACGGTAGGCCTCCATCGTGGTGAACTCGGGGTTGTGGGTAAGGTCCATGCCCTCGTTACGGAAGATACGGCCGATCTCGAACACGCGCTCAAAACCGCCGACGATGCAGCGCTTGAGGTGCAGCTCGGTAGCAATGCGCAGGTAGCACTCCTGATCGAGCGCGTTGAAGTGCGTGATGAAAGGCTTGGCAGTAGCGCCGCCCTGGATGGTCTGCAGGATGGGGGTTTCGACCTCCATGTAGCCGTCGGACTCCATAAAGCGACGGAAGGTGGAAAGAATCTGCGAACGCTTACGGAAGGTCTCGCGAACGTCGTCGTTGGCGATCAGGTCGACATAGCGCTGGCGATAGCGGGTCTCCTTGTCGGAAAGACCGTGGAACTTCTCGGGCAGCGGACGTACGGCCTTGGCAAGCAGGGTCGCGCTCTTAGGGGCAACGGAAAGCTGGCCGCGCTGGGTGCGCACAACCACGCCGGTCACGCCCAAGATGTCGCCCAGGTCGAGGGACTTGAGCGTATTCCAGGCAGCCTCGTCCATGTCGTTGATGCGGCAGAACAGTTGAATCTCGGCAGTCGCATCGCGCACGACGATGAACATAATCTTGCCCTGACCGCGCTTGGCGACCACACGGCCGGCGATCTTCACGACGTCCTCGGTGTCCTCGCCATCGGCAAGCTCGGCGTACTTAGCCTCGATATCGGCAACGTAGTCCTCAAGCTCAGAGTGCTCGGGATAGGGGTTCTGGCCCGCCTCGAACAGGGCGGCGCGCTTGGCCAGGCGGGTGGCGCGCTCGTCGTTGAGCGTCGATGCCTGATCGGCGGCGTTCTGGTTCTCTGCCATAAGTTAGCTCCTCAAACTAAAACGCTCCCCAGGATTCGGTCCCAGGGAGCGAAAACATACCTTTACGCGGGACCGTGGTCTAGCGTGCGATCTTGGCGATGGTGTAGACGCGAGTCTTGCCGGAAGGCGTAACGACCTCGACGGAGTCGCCCTCGCCGTGACCGATGATGGCGTGACCGACCGGAGACTCGTTGGAAATCTTGTGCTCGAGCGAGTTGGTCTCGGTGGTACCAACGAGCGTGACTTCCATGACCTCGCCGTTGGGATCAATCAGCGAAACGGTGGAACCGATGGAGACGGTCAGATCGCCCGTGGTGGCAGCAACCTGAGCGTTGGCAAGAATGGCCTGGATCTCGGCGATACGAGCAGCATTCTGGGCCTGCTTGTCCTTGGCGGCATCGTACTCGGAGTTCTCCGAAAGGTCGCCGAACGCGCGGGCTTCCTTGATGTCCTCGACGATCTCCTTGGCGTAATCGCCCTCACGCCAGGCGAGCTCCTCGACGAGCTTCTGGCGGCCCTCAGCGGTCAGTACGATCTGGCTTGCGTCCATACGGATATCTCCCCAACTCTGATCAAACAATCAACTGTCAACAAAACGAAAAAGACCGGCTAGCCTGCGGGCAAGCCGGTCAGGTGCTCACCCCAAAGGGATGGGACTACTCTGCGTCCGCGTCGCTGTCCTCTGCCTGCTTCTTCTTGGCAGCAGCAAGCTTGGCCTCGAGCTCAGCGATCTCCTTGTCCTCCTCGGACTGCTCGACCACGACCTCCTCGGCCTGCTTGGTCTCGGCCTTATCGTCGCCCTCCATACCCTCGCGGATATTCTTGACGGTAGAGCCGAGGGACTTGCCGAGCTTCGGCAGGTTCTTGGGCCCGAAGATAATCAGGACAACGACGAGAATAATGATGAGCTCAGGAGCCCTCAGTCCAAACATGTAGACCTCCACAATACAGCGAGACAAGCTCGAATGAGTATACCGCGGGTATCGCGGTATCACAACAATAGCTAAAAAAAGGGACCGCAAGAAGCGGTCCCTCCTCATGCTCTGGTCGGGTTGACTGGATTTGAACCAGCGACCCCTGCGTCCCGAACGCAGTGCTCTACCAAACTGAGCCACAACCCGTTAGCTCGACTATAGTAACAAAGATTTCCATCGTGTGCTAGAGAAATTTTTACTTCTTTGGCACTTCGATGCGAACCGTGTTGGGAATGAGCTCCGTCGCGCAGGACCACCAGCCGTTTTGCTGGGCAGCGTCGGCAAGCCTTTCGGCCGTGGCGGCGGTGTCGCAAATGGCAAACGAGCAGGCGCCCGATCCGCACACATCTACAGCAACGGTGCCGTCTTGTTTACGCAGCCAATCGAGAACCGTTTGTATCTGCGGCTCCATCTGTGCGGAAATGACACCCAGGTTGTTATGGATGAGCGCATATGCCGTCTCGGCATCACCAGCACGCAAGGCAGAAGCTATCGCGCCGGGCTTGTCTGCAGGCACCGGGGCCTCGTCAAAACGTCGATAGGCTTCAATTGTCGAAACGCTTGCCTCGCGCGGCTTGACCAACACGACGGGCGTTGCGGGCAGCACGGGATACTCAGTTGCCAGCACGTCTCCCCCACCTTCGTAGAACGAAGGGCTCGCGTGCAAAAAGAACGGGACGTCGGCGCCAATACCGCGCGCGATGTTGTCCAGCGCGGGGTCGGTGCGATCGATTCCCCAGAGCTCCGCCAAGGCGACAATGACCGCGGCCGCATCCGTCGAGGGACCGCCCAAGCCGGCGCACAATGGAATGCACTTCTCAATCGTCACGCAGATGTTTGCCTCGCGACCATAATGCTCGGCCATAGCAACCGCAGCCCGATACGCCGTATTCTTTTGCATGGGAAAATCTGATGCCGGAACCGTCTGGACGGTCAGCGCCTGTGCCGGCGTAACCGTCACGGTATCGGAAAGACCAACAGCTGCCATCAGGGAATCGACCCTGTGGTAGCCGCGGTCATCGCGCTCGGTATGAACCCCCAGGTAGAGGTTAATCTTTGCCGGCGCGGTAAGGGTGAGGGACCGATCGGTCACCGCTAGTGCTCCTCGAGCTGGTTGCCGAGCGGGGTAAAGATATGCTCGCCGCTCTCGGGGTCAAACAGTTCGACCTGACCGGTGAGGACATCGATATACTGGTAGGACTGACGCGACTTGCGGCCGCGACGCTCGTCAACCTCGACGATAAAGACTGCCGGATGGACGCTCTTGATGGTGCCCATGCGCTCGACGACGCGGGTGCGGCCCATGTTGGCCTTCACCTTGACGCGATCGCCCACCATATCGGTCAGCTTCTCGTGGATGTCGTCGACGTGATTGACTTCCATCTCTTCCATGAACAGGGCCTCCAGAAGGTGCAATTCAAAAAGGGGATAATACCCCTAAGATAGACAAAACTCTAATACTATAGCACCCTGCTGCCGCCATACGCAAGTAGCTAAATAAGCCCCGTCCCAAATTGACTACTTACAGATTGTCTGTGTCCAGAACGATGGTGAATGGACCGTCGTTGACGAGGTCGACCTTCATGTCGGCGCCAAAGATGCCGTGCGCCACGTGTTCGACATCTTGGCGAACGAGCGTCAGGAAGTACTCGTAGAGCTCGTTGGCAACATCGGGGGCGCCTGCATCGGTAAACGACGGACGGCGGCCGTGACGGCAATCGGCGAACAGCGTGAACTGCGACACCACGAGAACCTCGCCGTCGACATCGGCAAGTGCCAGGTTGGTCTTGCCGTTCTCGTCCTCGTTAATGCGCAAGCCGCGGAGCTTGCCCCACAGCTTATCGGCCTCGGCGCGCGTGTCGCCGTGGCCCACGCCCAACAGCACCAGATAGCCGCGCCCAATTTTGCCCACGCACTCGCCGTCGACTGTCACGCCGGCATTGAGTACGCGCTGTACCACCGCACGCACGGCTTACTCCTCGCCCGTCAGTTTGGCGGATAGGTGCTCGAGCGCATGGAATCGATGGCTGATGGCGTTCTTCTCGTCCGCCGTGAGCTCGGCCATAGTCTTGCCCGGCGTATCGACCGGCAGGAACAGCGGGTCGTAGCCAAAGCCGTGATCGCCGCAACCCTCGTGCGCGATAACGCCCTCGCAGGCGCCCTCGCCATAGGTGACCAAACCGTCCGTGTCGATGAGCGCGACGACGCTCATAAAGCGCGCAGTGCGGTCCTCGTCGGCCACGCCCTCCAGATTCACGAGCAGCTTGGCGTTGTTGGCGGCATCGTCGCCGTGAACGCCCGCGTAGCGCGCGCTATACACACCGGGCTCACCGTCCAGCGCGTCGACGACCAGGCCCGAATCGTCGGCAATGGCCATGAGCCCCGTCTCTTCGACGGCAGCCTGCGCCTTAATGATGGCGTTCTCCAAAAACGTCGTGCCGTTTTCCTCGGGGTCCTCAAATTCGCCCAGCTGGCCGAGCGCCACAAAGCGAACCTCGGGCATGACCTTGCCCAAAATGGCCTCGATCTCGGTGAGCTTATGGGCGTTGCCCGTTGCCACGACAATGGTCGCCGCCGGGTCGAGGGTGTCGATGTCGATCTTCTCAAGTGCCATGAGTGGTCTCCTTGTCTCTATAGCAATGCCGCGCCGAGGGCGACGAGGGCCTCCGCCTCTCCCCTCTCAATCAACGGCAGTCTTATACTTCGACGTTTTCCCAGATAAAACCTGCCAAAATAAACCTGTCACTTTTTGGTAGGTTAGGCGAGGGCCTGGCGCTGGAGCTCGATGAGCTCGGCGATGCCTTTGTCGCCCAGGTCGAGCAGGACGTTGAGGCGTTTGCGGTCGAAAGGCGCCTGCTCGCCGGTGCCCTGGAGCTCGATCATCTCACCGGTGTCGGTGGCGACGAGGTTCATGTCGACCTCGGCATGGCTGTCCTCGGAATAATCGAGATCAAGCAGCGTATTACCGTCGACAACGCCCATGGAGATGGCAGCCACCTGGCCGGTAAGCGGGATGCGCTCGATCTTGCCCGCCTCGACCCACATGGCGAGGGCGTCGTGCAGCGCCACCCAGGCGCCGGTGATGCTCGCTGTACGCGTGCCGCCATCGGCCTGAATCACATCGCAGTCGACGGTGACGGTGTACTCGCCGAGCGCCTTCATGTTGACAACGGTACGCAGGCTGCGGCCAATGAGACGCTCGATCTCCATGGAGCGGCCCTTGCGATTGGCGTGCTCGCGCTTGCAGCGCTTGCCGGTCGACGCCGGCAGCATGGCGTACTCCGCCGTTACCCAACCGGCCTTGGCGCCCTTGCGCCAGCCCGGCACGCCCTCCTCGATGGTGGCGGCGCACAGCACGCGCGTATCGCCAAACTCGGCCAGGCACGAACCGTGGGCGTGCTTCATGACGCCGCGGGTGAGCTTAACGGGACGAAGCTCGTCAGCAGCGCGACCGTTGGCGCGGTTGACCTGCATGTACTCCATAGAAAAATCCTTTCGGCAAAAGGTGTGGCGAAGGCTTTGGCGGCTGCCTTACATCTACTTCAGCTCATCGATATCGATATGTTCGATGCTCTTGAGCGGCTGACCAAAGATAAAGCTGCCCGCCACCGCAAACTCGGCAATGTTATCGGCCGTCGTGGCAAAACGATGCTGCGGCTCGGCGGCGTCGCCCGCCAGCTGCTCGCGGCGCGTGAGGATATCGGTCAGCTCGCGCGTGGTCTCCTCGGCGGAACTCACGACGCGCACCCCAGGCCCCAGCGCATGGCGGATAGGTCCCACCAACAGCGGAAAATGCGTACAGCCGAGCACCACGGTATCGATACCGTGGTCGCGCAGCGGCTCAACCGTGGCACCCACCAGCGCACGCACGGCAGGCGTATCGAAGACGTCCTCGTTCTCGAGCCACTGCTCCTGCAGGTGCGCACCCGACGCGAGCTCATGCTCGACGACCTCGACAAAGCTCGAAGCAGGGCAGCCGTACACGTCCACGCCGGCATCCAGGTCCTGGATGGCGCGCGTGTAGGCGCCCGAGCGAATGGTGAGGTTGGTGGCGAGCACACCCACCCGGCGCGTGCGGGTGCTGTTGATTGCCGCGCGTGCGCCCGGTGCAATCACACCGATGACGGGGACGTCGAGCACCTGCTGGGCCAGACGCAAGGCCGCGGCGGTCGCCGTGTTGCAGGCGATGACCATAATCTTGACGTCGTGCTTCGAAAGCCAACGACCCGCCTGCAACGCAAATGAGCGCACCTCATCCTCGGTGCGCGTGCCGTAGGGACAGCGTTTGGTGTCGCCGAAGTAGTAGACGGACTCGTGCGGCAGCGCCGTCGCGATGGCACGCGCAACCGTCAGACCGCCCAAACCAGAATCGAACACGCCAATCGGGCGCGTGTCGCCTGCCGGATTCTCGATATCGGACATTACCTCACCAGTCTCTCTCGAAAAGACATGTCCAAGTGCGGCGACGCCGCGCTACGAACGCGCCGCGACCAGCAGCTCTGCCGTCGCCGCCCAACCGTCGACAATTTTGCCGCGCGTAACGAAAGCGTTCTCGCAAGCAGCCAAGAACTCGGGCGCGCCGGCGCTCGTCAGGCCATTCTCGACCAGGCAGAACGTGCCCACGTGATCGGCCATGTAGAAGTCGGACTCGGAATCGCCGAGCGCGAGCGTCTCCTCGCGCTCGATCCCCAGGTGCTCGCAGAAGCGCGCGATGGCAACGCCCTTGTTGAGGCCGGCGGGATTGATGTTAAACGCGCGACCGTCCTCGACGCGATCGAGCTCGAGCGTCGTCGGCTTGGACAGATGCGTCAGGTGACCGTTACAGGCCCACACCAAGCCGCAGCCGGCCTCGTCGAGGATGGCCTGCGCCTCGTCATCGGGGATGTCGCCGCGCATGCCGACGGTGACCTCGCGGTACTTGTAGCCGGTCGACATGTCGTTGTGATACTCGATCTTGTGCGGCCAGCGGGCGAGGATCTTCTCGCACACACCGGTCTGCTCGATCACCTGGTGCGGCGTGAGACCGCAAGAGGGGTCGTAGGGCATGTCGCCGGTCAGATACTCCCAATCGTTGGCTTTGAGGTCGTACATGACCAGGCCGCCCATCTCACCAATGTAGGAGTTGAGGCCGAGCACGCGCGCATCCTCGTGGATCATGGTACGGTTGCGGCCCGAGGTGGGAACCACCTGAATACCAGCGCGGGCAAGTGCCACGACGGCCTCGACGAGTTTGGTCGAGGGGTTGCCGTCGTTGTCGCGCAGCACGCACGAGCCGGGTGCGAGCATCGTGGCATCCAGGTCGGTAAAGACGTACTTGACCTTGGCCAAGCGCTCGCGCATCTCGCCCGAAAGCTCGGCGACGGTCGGCAGGGTGTTGTGGGACATGGTTACTCCGTTTACGTAGAAGGGTTTGGGCTTGGACGGCATGTTTTGATTGAGGGAACACGTTTATGGCGACAGCGCACTCAGGGCGCCTTCGCCATCATGGTTCATTAGTCAAACTGGGCAACATCGATCAGGCGATTGGCCAACGAAAGGTCGCTCTCGATGGGCACGAACTCGTCGCCCACGTGCATGAGCTCCTCGTCACCCTTTGCCAGCAGCAAGACAATGGTGGGAGCATTGGGGTTGACGTACTCCTCGCGCGCCGCCTTAAAGGCCGCATGCACAGCGGCTTCGCGGTCGAGGATGATCTTGTTCGGCGTATCGTCGGGAACATGTTCGGCAAGCTCGCGACAGACCTTCATCGGGTCCTCGTGAGCCGGGTCCTCGTTGGCAAAAATCATCAGGTCGGAATATGGTGCGGCCTCGCGCGGAAGCTGCTCGCGGCGCTCCTGCGCCTTGCCGCCAGCAGCGCCAAACACCGCAATGACTGGGCTAGTGGGAAACGCGCGCTTGACCGACGAGAAAAGCGAACGGAACGAAAGCTGGTTGTGCGCATAGTCAACGACGCAGATCACGCGGCCGTCCTTCGACTCCACGACCTCCATGCGGCCCGGCACACGAAGCTTGGAGAGGCCCTTCTTGATGGCATCGATACCGATGCCGATCTCGTGCGCAGCGGCGATAGCGACCAGCGCGTTCTCCACGTTAAAGTCTCCCGCGATACCCAGCAGGATCTTCTCCCCCGCCTCGGACTCGTCGGCACACAGGCCATGCAAGTTGAACTCGATGCTAAAGCCGACCATGCGCACATCGCTCGCCCACAGGCTTGCCTCGGGATGCTCGACGCCAACGGTCACCAAGCGTTCGGCCGTCGACGCTGCCTCCAGCACACGGTCAGCCTCTTCGGTGCCCAGATTCACCACGGCGGTCTTTGCCTGGTCAAAGATCCTGAGTTTGCTCTCAAAATAATCCTCAAACGTGGGGTGTTCGATCGGCGAGATGTGGTCACGGCCGATGTTGAGGAAGCACGCCACGTCAAACGGCAGATTCTCGACGCGTTGGTACTTGAGCGCCTGGCTCGAGACCTCCATGACCATGGACTGGCGACCGGACTCACGGCAGTTGGCGATATGGCGCCAGACCTCGGGGGCCTCGGGCGTAGTATTGGTGCTCTCGTAGCACTCGATGCCATCGTCGGTACTCACCGAGCCGATCATGCCGCAGGACTCGCCCGCCGCTTTGATAATCGACTGGAGCATAAAAGCGGCTGTGGTCTTTCCCTTGGTACCGGTGATGCCCACGATCTTGACGTCGTGGTCGGGACGGTCGTAGACCTCCGGCGGCAACAGGGCCATGGCCGTGCGAACGCTATCAACAACCAGCATCGCAGCGCCGCTCTCCTGCGCCAGCGGCTCCAGAGACTCGACCAGCGACTCTTCGCACACAAATGCGACGGCGCCCGCATCGAGCGCCATGCTCAGAAACGCGGGCTTAAAGGCAGCGCCTTTGCAAAAGAACACGTCACCTGCCGAGACCGCACGCGAATCAAACGAGCAGCCGGTCACGGCACGCTCGTCAACCCGCTCTGATGCGCGCAGCTCGCCGCACACGTCGAGAAGCTTGGCAAGCGTATCGACCGTGGTCACGGTCGCGGAATCCGAATGGTGCATCTTTCACCTTTCTCAGCCATTTGGCAGGGACGATTTTTATAGTAACTGAAACGCGCCCACGCAAAAACGGCTCCCGGAGGAGCCGTTACGCGCAGGCGTTCGTAAGCCGAGGCTAGGCAGCCTGAACAGCGGGCTGGTCCTCGTCGATAAAGAAGCGCTTGTACCACACCAGGAACACGAGCGGCGTATAGATCTTGCGCTGGAAATCGCCCTTGCCCGCAAAGTGCAGATCGAGCAGGTGCATGAGCTCGTCGGTATCGAAGAACTCGCTTGCCCACGGCGCGGTGAAGTACTCCTTGACATAGTCGTACCACTTTTGCTCGCGCAGCCAGTAGACAATCGGCACCGGGAAGCCCACCTTGGGACGGGTGGCCCACTCATCGGGCAGTGACTTGTTGGCAGCGTGGCGGAGCACCTGTTTGTTGCCGTTCTCGTTGATGCGGTAGCGGTCGGGAATGTGCTCAGCGAACTCCATGACCTTGCGGTCCAGGAAGGGCACGCGCAGCTCCAGCGAGTGCGCCATGCACATCTTGTCGGCCTTGAGCAGAATGTCGCCCGGGAGCCACATGTTCATGTCCAGGTACTGCTTCTTGACCAGCTCGGGCTGACCCTTCACACGCGCATAGATGGGAGCGGCAAGCTCGAAGGCGCCATCGCCGGTGTTGTACTCGGGCTTGAGCACGCCGTCGACCTCGCGCTCCGGCCATACCAGAGCCTGTCCCAGGAACGACTTCTCAGGGATCTCGGCACCCTTGACCAGGAAGTTATGTCCCTTGAAGTACGGCATATGCAACGCCAGGTTACCGAGCGCGCGACGGATGGGCAGCGGCACCATCTTTTTGTACTTGCGGACCGGGACCGTGTCCTCGTAGTAGGCGTAGCCGCCAAAGAGCTCGTCGGCACCTTCGCCCGAAAGCACGACGGTGACGTCCTTGCGGGCCATCTCGGCCAAGAACCACAGCGGCACGGAAGACAGGTTGGACTGCGGCTCGTCCATGTGATACTGGATGTCCTCGAGCGCACCGAAGAACTCGTCGGCGGTAATCATCTTGCGGACATTCTCGACGCCGAGCTTGTCAGAAAGTTCCTTGGCGTAGTTAGTCTCGTTGAAATTCTTGTAATCGAAGCCCACCGAGAAGGTCTTGTCGGGCATGAGGCAAGCGGCGATGTAGCTGGAGTCGACGCCGCCGGAGAGGAACGACGCGACCTTGACGTCGGCGATGCGATGGGCCTCGACGCTCTCGTGCACGACCTCGTCCAGCTCGTCGACGTACTCCTCGAACGGCTTCTCGACGGCAGAGTAATCGCAATCCCAGTAGCGCTCGATGTTCATCTTGCCGGTCGGGATGTCTACGGTAAAGTAATGCGCCGGCGGCAGCTTGTAGACACCCTCGAAGAAGGTCTCCTCGGTTGCCGAATACTGCAGCGTCATGTACGGACGCAGGGCCTTTTTGTTGACCGCCTTGTGGAAGTGCGGGTAGTCCAGGAAGCTCTTGATCTCGGAACCAAAGAGCACGCCCGGAGCGCCGTCGCCCGCATCGGCCATGGGATAGTAGTAGAGCGGCTTGATGCCAAAGATATCGCGGGCGCCAAAAAGCTTGTTCTTCTTCTTGTCCCAGATGACGAAGGCGTACATACCGCGCAAGCGATCGAGTACCGCCTCGCCCCACTCCTCATAGCCGTGCAGGAGGCTCTCGGTGTCGGCGCCGCAGTGGAACTTATAGCCCTTTGCCTCGAGCTCGGAGCGAAGCTCCTGGAAGTTGTAGATCTCGCCGTTGAAGACGATAACGACGCTGCCGTCCTCATTGGCCATGGGCTGAGCGCCGGCCTCGGTCAGGTCGAGGATCGACAAGCGGCGGAAGCCGAGGGCAACGCGGCCGTCGATAAACTGACCGCCCATGTCGGGACCGCGATGGACGATGCGGTCCATCATCTTGGTGAGCACCTCGGATTGGTTATCCGTCCCACCGACAAAACCGACAAAACCGCACATATACTATCCCCTCTGCTGTTGCTGGGCATCAAATCGAATCAGTAGCTTTTGAGTATACCCGAGGGCGTAAAGAGGGACGGAATGTTCAGGCAATCTCAACTGAATCAGCTCCGCGCCGACACGCGACGGTTACCTTTAATGGATATGAGATGAATGAGGCGATTGTTTTGCTATACTCTCTCCGCACGGGCGATTGGCGCAACGGTTAGCGCAGGTGCTTTACACGCACAAGGCTGGGGGTTCGAATCCCTCATCGCCCACCACTGATTTGATAGGCTCCCAGCTATGGGGGCCTTTCTTTTTTGGGCCCATCGCAGAGGGATTCGAACCCGAAAGGGTGCGGAGCCGAGGAAACGCGAAGCGTTTTCCAGCGCAGCACGCGAGGGCCGTAGGCCCGAAGCGAGAGCGGGCGGCGCCAGCCGCACGCGACATCCCTCATCGCCCACCACTGATTTGATAGGCTCCCAGCTATGGGGGCCTTTCTTTTTTGGGCCCATCGCAGAGGGATTCGAACCCGAAAGGGTGCGGAGCCGAGGAAACGCGAAGCGTTTTCCAGCGCAGCACGCGAGGGCCGTAGGCCCGAAGCGAGAGCGGGCGGCGCCAGCCGCACGCGACATCCCTCATCGCCCACCACTGATTTGATAGGCTCCCAGCTATGGGGGCCTTTCTTTTTTGGGCCCATCGCAGAGGAATTCGAACCCGCCAGCACGTCTGTCACAAAGGTCGTGGCCAAAAAATGGCAAAAATGAGTACTGTTACCAATTTTGTAGCAGCGATTTTTGGGTTTCGCTGGATAAATCTAGCTCTGAATCAGCGATTTGAAGCCTTTACTAGCTGTTTTCCCATTAACATAACTGAACATGTGTGGTCTAACTAATCCTAGGTAGTCGGTTTCATATGAGATTCAACTGGTGACAGTACTCATATTTGGCATTTTTTGTCCAAAGGCTCTCCTGGCCATTGCAGATTTATGGCAAAACGGGCTCCAGACCGCCGAATCGTGCCGCATATGGCACGTCCGCAGTCCGGAACCCGGTCAAAATTGAGTTATTGCGCCGCGTTAGCCCAAGACACCCGACAGGATCTCGATCAGACTGTCCACGTCGGATTCCTCGCAGACGAGCGGCGGCAGGAAACGCAGCGTATGGGCACCCGTAGCGTTAATCACGGCACCGGCGGCCAGCGCGCGGGCAACAACATCATGCGCGTCGCCCGCGGCATCATCCAGGTCGCAGCCGAGCATCAAGCCGCGACCGCGCACATCGGTAACATGCGGTAACTTGGCGAGTTTTGCCTCCATATAGGCGCCTACCTTGGCAGCGTGGTCGGCATAATCGCCGCGCACGAGCGCGGAGAGCGTCGCGGCGCACGCCGCGATGGCCAAGCAGCTACCGCCAAAGGTCGAGCCGTGGTCACCCGGCTTAAACACGTCGGCAATCTCCTTCTTTGCCACGACGGCACCCATGGGCACGCCATCAGCAATGCCCTTGGCAAGGCTCATGATGTCGGGTTCCACGCCATAGGTTTGGAATGCAAACGGCTTGCCGGAGCGGAAGATGCCGCACTGGACCTCGTCGACGATAAGCACGGCGCCCGCTTCGTGTGCCAGGTCGCGCGCTGCCGCCATAAACTCCTCGGTCATGGGGTGCACACCGCTCTCGCCCTGAATCGGCTCGAGCATCACGGCACAAATTTCGCCCCCCAGCTGCTTAAAGATCGCACGCAGTTCATCGATATCGTTGGGCGTGCAGGCCACAAAGCCACCCGGCAGTGGGCGGAAACTATCCTGCAGCCAATCCTGCATGGTGGCGGCAATGGTCTCGAGCGTGCGGCCGTGGAAGCCGCCGCGCATGCACACGATAGTGTTGCCGCCGTTACCGGCACGCTTGGCGTACAGGCGCGCGAGCTTCATCGAGCCCTCGTTGGCCTCGGCGCCGGAGTTGGCAAAGAAGGTCTCCCAAACCTGCTCATCCGCAGCCGGGGCACCAAGAGCAGCTGCCGTAGTCTCATCGCCGGCGGCAATGGCATCGGCAAGCACGCGTGCACCATCTACGTCGTCGTTGGCAAGCTTGGACAGCAGCGCCGCGACCTGTCCACGCTGCTCGATGTAGAAGTAATTGGAGACATGCATGAGCTTTTTGGTCTGTGCCTCGAGCGCCGAGAGCACAGCCGGGTCACCATGACCCAGGCTGCACACGCCGATGCCGGCAAGAAAATCGAGGTATTCGCGACCATCGTCGCCGGTGAGCTTCATGCCGTAGCCTTCGACAAACTCAACCGGCGAGCGGCCAAAGGTGTGCATGACGTAGTGGGATTCGAGCGATTGTTGTGCTGCAAGTGACATGGGATGCCTTTCGTTGAGCGCCGGACGGCGCAGGCCTATGGGTGCAGGAATGGGGCGGCTGCGGGTCAGTTAGACCGTCTGAAGCTTCTCGACCTCGTCGAGGTTCTCGGTCAGACGCGCAGCAAACGTCGAAAGCGGATGCGGATGTGTATCGAACTCGTAAGCCGTCTCGGTGGAGTGGATCACGGTACCGACGCCGGCGTCGGTCAGCAGCTCCAGCAGCAGCGAATGCGGCGTGGTACCGTTGATGATGTGAGCGCGAAATACGCCTCCGGCAAGCGCATCGACGGCAGCACGCAGCTTGGGAATCATGCCCTTATCGACCTCGCCGCCGTAGAGCATCTCATTGACCTCATCGAGCGTCAGATTGGAGATAAGTGAATCCTTGTCGCTAAAGTCCTTGTACAGGCCGTCGACGTCGGTCAAAAAGATCGCCTTATGCGCATGCAGCGCCGCCGCAACGGCACCGGCGGCAGTATCGGCGTTGATGTTGAAGAAACCGCCGTCCTCCCCCGCCGCGACGGTAGCGATGACGGGGATGTACTCGCTATCGAGCAGGTGCTCGATATAGTCGGTGTTGACGTGCGTCACTTTGCCCACGCGACCGAGCTCGGGGTCGAGCGGTTCGGCGATGAGCGTGCCGGCATCGCTGCCAGCCACGCCCACGGCCAGGTTGCCGTGGTGGTTGATGGCAGCAACCAGCTCCTGGTTGACCTTACCGCCCAGTACCTCGCGCACGATATCCATGGTCGCCGGCGTGGTCACGCGCTGGCCGTTCTTAAACTCGACAGGGATATCGTAATGGCTGAGCGCCTCGTTGATGGCCTTGCCGCCGCCATGCACGATAACGGGGCGCATACCGATGATCTTGAGCAGGACGATGTCGCTCATCACGTCGCGACGCAGCTGCTCGTCGACCATGGCGGCTCCGCCATATTTGATAACAACCGTCTTGCCGGTCAGGTTCTTAATCCACGGCAGCGCTTCGAACAGCAGCTGCGCGGTTGCTTCGTTGGATTCGCTCGAACGACAATCGCGTGCGAATTTCATAATCTGCCTCGTCTTTCATGTAGCTATCGCGCCGTACCTCGTTGCCCGCGATTGCAGCGGGGCGCGCGGGGCGGTGCGCGTCCGGAATCTAGGAACGGTAGTCGCCGTTGATGGAGATGTACTCATGCGTGAGGTCGCAGGTCCACACGGTCGTTGCCGCGTCGCCTGCGCCCAGGTCGGCCGAGATCACAATCTCGGACGCCTCAAAACGTCGCAGAGCCTCGTCCTCGTCAAAGGGAACAGTCAGACCGTCGCGACAGACAGGCATGCCCATCATGTCGATGGAAACGTCTTCCTGATTAAACTTCACGCCGCACTTGCCAAGCGCCATAGCAACGCGGCCCCAGTTGCAGTCGTGGCCGGCGATGCAGGTCTTAACGAGCGGCGAGTTGGCAACGGCACGGGCGGCGATATCGGCCTCCTCGTCGTTCACGGCGCCGGTAACGTTGACTGTAACAAGCTTGGATGCGCCCTCACCATCGGCGGCAATATTGCGCGCCAGGCTCTCGCACACCTCGTGCACGGCAAATGCCAACTCGTCAAAAGCATCGGAGCCCTCGACGATAGGCTCGGCATCTGCGGCAGCGGCGCCGGAGGCAAGCATGATGCAGGTGTCGTTGGTCGAGGTGTCGGAATCGACCGTTACCTTGTTAAAGGTCTGCTTGACGGTCGAGAGCAGCAGGGCATGAAGCGCCGCAGGCTCGACGGGGGCATCGGTGGTGATAACTGCGATCATGGTGGCCATGTTGGGCATGATCATGCCCGAGCCCTTGCACATTCCGCCTACCGTATAGACATTGTCCGCATGACCCACAGCCTCACTGACGTAGGATACGGCGTACTCCTTGGAGTGCGTGTCGGTCGTCATGATGGCGCGAGCGGCATCGGCGCCACCGTGGGCGGAGAGCGCCTCGTAGGCAGCAGGAATGGCGGTCTCAAACGTGTCGATCGGCAGAATCTGGCCAATCACACCCGTGGAGGCAACCAGAATCTGCTGGGGCTCGCAGCCGATGACCTGCGATGCGATGCTGCACGTCTCGCGCGCGCATGCAAGGCCGGTCTCACCCGTGGCGGCGTTGGCATTGCCAGAGTTGACCGAAACGCCAGCGATGATACCGTAGCCCTTGTCGGCACCGCCCAGGTTGGCACGGCTCACCTGCACGGGCGCCGCGCAAAAGCGATTGGTGGTAAACACGCCGGCACCGGGACAGGGTTTATCGGGCACGACGAGCGCGTAATCCAGACGCTCGGGGTTCTTGCGGAACCCAGCGTGGATGCCTGCAGCCTTAAAACCAGCCGCAGCCGTAACGCCACCCTCGACGGCGCGAATCTTGATATCAAACAGCTCGGTATTCATCGTCTTTATGACTCCTTATGTCAAACAAAAAACGGGCATCGGTTGGTGCGCCATGTCAGTCGTGATCATGAGACCAGCTTAAGAGTGGCGCCCCACTCGATGCCCGACTACCAAATCGTTAACAATCGAATGTGCTACACCGGGCACGCCACTGTGGGCAAGCCTCGTCGCTCGTCAAAGCCAAAGACGATATTGGCGCACTGGACCGATTGGCCCGCAGCGCCCTTGCACAGATTGTCGATGGCGCCCGTCGCCACCAGCACGCCCGCGCGCTTGTTGAGCGCGAGGCCAATCTGGGCAGCGTTGGTGCCGACGACCGAAGCCGTCTTGGGCTGCTGGCCGGCATCGAGCACGCGCACAAAGGTGCGACCGGCGTAGAACTGCTTGTAATGGTCGACAACGTCCTCAAGGGTCAAGGTATCGATAGCCTGCGGCGCGAGCGGCAGCGTCACCGTGGAGAGCAGACCGCGCTTGAGCGGTGCCAGGTGCGGGGTAAAGACGACGCGATCGGTCAGGCCAAGGATTTGCTCAATCTCGGGCGTGTGGCGATGCTTGCCCACGCCGTAGGCCTCCAAGTTCTCGTCGGCGCTGCAAAAATGGGTGCGGGCGTTGCAGGACTTACCGGCGCCCGTCACGCCGCTAATGGCATCGACAATCACGGGACCGTTCTCGGCCACCCAGCCCGCGCGCACGGCGGGCGCGGCGGCAAGGCTCGTTGCGGTGGGATAGCAACCGGCGCAGGCGACCAGCACGGGTTTGCCGTCGGCATGGTCGGATGCGGCGGTCTCCAAGTCCTGGCAGAACAGCTCGGGCAGACCGAAGGCACGGGTCTTGAGCAGCTCGGGGCTCGTATGCTCGGCGGCATACCAAGCCTCAAAAACGGACGCGTCGCTCAGACGGTAATCGGCCGAAAGATCAAAGCAGGAGACGCCCGATGCAAGCAGCGCGGGCACCTGTGCCATGGCAGCCGTGTGCGGCACGGCAAGAAAAACCGCATCGCAGCTCTTGAGCTCGGGGGCGTCATGCGTGGTGAAAACCAGATCGCTCACGCCGGCAAAGCTCGGATACACCGCAGACAGCGGCTGGCCGGCATCGGCGTTGGACGTAATGACAACAAGTTCAAACTCGGGATGACCGAGCACGAGGCGAATGAGCTCGGCTCCGGCATATCCAGCCGCGCCGACGATTCCAACCTTCAAAGACATATCAGACTCCTTGTCTGCGATTTATGCACCGATGCGCATTTCGCAGCGGTCGTTATGAAGTGGGTTGAAACTTTAGCACCAAAAGATGCATTAACACGTAAATGGCTTGCATATTCATGCATTGAAACATTCCCGACACATTCGCTTGAAGGAATTGACAAATAGAGCGGGCCCCGTATTGACCGACGCTCCTAACGGCGCCGGGCAATACGGGGCCCGCCCATGCGAAAACCAAGTTGTTAGGATGAGCCGGTTGGCTAGAGCTCGACCGGCACCCATTCGTCGTGATTGCAGATAAAAGCCTCGGGATCCTCGACGCTAAAGAAGACGAGCGTGGGGTCGTTAGGCCCCTCATAGTGCTCGCCCAGGCGCTCTAGATGCTTCCACCCGGCTTCGCGCATTTCGTCTAAAGCCCGGTCATCCAAGCCAGCGCGCCCGCGCAAGATGAGCCAGCCATGGCCCGGCCACCAACTCGTGGCCTCAAAGCGCTGGTTTTGCAGCAGCTCCTGCCACACATCTTTAGTGCGCGCTGTCACAAACCACAGCTTGCCGTCCTGAATCTGTGCAAACGAGAACGGACGCACATGTGGCTGCCCGTCCACGCTCGTCGCCAGATACCACGCCGGCACCGACGTCAGATACTCCAAAACCGTATTCAATCCGTCCACGTTTCCTCCTGTCGCCTGACCAGTCTTTTTGGAATGGGTAGTCAATTTGGGAAATTAGAGCCCCAGGCGCTCCTCGCTGCCGTCGATATCACAGAAGCGCGCGGCGATGTTGCGGACCGAAAAGAAAGCAAGGCGGCCGTCGTTGGCACTCTCGTGTTCTTCGCCGATGCCCATCATGTGCTTAAAGCCTGCCTGGCGCACCTTGTCGCTCACGACTGCATCATCCTCGAGCGCGGCCTCGCCAGTTAACACGATCCAGCACTCCCCCGGCTTCCAGCCCGAGAGCTCAAACTTGGGATTCGCACTCAGCTCCGCCCACACATCCTTGTCGCGCGACGTGCAAAACCACAACTTACCGTCATCGACCATGGCAAACGAAAACGGCCTCACGCGAGGCTGATGTCCATCGGCCACATCGGTCGTGGCCAGATACCACGCCGGAATGCGCCTGAGATACGAACAGGCGCGCTCAAGCTGAGCCGTGCGGTCGTTGTCGGTCATAGGGACCCCTTTCTTGCGCTCGAATCGCGCCTAAACAAGTTGAAGGTTGATGACGATGACACACGCGAGCAGCAGCGCCGTCACCACCGCAGCCAGCGCATCCCCGCGGCGAAATGCAAGCGCATGCAGGCGCGTGCGGCCCTGCTCGCCGTGATAGCAGCGTGCATCCATGGCAGCAGACAGCGTCTCGGCATGGCGGAACACACCCGTGAACAGCGGGATCGCCACACTGCCGAGCATACGCACGCCGCCGAGCGGGCCTCCCGTCACGCGCGCACCGCGGCTCGCCTGCGCATCGGCCGTCTGCTTCATCTCGGTGGCAAACTGCGGCATAAAGCGCAGCGCGATACCCATAATCATGCCGAGCTCGTGTGCAGGAAGTCCCACACGCGCAAACGGTGCGAGCAGACGCTCAAAGCCCGCGGTGAGGTCGAGTGTGGGCGTGGTGAGCGTAATGGCGCTCATGCCGGCCATCATCAAGCTCAGGCGGCACGCCATAAAGGCGGCGGAATGCAGCGAGCCCTCGCTTATCTGCAAAAAGCCAAGCTGCCACAGAATGCGCCCGCTCTGGTCGGAAAACAGGTTGAGCACTGCGACCACCACGACAATCGCCAGCAATGGTGCCATCGATGATAGGACCCGGCGCAACGGCACCCGGGACACGGTATAGATCAGGACAACGAAGATTGCGACCGGGGCCAGTCCGCAGAAGCTGCTGACTGTGAGCGTCGTGATCAGAAACACAAAGCCCAAGAGCAACTTAGTTCGCGGGTCCAGGCGGTGGATTGCACTATCGCCGGGATAGTAGCTGCCAAACGAAAACGCCTCCATTAGCAGCCCTCCTCTCGCGCGACCGTCTTGGATTTAGCAATGTCCGCGACGTTAGAAGGACCGTCTGAGCGACCGATCAGCAAATCTGCCAGCTCGTCGGCCAGCGACTCAACCGTATAGAGCCCGCCGCAACGCAGCGGCACGCCCGCCTCCGCGAGCGCCAACGCCATGCGCTGAGCAGCAGGTACGCCCAAGCCGATCGACTTGAGCTCATCGGCATGCGCAAACACCTGCGCGGGGGTTCCCTCGGCAAACACCGCACCTTCGTTCATTACGACGATACGGTCGCAGCAATTGGCCAGGTCATCCATGCTGTGTGAAACCATGACAACGGTCAGGCCATCGCGGTGAAGTCGATCGATAAGCTCAAGGAAATCCCTGCGCGCAGCCGGATCGAGCCCCGCCATGGGTTCATCGAGCACCAGGACTTCGGGCTCCATGGCGAGCACACCGGCGAATGCCACACGCCGTTGCTGACCGCCCGAAAGCTCAAAGGGACTCTTGTCGCCGACCGTGGAAAGGTCGAGGCCCACGCGCGAGAGCGACGACTCGACGCGACGGTCGACTTCATCTTGCGGCAAGCCAAGGTTGTGCGGGCCAAACGCCACGTCCTGCGTCACGGTTTCGGCAAACAGCTGACGCTCGGGATATTGAAACACCACGCCGACCTTGGCCTTAACCGCGGCGGCGTCTTTCTTGTTTGACAGATCGAGCCCCAGCGCGCGAACGAATCCCTCCTGGGGGCGAATCAAACCGTTGAGATGCTGGACCAGCGTCGACTTACCCGAACCGGTATGACCTGCTAAGCCCAGGAACTCGCCGCGACGCACCGTCAGCGATACATCGCGCAGCGCCCACGGGCTGCTGGGGTCGTTTCCCCAGAGAGCCTGTTTATTCGATTTGCCCGCAGTGGCCGAGCGCTTATGCCAGCGGCGGCGCTCGCGGGCACTCAGCGAGTAACTATGCGAGAGGCGCGAAATCTCGATGACGGGCTCCGACACGGCTGTCCCGTCGGTTGCAGAGGAGACGTTGTAGAGCACACGAGAATCGGATGCAGAAGGCCGCCCCGCGGTGTCTTCCCCACTCCGGTCGGCATATACCTGCGCAATCTCGGCGACCATATCCACCTCGCGCACCTGCGCATGAACGGGCACGCCTTTCGCACGAAGCGCCGTGCTCAAGCAGCATGACGCCGGCATATCCAGGTTGAGCTCCGCGAGCTCATCTGCCCGCGTCAGAATCTCCTCGGGCGTACCGAGCATGGCAACGCGCCCCGCCCGAAACACCGCGACACGATCGGCCTCGGCGGCCTCCTCCATAAAGTGCGTAATCATCACGATAGTCATGCCGCGATCGTGGAGCGCATGACAGGCCTTCATAAGGCCCTTGCGTCCGCGCGGATCGAGCATCGAGGAGGCCTCGTCCAAGATAAGCACGCGCGGCTCCATGGCGAGCACGCCGGCGAGCGCCACGCGCTGCTTTTGCCCGCCCGAGAGCGCGTGGGTCTCGTGGCGCTCAAAGCCCACCAGACCCACCGCCTT
>CAKUOD010000008.1 GCA_934668695.1 uncultured Collinsella sp. | reverse complement strand
GGGCTTGCGGCCATCTTTCTGGCGTCGTATGCCCTCACGTGCATCCTCAACGGCGCATCGCCCAACGAGGTGCTCCAGCATCTAGCGGCCCTGGGCCAGCGCCTAGGTGACGTCATAACAACCATCCGCGCCGGCTGGGAGAGCTAGCGTTTTAGCGCCCGCGGCTCTAAGAGAAATTTGTCTGCAAGGCAGTGAGTGATCCGTGTGTGTGGCGGGGTAAGATTGATCGCGGTTTTGATTGGTGCTCGATTGGGTTTGTTGGGCGGAGTTTATGTCTGCTATTGATATTGTGCTTGTTGTGATCGCCTTGGTGGCGGTGGGGGTTGCTGTGGCTTGCGCCCTCCAGCTCAAGAGCCTGCGTGCCGAGTTGTGGGAGCGTGGCGACAGTAGCGCGGAAACGCTGGCAGCGCTCGAGCAGGCCAACAGCACGCTCGACACCCTGAACGTCGCGTTGGCCGAAACCCGCCGCACGGCCAATGCCATCGCGCAGCAGCAGACGACCGACGCCGCCGTAGAGCAGCAGCGCTACCTGACCATTGCGCGCGAGTTCTCGCAGGCCGGCGACCGCATGGATGACCTGCGCCGCGAGACGGCCCAACAGCTTGGCGCCAACCGCGAAGGCATCGAGCACCGCCTGGACAAGGTGCGCGAGACGGTCGATGCTCAGCTGGGCGCCATCCGCAAAGACAACAACGTGCAGCTCGACCAAATGCGTGCGACGGTGGACGAGAAGCTCTCTCGCACGCTCAACGACCGACTGTCGGCATCGTTTAAGCAGGTGAGCGACCAGCTCGAGGCCGTGTACAAGGGCCTGGGCGACATGCAGTCTATCGCCACCGGCGTGGGCGACCTTAAGCGCGTGCTGGGCAATGTCAAGGCGCGTGGCATTTTGGGCGAGGTGCAGCTGGGTGCAATCCTGGCGGACATCCTCACGCCCGATCAGTATCTGGAAAACGTCGCCACCAAGCCCGGCGCCTCGGAACGCGTTGAGTTTGCTGTCAGGCTGCCGGTAGACGAGGGCGACCCCGTGCTGCTGCCGATTGACTCCAAGTTTCCGGGCGACGCGTACGAGCATCTGCTCGACGCCCAGGAGTCTGGTGACGCTGAGGCCGTCGCCGCAGCGCGCAAGACGCTCGATATGATGGTGAAACGCGAGGCCAAGGACATCTGCGAAAAGTACCTGAGTGTGCCGGCAACGACCAACTTTGGCATCATGTTCGTGCCGTTTGAGGGGCTGTACGCCGAGATCGTCAGCCGCCCCGGGCTTATCGAGATCCTGGGCCGCGACTATCACGTCAACGTAGCCGGTCCCAGCACCATGGCCGCCATTCTCAACAGCCTGCAGATGAGCTACCAGACGTTTAGACTGCAAAAACGTACCGACGACGTGCTGCGCGTGCTCTCCGCCGTCAAGGCCGAGCTGCCGCGCTATCAGGCGGCGCTGCGCCGCGCCCAGCAGCAGATCGAGACCGCGGGCAAAACGGTCGAGGGCATCATCACCACGCGCACCAACGTCATGGAGCGCAAGCTCAAGGACATCGACGCGCTGGAGGATGCTGAGGAAGCCGACGCGATTTTGGGCTTGGAGTCCGCAGGCCTGCTCGCAGACCAAAAAGACGAGGACTAGCTGCATCTGACAGCGGGGCGCCGGCGTAAACGCGGGTGCCCCGCCGCTTTTCGCATCGCGCTTGCCTGAAGTGCGCTTCAATGTGCAACAATGGCGTTTCGCCCTATCAGACGCGAAAGGAAGACCATGTCTCAGAGAAGCACCAGTCCGCTCAAACGCTCCACCGTGCGCCGCACACTGCAGCGTTTTTGGGACGTCACGCGCACGCAGCCGCTGATCGTCTTTCTCTCGGTGTTCTCGTCGGCGGGATACATCTTTTTGCTCACGTTTGCCAACACCTACGTGATGGCCCTTATCGTTGACCGCGTTCAGGCCGGCCCCGTGGCGGGCGACCAGGTGTTTGAGGTCTTTGGCCCCTACATTCTGGCGCTCGTGCTCGTTAACCTAGTGGGCCAGATCCTCTCCAAGCTGCAGGACTACACCGTCTACAAGCTCGAGATTGCGGGCAATTACCACTTGGCGCGCCTGTGCTTTGACACGCTCTCCAATCAATCCATGACATTTCACACCAGTCGCTTTGGCGGATCGCTTGTGAGCCAGACGAGTCGTTTTATGAGCGGCTACACGGGCCTGGTGGACGTGACGGTGTATTCGCTCATTCCCACCATCACCTCGGTCATCTGCACCGTGGCCGCACTCGCTCCAGTGGTACCCACCTTTACCGTGATTCTGGTGGGCATCATGGTCGTCTACATCGCGTTTGTCTGGCTTATGTACAAACGCATCATGCCGCTTTCGGCCGCGACGTCCGCCGCACAAAACAAGCTGTCGGGTGTGCTCGCCGACGCGGTCACGAACATCTTGGCCGTCAAGACCTGCGGGCGCGAGGACTTTGAGCGCGATCTGTTCGACGCCGCCGACCGTGCCGCGCGCGACGCCGAGACGGTGTCGATGCACGCCATGATGCAGCGCAACTTTACGACCTCGGGTCTCATCGTCATCACCATGGCCGTGGTGAGCGTGTTCGTGGCGGGCGGCAACGCGTGGTTTGGCATCTCGGCCGGTTCGCTCGTCATGATTTTTACCTACACGTACAACCTCACCATGCGCCTGAACTACGTGAGCTCCATGATGCAGCGTATCAACCGCGCGCTGGGCGACGCGGCAGAGATGACGCGCGTGCTGGACGAGCCGCGCCTGGTGGCAGACGACCCGAATGCCCCCGAGCTTAAAGTGCGCGAGGGCGCGATTGATTTTGAGCACCTGAGCTTTGCCTACCGTGATGCCGCGGCAGGCGAGAACGTGTTCGATGACCTGACGCTCCATGTGGCGGCAGGGCAGCGCGTGGGCCTGGTGGGAAAATCGGGTTCGGGCAAGACGACGCTCACCAAGCTGCTGCTGCGTCTGGACGATGTGCAGGGCGGCCGTGTGCTCGTCGATGGCCAAGATGTCTCGCGCTGCACGCAGCAGAGCCTGCGTCGTCAGGTAGCCTACGTGCCGCAAGAGGCGCTGCTGTTCCACCGCTCCATTCGCGAGAACATCGCCTATGGCCGTCCCGACGCCACCGATGAGCAGATTCGCGAGGCTGCGCGCCTGGCCAACGCCCTGGAGTTTATCGACCGCTTGCCTCGTGGCTTTGACACCATGGTGGGCGAGCGCGGCGTTAAGCTATCGGGCGGTCAGCGCCAGCGCGTGGCCATCGCCCGTGCCATCCTCACCGGCGCGCCGATCCTGGTGCTCGACGAGGCGACCTCTGCCCTGGACAGCGAGTCCGAGGCGCTGGTGCAGGAGGCGCTCGAGAACTTGATGCGTGGGCGTACCTCCATCGTGGTCGCGCACCGCCTGTCTACCGTGGCGGCGCTCGATCGCATCGTGGTGCTGGCCGATGGCGAGATTGTCGAGGACGGCACGCATGCGCAGCTTGTCGAGGCGGGTGGCGAGTACGCGAGCCTGTGGAGTCGCCAGACCGGCGCATTCTTGGAGGCGTAGACGCCCCAGACGTGGGACAATCGTGCCTGTAGTTTGTTGTGCCGTTGAGCCAAGGAGTCGTTATGCCACGCGAGACCAATGCCGCCAAGCGCGAGCGCGCCATCGAGGTGTGCGAGCGCCTCAACCGTCGCTATGGCCCGGTCGAGTGCTTCTTGGACCACGAGAATCCTTTCCGCCTGCTGATCGCGGTGCTGCTCTCGGCGCAAACGACCGATGCGCAGGTCAACAAGGTGACGCCGCGGCTGTTTGCCCAGTGGCCAACGCCCGAGGCCATGGCCGGGGCGAGTGTTGCCGACGTGGCGGATACGATCAAGTCGCTTGGCTTCTATAAGAGCAAGGCCAAGCATGCCGTGGAGGCCGCCCAGATGATCGTCGCCGATTACGACGGTGTGGTGCCGGCGGACATGAAGGAGCTCGTCAAGCTGCCGGGCGTAGGGCGCAAGACCGCGAACATCGTGCTCAACGTGGGGTTTGGCATCGTGGAAGGCATCGCGGTGGACACGCACGTCAACCGCATCGCGCACCGCCTGATGTTGAGTCCCAAGACGCACGCCAAGGAGCCACTCAAGACCGAGCAGGACCTGCTCAAGATTTTGCCGCACGAATATTGGAAGTCGGTCAACCACCAGTGGATCACCTTTGGTCGCGAGATCTGCGACGCCCGCAAACCCAAGTGCGACGAATGCCCGCTGGCAGACCTTTGCCCCAGCGTGCGCGTGATGGGGTAGGGGCAGAGCGCGGCTTGCCCGTCTAGCGTTTTTGTTGCGGGGCTGGGCGTGCGCTTGAGCTGGAGTCCTCTCCATGCGCTACCATGACAAGCAATGATTTTTGACGAACGACCCGCCGAGCTTGCCCCGGCGGGCTTTTGGCGTTGCGATGCCGGAGGAACAGCATGCTCATTCACCGTATAGCTGCGCAGCTCTACACTGCCGAGGCGCTGCAGACCGTCGAGGCCGGGCTCGATTCTGGCGAGGACGTGACGCTGGCCGTGTCTCAGTCGGGTCGCACGCTTATGGCCGCCGCCCAGTTTGCGCGCCGTCCGCGCCCCACGGTCTACATTGTGAGCGGCGAGGACGCGGCCGATCGTGCCGCGCGTAGCTTGGCTGCCTATGTGGGCCTGGCGCACGTGTGCCGCTTCCCCGAGCGCAAGGACTATCCGTGGCGCGAGCAGGCGCCCGACGACGCCGTGGTGGCCCAGCGCTGCGAGGCACTGGGGCGCATCGTGCGCGGGGACAACTGCATCATGGTCGCCTCGGCCCGCGCACTGCTGCGCTGCGTGCCGCCGGTCGAGAGCCGCTACTGGGAGTCGACAACCTTTGCGGTGGGCGAGGAGATTCCTTTTGACGAGGTGCCGCAGCGCCTGGTGGGCATGGGCTACACCAATGCCGGCGCCGCCGACGCGCCCGGCCTGTTCCGTGTGCACGGCGATACCGTCGAGGTGTTCCCCGCGCAGGAAAAAGCGCCGGTGCGCATTGAGTTCTTCGGCGACGAGATCGACCGCATCCGCCGCATGGTGAGTTCAACGGGCCAGACTATCGGCAACGAGGACAGCATCGAGATCTTCCCCTGTCGCGAGCTCGCACTCACCGACGACGCCGTCCACAACATGCATGTGGCGCTCTACCGCGCCAGCCAGGACGACAGCAAGTTGACGGCGCTGCTCGAGATGGTGGATGCACGCATCGTCACGCCCGAGCTCGACCGCTTTTTGCCGGTGATGTACGGCCAGACCGTGAGCCCGCTGTCGCATGTGAGTGGCAAGGCGCTCGTGGTGCTGTCCGAGCCGCGCTCGCTGTTCGACGACTGCCTGCGCGCCTACGAGGATATCGAGGCGCGCGCCGGCGAGGCGGGGGTCGACCGTCTGGACGGCCTGTACGTGCGCGCCCAGCAGCTCGACTTTGGTGGGCAGCAGCGCCTGAACTACGTGAGCCTCATCCGTGCCGGCGGTGCGGTGACGGCCGAGCTCAAGATCGAGCAGCCGTCAATCGCGGGTTCGGACAACCGCTTTATGACGCGTATCCAGGAGGTCGTGGGCAAGCGCTATGCCTGCGTGTTTGCCATTCCCGACCGCGGTGCGCGCGAGTCGATGGAGCTCACCTTTGGCGACGAGGGCATTACCTTTGAGGAGTCGCTGACGGCCGCGCCCGAAAACGCCGGCGTTATCGGCGACCGCGTACGCGTGGCGGCGGCGGATTCCGCCGACCGTGCTGCCCGCCAGGATGCTCATGCTGCAATTCGCGAGCGCCGCGCCGACGCGCTCAACGCCCGCTCGCTCGAGGCGGGTGCGGCCCAGGCTGCCGCCGGTGCCGCTGTGCCCACCATCTCGCGCGGACGCGTGACCTTTGTGGATGCCGCCCTGCCGCAGGGCGTGGTGGTGCCCGATGCCAACCTGGCCGTGTTTTCGATCGCCGACCTCAACGCGCGCATGGATGCCAACCGCGCGCGCAGCCGCCGCAAGGTGGACATTACGCAGATCACGTTCCCGTTTAAGCCGGGCGACTACGTGGTGCACGCCACTCACGGCATCGCGCTCTTTAGCGAGATCGCGCGCCAGGAAGTGGGCGGCAAGGAGCGCGACTACTTCTTGCTGGAATATGCCGATGGCGACAAGCTCTATGTGCCGCTCGAGCAGGTCGACCGTATCACGCGCTATGTTGGCCCCGACGGCGACAAGCCGCGCCTGACCAGGCTCAACACCGCCGACTGGACGCGTGCCACCAACAAGGCGCGCAAAAACGCCAAAAAGCTGGCGTTTGACCTGGTCGATCTGTATACGCGCCGCTCGTCGATTACCGGTATCGCCTGCCCGCCCGACACGCCCGAGCAGATCGAGATGGAGGAGAGCTTTCCTTACGACGAGACGCGCGACCAGCTGGAGGCCATCGCCGACATTAAGGCCGACATGGAGGCACCCAAGCCCATGGACCGCCTGCTGTGCGGCGACGTGGGCTTTGGCAAGACCGAGGTCGCCCTGCGCGCGGCGTTTAAGTGCGTGGACTCCGGCCGCCAGGTCATGGTGCTCTGCCCCACGACCATTCTGGCCCAGCAGCACTACGAGACGTTCTTTGAGCGCTTTGCCCCGTTTGGCCTCGAGGTCGAGGTACTCAGCCGCTTCCGCACGCCGGCGCAGCAAAAGCGCGCGCTCAAGGCGTTTGCCGAGGGCACGATCGACGTGCTCATCGGCACGCATCGTCTGCTTTCGGCCGATGTGAACCCCAAGAACCTGGGCCTGGTGATCATTGACGAGGAACAGCGCTTTGGCGTGCAGCACAAGGAGCAGCTCAAGAACCTGCGTGAGCAGATTGACGTGCTCACGCTTTCGGCGACGCCCATCCCGCGTACCATGCAGATGGCTACGAGTGGCGTGCGCGACATGAGTCTGATCACTACGCCGCCGACCGGACGCCGCCCCGTGATCGTGCACGTGGGGGAGTACGACCCCGACGTGGTGAGCGCGGCGATTCGCCTGGAGGTGGGCCGCGGCGGCCAGGTGTACTACGTGTCCAACCGCGTCAAGACCATCGACGACGCCGTGGCGCGCGTGCACGAGGCCGCGCCCGAGGCACGCGTGGGCGTGGCGCACGGCAAGATGAGCCCGCGCGAGGTCGAGGACGTGATGATCGAGTTCGCGACCAAAAAGATTGACGTGCTCATCGCCACGACCATCGTGGAGAGCGGCATCGACAACGCGACCGCCAACACGCTCATCATCGAGGATTCGCAGCGCCTGGGCCTGGCACAGCTCTACCAGCTCAAGGGCCGCGTGGGTCGCTCTGCCACGCAGGCCTACGCGTACTTTATGTTCCCGGGTGAGCTGCCGCTCACCGAGGAGGCGACGGCGCGCCTGACCGCGCTTTCCGAGTTCCAGGACCTGGGCAGCGGCATGCGCATCGCCATGCGCGACCTGGAGATCCGCGGCGCCGGCTCGCTTATGGGCGCCGAGCAGCACGGTAACCTGTCGAGCGTGGGCTTTGACCTGTTTACGCAGATGCTGGGACAGGCCGTGGCCGAGGCGCGCGGCGATGACGATGCCGGCGTGGAGGCGGCGAGCGTGGGCATCAACCTGCCGGCCGACTACTTCTTGTCCGAGGAATATATGCCGGCGGTGGACCAGCGCGTGCTCGTGTACCGTAAGCTCGCGGCGGCAGAGGACCTGGAGAGTATCGACGAGGTGCAGGAGGAGACCGAGGCCGCGCATGGCGAGCTGCCGTTGGCGGGGCTCAACCTGTTCAACCGCGCGCGTATCCGCATTCGCGGCGAGCGCCTGGGGCTCGAGAGCGTTACGCTCAGCGGCGGGCGCATCACGTTTTTGGGTGTCGACGTGCCCAAGAAGGTGGCCTTTGAGTTTAAGACCCGGTACGGTGCGGTGAACTTTCCCAAGAGCCGCAAGCTGTCGGTGCCCTACAAGGCGGGTGCCGGCGCGGGCAGCGGCCTGGGCCGCGGCCTCGATGCCAACGACGGCACCGGCCCGGTGGCAGCCGCGCTCATGCTGCTGCAACAGCTAGGTGCCAGCGACGATGACTAACGGGTCGACGCTGCAAACGCCCCATTTGGGCAATCTGACCCTCACTCGTCGGTCGCGTACACAAGTACGCTTCCCTCCTCCTTCGGGCCACCTTGCCTCAAATGGGACGTTTTCGCTCGCTTATGCTCAACCTGTAAGGACGTTTATGAGACGCCACGTTGCCGGCTGACCCTCCGCCCGACCGAAAGGATGCCATGTTCGGGTACATCTACAAGAAAGACGCCGCTGCTATTGCGGCCATCCTAGCTCTCTGCCTGCTCATCGGCACGTTTTTCGATTATCAGATCTCGAGCGCGCTGTTCAACATCGCCAGCATGTACGGACGCTTTATCGAGGCTGCTGGCGAGCTGCCGTTTGAGCTGACGACGAGCGTCGCGGGCATTATGCTCGTGCGCGCGGCGCGCCCCGATTCCAAGGCGAGCAAATGGCTCGCCGTGCTCGGCATCCTCGTCAATGTTGGCTTGGCCGGCTATGAGATTATTTCGTCCCTGCGGGTTGGCGGCAAACTCGTCGCGGCTCAGCTGGTGCTGACGTTTGTGCTGGTCATCGCGGCCAACCTCATCGCCTATCGCCTCACGCGCGACACCGACTCCGACGAGCTCACACGCTGGGCGCTGATGGTGCTCGCCGTGTGGGTCGCGCAAGCCATCATCCTCAACGTGATCGTCAAGCCGCTATGGTCGCGCCCGCGCATGCGCGTGATCGAGGTTACGCCGGGGCTCGATTTTCAGCCGTGGTGGGTGATCGGCAATCCTGACAAGTGGACTTACATCGCCGCCGGCGTGATCAAGGACGGCTTTAAGTCGTTTGCGAGCGGGCACACCGCGCATGCGGCTATCGGCCTTATGCTCGCTGGGCTTCCCGCGGCTGCCTTTACGGAAAAGCCGTCGCGTCGTCGCGTGGTCTTTTGGGTGGCGGCGGCCGTCGCGGCGCTCGTCGCCTTTGGTCGTATCGTGATCGGCGCACATTTTTTGACCGATGTGAGCTGCGGCTTTGCCCTGGTGTTGGCACTTGAGTGCCTTGCCGCGCGCATTGCCTATCCGCACGGCGTACAATAGCTCCACCTGAATCATCTGGCCGATATCCGGTAAGAGAGGATTGCCATGCTCGCTTTCAACAACGATTATTCCCACGGTGCGCACCCGGCGGTGCTGCAGGCACTCGTCGACACCAACATGGAGCCGCAGCCCGGCTATGGTACCGACACGCACACCGAGCGTGCCAAGCAGCTTATCCGTGAGGCTTGTCAGGCGCCCGATGCCGATGTGTTCTTGCTGGTGGGCGGCACGCAGGCCAACGCGACGGTGATCGATATGCTGCTCGCTCCGTACGAGGGCGTCGTTGCCGCCGAGACCGGCCACGTTGCTTGCCATGAGGCAGGCGCCATCGAGTTTGGCGGCCACAAGGTGCTCACCATCCCCGGTTACGAGGGCAAGATGCACGCCGATGATCTCGAAAACTACATCCAGGTGTTTTACGAGAACGAGAGCTACGAGCACACGGTGTTCCCGGGTGCCGTGTACGTGAGTCTGTCGACCGAATACGGCACGCTGTACTCCAAGGCCGAGCTCGCGTCGATTCATGCGGTGTGCCAGAAGCGCGAGATTCCGCTGTTTGTGGATGGTGCCCGCCTGGCCTACGCGCTGGCGGCCGACGAGTGCGACATTACCCTGCCCGAGCTGGCGCAGCTGTGCGACGTGTTCTACATCGGCGGTACCAAGTGCGGTGCTCTGTGCGGCGAGGCCGTGGTGTTCTGCGGCATGCATGCCCCGGCGCATCCCATTCCGCGCATTAAGCAGCACGGCGCGCTGCTGGCCAAGGGCCGCCTGACGGGCGTGCAGTTTGAGGCGCTCTTTACCGACGGCCTGTATTTTGAGATTGGCCGCCAGGCGATTGAGACCGCGAAGGCACTGCGCCGTGTGCTGCACGAGCGCGGCTACCAGTTCTTCTTGGAGACGCCCACCAACCAGCAGTTTGTGATTCTGCCCAACGAGGACATGGCGCGCATTCGCGAGCATGCGGCGATTGAGTACTGGGAAAAGTACGACGAGACCCACACCGTGGTGCGCTTTTGCACCAGCTGGGCCACGACGCAGGAGGACATCGACGCGCTGGCGGCTGTCCTGTAGATTGATGTGATGACGAGGGGCCGCCCTGCGCCTGGGTTTGGCGTGGGGCGGCCTTTGCTTTTGAGGGGGAGGGTCTGTATGCCCGAGATATCCGAGCCGACGATTCGTCTGGCAACGCCCGACGACGCGCCGGCGTTGCTTGCCATCTATGAGCCGTATGTGCGCCAGACGGCGATTACCTGCGAATACGAGGTGCCGAGCGTTGAGGAGTTCGCCGGGCGCATCGAGCGTACGCTCAAGCGCTATCCGTATCTGGTGATGGAGCTGGACGGGCGCCCGGTAGGCTATGCCTATGTGAGCCCGCTCAACAGCCGCGAGGCATACGACTGGTCGGTCGAGACGTCGATCTACCTGGCGCGCGACGTGCATCACGGCGGGCTGGGCCGCAAGCTGCACGATGCGCTCAAGCAGTGCCTGGTCGCGATGGGCATCACCAACATGTGCGCGCTCATCGCCGTGCCGCACGACAAAGACGACGAATACCTGACGCACAACAGCCAGGACTTCCATGCCCATATGGGGTATCGCCTGGTGGGCGCCTTCGACCGTTGTGCCCAAAAGTTCGGCCGCTGGTACGACATGTGCTGGATGGAGCTGGTTCTAGCCGAGCGCACCCCCAACCAGCCCAAACCAACCTGGTTTCCCGCACTTGTTGCCCAAGGTTTCAAACCTACCATTTAGGGACAGGTTTTTGGCTGTCTTTCGGTATCAAATCGCCGCAAGAAATGCAGCATTCGTACGCTTTTTTGACTCGAATCGTCCCGTCGAGACACCTTGCGAGCTAAGTGAGTAGACTTTTTGGCGCAAGGCGAGCACAAAGCGTATCTGCTTTAGTAAAACCGCAGGTCACGGAGATGGCTGTTTTGGTTGTGCTTGGCAGGTCGCGAAAAGTCTACTCACTTAGGTTTACGGTGCTGGATATTCTGGGCAGGAACAGTTGAGCTTGGGCGGCGCGTGTTACCAGGCGATGTTGGCATTTGCGCCATGCCGGCTTGAGATTTAATAAAAACCGCAGGTAAAACGCATATTAGTTAGTTTCGCCTCGTTTAGTGCGCTAGCCGATGGGTTCGGTGTATTTGGCGCGGTCGGTTCGTTGGATGCGCTTGGAGACGTGGAGCGGGCGTCCGTCGGTGTCGTAGACGTAGTCGGTGATAAGGATCAGCGCCTGCCCGCGCTCAACATTGAGCAAAAACGCCTCGTTTTGCGAGGCATAGCACACCTCAAAGGTTTTGTTGCCCTGGGCCGGCGCGCGATGGAACTCCTGGCGCAGTGTGGCGTAGAGCGACCCGTTGATGTCGCGGTCGATGAGCGCCCCAAAGCTCGGCGGCAGATACGTGGTTTCCAAGCAGAGCGGCACGTCGTCCAGATAACGCAGGCGGACAAGCTTGACGAGCTTGCTGCCCACGGCGGCATCAAAGAACTTGGCCACGCTGCCCGCCGCCTTGGCGAAACCCGAGTCCACCGTGCGCGTGGTAGGCTTCATGCCCTGTCCCTCGACCTGCTTGGTATAGCTCGAAAACACCAGATTGTTCTCGTGCACCTCGGGCGTGTCGGCCACAAAGGCGCCGCGCCCGCGCTCGGTGCGCACCAGGCCCTCATCCACCAGCACCTTAAGCGCGTGGCGCACGGTGCTGCGCGACAGACCCGATTCTGCCATGAGCTCCATCTCGGATGGCAACTTGTCTCCGCGTGCGTAGGTGCCAGCGGCGATACGGTCGCGCAGCGTGCCCGCCAGGCGCTCGTATTGGGCCAAGTTCTTTTTCGACGAAGTGCTCATGCGACCAACCTGTATCTAACTTGTATGCTTGCCGAACCAAGCATGTATCCAACATGACAACAAAACCGCTGGTAAATGATTTCTGAAAACCATGGCAGCAAAATTTCTAAGACAAATATAGCATACAACTAGTCGACATCGCAAAGACATGTATGTAACTTGTATGCCATCGAGAGCATCAAACGAGAAGAAAGGCTGATGCACGATGACTACTCAGGAACAGGTCAAGGACGTCGTTTCGCAGGTTTTGGCTGACAAGGCAGACAAGGGCGGCATCAAGCGCGTCGTGTGGATCGGCGCCGGCGGCTCCAACGGCGGCAACTATCCTGCCCAGTACTTTATGGAGCACGAGGCCACGCAGGTCGTGAGCTCCAGCTACACCAGCAACGAGTTCGTTCACGCCACCCCGGCCTACGTCAACGAGAACACCCTGGCCGTCGTCGTTTCCATGCGCGGCACCAAGGAGACCATCGTCGCCGCCCAGGTCGCCAAGGATCACGGCGCCAGCACCATTGCCATTTACGTTGACGAGTCCGGCCTTACCGAGGTCTGCGACTACAAAGTTCAGTACGACAGCCTGGCCGTCGACGAGTCCTGCATGGGCCGCACCAACTCCGCCGTCGTGACCATGATCGCCATGGAGCTCACGCAGCAGACCGAGGGCTATGCCGAGTACGAGACCGCCATGGCCGCCTTCGACCTGGTCGATCCCATCTATCGCAAGGCCGTGGAGTACACCACCCCACTTGCCGCCAAGTGGGCCGAGCAGAATGCCGACAAGCCCTGCATCAACGTTATGGCTCAGGGCCCGCTCTTTGGTGCCGCCTATGTCTTTAGCATCTGCAACGTTCAGGAGATGCTGCAGATCGACTCCTGCACCATCAACACCTGCGACTTCTTCCACGGTCCCTTCGAGATCCTGGACAAGCGCACCTCGCTGTTCCAGCTCATCAGCGTTGGCCGCAGCCGTTGCAACGACGAGCGCGGCATTCGCTTTGTCAACCAGTACGGTGGCGAGCGCGTCTACCAGCTCGACGCCAAGGAGCTCGGTCTCAACGACATCAAGGACAGCGTGAGCGAGTACTTCAACCACCTGATCTTTGCCCCGATCCTCAACAACGTGTACATGCGCGCGCTCTCTGCCGTCACCCACAAGGACTACATGACGCGCCGTTACATGTGGAAGCTCGACTACTAAGGGTATTGGTTCCGCCGTTCTGCCGAACGGCGGACCAGCCGACACTGCAAACCCATCAGAGCGGCACTTGGGGACGTTCCCTTTCTGCCGGCAGTTAGGGACGTTCCTTTTCTGCCGGCAGTTGGGGACACTCCTTGTTTCAAGAGATTTCCCGTTCGCCGATTTGTGTCTTGAAAAATGTATATAACGACTATAACGTAGTATGAAACATATTGGAAACAATATCGAGGGGGCTGCGTTGAAGAAAAGCAATCTGGGCTATGTGCTGGTGCTGATCGCCGCGCTCATGTGGGGCACCATTGGAATCTACGTCAACGGCATCTCGGCCATGGGCATTACGTCCCAAAGCATGGCGGCCTTCCGTCTGCTGGTCGGCGCTCTTATCCTGGCGCCCGTGCTGGCGTTTATGGGTTGCCGCCCGGGCGAGGGGACCACGACGGCCCCGGGTCCGCTGGCCCTGTTTAAGGCGAGCCCCAAAGAGCTCATCCCCTGCGCGCTTGTCGGCATCATCGGCCTTGCCACCGCCAACACACTCTATTACGAGTGCATGCGCGAGGTGGGCATGTCCACGGCGTCGGTTTTGCTCTACACCTCGCCGGTCTTTGGCTGCATCCTGGGCCGCATGCTCTATAAAGAGCGCGTCACGTCGGTCAAGCTCGTGGCGATCGCCTGTAACATCCTGGGCTGCGTGCTCGCGGTGACAAACGGCGATCTGTCCGGTTTCCATTTCTCGGTTTGGGGTGTCACCTCGGGCGTCGTCGCCGGATTGTGCGGCGCGCTGCTTGCGGTGTTCAGCCGCATAGCGACCAAAACCGTGCACCCGCTGGCTGTCACCTTTTGGGGCTTCGTCTTTGGCGGCGCGGTTATGGCGGCCATCACGGCCCCGTGGCCCGATATGGCGGCTGCTATGTCGCCGCAGCTTATCTTGTTGTTCGCGGGCTTTGGCCTGATTCCCACGGCCGTCGCCTACATCCTGTATATGCAAGGCCTGTCCATGGGGCTCGAGACGTCGAAGGTCCCGGTCGTGATGTCGTTCGAGACGGTGGTTACCGTGCTGCTGGGCATCGGCATCTATGCCGAGTCCGCCGGCGCCGTCAAGGTCCTGGGCATTGTGCTGGTGCTCACGTCCATCCTGATCATGAACACCGACTTCTCCAAGCTGCGCAACGGCGTCATTGTGAAACGTATTGTCGAGAGCATGACTTTTAAGCCCAACGCGTGGTGGACGGAGAAATCGCAGGACATGGATCTGTTCAAGGAGCGCACGGGTATCGCGCTGGAGCCCACCGTGCAGGAAAGCCCCTGGTACTTCGTGCGATAGGGGCCAATGCCGAGGCCTGGATCGCGGCGTATCCAGCCAAGGCTCGCTAACCAACCCCAACGTTTCGAGTACGTTAAACCCGTCAACGGTCGATTTTCACCCGCGAACGGTCTTTATACTAATTAGCAATATAAGCAACGTATAAGACGTTATAATGACCATAACGAAAAGGAGGAGGCAAGATGAATCAGATCATTCTCGCATCTCATGGCGGCCTGGCCGCAGGCGCCAAAGACACGCTCGAGATGGTTCTCGGCGACGTGTCGAACGTCCACGTCGTGTCGCTTGCTCGTGACGACAAGGAGCCCATCACCAACAAGGTGGACGCCATGATCGCCACGTTCAACGCGGACGACACCGTCTACGTGCTAACCGATATGCTCGGTAGCTCGGTCAACAACAACATGGTCGAGCTTTCCAAGAACGGCACGAAGTTCACGGTTGTCAGCGGTTTCAACATCCCGCTGGCGCTCACGCTCGCTATGAGCCCCGCCCCCGTCAAGGGCGCCGAGCTCGCGGCCCTCATCAACGAGGCCCGCACCGGTCTGACCAACCCCAACGCCCCGGTCGAGGTCGCCGCGGCTCCCGCCAAGAAGGCCAAGGCACCCCGTCACAACGCCGGCCCCGCCAAGATCGTCCTCGCACGTCTTGACTACCGCCTGCTGCACGGCCAGGTCGTCTTTACCTGGACCACCAAGGTCCAGGCTGAGCGCATCATCGTCGTCGACAACGCTGCCGCCAACGATGACATCAAGAAGGGCGCTCTTAAGCTAGCCAAGCCCCAGGGCGTGCGCCTGAACGTCTTCACCGTCGAGCGTGCCCTCGCCAAGATGGACAAGCTCAACACCCTCGGTGAGCGCGTCATGTTCGTCTTCGGCAACACCGCCGAGATGCTGCAGTTCTGCCAGGGCTACAAGCTCGACGCCATCAACCTAGGCGCCACCGCCAACCACGACGGTGCCGACCAGATCGGCGGCAAGGACAGCTCCGTTTTCTTCGACGCCAACCAGAAGGCCGACGTCAACCAGCTGCTCGACATGGGCATCAAGCTCTATGTCCAGCAGACCCCCACGTATCAGAGCGTCGACATCGACGCCAAGCTGTAATCAACCAGGCTTTTGCCTGACTGAAAGGAGAAGGGTATGAATACGTTCATCAGTGCGGTGCTCGTCGGCCTCGTCGGCGTGTTCTGCATGTGGGACTCCCGCCTGCTCGGTCGTCTTAACTTCGAGCAGCCCCTCGTTGGCGCTACGCTCGTCGGTCTGCTGCTGGGCGATGTGCCCACCGGCCTCGCCGTCGGTGCCGCCGTCGAGCTCGTGTCCATGGGCCTGGTGCAGGTCGGCGCAGCCGTCCCGCCCGATATGGTCCTGGGTGGCATCGTGGCCGCTGCCTTCGCATGCCTGACCGATGCTTCCGCCGAGACCGCCATGACGATCGCCATCCCGGTCGCCGTCCTGGGTCAGCTCCTCGGCATTGTCTTCCGTTCCATCATCGCCGCCCTCACCCATGTGGCCGATAGCGCGATCGATAACGGCAAGTTTAAGACCGCCTACCGTATGCACATCTGCGCCGGCTCCGGTCTGTACGCCATCATGTACTTCCTGCCGATCTTCCTGGCCGTCTTTGTCGGCACCGACCTGGTCCAGGCCATCGTCAACATGGTTCCCGAGTGGCTGTCCACTGGTCTGAACGTCTCGACCAAGATCATGACTGCCTACGGCTTGGCCCTGCTGCTCACCATGATGATCAAGAAGGGCATGACCCCGTTCCTGTTCATCGGCTTCCTGCTCGCCGCCTACCTCAACCTGTCCGTCATCGCGGTCGCTCTGATCGGTGTGTGCCTGGCTATCGTCTTCATGGGCTTCAAGTTCAACGGTTCCCATGCAGCCGCCGGTGTCGATTCCGACTACGATCCGCTCGAAGACGACGAAGACTAAGGAGGAACACACTATGGCAACCGCAACCAAGGACGTGTCCCTGAACAAGAAGGTCAGCCAGTTCTTCTGGCGCTCCTGGGCCATCCAGGCCTCTTGGAACTACGAGCGTCAGATGAACATGGGCTTCCTCTACGGCATGGTTCCCACGCTCGACCGCCTCTATCCGGATGAGTCCGACCCCAAGCAGCTCGCTGCTAAGAAAGAGGCTTACCACCGTCACATGGCGTTCTATAACTGCACCCCGCAGACGAGTGCTTTCGTCCTCGGCCTCGCCGCCTCCATGGAGGAGGAGTACGCCAAGGATCCCGAGAACTTCGACCCCGATTCGATCAACGCGGTCAAGACCTCGCTCATGGGCCCGCTTTCCGGTATCGGTGACTCCTTCTTCCAGGGCACCATCCGCGTCATCGCCTTTGGCCTGGGCGTTCAGCTGGCCCAGCAGGGCTCCATCATGGGCCCGATCCTGGCCATGCTCATCTCCATCGTCCCCTCCGTGCTGATCACGTGGTTCGCTGCCAAGATCGGCTACCAGGGCGGCCACGAGTATCTGAGCAAGCTCCAGGGCGGCGACCTCATGGAGAAGCTCATGTATGTCTGCGGCATCGTGGGTCTTATGTCCGTGGGCGGCATGATCGCTACGCTGATCGGCGCCACCACCCCGCTGCAGTTCGCTGACGGCACCGTCGTCATCCAGGACATCCTGGACGGCATGATGCCCCAGATGATCTCCCTCGGCCTCACCGGCCTTATGTACTGGCTCATCAAGAAGAACGTCAACACCGGTTGGCTTCTCGTGATCGCCATCGTGGGCGGCATCGCCCTCTCCGCGGCCGGCATCCTGGCCTAGTCGCGACCTAGTGCTCAAGCGCTTTCCCCGGGGGCCTGCCTGGCATCCCATACCCCAGGCAGGTTCCCATCCCTAAACGTGACAAAGGGGCAACTCCTTTGCCACATCCTCAACGGGCTGGCGACTCGGCCCCAATCACGGTAACCCTGCGAGCGTCCGGCAATGTGGCGCCGCAAAAATCGAAAGGAATGTGTCAGATGTACGAGATCGACCTTAACCTCCCTAAGCAGATCGTCGCTGACGTCCTGTCCAACCACGAGATCCACAGCGTCGCTTTCGTCGGCTGCGGTGCTTCCATGTCCGACCTGTACCCCGCCAAGTACTTCCTGGCCAACAACACGGACAAGCTGAACGTTCAGATCTTCACCGCTAACGAGTTCAACTACGACACGCCTTCCTGGGTCAACGAGCACACCTTCGTGATCACCTGCTCCCTCGGTGGCTCCACGCCCGAGACCGTCGAGGCCAACAAGACCGCCAAGAAGCACAACTGCCCGGTCGTCTCCCTCACCAACAAGGCTGGCTCTGCTCTGACCGTGGACGCCGACCACGTCATCGTCCACGGCTTCCATGCCAACTTTGCCGCCAAGGCCGAGAAGCCTGGCTACGCCATCGCTCTTGCTCTCGAGATCCTTCAGCAGACCGAGGGCTATGATCACTACGAGGATATGATCACCGGCCTCACCAACATCTTCGAGCTCTGCGAGAACGCTGCTCAGTCCTGCAAGAAGCTCGCCAAGAAGTTCGCTGAGGACTTCAAGGACGACGAGATGATCTACTTCATGGCTTCCGGTGCCTCCGAGAAGATGGCTTATTCTCACGCCGCCTTCCTGTTCACCGAGATGCAGTGGATCGACGCCGCCGCTTACAACACCGGCGAGTACTTCCACGGCCCGTTCGAGGTTTCCACCGAGGGTAAGCCCTACGTCTTCTTCATGTCCGATGGCGCCACCCGTCCGATGGACGCTCGCGCCCTCACCTTCCTGCAGCGCATGGGCGCCAAGGTCGCTCTGATCGACTCCAAGGACTACGGTCTGGCCGACGCCGTGCCGGCGAGCGTTGTCACCTACTTCAACCCGTTGCTGCACCTCGCCGTTATGCGCGAGTACGGCAACCAGATCGCCGAGGCCCGTCAGCACCCGCTGACCATGCGTCGCTACATGTGGAAGCTTTCCTACTAATCACAAGTAAGTAGACCTTACGGGTTGATTGAGAGGGGATGGGGTTTGCGCCCCGTCCCCTTTTTTGCTTTGGGGAGGGCGTGTCCGTTTCGTCACAAAACCCCAGATAAAACCTACCAAAATAAACCTGTCCCTTTTTGGCAGGTGGGAGGAGATGCGTATGATCAAGGCAGTGCTGTTTGACATGGACGGCGTGCTGGTCGATACCGAGTGGTTCTACAACCGTCGTCGCGTGGCGTTTATGGAGGAGAAAGGCTTTCACTTTGACGAGATTCCCGACCTTTCGGGGTCTAACGAGCCTGCCATTTGGGAGGCGCTGGTGCCCGACGATATTGAGCTGCGCGAGCGCCTGCGCGTGGAGTACAAGCAGGTCTACAGCCCGGACCATCCCGTTCCGTATGCCGAGCTGCTCAACGAGCAGACGGAGCCGGTGATGCGTGAGCTGCACGAGCGCGGCGTGAAGTGTGCCATCGCGAGCTCGTCCTATCGCGAGCTCATTGACGAGCTGGTGGAGATTGCCGGCATCGCCGACGTGCTGGACTACACCATCAGCGGCCACGAGTGCAGCGCGTTTAAGCCCGACCCCGAGATCTACCTGCGTGCCATGGAGGCACTGGGGGTGGAGCCTGCCGAGTGCCTGGTTATCGAGGACTCGCCTTTGGGCATCGAGGCCGGCAAGCGCTCCGGCGCCCGCGTCCTGGCGCTGCGTCCGCACGAGGGCGTAAACCTCGATCAATCGCGAGCCGATGCTGTTATCGACAATCTGACCGACATTTTGGCCGCTCTGTAGCGTTGATTCACCGCAAAAAGCACGGGTTCAAACGTTTTTTGCGGTGGACTGGCTCGATTTGGTTTCGATTTTGATCCGCTTGGCTTCGATTCGAACTAAGTGAGTAGACTTTTTGGCGCAGGCCGAGCACAAAGCGTATCTGCCTTAGTAAAACCGCAGGTCACTGGGGTGGCGGTTTTGGGTGTGCTCGGCAGGTCGCGTAAAGTCTACTCACTTAGATTATTGCCCTTTGGTCGTAGGAGTTGCTGGTCCCGTTTTGGTTGTCGAGAGAGGGTGAATTGAGGCGCCCTCTGTCGCTCCATGTTACAATCGCCGGCATGCCCCACAACTACATCTGCCTTCGAAGGGAGCCTACGTGGCGAACGCCATCGACCAGCTCACGGACCGCGTGCTCGTGCTCGGCCGCCTCACCATCGTCCGCCGCGCCATCACCGCCGTGGCGGTCACAATTTCCGCCGTTCTCCAGACATTCCTGATCCAGGCGTTCATTCAGCCCGCCGACCTGCTTCCGAGCGGCCTCACCGGCGTCGCGGTCCTGCTCGATCGCGTCACCTCGCTGGGCGGCGTTCACATCGACATCTCGCTCGGCATGCTCGCGCTCAACATCCCCGTGGCGCTCCTGTGCTGGAGCGGCATTAGCAAGCGCTTCGTCATCTTCTCGATGATGCAGGTCATGCTCTCGTCGCTGTTCCTCAACGTCTTTCACTTCGCTCCGTTTTTGGGCGACAAGATTATGCTCATCATTTTTGGTGGCGTGGTCTCGGGTCTGGGCGCTGCCATCGCGCTTAAGTCCGGCGCATCCACCGGCGGCACCGACTTTATCGCGCTGTGGGTCTCCAACCACACGGGCAAGACCATCTGGGGCGTCATCTTTGGTTTCAACTGCTTTATCCTGGCGATCTTTGGCTTTATGTTTGGCTGGGACAATGCGGCGTACTCCATCGTGTTCCAATTTATTTCGACCAAGACCATCGACAGCTTCTATCGTCGCTACGACCGCGTGACGCTGCAGATTACGACGCGCAAGGCGGACGAGGTCATGACCGCCTATGTTGACCATTTTCAGCATGGCATTAGCTGTGCCGAGGTCATCGGCGGGTACAGCCGCGAAAAGATGTACCTGCTGCATGCCGTTGTCTCGACCTACGAGAGCCAGGACATTATCAAACTGGTGTGCGACATTGATCCCGGCGCCGTGATCAACGTGTTCCACACGCTCAACTTTGTGGGCGGCTGGTGGGGCGGTCATGTCGACGAGCCCATGCCCACGGCCGTACCCGATCCCGATAAGCCCGCGCGCATGGCCAGCAGGCAGGCGCGCCTCATCGAGCAGGACAGCCTGCAGCAGGACGACGGCAAGTAAGGATTTGCTGTATGTGGTGTATCGTTTTATCAAACTGAGGTAACATATAAAAAGACGTTATATACGTATTAGTTATTTCGATATTTTGATAAGAGTGATCAGACATGCCTGCACCAAAAAATGCACCGCTTTACCAGCAGATTTACGACGAAATCAAGGATGCGATCGAGAAAGGTGTTTATGCACCCAAGGAGCGTATTCCGTCCGAGCTTGAGCTTGCCGAACAGTACGAGGTGAGCCGCATTACGGTGCGCCGCGCCGTTGAGGAGCTGTGCTCCGATGGCTACCTGGTTAAGCAGCAGGGCCGCGGCACCTTTGTCTCCACGCCGCACATCAACCGCCAGTTCCACGCCTCGACGCTGCAGACGTTTACCGCGCTGTGTGCCGACAATGGCATGAAGGCGGGCGCACATGTGGTCGATCGCCAGATTGTGCCGGCACGTCAAAACGAGATGGAGTTCTTTGGCCTGCAGAAGGACGCGCTGCTGCTGCATATCAAGCGCGTGCGTACAGCCGACGGTGAGCCCATCTTTGAGGAGAACATCTTTGTGCCGTTTGACGCCTACCGTGAGCTGTTGACGGCCGATCTTGAGGACAAGTCGATTTTTGCCGAGGTCGAGCGTGTTGGCGGAACGCCGATTGTCTCGGTTGGCTACCGCACGGTTGAGGCCGTTCGCGCCAATGCCGAGCAGGCGGCTGAGCTGGGCATTGCTCCGCACGATCCACTGCTCAACCTGCGTGCCGGCTTTATCGGCCCCAATGGCGAGCCGGTCCTGATGGGTAAGCAGTACTACGTGGGTAGCCGCTACGTTATGGTCATGTAGCTCTAGTTGCGCGGTTTTCCAAACCGCGCAACGGCTCGACGCTGCGCCTTTGGTTCCGCCGTTCTAACGAACGGCGGACCGGTCGACGCTGCAAACGCCCCTAAGCGGCAATCTGACGTTCAATCGTCGGTCGCGTACCGAAGTACGCTTCCCTCCTCTTTCACGTCACCTTGCTCGCTTAGGGGCGTTTTCGCTGACTTATGCTCAACCGGCGACGTTTCCGCGCTTATCAAGATAGTCGTTGGGGACGTTCTTAAACGACTAGTCATTCAAGAACGTCCCCAATGACTACCCACAGAATGAGCGTGGCCGGCAGCCGTGCGGCACCGGTCCGCGTGGCGGCGTATAATCGGCGGCAGATGACTTGGACGTTAGGAAACCATGACCGATAGCATGCAGCAGATGGCGCTCGACACGCTCGGCGCCTATTTTGGCTACACCTCGTTTCGCCCGGGACAGGACCGCATGGTCGATGCGATCCTTGCCGGTCGCGACGCGCTGGGTGTTATGCCCACGGGCGCTGGCAAGTCTATTTGCTACCAGGTGCCCGCGCTCATGATGCCCGGCATCACCTTTGTGGTGAGCCCGCTGCTGTCGCTCATGGAGGACCAGACCCGTGCGCTGCTCGCGGCGGGTGCGCGCCCCAGCTATCTCAACTCCAGCCTTACGCCGGCCCAACAAAACACCGTGCTCAAGCGGGCGCGCGAGGGCCGCTACCAGCTTATGTACGTGGCGCCCGAGCGCCTGCTCGAGCCGCGCTTTTTGGCCTTTGCGCAGGAGGCCGCGGCGGACGGCGGCATTGGCGTGCCGCTCGTGGCCATTGACGAGGCCCATTGCGTGAGCCAATGGGGTCAGGATTTCCGTCCCGCCTATCTGCAGATTCGCGAGTTCATCGATTCCCTGCCGCAGCGCCCCATCGTGGCGGCCTTTACCGCCACGGCGACCGAGCGTGTGCGCGCGGACATTCAGCAGATGCTCGGCCTGCAAAACCCCGCGACGGTAGTGACGGGCTTCGATCGCAAGAACCTCTACTTTGGCTGCGAAGAGATGGGCGACAAGGCCAAGGCAGCGTGGGTGCGCGACTATGTGATCGCGCATTCGGGCGAGAGCGGTATCGTGTATTGCTCGACCCGCAAGACGGTCGATGCACTGGCAGGTGAGCTTGCCGAGGCGCTGGGTCCCAGCGGCATTCGCGTGGGCCGTTACCATGCCGGCATGGGCAACGATGCCCGCCGCCAAAGCCAACGTGCCTTTATCGACGACGACATTCAGGTGATGGTCGCCACCAACGCCTTTGGCATGGGCATCGACAAGCCCAACGTTCGCTACGTCATCCACAACAACGTGCCCGAGAGCATCGAGGCCTACTACCAGGAGGCGGGCCGCGCCGGCCGCGATGGCGATCCGGCCAGCTGCCACCTGCTGTGGAACGGCAACGATTTTCGCATGCGCCGCTTTCTGATCGACCGCGGCGATGCCGCCGACGAGGCGCTCGACGACGAGCAGCGCGCGTGGGCGCTCCAGAACCGTTACCGCCTGCTCAGCCAGATGGAGGGCTACTGCAATACCACCGGTTGCCTGCGCGAATACATGCTGCGCTACTTTGGCGACGAGGCCGCGGCCGAGCATGCTGCCGCGGCTGGTGCGGGCGCCACCGCCACGGACGACGCCGAGGGCTGCGGCAACTGCAGCAACTGCCTCACGCAGTTCGAGGTCGAGGACGTGACCGACATGGCCCGCGCCGCCGTGCGCTACGTGGCCACGCGCCCCATGCGCTTTGGCAAGTCGCTGATCGCCGACGTGCTCCACGGCGGCAATACCGAGCGCATTCGCCAGATGCATCTGGACGAGGACCGCGGCTATGGCGAGCTGTCGAGCGAATCGGTCGGGCGCATTAAGGACATCATCGGCCAGCTGTGTGGCCGCGGTTACCTGGCCACCTCGCAGGGCCAGTATCCGGTGGTGGGCCTGGGTCCGCGTGCCGGCGAGGTCGAGGACGAGGCCTTTGCCTTTACCGTTAAACGCCGCGCGTCCAAGCGCAAGGCGTCGGCACGCGCCCGTCGTGCCGTGGACCTGCTGCGCGAGGAGGCGGAGCTGGACCAGCGTCCGCGCGTGGGCAACGATGCCGAGCTGTTCGAGCGCCTACGGGCACTCCGCAAGGAGATCTCGACCGAGCTGGAGATGGCGCCGTACATGGTCTTCTCCGACAAGGCCCTGCGCGGCCTGTGCCGCCTGCGTCCGCAGACGCGCGACGAGCTCATCCAGGTCAACGGCATTGGTGAGAAAAAGGCCGACAGCTTTGGCGAGCAGTTTATGGCGGCGATTGAAGAGTTTGAATCCGAGCATGCACAGGATGGAGCATAAACGATGGCGACCGAGATCAAAACCGAGCGCGCCGAGCGTACTGACGTGCCCGCCGTGCCGCTGTACCAGCAGGTCATGGATGACCTGAAGGGCGAAATCGCGCGCGGCGTGTACCCGGCAGGTTCGCGCATCCCCTCCGAGATGGAGCTCGCGAAGTCCTACGGCGTAGGTCGCATTACCGTTCGCCGTGCCATCGAGGAGCTGTCGCGCGCGGGATACCTCAACCGCCAACAGGGGAGGGGCACGTTTGTGTGCGCCCCCAAGCTCAAGCGCAAGATTCGCCAGAAGGGCGACGTCCAAAGCTTTACCGATGGCTGCACTGCCAACGATATGGCGCCGGGCGCGCGTCTGGTGTCGCGCACGGTGGTCGCGGCGACGCACGAGGATGCGGCGTTCTTTGGCGTGGAGCCTGGCTGCGAGCTCATCGTGGTCGAGCGCGTGCGCACGGCCGACGGCATCCCCGTCATGCTCGAGAACAACGCCTTTGTGCTCGCCGACCATCCCTATCTTCAGGCGTTGGCTGACGAGGACCTCACCGATAATTCGATCTTTGCGGTCGTTGCCGAGCATTCGGGCCGCGCTCCGCTCAAGTCCGATCCCTGTACCGTGGAGATCGCACTGGCCGATGCTCAGGCGGCCCCGCTGCTCGAGGTGCCGGTCGGTGAGCCGCTCTTCTATATGGAGGCGTACTTTACCGACGCCGATGAGCGGCCCCTGCTGCTCGGCCGTCAAAAGATCGTAGGCTCGCGCTACGTGTTCGACATCTAATGTCCACAGATAGAACAACATAGAACAAATTTGCCGAAATGGCTTCACCTGCGATGGCTCGCGTGGTATAAATAGGACAATATAGAACGACCGCAGGTACGAGCCGCCGTCGCTCAAGGCCGTCACACAGGGAGGAACATCAGCATGAACGCACATGATCTGATTCAGGAAATAATCGAGCGCAAGGGCAAGGTCGAGAATGTCTTTTGGATCGCCTGCGGCGGTTCGATGATCGACCTGATGCCGGCTAACGAACTGCTCAAGCGCGAGGCTACCACGTTTACCTCGACGGTCTACACGGCGCGCGAGTTTTGCCTGATGGCCCCCAAGAGCCTAGGGCCGAAGTCGCTCGTCGTCGCCTGCAGCCACAGCGGTAACACGCAGGAGGTTGTCGACGGTTGCGAGATGGCGCTGGCTGCCGGAGCCAAGGTCGTTGCCCTCACCGACTGCGAGGGCTCCAAGATCGACAACGGCAAGTGGACCACCTGGGTCTACCCGTGGGGCGAGGGCGTGTCGCAGGCCGAGGTGCCGCAGGGCATCGGCGCTCTGATCGCCGCCGAGCTGCTCGACCAGCAGGAGGGCTACGAGGCGCTCGCCGACATGTACGAGGGCCTCAAGCAGATGGACGCGCTGCTGCCCGCCGCCCGCGAGAAGGTCAACGCCGAGCTGGGCGCCCGCTTTGCCGAGCTCTGCCAGCAGCACGAGTTCTTCTACATCCTGGGTTCCGGTCCCAACTTTAGCCAGACCTATGCCATGGCCATCTGCTCGCTCATGGAGATGCAGTGGCAGCACTGCTGCTACATCCACTCCGGTGAGTACTTCCACGGCCCCTTCGAGGCCACCGAGCCCGGCGTGTTCTACTTTGTACAGCTTGGCGCCGGCGAGTGCCGCCCCATGGAGGAGCGCGCGCTTGCGTTCCTCAACACGCACACCGACACGATCATGGTGCTCGACGCGCTCGAGTACGGCGTGGGTGAGGTGCCCGCCAGCGTGCGTTCGTTTCTGGAGCCGATCTTCTTCTACGCGATGAGCTGCGAGCTGCGTGCCGCCCGCGGCAAGGTCTTCGACCACAGCCCCGAGATTCGTCGCTACATGGGCATCGAGCAGTACTAAGTAGCGGGAAAACCATTCACCTTCGATTCGCAAGGGCGCAGCGCGAGTCAAAAAAAGCGGGCCGCGCCGGGGATTTCCGGCGCGGCCCGCTTGGTATCGCGCATAGATTCGCAAGGTTGCAGCAGCCAGTGGCCTACTTTGCGTCGTAGGCCTCGGCATCCCACCAGTCGAGCTGGGCGATGTTGTCGCGGATGTGCTGGCAGCTCTTGTGGAAGCCCTCGAGCTCGTGCTCGGAAAGGTCGAGCGTGTAGACCTCCTCGACGCCCTCGGCACCGATCACGCACGGCAGGGAGGTGAAGATGCCCTCCTCGCCATACTGGCCGGTCATGAGCGTAGATGCCGAAAGCACGGCGTGCTCGTTGTGCAGAACGGCAGCGCAGACGCGCGCGGCGGAGTTGGCGACGGCGTACTCGGTGCACTGCTTGCCCTGGTAGGTTACGTAGCCGCCCTTGCGCGCGAGCTCCTCGATCTCCATGTGGTCGAAGGCATACTTGTCGGGGTTCTCGGCCTGAAGCTCGTTAAGGCTCTTGCCGGCGATGGTTGCAGACTTAAAGGCAGCCAGCTGGCTAAAGCCGTGCTCGCCGATCATATAGGCGTCGATGGACTTGGGGCTCACGCCGACCTTCTTGGAGATCTCGGTGCGCAGGCGGGCGGAGTCCAGACCGCAGCCCGAGCCGATGATCTTCTTGGGATCGTAGCCGGTCAGGTGCCACAGCTCGGTGCACACGACGTCGCAGGGGTTGGAGATGCTCACGAAGATGCCGTCAAAGCCGGCGTCGACGATGCGCTTGGCAAAGGTGCGGGCGGCGTCGGTGGTAAAGAACAGCTCGCCGTCGCGGTTACCGGCGGCCAACGCGACCTTACCGGCAGCGTTGACGATGACGTCGCAGCAGGCCAGCTCCTCGTAGTGGTCGTAGCAGTTGACGATCTTGGTGTTGTACGGGACAAACGAAAGGGAGTCGCGCAGGTCCTGGACCTCGGACGTCACCTTGGCCTCGTTGATATCGCACAGGTACAGCTCATCGGCAATGCCCTGCATAAGCAGGCTGTTGGCGACATGTGCTCCTACGTGGCCCTGGCCGACCACACCGATCTTACGCGTCTGGTACATATATGTATCCTTTCGGCCGAGTTTTTCGCGTCGAACCATTGTAGCGTCCTGCTGCCACTTTGCTAGGCTAAAGCGCCGTAGAATTTTGGGACATGCTTTAATCTCTACTTTTGGAGTGATTTGGGCCGCTGACGGCATCGCTGGGCGATGTGCTCGCGCGGATGGGGCCGCTCGTTGTACCATAGCTGCAACTGACTCGTAAGGAGCATCCATGCCCATTCGCATCCCCGACGCCCTCCCTGCCGCCGCGCAGCTCGAGAGCGAGAACATCTTTGTCATGACCGAGTACCGCGCGCTGCACCAGGACATCCGTCCGCTGCGCGTGCTCATCCTCAACCTCATGCCCACCAAAATCGCCACCGAGACGCAGATCATGCGCAAGCTCTCCAACACGCCGCTGCAGGTGGAGGTGGACCTGCTGCGCACCAAGACGCACGAGGCCACGCACGTGAGCGCCGGCCACCTGGAGACGTTCTACCGCACGTTCGACGACATCCGCGACATCCACTACGACGGCCTGATCATCACGGGCGCGCCGGTGGAGCAGATGCCGTTCGAGGAGGTCGACTACTGGCCCGAGCTCTGCCAGATCATGGACTGGTCCACCACGCACGTGCACTCCACGCTGCACATTTGCTGGGGCGCGCAGGCTGGCCTGTATCACCATTACGGCATTCAGAAGTACGATCTACCGGCCAAGGCAAGTGGCGTGTTCGAGCATTATTTGGTGAAGCCGCAAAGCCCGCTGGTCCGTGGCTTCGACGACCGCTTCTATGCCGTGCATTCGCGCAACACCGACGTGCGCCGCGAGGACGTGGAGGCCGAGCCGCAGCTTGAGGTCGTGGCCGTATCCGACGAGGTAGGCCTATACATCGTCAAGTCGACCGACAGCCGCCGTTTCTTTGTCTTTGGCCATCCCGAGTACGATACCGACACATTGCGCCTGGAGTACGAGCGCGACGTGAAGCGCGGGCTCAATCCGGAGGTGCCGGCGCATTACTTCCCGGGTGACGATCCCACCGCCGAGCCGCGCAACGTCTGGCGCAGCCAGGCTCAGCTGTTCTACACCAACTGGCTCAACTACTACGTCTACCAGACCACGCCCTACGACCTGGCCCGCGCCGGCGAGGAGCACTAGACTGCGATGGTGCTGCTGTAGCCGTGGCTGATGTGGCGGCGATCAGGCGCTGATGATGTTGGGCAGCGGCAGGTCGTGGGCATCGGTGGGGATGTGGTCGACGCGCTGTTCGTCAAAGGCGATGCCGATGATTTGGCATTCGGGCGAGAGCATGGGCAGGTAGCGGTCATAGCAGCCGCCGCCGTAGCCCAGGCGCGCGCCGGCGCGGTCGAAGGCTGCGAGCGGCACGACGATCATGTCGAGAGCGTCGGCAGGCACGATAGGGAAGCGGCTGCTGTCGATGTCCGTGGCCGCGAAGGCCCGCGTGGGGTGGGCGATAAACGGTGCCGCGGATGCATCGTCGGCGGCAACTGCCCGCATACACATGCGCTGGCCACAAGCTGCGGCATCAATTGCCGAGAGCATGCACGGATAGGCTACGCGCCAGCCGCGCGCGGCGGCCGCAGCGGCAAAGGCGGCGGGATCTGCCTCGGAACCCATCGCGGCATAGACGGCAACGGTGTGCGGCGCCGCGGCACCCAAGCGATCAAACAGCTCAACCAGCCGCGCACAGATAACGGCAGACTTTGCCGCCCGCACATCCAAATCAAGAGCATCGCGCCGAGCAATCACCGCCCGCCGCAACTCAGCTTTATCCATCCCGGCCTCCTCTAACAAACCTGCCAAAAAGGGACAGGTTTATTTTGGCAGGTTTTATCTGGGCAAACGTCGAAGCCGCCGCAAAGGCGCCCTTTGTGGCGGCTTCGACTCGACGTTGGCTTCACAGCGCCGCAGCGATCGCTTCAGTCACAAACTTATTGAGTGACTCACCCTTCTTTGCCGCCGCCAGCGCTGCTTGCTTGTGGAGCTCAGAGCCCGTTCTTACGTTGAACGAGCCCTTAAAAGCCCGCTCGGGTTCCTTGCCCTTCTCGGCGCAAAACTCAAGGTAATCGTCGACGGCGTCGTGGAAGCATTGCTCCACTTCTTCAGCCGTGGAGCCTTCAAATACGATTGCGTCCCTAATGCCGGCGACCATACCTGTTAGCACATGCTGTTCGGCATCGAACTCGACCGGGGCGAAATAACCCTTGTATGCCAAAACGTTACTCATGACTACCTCCGACATCTTGCAGAAAGCGAACGATGTTTCGAATGGTCCCCGCTGTCAATTCGTCAGATGGATGAGGCGCGTGCATTACGAACATCCTGCCATCTGATGGCCTGTAGAAGCGAACGCGCGATCCGGATGTCTTGCCTTTGCTGTTCATTTCAAAGCCATATGAAGCCATAACTTTAAGAAAGTCAGCGAATCTATACGTTGAAGGACAGCTAAGCAGCTGGGCGATGAGTTTATCGGATCGAGTCATCCCACCTCACATTCTGCAACTATATTCTAGTTGCAATTTCAGTTCGATGCAAGCACTTCTACTATAGAACATGTGTGCGTATAGAACAAGTGTTCGAATCACAACTGAGGAAGGAGACAGGCACCTTTGTGGTGGTCTGTGCTGTGGAGTGGGCGTCTGCGGCGGTTTGTCTCAATCTGTAACAGTAACTCGGCAAAATTGGACCTAGATGTTACAGATTGAGACAAACCGCCGCGGTGGGCTGCGCCGCCCCGCTCAAACCGCAGAAAAAAGGTAGATTTTTAGGCATGTCCCAAAAATCTACCTTTGTGCATTAAGCCAGCAGGTCGATGACGGTAAAGCCGGCGTTGCTCTTTGCGATGACGTCGCGGCCGCCAAAGACGCAGGTGGGCGACTCGCCTGCGATGCGCGTCACGTCGGCGCCGAGCGAGCGAAGCTCACCGGACGTGGCGGCGAGCATCTGGGCGCGGCGCTCCTCGCGTGCGTGCGGATCGAGCCCGGCCAGGTAGGTCGTGTTGCGGCGCTTGGTGAGCGCGTACGGCTTCACCGGCGCGTCCATGCCGCTCACGCAGCTCACGATAAAGCCCTCAAAGGCGGCCTCGTCGGGCTCAAAGCTGCCGAGCCATGCACCCGCGCGCTCCACGCGCTCAATCGAAGGATCGATCGCCGGGTCGCGGTAGGTGTAGAACGCCGTCTGGCGCTCGCCGGCTGCGCGGAATCCGCAGCCGTACGCACCGCCCTTCACGCGGATCTCGTTCCACAGGTAGTCGTAGGAGAGCGCGTTGGCAGCCACGGCCCAGGCGCCCGTCACGTCGATGCCCAGGCGACGCGGATCGCACGCACGCGCGGCAAAGCAAATGTCGCTGGGGATCACGAAAGCCTCGTGGCGGTCGCGCGGCGCCGGCACCACGAGCGCGTCGCGGCCGGCACCATCGCCCGCGCCAAGCCCCAGGTCGCCCGCGGCATCCCAGTACGCGTCAAAGTCCTCATCGCTGCCGGTAAAGCTCGCCATGCAGCCATCGGCCACAAAGATGCGGTCTGCCAGCGCGGCAAGCTTGGCGCGCAGGTCGTCCAGTCGCTCGTCAAAGTGCTCGAGCAGATCGCGCAGGAACAGATAGAAGTCCACGCCCGAAAGCTGTTCGCGCACTACGGCCGAAGGCGAGCTGTAACTCATCGCGCGACCGAGCGCCGCCGAGTGTCCGTTGTTGATAAAGCCCTGCTCAAGCCCAATGCGAATCTGCGTGAGCACGTCGCGCACGCGGTCGGCGTCGGCATCGAGCAACAGCGTGCTCGACCATACCTCGCGCGGCAGACTCGCCAGTGCATCGATCTTCTCGGACAGGGCGCCGGCGCTCACCAGCAGGTAGGGGCGCACGCCGTCCACTTCGGGCTGCGTCATGACTTCGGTCGTAAAGCTCAAAAAGCCGAGCTTACCAGCGAGCAAGTTGTCGAGTTCCTCGGCCGAATGCTCGCGCGTGGGCAGCTGCTTAAGCAGGCGGCAGAGCAGCGTCACGTAGGGTAGGTCCTCAAACGAGACACAGCTTAGGTTGAAATATTGCATGGCGTAGGCCAGGCGGTTGGTGGGAATGTCGTGGCGCAGACAGGGGATGGGCGCGGTCGTGTCCACGACGAGCGGCGGCTCGGGGCGTGCCTCGCCAATGTCGGACACGCGCAGGCGCGGCAGCGTGGCCTTGGCCTCGGGCGTGTCCTCGGCCTCCTGCGCGGCACGCAGCGCGGCCGTGCGCTCGACCACGTCGGCCAGCTCGGCATCGGTCATGGCATCGCGCTTGGCTGCCAGCTCGGTGGCCTCGGCACCCTCCGAACCCTCGGCGGCGTCCATCGGCACCAGCTCGACCAGTGCCATGTGGTCGTTTTCCAGCACCAGCTCGCGCAGCAGGTCCTCAAAGTAAGTGCCGTCCAGCTCGCTACGCAGCTCCTCGTACACCGGGCCATACTTGAGCGCCAGCGTCGCGGCGTCGTCATCGTAGAGCCACGTGCTCAGCGCGTCGCACGCAATGGCCACGCCGTCGGCGATGCCGTAGTCGCGCTGGCGCAGGTCGTACTCGTTGCTGCTGATGATGGCCTCCAGGCGCTCGCGCGGAACGCCGTGCTCGCACAGGTCGCGGCAGGCGTCCTGGAACACGCGGCGCAGCTCGCGCGCCACGTCGGGCTGGGCATTTTGCAGCATGATGAGCTCATAGGGCTGCAGGCACTCGGCCGCGGTGTAGCTCACCACGTTGCCGCCCAGGCCTGCTGCCAGAATAGCCTTTTTAACCGGCGCCTCGTTGGACCCCAGCAGCGCCTCGAACAGGATATCCGCCGCGATCGTGCGCTTGCGATCGAGCGCGTTACCAAGCACCAGACCCAGGCCCACCAGGGCATTCTCGGGCGTGGTGGCCATCTCGACGCGCTCATACTCGCAGGTCACGGGCGCCTGCACGTCCAGCGGGTTGGGCGCCAGCGCGGACGGATCCTCGCCGGCGGCAACGGCTGCGTCCATGCGGCGGCTCGCGGCACTCGGCTGCGACAGATAACGCTCGTCCAAAAAGGCCAGTGCGCGGTCCACGTCCAGGTCGCCGTAGAGCGTGATGTAGGAGTTGGAGGGGTTGTAGTGGCGCGCGTGCGTGTCCAGGAACTGCTCGTAGGTGAGCGCGGGAATCGCGCGCGGGTCGCCGCCGCTTTCGTGCGCATAGGCGGTGTCGGGATAGAGCGCGGCGTTGACGGCGTCGTCCAGCACGCTCATGGGGTCGGACAGCGCACCCTTCATCTCGTTGAACACCACGCCGTTATAGCGCAGCGTGCCCTCGCGCAGGCTGGCGGGGTTGCCGTCGCCCTCGCCCTCGGCGCCCTCTGGCAGGTCCAGCTCGTAGTGCCAGCCCTCCTGCTCAAAAATGGTGGGCTTGGTGTAGATGGCCGGGTTGAACACCGCGTCCAGGTACACGTCCATCAAGTTGTACAGGTCCTGCTCGTTGGTGGTGGCGACGGGGTAGATGGTCTTGTCGGGGTAGGTCATGGCGTTGAGAAACGTCTGCATGGAGCTCTTGATCAGGTCGACAAACGGCTCCTTGACGGGGAACTTGGCCGACCCGCACAGCACCGAGTGCTCAAGAATATGGAACACGCCGGTGGAATCGGCCGGCGGCGTCTTAAAGCCAATGGCAAAGGCCTTGTTTTCGTCGTCGCACGCCAGGTACAGCAGGCGAGCGCCCGAGACGGTGTGGCGAAGCACGTAGGCGTCCGAGTCGAGCTCGGGTACGGTCTCGCAGCGCTCGACGGCAAAGCCGTGGCAGGTAGTGCCGGGCACCAGCAGTGCGGCGGCAGCGGCGCGCGGGTCGGTTGAGGTGGTGGGCATATGCAGTCTCCTTTGACGCCCCAGCGGGGGCGAATCGAGTCGAATCCCCGAGAGTATACCCATATGGGGCTGCGGCTCTGCGACGAACTGAAGACGATGCCAGCGGATTGGACAAAGGCCCCGCGCGTTCACCGCACGAGCGTGGAAACTTGGACGCCTATCGAATGAGAGTGGATTTTCGGACGGAATCAGCCTCAAAACGCCCAAAAACCGTCCAAATACCCACCCTCATTTCCCGACCGTCCAAAATCCACGCTCATCCGCCGCCCGCACATCTCTCATATCTCATTCGTCTCTAATACGAGAGATAACAGAAAGATGAGAGATAAATATGAGAGATAACAATGCTGCAAAGAGACAGGCAACCATGGTATTGTCTCAATATAGATTGTTTACCAGCGAAAACATGTTTAAATGAAACAGATGACAGACATCTTATCTTTCATCTCTCACTCCTCTCTAATATGAGAGATAACAGAAAGATGAGAGATAATTACGAGAGATAACTGAGAGACGAAGGAAATCTATTCGCGGCATTCTTCGCAGAACCGAGCGAAAGGACGTGCAGATGAACGAAAACGAACTGACCGGTCTGCTCGAGTCTTTAAGGCGCATGGGCTCGGACGATCTTAACGTTGAGGTCAAGGAGAGCGCCACGACGCTTTCCCGCGACGTATGGGAAACGGTCAGCGCTTTCGCAAACACCGCCGGCGGCATCATCGTACTCGGAGTGAGCGAGCGCGCGGGTTTTGTCCCAGTTGCAAACTTTGAGACCGAGAAAGTGCTCAACCAATTCGTGGCGGGCATGGGCGATGCCGGCGGTCGCGGAAAGCTGGCCAATCCGCCCAAATACACCATTGAGCGCGTGGAGCTCCAGGGCACCGTGGTTCTAGTCATCGCGATTGAGGAGCTCGACCCGTCGAGCAAGCCTTGCTATGTCATAGAGCGGGGCGCTCAAGGTGGCAGCTACAAACGCATCGATGACAAAGATGTCCCGCTTTCGTCGACCGAGGTTTTGGCACTGTCGTCATATGAACGGACGAGTCCTAGCGATCGCGATGCGGTGCCCGGCACGAGTGTGGGCGATCTCGACGAGTCGCTGGTCGACCGCACGATAGAGCGTGCCTATTCGTTGACGCCTCGAGCGATGCGCGGTGCGGCGGACAAGAAGACAAAGATGGAGCGTCTGAATTTCCTCGACTTCCAGGGCAATGTTACCAAGGCCGGCCTTCTTGCCGCGGGCGTTTACCCTCAGCAGTTCTATCCCAAGCTCTTCATTGATGTGGCTGTCCACGTGGGAACTCAAAAGGGAGCTGCGGGGCCACTAAGGTTTATGGACCGCACAATCTGTGAGGGAACGTTGGGCGAGATGATCTCGGATGCTGTCGCGGCCGTCGCCAAGAATTTGCGGCGAACCTCGACCGTCCAAGGCGTCTCGCGTGCCGACTCGCTGGAGATTCCCGAGGAGGTTCTGCGCGAGGCAATCGCCAACGCCGTAATCCATCGAGAATACGGGGATCGGTTCTGTGGACAATCGATTGCCGTCGACGTCTTTGACGATCGTGTCGAGGTGACGAATCCTGGCGGCCTTTACGGGGGAAAGACTCGCGAGAACTTGTTTGACGGCAGCTCCCGATGCCGTAACGCGACGCTCGTGAAACTCATGTCGATTGTCCCGCTGCCGGATGGCGCAGGTTCGCCGGCTGAGGGCAATGGCTCGGGCATCCCGATGATGATCGATGCCATGCGCGCGCATGGTCTGGCCGAGCCCCTGTTCTGCCCGGGGTTCGATCGGTTCAAAGTCGTACTTTACCGGTCAAAGATCGAGCCGGTCGATCATAGCGGGGGCTTAATTGTGACGGCACTCAAACACTACGGCGAGCTGGGGACGCGTGAGCTGGCAGAACGCACGGGGCTTACAATTTCCCAGGTTAGGTCGCGCGTCAACGCGCTCATTGCTCAAGGCGAGCTTGAGCCTACGGCGCCGGCGACGAGCCGCAACCGCAAGTATCGACTGTCAGAGCGCGTGGAATAAATGCGTTAGTGGACGAGGCGACCCAATAATCGACCCTCAATTGGCGCCCACTAAGGTAAAGCGGTTGTTGCTCAGTCGACGGTGATGCTAAAGACTCGGCTTACGCCGGCATGGCCCCGAACCCGTCCATCAAGAACAGTCTAAGAACCAGCTTGATGACATATCCCGGTTTGACTTCTGCCGAGTCAAAGACGTGGCGCTCGGCGAGCTCGCTGCAGTATGCATAGATGTCGCGGATAAGGTCCGCGCCCGAGAGCGTAAACATGTAGCCTGCGTCCGAAAGCGCATTGGGCGCGGCGGGCAACTTGGTCATGCGACAAAAGGTCAACAGGTCGGGCGCCATAGCGTCTTGGTAGCCAAGATGGCTGCCGTCTTCTTGTGCGGCGAGTTCCAGCTGGCGTACTCGATCCAGCGCCGCCGCTAACACAAAGCTCGGCGTAGGCGCATTGACGTCCTCCGTGCTCGCCACAAGCCTGCCCGCCGCCTGCGTGACAAGCCAAGCGACCTCACGCTGGCAACGCACGGCCTTGCGCGTAACTGGCTTGATGGACGAAGAAGAAACGCTTCCCTTAGGCGGGTTCGGAGCAGCCATAAGACCCTCCCATGAACAATCCGGCCCAACAAGCCCGGATGAAACACGTGCTACATCAGTATACAGGGGAGTGGGGTAGCGGGGTACAAGTGCGCCAGCGGCAAACCGAGAGCATCAACAATGTGCCTCCGCTCTATTTGGACGATGGTACGTGGGTCATTAAGTACTCGGTTCAAGCGCCGGGTACCGTTGGTTTTCGAGACCAGAATTACAACCGTAAAATGCTCAACTGCATGGAATGTGGCGTCCCAGTCGGAGTCATATTTGCAACCGAGGTGGGCTATAAGGTGCTCGGCCTTGCGTTTGTTGAGCGGTTCGAGCCCGAAAACGGATGGTTTGTTCTGCACGGTCCTGTTCATAAAGGCGGACCGGACCCTCGTTTTGCGCCCGACATGAGTTATCTGAAGCACATACCCGTCGATATTGAGTTTGCCGGACAGGGTGCGACCGACGATGAAATTTGGCTTTGGCGGTCTTTTACGATCGTGTTGTTTGATCGGATCGCGCGGCGATGCAATCTCGCGCACGCCTGCTGGTGCATGCTCTTCCTGATTTGTATAGCGAGAGGGGAGCGAGCGTGAGCTGGCGAGGCGATATTGCGATGGGGAAGTACGGAAAACTGCCGTGTGCCCTTATAGACAACAATATGTTTTCGAGCGTAGAGGTTGATTGCGGGTCGTTTGTCGTCACCTGCCCTTGCTGCGGCTCGCAAATACCGTGTCTCGGCATTCGGTTCATCGATGCGCGCGACAGACTCAGCGACGAAGTGAGAAAACAGACAGGCGTTCATATGCCGGTGTATCCGGAGAAATGCCCTGTTTGTGGCCTCGATATCGTGTACGACGCCGGCGACGAGGGATGGGTGATGCGGAGGAGCTGGCTGTGAAGGCATCTCCGTTCCTACAAATAAATCCCCTCACCGAGCTGCTTGTGGAACTCGGCGTGATGGTCGCGTGCCCAGGTAAAGAGCGCCTGGTCAAAGTCGGTGCGCGTGGCCGGGACGCCAAAGACGCCGGCAACTTCGACGCGCACAAACTCCAGTGCCGGCAGCTTGTTGATGGCAGTGAGGGCAAACGGGGACGAGGGCTCCTCGAACAGATAGCGGCTGCCTTGCAGCGCGTTGCAAATGGTGCACGTGTTGCCGAGCGACGGGGCTTTGGAGGCTCGCGCGCCTACGGGCTTGTAGCCGCAGCGCTTATGAAGGTAGTCGCGGATCTCGCCCGGCACGCAGCCAAGAGCGGGCACGATGGCGAGTGCGTTGGCGTTGGCCGTGTCGATGGCAATGTGCCCGGCTTCGTTGGACGCGTGCGCGATGGCGATGCTCTCGTCGTTGTCGGCTCGATAGGGAATGCCGAAGGCCGCGACCGAGGTCTCTTTGTGACACTTCCAGCACTCGCGCTTGCCCAGCACTAGATATATATACGGCGCTGAGGGGTCGGATCGGTCAACACCGGGCAGCCACTCGGCAAAGGGCTCGGGGTTAACGCCGCTGGGTACATACCAGATCTTCTTGGTCCGGTCCCATTTGGCGCCCAGCGCCTTGGCTTCTTCTTTGTGCGAAAAGGGGACATCGAGCTCGGTGCGCATGGCGGCTCCTTGGTACTGCAGGTGCAAGTGGCTCAAGGATACCGCAGGGCGCAGACATCGCGGCGTTTTGCCGAGAAGTTGCGGTGCGGACTGATTGGTTATGCCGATGGATAGATTGACAAGTAGATGGTCGGCTTTTGGCCAGTTGGGCGGCTGGAGCAGCTTGCGGCGCAGTTTTGTGCCTGGCTATTGTTGATGTTGGGGTATTGAATTTGTTTGGCTGCCATTCGTCAGGTGAATTGATGTTACGTTGCGATGACGGTTGGAGCTGCCAGCGGATTTGGCGGCATAAAACAAAACAGCCCAGAGACATAGCCTCTGAGCTGCGAACATTTGGTGGGCGTTAGAAGATTTGAACTTCTGACCTCTTCCGTGTCAGGGAAGCGCTCTCCCCCTGAGCTAAACGCCCGATCAAGGGTGCGCAAGTGCGCAAGGGATAATATAACGGAGCCTGAACTCTGAGGCAAGAACATTTTTAAAAATCGCTTACATTGTGGAATTCGGGGGCTTTGTCATATCCATCTCAAAAGTGCCTGCTGCCGCGATTTGGCTGTCGCATAATGCAAGGCCATTGCGGTATCGAGCTATGGAAAGACGCCTGCGGAATTGTCCTACCGATAAGCGGACAAGCCTCCAGCTGGTGCCTTCGCCGTGGTAAGGTAAGCCGAATTGTTTCCAGGCTGCTTCGAGGGAGTGGAATGAGCAAAGAGTGTGTCGAGCAGGTCGAAGGCGCAGGGGCTTCGGTGCCGATGACCGATATATCGAACATTGATGTGCCCGAGGGCACCGACGAGCTCAGCCGCAACACCCGTCGCGCATGGCGCGACCGCCTGAACAGCGCTTCGACGCGCAAGATGATCACGGGCGTTTTGGCTACGCTGGTGGGCGGTTCGTTTTGGGGCTTCTCGGGCACCAGCGCGAGCTTTCTGTTCGATACCTATCACGTCGACACCTTGTGGCTTATGAGCGTGCGTCAGATTCTCGCCGGTCTACTCTTTATGGCCGTGGTTGTTACGCGCGACCGCGAGCGTCTGATTAAGCTCTGGACCACACCCGCCGATCGCAAGCAGCTGCTGCTCTTTACCGCCTTTGGTCTGCTGTTCAACCAGTTTTGCTATCTTTCGGCCGTGCGCCTGACGAACGCCGGAACCGCGACGGTGCTCCAGTGCCTGCAGCTCGTTATCATCATGGGCTACACCTGCGTGACCGATCGCCGCATGCCGCGTACTCGCGAAGTCATCGGCATTGGCCTGGCTCTGGGTGGAACCTTTTTAATCGCCACCGGCGGCGACCCCACCAGCCTGAATATCTCGCCGCTTGGCCTGGCAGCAGGTCTTATGTGCGCGGTCAGCGCCACGTGTATGGCGGTGATTCCCGCCAAGATCCTGCCCGAATACGGCAGCCCCATCGTCACGGGCTCGGCAATGCTCGCGGCGGGCGTGGTCTCGTGCGTCTTCGTGCAGCCCTGGGCGCATATGCCGGTACTCGACGCTGCCGGCGTCGAGGCGCTCGCGGTGTTCGTGGTTATCGGCTCGTTTTTTGCTTACATGCTCTATATGCAGGGCGTTAAGGACATCGGCTCGGTGCGTGCGAGCCTCATCGGAACTGTGGAGCCGGTTTCGGCGACCATCACCAGTGCCGTTATGCTGGGCACAGTGTTTTTGCCGACCGACCTTATCGGCTTTGCCATGATCATCGTGATGATGTTCCTCACGGTGTAGCTGGCGCCGCCGCCAAGACGGAAAAGGTGTTGTGCCGCATTTTCGCCAATTGATGTCCGTGTCTGGAGTTTAGCTGTCGATGCCCAAAATGCCATAAACTAGTAACGTTATGGACTTTTTCATTGCGACTCAATTGCGAGGATTTCTTTATGGCTGGTAATCACTTTAAGGGCAGCGATAGCGGCCGTCCTGCAGTTCCGCCGCGTCCGAACGGGGCTGGTAAGGCCGGCACGCCGGGCGGCGCTGGACGGGGCGGTTCCGGTAAGCGCGTGTCCCCGGGCGAGACGGCGATGTTTACCGCTCTGTACGAGCAGTCTCAAAAGGCAAAAAAGACCGGCCGTGCAAGAGGGAATGTCTTTGCGGGCGGTGCAACCTCCACGTCGCAGCCGAGCGGGGCTCCTTCGGCACCTGAGAACAATGCAGGTGCTGCCAACGCCGCGAATGCCGCCGGCAACGTTAATGCCGGCAAGGCCGCCAACAATACTCCCTCTGCCGGTGGCGCGGGGCTTACGGGTAACCTTGGCACGATTTACACCGGCGCCTCCGAGACTGGCACGTTCGCCCGCCTGGATGATAGCGGTGCTGAGTTTGCGGGCTCGGGTTCCAAGGAAGATTATTACGATTTTGGCTTGAACTACGGTAGCGACGCTTCGTCGAGTTCGACCTCTGACGGCCTGGTCCGTCATCGCCATCGCAAGGGCGAGCGCGAAAAGCGTCACACCGGCGCCATTATTGCCGCTGTAGTCGCGGTGCTTCTCGTTGCGCTTGGCGCAAGCGGCTTTATGCTGCTTAACTCGGCAAAGACCGTAAAGAGTGAAGCGAAGGAGGCCGTCGAGATTGTCGGTGGCCTTAAGGACAAGGTCACGTCGGGCGATTTTTCGACGCTGCCTGACGACGCGAAGAAGATCGATGAGCTCTGCGACAGCATGAAGGCGGAGACCTCGAGCCCGCTGTGGACGGCGGCTTCGTTTATCCCGGTGTATGGCAGCGACATCAACGCGGCCCGCACCATGATTGATGCCCTGTCCGATGTCTCGAGCAATGCGCTGGTTCCCATGGCCGATAACCTTTCCCAGGCCACGCCCGGCAAGCTGTTCCAGGACGGCATGATTAACGTGTCCGCGATGCAGGCGGTCGCCGATTCGCTTTCCAGCAGCTCGAAGGTGTTCAAGAGCGCCAACGAGAAGATCCAGGGCATTGGCGATACTCATATTTCCCAGGTGACCGAGCTGGTCGATAAGGCCAAGGACGGCTTTGCCACCCTCAACGGCGCGGTTGACGCGGCGGAGAAGGTCGCCCCCGTCCTTCCCCAGATGCTCGGCGCCAACGGCCAGACGCGCAACTACCTTGTGTACGCCATGAACAATGTTGAGATTCGTGCCTGCGGCGGCTTTGGCGGTTCGCAGGGCCTGATTTCGGTCACCGACGGCCAGATGTCGATTGGCGAGTTTGTTCCCCGCATTGGACTCAGCGAGGATGAGGCGGTCGAGAGCGTCGACGAAGAGGATGAGGCGCTGTTCGGCAACCACAGTAACCTGTACAACTCGGGCAATACCTATTCGCCCGATTGGCCCCGCAACTCGCAGCGTGTAGCCGCGCTGTGGAAGTCCCAGTATGGGCAGGACGTTGACGGCGTCGTGGGTATCGACCCGGTGTTCTTGCAGTACCTGCTGGGCCTTGTCGGCAATGTCTCGCTGCCCGATGGTACGGTCGTCGACGGTACCAACGCGGCGAAGGTTCTCATGCACGATGTGTATTGGAACTATCCGGTCGAGGAATCGGACGGCATCTTTGCGGCTGTTGCCAGCGCCGCCTTCGACAAGATTCTCGGTGGCATCGGTGACGTCGACGTTACAAAGCTTGTCGGTGCATTCGAGCGCGGTGCCGAAGAGGGCCGTCTGATTGCGTGGATGAGAAACGATGATGAGCAGAATGCCGTCAAAGAGACGGGCATTGACGCTTCGCTGCCCGATCCGGATGATCCGAGTGAAGATCCCGTTGCCGGCGTTTACTTTAACAACCTGAGCTTCTCCAAACTCGACTGGTACCTGAACGCCGATACGCAGATTGGTCAGGGCGTGAAGAACGGCGACGGCACGTGCTCGTATCGCATCACCGTTACCCTGACGAACATCATGACGCAGGAGGAGGCAGGCAAGCTGCCCGATTACGTCGCGGCGAGCGCGCCCGATGCCGCGCGCGACGACGAGCGTCTGAATGTCTCGTTGTTTGCCCCGACGGGCGGCAACATCAGTGACCTTACGGTTGAGGGCACCCAGTTTGGTCTTGGCGCCGCTACGTGGCATGGAATTCCCTTCTATTCGGGCACCGTTGACCTGCATGCTGGCGAGACGACGACGATCACGTATACGCTGACCACGTCGGCCGAGGCGGGGGACAAGCCGCTTACGCTGCGTCAGACTCCTACATGCCAGGCGGCTCGCGACAGCGCGTCGGCGTAGGGTTTTTCTGGTAGCGCAGATAATCGAGTACCATTTTGGGGCGGACAGGCAATCTGTTCGCCCCTATTTTGTAAGGAGAGCGCATGAAGTACTTTGGCACCGACGGCTTTCGCGGTGAGGCCAACGTTGGGCTGACGGTAGAGCACGCTTATAAGATTGGCCGTTTTGTGGGCTGGTATTACGGCGCCAACCGCAGTGCTAAGGCGCGCGTCATCGTGGGTAAGGACACGCGTCGCTCGAGTTATATGTTCGAGGCGGCGCTGGTGAGTGGCCTGGTCGCGAGCGGTGCGGACGCCTATATGCTGCACGTGATCCCCACGCCGGGCGTAGCACATCAGACCGTGGAAGGCTGCTTCGATTGCGGCATCATGATCAGCGCGAGCCACAACCCGTTTTGCGATAACGGCATTAAGCTCGTCAATAGCGACGGTTTTAAGATGGACGAGGACGTACTGGAGCTCATCGAGGACTATATCGATGGCAAGAGCGAGGTGCCGCTGGCAACGGGCAACCACATTGGCGCCACGGTGGACTACATGCAAGGTCGCAACCGCTATATTGCCTCGCTCATCGCAAGCGCGAACTTTTCGCTGCAGGGCGTCAAGATCGGCATCGACTGCGCCAACGGCTCGGCGTCCTCGGTGGCCAAGCCGGTGTTCGACGCGCTGGGCGCCGACGTGCGCGTGATCAATGCCGCGCCTGATGGTTTTAACATCAACGTCGACTGCGGCTCCACGCATATGGAGCGTCTGCAGCGCCACGTGGTGGAGCAGGGCCTGGACGTGGGCTTTGCCTACGACGGCGATGCCGACCGCTGCCTGGCCGTGGACGAGCGCGGCCGCGTGGTCGATGGCGACCAGATCCTGTACGTGTGCGGCGTGTACCTGAACAAGCACGGTCGCCTTTCGGGCGGTACCGTGGTTCCGACGATTGCCAGCAACTTTGGCCTGATCAAGTCGTTGGAGCTTGCCGGCCTAAGTGCCGTGACCAGCGGTGTGGGCGACCGTCACGTGTATGCCAAGATGCGCGAGGGCGGTTACAGCCTGGGCGGCGAGCAGACGGGCCATACGATCTTTGGCGATATCGAGCGCACGGGCGACGGCATTATGACCTCGCTGCGCGTGATGGAAGTGATCCGCGCCGAGCGCGAGACGCTCTCGCAGCTCACGGCTCCGTGCAAGCTGCTACCGCAGGCGCAGGTGGCCGTGCGCGTGGCGGACAAGGACGCCGCGCTCGAGAACATGGGCGTGCAGAACGCCATCGCCGAGGCCGAGGCTGCACTGGCAGGCGAGGGCCGCGTGCTCGTACGCAAGAGCGGAACCGAGTCGGTTATCCGCGTGCTGGCCGAGGCGCCCGACCAAGCATCCGCCGATGCCGCCATGAAGCGCATCGCCAACGCGTTGGAAGCTCTGTAGTTACGCGGTTTTACCAAACCGCGTAACTACTCGACGCTGCAAGCGGCCCCAAGCGGCAATCTGACGTTCAATTTCAAGGGCGCGACCAGAAGGTCAGCGCCCTTTCATTTCACGTCACCTTGCTCGCTTGCCCGGCACTTGGGGACGTTCCTAAAGTGCCGGGATAAAAGGAACGTCCCCAAGTGCCGGGTCTCTGGTTTAGATGAAAAAGGGGCGCCGCGGGATAGATCCTGCGGTGCCCCTTTGCGTTGCGTGTTGTCTAAGCTTTACAGCTCGTACAGCGTGGTGAACTTGTCCTGCAGGTAGCTGCAGTAGTAGCGGGCGTCAAAGGCCATGCCGCAGGCGCCCTTGATGAGTTCCGGCGCGTCTTTGGCGCGGCCCCACTGCCAAATGTGCTCGCCCAGCCAGGTGCGGACGGGTGCCAGGTCGCCGCTCGCACAGGCGCCATTGAGGTCGACGCCGTCGCGGCACATGGCCGGCACGAACATGGCGTCGTAGGCGCTGCCCAGCGCATAGGTGGGGAAGTAGCCAAACGATCCGCCGCTCCAGTGCGTATCCTGCAGGCAGCCGTGCGTGTCGTCGGGAACGGGAATGCCCAGGTACTCGTCCATAAAGCGATTCCAAAGCGCGGGGATGTCCTTGGCCGTAGCCTCGCCGGCAAACAGCATGCGCTCGATCTGGTAGCGCACCATAATATGCAGCGGATAGGTGAGCTCGTCGGCCTCGGTGCGGATCAACGACGGCTGCGCGATGTTCACGGCGCGGTAGAGCGTGTCTTCGTCGACGTCGCCGTAGACCTCGGGCGCGTGACGACGCAGCACCTCGAGCAGCGGGCCCATAAAGGCGCGGCTGCGACCCACGGTGTTCTCGAAAAAGCGGCTCTGGCTCTCGTGGATGCCCATGGAGGTGCCGCCCTCCAAGCACGTGCGCGCATAGGCGGGATTGACGCCCAGCTCGTACATGGTGTGCCCCGCCTCGTGGATGATGCTGTAGACGTTGGAGATGCAGTCGTCCTCGTAGATGTGCGTCGCGATGCGCGCATCACCCACGGCAAAGCCCTCGCTAAACGGATGCTCGGTAAAGGCAAGCGTGGTGTCGTCCAGGTCCAGGCCGACAAGTTTCATAAGGTCGAAGCTCATGGCGCGCTGGGCAGCCTCGGGCACGTGGGCGTGCAAAAAGTCGGCAGCCGGCTGCTGGCTGCGCTCGCCGATGGCGTGCACGAGCGGCACGACCGTGGCCTTGACCTCATCGCAAAACGCATCGAAGCTCTTGGTGGAAAGGCCGCGCTCGTACTGGTCGAGCCAAACATCGTATGGGTCGCGCTTGGGGTCCATAAGCTCGGCCTGATGCTTAAGTTGGGCGACGATTCTATCCACATAGGGCTCAAAGCTTGCCCAGTCGTTGGCTGCCTTGGCCTTGTGCCACACGGCGTCCGCCTCGCAGGTGAGCCTGGTCCAGGCCTCGGCTTCTTCGGTGGGGATGGCACTGGCCTCACGTTGATCGCGGCCGAGCACACGGATCTCGTCGAGCAGCTGCGGGTCGTCGATCTTGCCTCCGGCGACGGTCTCGCGTGCCAGCGAGTGCACAAGTTCGACAGACTTTTTGCTGGTCAGCAGCTTGTGATGCTCGCCAGCAAGGGTGCCCATGGCGTCGGCACGCGCTGCTGCGCCGTTGGCAGGAGCAATCGTCGCTCCATCGAACTCGGCAATCTTGAGCAGGTACTCGCGAGTCCACAGCTTGCCCTCGAGTTTGCGGAACTTTTTGACGGCCTTGTCGACTTTAGCAGCCTTGACGCCCTTGGCAGCCTTTGCCACGGCGGCCTTGGCCTTCTTATCGAGTTTCTTTCCCATACCGTATCCTTAATCTCGCAGGCCGAGCGCCGCAGGCGGGTGCTCGGCCAGTTTGCACAGCTACCTGCCTTGTACCCAGCACGAACAAAACGGAACGCGGCGATACGCCCACACAATGTGGTATCCTATAGCCCAATGCGTTGACGGAGAGGGTTTTGCCCGCCGCGTCGCCGGCAAGAGAGGGAAGGTCATGGGCTGCAAGTCTTCCTGCGGTGACAAGGGCCAAGCGTTCACTCCCGAGCAGCGACCTCAACGGGCGCGCGGCCAGCGGCGGCGAAGCCCCAGTAGGGAAGCCGTGAGCCTCGCGATAAGGGGCGCAGAGTGGGCACGGCGGGCCAGACATCCGCCGGGTCAAACAAGGTGGTACCGCGGAATTCAACCGTCCTTGGGCAATGCACATGCCCGAGGGCGGTTTTTTGTTACCGAACCGGGCCGCACATCCGTAAGCGTCGGGCGGCGCCAGCCACCCCGGCAGGCGGATGCGCGAGAGACGAAAGGGAAGACATGAGTCTGATTGATGATCTGGTCAAACTCGAGGAAGAGGCCAAGGAGCTCGTCGCAGGCGCCGATGACGCCGCCAAGCTCGAGGCTGCGCGCGTTGAGCTGCTCGGCCGCAAGGGTCGCATTACCGGCCTGATGCGCATGATGGGCAAGCTCGCCCCCGAGGATCGTCCCGTGATGGGTAAGCGCGCCAACGAGATGCGCCAGCTGATCGAGGGCATGCTCGACGAGCGCAACACCGAGATGAAGGCCGCCGCCCTCAAGCACGCACTGGAGCACGAGGCCGTCGACATCACGCTGCCGGGTATCCGTCCGCAGATCGGTCACCAGCACCTGATCAAGCAGATCATCGAGGAGGCCGAGGACATCTTCTGCGGCATCGGCTACACCGTCGAGTCCGGCCCCATGGTCGACACCTCCTACTACAACTTCACCGCGCTCAACGCGCCCATGGATCACCCGAGCCGCTCGGCCCGCGACACGTTCTACGTGGTCGACAACAACCCCGGCAGCGTCGCGCACCCCGAGGCACATGCCCATGGCGAGTCCGACGTGCTGCTGCGCACCCAGACCTCGGGCGTGCAGATCCACACCATGGAGGCGCAGAAGCCGCCCATCTACATGATCTGCCCGGGCACCGTCTACCGTCCCGACACGGCCGATGCCTGCCACCTGCCGCAGTTCAACCAGATCGAGGGCCTGGTCGTCGACGAGGGCATCACCTTCGGCGATCTGAAGGGCACGCTCGACTACTTTGTTAAGTGCATGTTTGGCGAGGACCGCAAGACGCGTTACCGCCCGCACTTCTTCCCCTTCACCGAGCCCAGCTGCGAGGTGGACGTGAGCTGCCACGTGTGCGGCGGCAAGGGCTGCAACTTCTGCAAGCACAGCGGCTGGATCGAGATCCTGGGCTGCGGCATGGTCGACCCCAACGTCCTCATCAACTGCGGCATCGACCCCGAGAAGTACACCGGCTTCGCCTTTGGCATCGGCGCCGAGCGCGTCGCGGCCCTGCGCTACGACCTGCCCGACCTGCGCACGTTGATGACTGGTGATATGCGTTTCCTCAACCAGTTCTAGAACGCTTTCTTCTTAGTTGCAGTTTCCGGCTCAAAGCCGCATTTATGAAAGGAGACCAGTTAGATGCGCGTTTCTTACGACTGGCTCAAGACCATGATCGATATTCCGGAGGATCCCAAGACCCTTTCGGACGAATATATCCGCACCGGCACCGAGGTCGAGGCGATCGACACCGTGGGCGAGTCCTTCGACCACGTGGTGACCGCCAAGGTGCTCACTAAGACCCCGCACCCCGATAGTGACCACATGTATGTGTGCTCGGTCGACGTGGGCGACAAGAACCTCGACGCCGACGGCAACCCCGCTCCGCTGCAGATTGTCTGCGGTGCGCAGAACTTCGAGGCCGGCGACCACATCGTCACGGCCATGATCGGCGCCGTGCTGCCCGGCGATGTCAAGATCAAGAAGAGCAAGCTCCGCGGCGTCGTGTCCATGGGCATGAACTGCTCCGCGCGCGAGCTCGGCTTGGGCGGCGACCACTCCGGCATCATGATCCTGCCCGAGGACACGCCCTGCGGCATGCCGTTTGCCGAGTACGTGGGATCGAGCGACACCGTGCTCGACTGCGAGATCACGCCCAACCGCCCCGACTGCCTGTCCATGATCGGCATGGCCCGCGAGACCGGCGCCATCTTCGACCGCGATTTCCACGTTGAGCTGCCCGCCATCAAGGCCGAGTCCGGCCGCGCGACCGACGACGAGCTTTCCGTCGAGATTGCCGACGAGGGCCTGTGCGACCGCTACGTTGCCCGCATCGTGCGCAACGTGAAGGTCGGCCCGTCGCCCGACTGGATGGTCAAGCGCCTCAACGCCCTGGGCGTGCGCCCGCACAACAACATCGTCGACATCACCAACTACGTGATGATGCTCACCGGTCAGCCCCTGCACGCCTTTGACCTAGACACCTTTGCCGAGCGCGAGGGCCGTCGTCGCGTGGTGGTCCGCGCTGCCCAGCAGGACGAGAAGTTCACGACCCTCGACGGCGAGGAGCGCGTGCTCGACGCCGGCATGGGCCTGATCACCGACGGCGAGCGCCCCGTGGCGCTGGCCGGCGTTATGGGCGGCATGGATTCCGAGATCGAGGACGACACCGTCGACGTGATGGTCGAGAGCGCCTGCTTCAATGCCGGCCGCACTTCGCACACCAGCCGCGACCTGTCGCTGATCTCCGATGCCTCCATCCGCTTTGAGCGCCAGGTCGACGAGACCGGCTGCGTGGATGTCGCCAACGTCACGTGCGCGCTGATCGAGGAGATCGCTGGCGGCGAGGTTGCTCCCGGCTACATCGACGTGTTCCCCGCGCCCAAGACCATCGACAGCATCAAGCTGCGCCTTGCCCGCGTGCATGCCATCTGCGGCGCCGACATCGAGCCCGACTTTATCGAGCGCTCGCTCACCCGCTTGGGCTGCACCGTCGAGCGCGACGGCGAGAACTTTATGGTGACCCCGCCGAGCTTCCGTCCCGACCTGCCGCGCGAGATTGACCTGATCGAGGAGGTCCTGCGCCTGTGGGGCATGGGCCGCGTGACGGCGACCATTCCGGCTGCCAAGAACCACATCGGCGGCCTGACCCGCGAGCAGAAGCTCACCCGTAAGGTCGGCGAGATCCTGCGCGCCTGCGGCCTCAACGAGACCACGACCTTTGGCTTTGCTGCCCCGGGCGACCTGGAGAAGATCGGCATGTCCACCGAAGGCCGCGGTTGCCCCGTGGTGCTCATGAACCCGCTGGTGGCCGAGCAGACCGAGATGCGTCGCTCGCTGCTGCCGGGCCTGCTGCAGTCCGTGGCCTACAACGAGGCCCACGGCACGCCCAACGTGCATCTGTACGAGGTCGGCAGCCTGTTCCACGGTCGCGAGAACGCCAGCCTGCCCAAGGAGACCAAGTCCGTGGCGGGCGTGCTTTCGGGCCAGTGGAGCGAGCAGTCCTGGAACATGAAGTACCGCAAGCTGCGCTTCTTCTTTGGCAAGGGCATTGTCGAGGAGCTGCTCGCCCAGCTGCGCATCGAGAAGGTTCGCTTCCGTCCCGTCGAGGGCGAGGGCTACGCTTTCTTGCAGCCGGGTCGTGCGGCCGAGGTTCTGTCCGGCGGCACCGTGCTGGGCTGGGTCGGCGAGATTCACCCCGAGGCGCGCGAGGCTTGTGGTATCGATGAAGTCGTCGTTGCCTTTGAGCTCGATCTGGACAAGCTGATCAAGGGCGCCCGCAATCAGGAGAACTACCGTGAGTTCTCGCAGTACCCGGCTGTTGAGCACGACCTTGCTATCGTGGTCGATAACTCCGTGACCTGCGAGGATCTTGAGCGCCGTATTACCAGCGCCGGCGGCAAGCTGCTCGAGGGCGTGCGCCTGTTCGACGTCTACCGCGATCCGGTCCGTGTGGGCGTGGGCAAGAAGTCCATGGCCTTTGCGCTTACGTATCGCTCCGACGACCACACGCTCACCAGCGAAGAGGTCGAGAAGGCGCACCAGAAGATCGTCACCAAGGTATGCAAGGGCGTAAACGGCGAAGTCCGCGGCTAGGGCTTGCGACTGAGGCGTGGGCCGTCGGGCAGCGGCATGACTGGGCTGCTGCCCGCTGATGTCTCGCATCTATGACGTATGTATTGCAAAACGGCGTGCTGCTTTGTTGGCGGCACGTCGTTTTGCTATGATAGCCCGCGTCGTGTTACGAATCTGACAATACGTAACACTGACGAAATGGTTCAAACGGCGCTGCAATCCCGCGCGCCGACAACCGGGAGGCTTATATGCACATTCCAGATAATTATCTGTCCCCGCAGACCGATGCCGTCATGGCGGTGGCGATGGTGCCCGTTTGGGTTCACTGCATCAAAAAAGTACGCGCCACGCTCGACCGTGAGCACATGGCTTTCCTGGGCATTTGCGCTGCGTTCTCCTTCCTGCTCATGATGTTCAACGTGCCGCTGCCCGGCGGTACTACGGGTCACGCCGTCGGCGGCGCCCTCATCGCGCTGCTGCTGGGCCCCGAGGCCGCAGCCATCGCGGTTTCGGTCGCGCTCGCGCTGCAGGCGCTGCTGTTTGGCGACGGCGGTGTTCTGTCCTTTGGCGCCAACTGCTTTAACATGGCCTTTGTGCTGCCGTTTACCGCTGCTATCGTGTTCCGTGCGCTCAACAGCCGTCTGCACGACAAGAGCTGGGGCACCTCGGCTTCTGCCATCGTGAGCGGTTGGGTCGGCCTGTGCCTGGCGGCCCTGTGCGCGGCAATCGAGTTCGGTATTCAGCCGATGCTCTTCACCAACGCTTCGGGCGCGCCGCTGTACTGCCCCTTCCCGCTGTCCGTGGCTATTCCGGCCATGTTGATCCCGCATATGCTGGTCGCCGGTGTCGTCGAGGGCGTGGCGACGGCCGCTATCTACGGTTTCATTAAGAAGACGGCGCCGAGCTTTATCGTCGGGCCCGAGGCTTCCGACGGCCTGCTGGACGCCGAGAGCGCAACCGCTAAGAAGACCTCGCTGGTTCCCACGCTCATCCTGGTCGCCGTGCTTGTCGTGGCCACGCCGCTGGGCCTGTTGGCCACGGGTGACGCCTGGGGCGAGTGGGACGCTGAGGGCGCTGCGACCGCCGTTCAGGAGGCCGGCGACGACAGCCTGCAGGCTTCGGTCGGTCTCGACGCTCCGACCTTTGCCGATACGCTGCCCACGGGCGATTATCTGCAGGCCTATTCCGAGGAGCAGGGCCTTGACTTTGCCGGCCAGGCCGCGATGTATATCCTTTCCGGCGTGATTGGCGTGGCGGTGCTCACCATCGTATTCCGCCTGGTCTCGCTGACGGTTAAGGAAAGCGGTGCTCATGGCAATAGCCGAGCTGCCTAGCTGGCTTGCGGCCGAGGAGCGATACGAGCCCGCGGGGGCTCGGCATCGTGTGATGCAAAAGAATGTCCTGCACCTGGCGAGCCTGCTTGAGCGGGTTCGCCTGGGCGGCGGCGCACACGAGGGCGGGTCGATTATCGACCGCGCCCTTTCTTCCGTTTCGGCCCCGGTGCGCCTGCTCGGCATGTTTGCTTGCGTCCTGTGCGTGTGCCTAACGCAAAGCCCGCTGTACCTCATGCTGATGGCGGCGATCGCGCTGGTGCTCGTTGCCGTGCGCCCCGTGCGCGGGCTGCGGTCGACCTTTGTGCCGGCGCTGGCCGCCGCAGGATTTGCCGTGGTCTTGGCGCTGCCGGCCTTGCTGCTGGGGGCGTCTGCCACCGCCGCCATGCTCAAGATCGCACTTAAGACGTTCATTAACGTGTCACTGGTGCTGGGCGTTTCATGGACGCTCACCTGGAGTCGCATGTCGGCGGCGCTTAAGGCTCTACACCTGCCCAACGAGGTCATCTTTACCTTCGATATGGCGCTTAAGCACATCGAGGTGCTCGGCCGCACGGCGCACGACCTCACCGAATCGGTCATGCTGCGCAGTGTGGGCCGCGCTCCTGCGGGGTTTTCGCGCACCGACTCGGTGGCGGGTATCATGGGCATGACATTTATCAAGGCGATGGAATGCAGTCGCGCGATGGACGAGGCCATGCTATGCCGCGGCTTTGCCGGCGTGTATCCAGCGCCCACGCGCGCTGGGTTTGGCTGGCGCGACGCGGTTTATGCGGCCGTTGTGGTGCTGCTGGCGGCGCTGTGCGCCGTGCTGTAGTGCGGGTTTTGGCTTCGATGCGAATAGGGAAGGGCGACGTTTTGGCTGACGATACGAATAGCGTGACGGGTGCGAGCGGTGCAGCTGGCACCAAGGTAACCCCACTCATCGAGTTGCGCGACGTAGTGTTCTCCTATGCGGGGCATACGGTTGTCGATGGCGTATCGCTGCAGGTCGATCGCGGTGAGCTTGTTGCGCTGCTCGGTCCCAATGGCTGCGGCAAGACGACGATCATGCGCCTTATCAACGGCCTTGAGCTCGCGGACACGGGCTCGTACCTGTTCGATGGGCACGTGGTCGATGCGGCGTTTCTGAAGGATCCCGTAGCTGCCCAGCGCTTTCACCAGCGCGTGGGCTTTGTGTTCCAGAATGCCGATGCCCAGCTGTTTTGCGCTACGGTGGGCGAGGAGGTCGCCTTTGGCCCCGCTCAAATGGGTCTGCCAGCGGACGAGCTCGAGCGCCGCGTCCGCGATGCCATGGAGCTGTTCCAGGTTGCCGATCTGGTCGACGCCTCTCCCTACCAGCTCTCGGGCGGGCAAAAAAAGCGCGTGGCGCTGGCCGCGGTGGTGTCGATGAACCCAGATATTCTGGTGCTTGACGAGCCCACCAACGGGCTCGACGAGGATTCATGCGACATCGTGGTCAACTTCTTGCTGGCCTACGTCGCGGCGGGCAAGACGGTCTTGATGAGCACACACCACCAGGATTTGGTGCGTCGCCTGGGCGCCCGCGCGATCTATATCGATCGATATCACCATGTGGTCGAGGCGCCCGTGCCGTCGTATGGAACCGAAAGCGGTGCTACGGACTAGTTGCTGCGTAGAGGATGCGTAGCCGCCCGCGCGGCTTTGCCGTGATGGTATAGTTATCCAGGTTTTTTATGGGGGTGGCTATGCCAAGTTGGAACATTCATATCGCTCAGACGGAGCGTTTGCTGGAGCGCACCAGTGCGCTTGCCGATAGCGTGCGCGACCGCAATGCCTTTTTGTTTGGCTGCGTGGTTCCGGACATTTTTGTGGGCTATATGGTTCCCGGTATCGCCGATCCCATTCCGTATCGCATTACGCACTTTGCAAAGCCCGAGCCTATCCCTAAGCCTCGTGAGCATGAGTTCTGGGATACCTATGTGGCACCGCTGCTTAAAAGTTCTCCCACCGGTGCGCCGGCCGCGGCGACCTCGATTATCGAGGAGCGCGAGCGACTGAATCGTGTGCACTATCCCCAGCGCTACAGGGATGCCGAGCCGGTTGTCGGTCCCGGCGCTAGTGAGTTCTCGCTTGCGTCCGAAGATGTGGCGCAGTCGCTGCTCGATTTAACGCTGGGCGTCTGGTCGCATCTGGTGGCCGATACCGTATGGAATACGCGCGTGAATCAGTACCTGGAGGCGCACGGCGGCAAGCCGTGCGAGGAATTCCGCATTAAAAAGCAAGGTGACTTTGACTGGTTTGGTAAGACGCTCGGCATTGTTTCGATTCCGCGCGCGACCGATCGCCTGTATACTGCGGCGACGCGTTTTGGGCAGTATCCCATCCATAAGGAGTATGTGCTCAAGACCATCGGCGTCATGCACGAGATTGTGCGCGAAAACCCCGGTGAGCCCGATCATCCGCCGTATCGCCTGCTAACCGAGGAGTTCTTCGATGCAACATTTACCGAGGTCATCGAGCTAACCGAGGCGGGATTTGCGGCTCGCGTTGCTGCTTCTGACGTTCCCACAGTCCCCCTGATCGCTAGCTGCTAGCCGGCCGGCTTGACGGCGAACAGCTCATCCCAATCGACCAATAGCTCCCGTCGCAGGGCATCTTCGGTGGTGCGCTCCTGTTTAGTCTTTGGGGCGTAGGGGAGTCCCACCTTTTTATGGATGAGCCCGGCGACGCTGCTAAAGCTCTTCGTGTCTTTGATCTGGTCGTAGGTGATCTGGATAACGTCGTAGCCCATGCTTGTAAGGGCAGTGGTGCGCTCGGCATCGGAGAGACTTGCGGCCTCGCCGTCATGAGCGGAACGGCCCTGGCATTCCAGGATGACGCCCATGCTGTCGGTGGCGCTCTCGATGAGGATATCGGCATAGCAACAGGTTTTGTCATACAGTGAGCGCGCGGCGTCGCTGAGTGGGATGCGGACGTTATTGCTAATGCTAATGCCTAAGCCGCCTTCATCGCGGGGAAGTGAGACGAGCATGGAGGTTTGCACCTCGAAGGGCGAGGTGGTCTGTCCCGTCATGCGCTCGGCCGCCCAACGAAGCTGCTTGACGCCGCGCAGGCCTGCGGCCTGCTTGGCGAACGCGGCGATATCCGCCGCGTTCAGGAGCGGTGTGCGCTTCCACAGGTTGGTGTCGTTGCCATTGACGTCGTTAACTCGTTCCCAACCACAGTTAGGCGGAATGAGCTTAAGCGAGATAGCTTCATCGAGTTGTTGCTGCGTTCGCTCGCAGGGTTTAAACACTGCAAAGGAGCCGCACATCTCGTAACATGCCATGAGTAATTGGTTACGTGAGACCTGCGTAGCAAGGTTGAGCAGCGTAAACTCCGGCGACGTGACATCAAATCCATGCTCAGTCTGCCTAAACGAGCCGGGAGGTGGCTCTTGAGTCAGGAGGTGCGATTTGAACAGGCTTCGCGACCCGGATTGTGCCCGGGTGAATACAAGCCTGTGAAGCGGGGCGTGAAGCAGGTCTTTTATAACCGCATGGCTTCCGAGGCCGCAACATCTGCGATCCATAGTGCCAAGGCTAATGGCAGGGTAAAGACCCAGTATTTGCGGCGGAATGCGGTGATAGTAAAAAGCAGTTTGGCCGCATAGTGTCAGGTCCACGATGCCCTCCTAGCTGAAAAACGTGCCTATGGATTAAGGAGTGCCAGTGTCAATTCGGAAGTATGCGGCAAAATCTGAACCCTGTGAGCAGACCTGGCTTTTGAGGCTAGTTTATCAGGCATTTTGTTGCGGAAAAACGGGGAGTGCTCGGAGGTCCCAGAATTTGCCGCATACTTCCGAAAACGTGGCTGATTTTGACCTTGCTAAAACGATTTAGCAGTTCTGCAAGGGGTGTGGGCTTGCCGCCGGGCGAACACTTTTGGAGCCAGGAGTCCTAGTTCTGGGCCTTGAAGGGCGGATTTCGTGCTTTTGGTAAAGAAATGGGCGCGTGTTTTGCCGTGCCCCGGCATCGGCATACAGAAAAAGGGCCCGGAAGGCAAAGCCTTCCGGGCCCTTTGCAATGCAAGTGTGCTTGAAAGTGTGATTTAGCGCACCTGAGCGACGTAAGCGACGTTGGTCGAGGAGACCTTGTCCTCGAGCTGGACGCTCATGCGGGGATCGCCGGCGGTGGCGACGGTCAGATCGCCGGCCTCGACGTAGCCGAGCTCCTTTGCGGTCTCGATCGCCTTGACAATCGTGCCGTTGACGGTGCCCTGGGTAATCTCGGCCTGATGCGGGATAACGCCCCAGTACATGATCATCTGCTGGACGGCCCACTCGTGGCGGGAGAACGCGCAGATCGGCATGTTGGGACGGAAGTGCGAGATCAGGCGAGCGGTACGACCAGTGGTCGTCGGCACGGTGATGCACTTGGCGCCAACGGTGGTAGCCATGTTCACAGCGGACATACCCACAACGTTGTTGACGACGCGGGTGCCGTGAGCATCGGCCGGAACCTCGAGCGGAGCGTGAGCCGGGAGGTACTTCTCGGTCTCGAGAGCAATGCTGGCCTGCATCTTGACGGCCTCGACCGGGTACTTACCGGCAGCGGACTCGCCAGAGAGCATAACGGCGTCGGTGCCGTCGTAGATGGCGTTAGCAACGTCGGCAACCTCGGCGCGCGTCGGGCGCGGGTTCTGCTGCATGGAGTCGAGCATCTGCGTAGCGGTGATGACGGGCTTGTAGGCCGCGTTGCACTTGGCGATGATCTCCTTCTGGATGTGGGGAACGAGCTCGGGCTTGATCTCGATGCCCAGGTCGCCACGGGCGACCATGATGCCGTCGGAAGCCTCGAGGATCTCGTCAAAGTTCTCGACGCCCAGGGCGCACTCGATCTTCGGGAAGATCGTCACGTGCTCGCCACCGTTCTCGCGGCAAAGCTCGCGGATGCCGCGGACGGACTCGCCGTCACGGATGAAGGAAGCGGCGATGTAGTCGATGTTCTCGGTCAGGCCAAAGAGGATGTCCTGACGATCGCGCTCGGTGATGGCGGGCAGCGAGATGTTGACGTTGGGCATGTTGACGCCCTTGCGCTCGCCGATCAGGCCGTCGTTCTTAACGACGCAGGTCATGTCCTGGCCGCTGACGGACTCGACCTCGAGGGCAACCAGACCGTCATCGATCAGGATAAGGGAGCCCTTCTCGACCTCGGAGGGCAGAGCCAGGTAGTCGAGGGAGATGTGCTCAGCGGTGCCGTGGAAATCCTCGGACGTGGGCTGAGCAGTGACGACGATCTTATCGCCGGTCTTGACGGCAACCTTCTTGCCATCGACCAGAAGGCCGGTGCGGACCTCGGGGCCCTTGGTGTCGAGCAGGATGCCGACGGGCAGACCGAGCTCCTTGGAAATACGACGGACGCGCTCGATGCGACCGTGGTGCTCGTCGTAGGAGCCGTGCGAGAAGTTAAAACGGGCGACGTTCATGCCCGCCTTGATCATCTCGCGGATGGTCTCGTCGCTATCGCAGGCGGGACCCATGGTGCATACAATCTTGGTGCGCTTGTACATTCAGACCTCCATCTGACATCGTCTTGCGCTGATAGATAAACCATAAGAAATAAAACCGAGAAGATTATAACGAATTGCCGACCGAATACCCCTAAAAATCGACCGTACGCCGATTGATAAGTTCATTTTTTACTCCAAAAAGGCTAAACGAAAAAGTTTTACCAAGCGGTCTTACCGCTGCTATCTGGGAGATATTTCAGTTAGGCGATGAGCCGTAGAAAAAACGTTTTACCAACTTTGAGCATCACACCGTCTGCATCGTTGTACCCGGACCGTGTTTCCAATTGGAATGTTTTGGCTAAAAGCACCGCCTTGGGGTACCATAGCTCCACTATCAACTGCCGCTCAGCACGGCAGCCTTGATGAGCCCTTGCCCTTCTCCTGGGAATTATGATCGGGCATCAATCTGCTGAGTGGCCCGAATCCCAGGAGGGGACTCTATATGCAAAAGGAATACCTGTCCGCCGCGGCGGAGGTGCTCAGCGACCAGGGTGTCGATGAGAACCTCGGCCTGAGCAACGACGAGGCGTCGTCGCGCCTTGCCAAGACAGGCCCTAACAAGCTTGAGGAAGCCGAGAAGACGCCGGTGTGGAAGCGCTTCTTTGAGCAGATGGCCGACCCCATGGTCATCATGCTGATCGTGGCTGCCGTCATCAGCGCGCTTACAGGCATGGTCAAGGGCGAGCCCGACTTTGCCGATGTCGCCATCATCATGTTCGTCGTTATCGTCAACTCGGTGCTGGGCGTGGTCCAGGAGGCCAAGAGCGAGGAGGCCCTCGAGGCCCTGCAGGAGATGAGCGCGGCGCAGTCCAAGGTTTTGCGCGACGGCAGGCTCGTACACCTGCCGAGTGCCGAGCTCGTGCCCGGCGACGTGATCATGCTCGAGGCGGGCGACTCCGTCCCGGCAGACTGCCGCGTGCTCGAGAGCGCCACGATGAAGATCGAGGAAGCCGCCCTGACCGGCGAGTCCGTGCCCGTAGAGAAGCACGCCAACGTGATTGAGCTCGCCGCAGGCACCGACGACGTGCCGCTCGGCGACCGCAAGAACATGTGCTACATGGGCTCTACCGTGGTGTACGGCCGCGGTCGCGCCGTCGTGGTCGGCACCGGCATGAACACCGAGATGGGTAAGATTGCCGGCGCTCTGGCCGAGGCCAAGGAAGAGCTCACGCCTCTGCAGGTGAAGCTTGCCGAGCTCAGCCGCATCCTCACCATCATGGTGATTGTCATCTGCGTCGTGATCTTTGGCGTTGACATCCTCCGCCACGGCGTGGGCAACGTCCTTACCGACCCGACTGCCTTGCTCGACACCTTTATGGTCGCTGTCTCGCTCGCCGTCGCTGCCATCCCCGAGGGTCTGGTCGCCGTCGTGACCATCGTGCTGTCGCTTGGCGTGACCAAGATGGCCAAGCGCCAGGCGATTATCCGCAAGCTCTCCGCCGTCGAGACCCTTGGCTGCACGCAGACCATCTGCTCCGACAAGACCGGCACCCTTACCCAAAACAAGATGACCGTCGTCAAGCACGAGCTCGCCGCGCCTGAGGAGAAGTTCCTGGCCGGTATGGCTCTGTGCTCCGACGCCCAGTGGGATGAGGAGCTGGGCGAGGCCGTGGGCGAGCCGACCGAGTGCGCGCTCGTCAACGACGCCGGCAAGGCGGGGCTCACCGGTCTGACCGCCGAGCATCCGCGCGTGGGCGAGGCCCCGTTTGACTCGGGCCGCAAGATGATGTCCGTGGTCGTTGAGACCCTGGACGGCGAGTATGAGCAGTACACCAAGGGCGCGCCCGATGTGGTGATCGGCCTGTGCACCCATATCTACGACGGCGACAAGGTCGTTCCACTGACTGAGGAGCGCCGTGCCGAGCTCGTGGCCGCCAACAAGGCCATGGCCGACGAGGCCCTGCGCGTGCTGGCGCTGGCAAGCCGCACCTACACCGAGGTCCCGGCCGACTGCAGCCCCGCCGCGCTCGAGCACGACCTGGTCTTCTGCGGCCTGTCCGGCATGATTGACCCGGTCCGCCCCGAGGTGGCCGACGCCATCCGCGAGGCGCACGACGCCGGCATCCGCACCGTCATGATCACGGGCGACCACATCGACACCGCCGTGGCCATCGCCAAGCAGCTGGGCATCGTCGCCGATCGCAGCCAAGCCATCACCGGTGCCGACCTCGATCGCATGAGCGACGAGGAGCTCGACGCGCACATCGAGGATTACGGCGTGTACGCCCGCGTCCAGCCCGAGCACAAGACCCGCATCGTCGAGGCTTGGAAGTCGCGCGACCAAATCGTGGCCATGACGGGCGACGGCGTCAACGACGCTCCGTCCATCAAGCGCGCCGACATCGGCGTGGGCATGGGCATCACCGGTACCGATGTCACCAAGAACGTCGCCGACATGGTGCTCGCCGACGACAACTTCGCCACCATCATCGGTGCCTGCGAAGAGGGCCGTCGCATCTACGACAACATCCGCAAGGTCATCCAGTTCCTGCTTTCGGCCAACCTTGCTGAGGTGTTCTCGGTGTTTATCGCCACGCTCATCGGCTTTACCATCTTCCAGCCGGTGCAGCTGCTGTGGGTGAACCTGGTCACCGACTGCTTCCCCGCGCTCGCGTTAGGGATGGAGGACGCCGAAGGCGACATCATGAAGCGCAAGCCGCGCAACGCCAAGGACGGCGTCTTTGCCGGACATATGGGTCTGGACTGTGTGGTCCAGGGCCTGATTATCACCGTGCTGGTGCTGGCGAGCTTCTTTGTGGGCGTGTACTTTGACATGGGCTACATCCACATCTCCGATATGATCGCCGGCAACGCCGACGAGGAAGGCGTGATGATGGCCTTCATCACGCTCAACATGGTCGAGATCTTCCACTGCTTCAACATGCGCAGCCGCCGCGCGTCGCTGTTCACCATGAAGAAGCAGAACAAATGGCTGTGGGCTTCGGCCGCGCTGGCGCTGGTGCTGACGGTGATCGTGACCGTGCAGCCGACGCTTGCCGAGATGTTCTTTGGTCCCGTGACGCTTGAGCTTAAGGGCGTTATCGCCGCGCTGGGCCTGGCCTTCCTGATCATCCCGCTGATGGAGATCTACAAGGCGATCATGCGCGCGGTCGAGAAAGAGTAAGTTAACCTGCCCGGGCCTGCCCGCCGAGAGGGGTTTCCACGGGCACGTCCTCGCCGCGTTGCGGCTGCGGGATGTGCCCTTAGGAAACCCCTCTCGGCGGGCGGGCCCTGCGGTGACTTTGCTGGCTTTTCTCTCGTGCGGATGAAAAGGGCTGAGGGAAAGTGTGTGAGCCGGTCGAGCGTTTGCTCGACCGGCTCTTTTTTGTGGGTAAAATACCTGCTCAGTTGTGTGGTTTTGTGCTGGGAGGCGCTTGTGGGCAAGGCTAAGGCTAAAGCGAAGAAAAAGACGACGGGGGCGCGGGCTAAGCGCGATCGTCGTCGGAAACTCGCGACTGAAGCCCCTGCATCTGCTGAGGAGCTGCTGGCAAGCGTGCCGGGACTCGACGCGCTGCAGGATGTTCCGGCGTTTGATGACCTGCCGGTCGATGAAGCTCAGCAGGCTGCCTTTGATGATTTCTGCGCACATGCCGAGGAGCCCGAGCAGATGCAGCTTGGCGCCGTGGTGCGCTTGGATCGTGGGTTTCCGCTGGTGGCGACTGCCGACGATACCTTCCGCGCCGAGCATGCCGTGGGGTTTGCCAAGTCACGCGGCGAGGACGAGGTCCTGCTGCCTGCCGTGGGCGATCGTGTGGCGGTGCGCCGCGCTCCCGGGCACGATATGGGCGTGATTGAGTGCGTGCTGCCGCGCCGTACGAGCTTTGAGCGTTGGCGCGGCCGTGCCCGCGGAGAGCGCCAGGTGCTCTGCTCCAACGTGGATAGCGTGCTAATCGTGCAGGCGCTCGGTGCCGGCGAGGTGCTGCTCGACCGCGTGGCGCGCTCGCTGGTGTTGGCGCTCGACTGCGATGCCGAACCGGTGGTGGTACTCACCAAAGCTGACCGCTGCGATGCCGAGGAGCTCGAGCGCGATCTGGACCGCGTGCGCCGCCTGGTGGGTCCGGACGTGCGCGTGATCGTGACGTCCTCTGCCGAGGGCCGCGGCCTGGACGAGGTCCGTGCCTGCGTGCCCGCCGGGAGCTGCGCCATGATTCTGGGCGAGTCGGGTGCCGGCAAGTCGACGCTGCTCAATGCACTGCTGGGCCACGATACGTTGGCGACCGGCGGTGTGCGCGAACGCGACGACCAGGGCCGTCACACTACCGTCGCGCGCGTGATGGTGACGCTGCCGGGCGACGCCGGCGTGATCGCCGATGCCCCGGGCCTGCGCAGCCTACCGCTCGTGGGTCACGAGCGGGGACTGGCCCGCGCCTTCCCCGAGATTGTCGAGGCATCGCGCGCGTGCCGGTTTGGCGATTGCACGCATACCCATGAGCCGGGTTGCGCCGTTCGCGAGGCCGAAGACGCCGGGCAGATTGACAGCCTGCGTCTGGAAACGTTCCAAAACCTGGCGTCATCCATGCGCGTGAGCGCTCAAATGCTCGATCCCGATGTCCATCTGTAATTGATTTTTCCTATGACAGCCGTCTCCCAACTGTTCGGGAGACGGCTTTTTTGCTGCGGAAAAGCCTCGAAACATGCAGTTTGCTGACGTGCCGACCAAAACCTTGCCACAAGCTTGACGGGCTGGTCAGCTTTTGGTCAGCGATTGGTTTGACATCGAAAACCAAGATCGCGATTGCGCCGCTTTGCGCTCTGACCGCCCAGACAATGGTGGTACGGGCATTCGCCCGGCACTGCCATGAGAGGAGCGGCCGTGAACAAGAGCAAGCGCATCGCCGTCAGTCTGGTCGCGGGCGTGCTCGCTGCTCTGCTCTGCATGGTTTACGGCTCGTCGATCCGCTCGCAAGCCGAACAGGTCCAGGCTGAGACCTTGGCCAAGTACGGTGGCGATCGCGTCGAGGTTTGCGTCGCGGCGCGCGATATCGATGTGGGCGAGACCCTCGATGAGACCAATGTCATAACCCAGGAATGGCTGACGAGTCTGCTGCCGCGTGACGCGGCGACCGAGCTGCGCCAGGTGCGCGGCGACGTGACGACTTCGCGTATTCCCAAAAACGCCGTGATCTGCAATGTCTACACCAAGGCCGAGAGCCACAAACTCGAGGTGCCCAAAGGCAAGGTTGCCGTTTCGGTGGCGGTCGATGCCGAGCACTCGGTCGGCGGCGCTACGGGCGTGGGCAGCTACGTGGATGTGTATGTGCAAAAAGACGGCGTAACCGATCGGCTGTGCGGCGCGTACGTGATCGATACCAGTGAGGATTCCGGTGCCACGCGCGAGGGCAAGATCGAATGGGTGACGCTGGCGGCTGACCCCGAAGACGTCAAGGAACTGCTGGGAGCCTCGGGCAAGGGAACGGTCAGCTTGACGATTCCCGCCACGGCGCGCGGCAAAAAGAGCGGAGGCGACGAGTGATGAAGGCGATCTGGCTTGCGTGCTGCGCGTGCGGCGATTACGGACTGTTGCAGCGGGAAGTCGAGGGCCGTGATGTGGGTGCACAGGTGCTTCGCGTGGGTGACCTGGACGGGCTGGTTTCCATGGCGCGGGCGTTTCCGTCACGCCGCGGGGTTGCCATCATCGCGGCGTCTCTGTTTGATACCGAAGATGTGCGCAAGACTGTTGCGCGCCTGACGGCCGAAGGCCGCGTGAGTCGCGTGGTCGTGTTGATAGAAGCGCTCGATCCGTCGGATATCGAGGGGCTGTTTCGCGCGGGGGCGACCGAGGTCATCGCTGCACACAGTATATGCGGCAACGGGCGCGCGGGCGAGGGAGCGGTTGATTCCGATCGGCGCATGACGATTGAGCCCGATGCTTTGTTGATAGGGAACCCGGGGCGCCTCGCGCTACAAGAGGCCCGCGTGTTGATGATTATGGAAAAGCGGAAGCCGAGCATGGTCGGCGCCCCCGGAACCCTCTTGTATACGATGACGCTGGAGGGCCGGCGCAGCATGCTGGCGATTCCCCGGCTGTAGATATGGGATACGTGCACGGCGTGAATCTGGTAGATGAACTCGATGAAGTTGAGGGCTTTGCCGGGTGCGGCGAGTTGTCGCTGATGCAGCATGAGCAGATTGCACAGAACGAGCCTGCCTCGCAGGCCGAACAAGCTGCCATGCCGGCTTGGACGCAGCGTGTGGTTGCAGCGGGGGAGACGGGGACGCTGTCATCGACGCCCGCCCCGCCGCCTCCGATGCCGCCGGCAGACGCTGCCGCTTCGCCGCATCGAGCTCCGGTCATCTGCGCCATTTCGGGTTCGGGCGGTTGCGGCAAGTCGACGATCGTTGCCACCATGGCACACACATCGTCGCTGTTGGGCTTGCGTGCCGCCGTGCTCGACCTGGACCTGATGTTTGGAAACCTTTACGACTTGTTAGGCGTCGATGCTCCGCGCGATATGGCGGCACTTATCGAGCCGTCGGCGGCGGGCGCGCTCACCGAGCCGGATATCGTAGCCACATCGATGCGCGTGGCACCGGGCGTTACGCTCTGGGGTCCCGTCGCGGCGCCCGAGCAAGCCGAGCTCATGGCACGTCCGGTGGAGCTACTGCTTGATGTTCTGCGTCGCGAATCCGACGTGGTCTTTATCGATACCTCGGTCTTTTGGGGCGACGCCGTGGCGGCTGCGGTGGCGGCGAGCGACCGTTGCCTGGTCGTTGGCGATGCGGCGGTGTCGTCCGCGGCATCGGCATCGCGCGTCATTGAACTGGCAGGTCGAGTAGGTGTGCCGCGCACGCGCATGAGCGCCGTGTTCAACCGGTTCGGTGCGCGCGGGGCAGACGAGGACGTCGCCATGCGCTTTGAGATTGCCTGTGCGTTGAGCTCCAAGATTCGTATCGCCGATGGCGGGCAGGATCTCGCCGCGCTCATGGCGTTTGGGCGCGCTGACGAGGCAGTGGGGCAGACCAGCGCTTTTGCGACTAGCGTGCGCGAGGCCACGCGCGAGATGCTCGTGGAACTGGGGTGCGCCGTTGGCCCTTGGAGCGATATGGTCGCCGACCGTGCAACGCGCGCCGAACGCCCGCGTATCCGCCTTCCCTGGTCGCGCGAGGGTGATCAGCGATGAGCCTGCAAACGAGGATTAAGGCTGCCGGCGCTGCGGCGGCGGCAGCGCCTGTAGATGCGGGGCGTCGCCGCGCCGTGAAACGACGCACCAAGCGCGCCGTGATGGACCGCATGGGTTACGACGAAGTGGCGCGTATCAGCGCCTATATCGACCCGGCACTTGCCCGCTCGGAATTGCGTCCTGCGGTGGAGGCGGCGCTCAATGTTGAGGAGCCGACCGATCTCGCGACGCCCGAGCGCGAGACCATCATCGACGAGATTTTGGATGACGTGGTGGGCTTGGGGCCGTTGCAGCCGCTCATCGAGGACGACACCGTTACCGAGATCATGATCAACGGCTGCCGCTCGGCTTTCTTTGAACGCGGCGGCGTCTTGTACCCCATCGAGCATGCGTTTGAGGATGATGAGCAGATCCGTGTGCTTATCGACCGCATTATCTCGCCACTTGGCCGCCGTATCGACGAGCGCAGCCCCATCGTCAACGCCCGCCTCAAAACGGGCTATCGCGTCAACGCGGTGATTCCGCCTGTGGCGATTGACGGACCGATTCTCACCATCCGAAAGTTCTCGGACCGTATCTGCTCGCTGGACGAGCTCGTGGGGTTGGGATCGCTGCCGCTTTGGTATGCGCAGCTGCTGTCGTGTGCGGTGTCGCTGCGACAGGACCTGGCGGTTGCGGGATGCACGGGATCTGGTAAGACCACCCTGCTCAACGCGCTGTCATGTGAGATTTCCATCGGCGAGCGCATCGTGACGATCGAGGACTCTGCCGAGCTCAAGTTTGCGCATCATCCGCACGTGGTGCGCCTAGAGGCGCGCGAGGCTTCAATTGAGGGTGAGGGCGCGGTGACGATCCGCGACCTGGTGACTAATGCCCTGCGCATGCGCCCCGACCGCATCGTGGTGGGCGAGGTGCGCGGTGCCGAGTGCTGCGACATGTTGCAGGCCATGAACACGGGCCACGACGGGTCGCTCACCACGCTTCATGCGGGTTCAGAACAGGAGACCGTGGTGCGTCTGACGTTGCTTGCACGTTATGGCATCGATCTGCCGAGCGAGCTCATCGAGGAGCAGATTGCCATGGCGCTCGACGGCATCGTGATGTCCGAGCGCCACGCCGATGGCAGGCGTTTCGTCTCCTCGTATTCGGGGGTGCGACGCGCCGCATCGGGTGGCGTAGAGCTCGAGCGCTATGTGACGTTCGATGCCGCCGAGCGCACCTGGACGCTTGACCGCGAGCCGCCGTTTATCGCAGAAGGCCTGCGGTCGGGGACGCTCACACAAGAGGAGGTGGACGAATGGAGATCACTGTGCCCCTCGTCGTAGGGGGCTTGGCAGGGCTTTCTGTCGCGACGGCGTGCGGGGCGGAACCTCGTGTGCCGCAGGTACCGCCGGCGGAGCTGGCACGTCAGGCGCTCGAGACGGTGGCAGAGAAGCTGCCGCGTGAGCTGGTGGAAAACGATCTGCTGAAAAAGATCGCCCGTTCGTGGGCATCGCTGGCTCCGGCGCATCGCCTTGGCCTCGTGATCGAAGATGCTTCGGGACGTTTGGCGTTTCTGCTGCTATCGAGCGGTGTCTGCTGCGTTTTACTAACGATGGTGTCGTTATCGCCCCTCGGATTTGCCTTGGGATTTGTTGCTCCGTTTGCCGTTGGCGCCGCTCGGGATGGCTTTGAGAGCCGGCGCGAGCAACACGATGCAGAAGAGGCAATGCCCGAGGCGTTTACCGCACTTTCCATGTCGCTTGCCTCGGGACATTCGCTGGCCCAGGGCATGCGCTTTGTGGGCGCTCATGCGCAAGAGCCAGTGCATACCGAGTTTTTGCGGGTGGCGGCGGCGATCGATTGCGGCATCTCGGCGACCGACGCGCTCGATGACTTGCTCGTGCGTATCGACGCTCCCGGTCTTTCGCTTGTGACCTTGGCGCTTAAGGTGTCTCAGCGCACCGGCGCTCCGCTTGCCGACTTACTGTCCGAGGCGTCGAGCATGGTGGGGGAGCGCATTGAGCTCAAGCGCCGCCTGGATGTTAAGACGTCGCAGGCTCGCATGTCTGCGCATATGGTCGCGGCGATGCCGGCGGGCATGTGCGCGGTGTTGGCGCTGCTTTCGGCAGATTTTCGTCGCGGTCTTGCGACGCCTGCCGGCGCGGGCGCTGTGGTGCTGGGTCTTGCCCTCAACGCCGTTGCCCTGGTGGTTATCCGGCGCATTATGCGGGTGGAGCTATGAGCGCCCCGGTTGCAGTTGCGGCTTGCCTGTGCGCCCTGAGCGTATTTGTCGCGACGGGTTTGGATCGGGCGGATGCACGCAAGATCGCAGGGGCCTGCAAGCGCGAGGCGGTGCTGGTCGCTGCCGCGGGTCGCTCGGTGGTCGATGCTCTGACCGCGCGAGTGAAGGGCGCGGTTGGAGCGGGCGGCCCGGCGCGAGTGTCGCTCGGCGAAGTGTCCGAGATGATCGATGTTGTGCGCTTGGGTCTTTCGGCCGGTCTTTCGTTTGATGCGGCGCTTGAGATTTTCTGCGCCAACCGCCGGTCAGTGCTGGCTCTTCGCCTTGAGCGCGCCTGCATGGCGTGGCAGGTGGGCGTGGACACGCGTGAGGACGAGTTGTTGGCCGCCGCGCGCGACCTGGACGTGCGAGCGCTCGAGACCTTTGCCATCACGGTGGGGCAGGCGCTCGCCCTGGGTGCCCCACTTGCCGAGACGCTGGCCGCTCAAAGTCGCGAGATCCGTGCGGCTCATCGCGCCGCGGTCGAGCGCGAGATCGAGCGTGCGCCCGTCAAGCTGCTGATTCCCACCGGCACGCTCATCTTGCCGGCGTTGCTTCTGTCCATATTGGGCCCGCTGCTGGGAGCAGGCGGGATGATGTAGGGAGGAATACATGAACACGATGACTGACGCTGCTGGCAAGGTCCAGGGCTGGGCGTTTTGCCGGGCGGCACATGTTCGTCAGCGCGCCAAGGAACTATTGCAGGAGGAGAGTGCACAGGGTACCACCGAGTATGCCATCTTGGTCGGCGTGCTCGTGGTGATCGCGATTATCGCCATCGTCGCATTTAAGGGCAAGGTCCAAGATCTATGGAACGCTATCAGCGAGGGCATCAACAGCCTGTAGAGGGCGAGCGCCCCATCGGGGTGCTGCTGGTGTTTGCTTGCCTGACCGTGGCGATAGCGGCGGTGCTTTGGGGGCTTAACGCCGCGCGGCAGCAGCGTCCTGGGACCGCCTCCGATTTGGGCTCAGATTCGGCGGTGGCGTCTCAAAAAGATGAGATGCGAGATGCGGACGATTCGGATGTCGCTGTCACGGCGCAAACCTTTCTGCGGACGCTCGACAAGCGGTCTGGCACTGCGACGGATTCGCCTGAGAGCAACGCGATTGCGGTCCGGCTTGCATGGTCCGAGGACCGACCGATGACCGAAGCGGCGGCGGATATGCTGCGTGCCTATCGCGAGGTACCCACGGCGCAACTTGCTCTGAGCGGCTATCTCGACATCAAGGGAAACGTGTGGGGCGCCATCGTGCGCGACGGACGCGGCTGGGTCGATATGGTGACAATTGCCGCGGATGCTGGCGATGCTTCGTGTCGTCTGCGCGCCGTGCGCCTGAGCCCGCAGGCAACGGACTCAAAGGAGGGATCGTGAAATGCATGATGTCCTGCGTGAGGAATCTGCCCAGGCGACGGTCGAATACGCCATTGTCACAGTGGCGCTGTTATCGATCGTGCTGGCGATCGCGGGACTTTGGCGTGCCGGCACCGATGGGCGCTTGGCGGCGCTGGTTGAGCGGGCGGCATCCCATGGCGTTGCCTCGACGTCGGTTATCGACGCCGCTGCGGCCGCTAAGGACATCGCGTTGTATTGATGCCGCGCGCGAGGACCGGGCGCAGTCTACGGTCGAGGTCGCTTTTTTGCTGCCGACGTTTCTGACACTCATCCTTCTCGCGCTGCAACCGGTGTGCCTGCTCTATACGCGCGCGGTCATGGAGTCTGCCGCCGCCGAGACCGCGCGGCTCATGACCACAACGACGGCGGAGGACGACGATCTTAAGGAGTTCACCCGCCGCCGACTTGCCGCAGTGCCCAACGTTTCGATCTTTCATGCCGGCGGGCCGTTGTCGTGGGATATCGAGCTTGGCCGGGCCGGTGCGGGTGGCGTCTCGTCCGTGTCCGTTTCCGGCGAGGTCAAGCCGTTGCCTGTGATCGGTGCGTTTGCGCAGGCTATGGGTGGTACCGCCGAGGGCGGCTACGTTGAGCTCAAGGTCGATGTCTCGTATCAATCGCGTCCCGAATGGCTGGAGGGAGATTATGATTCGTGGATTGCTGCATGGGATTAAGTGTTTCTGGTCTAGACGCGTTTTGACGCACCGTCCGAGCTGCCATCGCAAGCGAGGCGGCTTTATGGGTCGAGCCGGTGTCGATCTGTTTATCGAAGACGGCGCCTATACCACGCTTTCTTCTGCCGTGGTCATCCTAGTGGTGCTCACATTGTTGTTTTCGTCGACCGCGGCGATATGGAGCATGTCGCGTGCCGGGGATACCCAGGTGGCGGCTGATAGCGGCGCGCTGGCGGGTGCCAACGTAGTGTTGTCCTATCACACGGCTGCCACGGTGGTTGATGCGAGCATCTTGAGTCTGGGGCTGGCGGGGTTTGCCACGATCGGGACGGGCCTGGTCGCCATCCTCATCCCGGGTGCCGAGCCGGTTGCCGGCAATATGGTCGACACCGGGATTGAGATCATTAAAACGCGCAACAAGTTTGCCAAAAGCGCATCGGAAGGCTTACAGAAAATCGAGACGGCTCTGCCGTATCTGATCGCCGCGCGTGCCACGCAGGCGGTGTCGGCGCAGGATACCGATAGCGTGACCTATACCGGTACGGCGCTTGCCGTGCCCAGGACATCCGAGTCTGACTTCGCTGCGCTCAAAGGATCAGAGATCTCGACCGATACCATTAAAGACACATCAGATGATTTAGAGTGTGCGGCCGAGGAGCTGCGGAAGGCTTCTGAGGACACGGCGAAGGCTAAAGAGCGTGCTTGGCTGGCGGATTGTGGTGGGTCTGACAAGGGCTCGGTCGGCAGCTGTTCTTGCATGTGGGAGCGTGCGAAAAGCCTAACGGATCTCTCCGGTGTTCAAAATCCGCATTACTCATCGAGCGTTACGTGGGAGCCCCAAGTTGCCCTTGATCGCGCGAAGGACTACTACCATTGGCGTCTGACAAATGAGAAGCCCCACGGCTCGAGTGTCGAGATGAAGGCAGAGTCTGCGGCGCGTAAGGCGTTTTATACCTATGCGAGCGCGGAGGTCGATCGGGCACATATAACCGAGAACGGAGACAGGGTTTCCTCCTATATTCCGCTGCTGCCGCGCAACTCTGATGAGGTTCGGGCGACGGAACTCTATACCGATGCGGTGTGGCCGACGAGCGTGAACGATGACAAGGCGTATCTGCATTACGGGACGACCTGCCCTAACTATAAGAAAGGGACGCCGAGCGGATTTGCTTCGGTTGCCGATTACGACGGACAGGATAAATGCAGCAAATGCCATTTTGGCGTCTCGTCGCTTGGTGCTGTTGCGGCGCCCTCAACCTCTATCGAAAACGGCTTCGAATATCACTTCGACGAGTTCAAAAAGGCCTTGGAGGAATACGTCAAATGTCGGAACAAAGAGCTTGAGCTCATGCGTCAGACCGAGGATGAGGCCGACCGTGCGGGCAATGCGTTCGATACCGCCATCAAAGAACTTTCCGGTGAGCGTCCGCGTATCGCCCCACCTGGCCGCAACGGCGTAGTCGCCTTTGCAGTTTCGGGTGATATTACCAGCCCCGATCAACTTAACTCTTCGTTTAACACGGCGGTTGAGCTTGGCAGTCGCGGTGCCATCTCTGCCGCGGTGCTGGCGCCCGATGAGGCGACGGCGCAAAACAACGTGCTTTCGCGATTTTTCTCGACATTGAAGGAACGCTCGGGTGGCGTTGCCGGCGTACTCGATGGCGTCATGGATGTTTGGGGACGGCTGCTTGTGGGATACGGAGACATCCAAGGTTCGGCCGACGAACTTATGGACGAGATGATTAAGGGCCTAGGAGGGGGCAACGGTGCGTTGGGCTCCATTGCATCGTGGCTCGGCGATACCGTTTCGGCGTCCGTGGCGGCGCTGGGTTTGGAACCGTGCGACTTGCGCCTGCGAAAGCCGGTGCTGACCGATTCCGCCAACGTCATTAAGAGTCCGGGGTCTGACATTGCCGGTCTCTCTCAGGCGCAAGACAAGCTGCGAAGTATTCCGTTGGGCGTGACCGATCCCAAGGCGCTTTGCGAGGCGTTGGAATATCAAGTCGAACGCACCATCAGCGGTACGGTATTCACGCTTGCGGAGATTCCTCTGCCCGGCGGCGGCTCCATCCCGCTCACCGTCGATGTCGCCACGCTGGTTGGCGCTCTGGGCGGTGGGTCGTAATGAGTATCCGCATGCGTCTGCGCGAGGAGCACGCCCAAGCGACGGTGGAGATGGCAGTGGTTACGCCCGTTTTGCTGGTGCTGGCACTCATCGTGTACAACGTCATGATCTTTGCCAGCGCTGTCGCGCGCTTCGACCGCGTGGTGCCCGACATCGTGTTGGCGCACGCCGTGGCGTCGGAGGGGGAGGGCGACGAAAGCTCTGTCGATGCCTCGGCGACGGTCCAGACTCAAATTCTGAATGCCATGGAAGGCTATGACTTGCAGATCGAAGTGTCGAGTGAACAAGGCGCGGCGACATCGGATGGTGGCCTGCTCTCCCTATCCGGAACGTTTAGGACCTATACCTGCACCATGCACTACGAGCCATGGCCGAGCTCGCTGAGCATTGCCGGTCTTTCTTTGGGTGCGCCGGCACAGTTGTCGCACGAGCGCGTGGTAACGATCGACCCATGGCGTCCGGGGGTGGTTATGTGACTGCGGTTTCGTCCTACATCGCCTACACGCGGGCGCTCAACAGGTTGGTCTGGACGCCGGCAGAGTTTGTGGTGGCGGAGTCGTTTGCCGCACGCCTGCGCGGCATGCTGGGACGGCGTCCGGTTGCCGCCAACGGCTTGCCGCTCGTCATGGCGTTTCCACGCTGCTCTTCGGTCCATACGTGTTTTATGGCCTATCCCATCGACATCGCCTTCATCGATCGCGACGGCAATATCCTCGCGCGCTACGAAAACGTATGTCCCTGGCGTATGTGCTCCTGCCCCGGCGCCTGGGCCGCACTAGAGCGTCCTTCAATCATTGTTTCGACCCCTGCTCTCCAACGCGTACCGGCTTAAGAATTGACGACAGCGGACTTTCGTCATACGAAATTGGGTAAGATGGAGGAGAAGATGCATGGATGTTGAGATCCATCTCAACGCTAAAAAGCACCTGACGGAAGGGGCCGATGATGGGCAAGACGTATACGGCCGCTAATGGTCAGGTTGTAACGGATGAAATGATTGACGCGTGGTGCGAGTCGTACGAGCGCGGAGAGTTTCCGGATGGCGAACACACCGTTGGTGGGATCGTGCATGGACGGCCCCCACTCTCAGGTGAGGGGACGGCAACGCTGTCGGTCAAGATTCCTCTGGGAATGAAGGAGGCCATTCGTCGACGGGCGGCTGCCGAGGGGATGACGCCAAGTGAGTTTGCCCGTGCGGCTCTGAGCGAAAAACTTCTTGCTGCCGGCTGATGCCTCTGACGTGCCGATTTAAAGAACCGAGGCTGTGCTCAAAAACTTTTTTGAAATTCTCGGTTGACCGGAACGCGTCCTTGGTTATACTAATCAAGCCTTGAAACAAGGCACACCTCAAATGGCTGGGTAGCTCAGTTGGTAGAGCAGAGGACTGAAAATCCTCGTGTCAGGGGTTCGATTCCCTTCCCCGCCACCTTGAATTGACTAGGACCTCTGCAAAGGGGTCCTTTTCTTTTACGTGGCCCTTGCGCGGAATCGAACCCCGTGAGGGCGCGGAGCTGAGTAAACGCGTGAGCGTTTGCCAGCGGAGCTCGCAAGGCGCGGAAGCGCCGCAGCGGTCCGCACGCGCGGAGCGCGGGCGCGATTCCCTTCCCCGCCACCTTGAATTGACTAGGACCTCTGCAAAGGGGTCCTTTTCTTTTATGCAGGGTTCTGCGGAAACTGCGTCCCAGAATAAGGGCTCAGAACGGGACACACTTTCCGCTTCGGGCCTGTCTGGGAAAGCGCGACCCGGAATGACGCGAAATTGCGGGTCGCGCTTTCCGGTTGGGCCTGCTAACGGAAAATGCGCCCCATTATTGAGCGATAGAACGGGACACGCTTTCCGGTGCCTGCCTCCGGCGCGCGTACGCACCTTGTCGCACCATTCCGAGCCCGTCTGCTCCCAGACATTCCTCCCACTTTCGCGTCACTTTACAGACCGTTCGGTCGCCTGTCCGCACACGCGGGTATACTCAAAACGATACTTATCCTATGCAATACGATGCGGGTTCGACCTGCATGATCCGAAGGGGGCAGTGATGGAGAGGATACTCGGCGTTAATCTCTCTGGCTGGTTTATTCCCGAGCCTTGGGTGACCCCGTCGCTGTACGCGGCGACCGGTGCATCCAACGCGGCCGAGCTACAGGAGGCCATGGGTACCGCCGCCTATAACGAGCGCATGCGCCGCCATTACGAGACGTTTGTGAGCGAGGACGATTTTCGTCGCATGGCGCAGATTGGCCTCAACGCCGTGCGCCTGCCAGTGCCCTGGTATGCCTTTGGTTCGCAGGAGTCCGACGCTTCCTACATCTCGGTCGTCGACTATATCGACCGCGCGATCGAGTGGGCTGCTAAGTACAACATCCGCGTGCTGCTCGATCTGGCGACGGTGCCCGGTGGTCAGGGCGATTCCAACGATTCACCCACCACGTCGGAGGCTGTCGCCGAGTGGCATTCGTCCACCAACGGCCGTCATGTCGCACTCGACGTGCTCGAGCGCCTGGCAGATCGATACGGTGAGGCCGAGAGCCTGTTGGGTATCGAGCTGCTGGATACGCCGCAGATGAGCGTCCGCAAGAGTCTCTTTACCATGACGGATGGTATTCCGGCGCATTACCTGCGTAACTTCTATCGCGATGCGTACGAGCTCGTCCGCTCGTATATGCCCGAGGATAAGATCGTCGTCTTCTCGTCTTCGGGGCATCCCGGCGAATGGAAGCACTTTATGCGCGGCGCCAAGTACAAGAACGTCTACATGGACCTTCACCTGTATCATTACCGCGACGAATATGCGCTCGACATCACGAGCCCCCGTGGACTGACGACGGCGATCTCGCGTAACAAGCGCGAGTTCAAAGAGGCAATTTCGGCTGGGTTCCCCGTGCTGGTGGGCGAATGGTCGGGTGCGGCGATCTTCGCCAACTCGTCGGTTACGCCCGAGGGCCGCAATGCCTACGAGCGCGTGTTTATCGCCAATCAACTGGCATCGTTTGCGCCGGCTGCCGGTTGGTTCTTCCAAACGTGGAAGACCGAGAAGCGAATCGCAGCATGGGATGCCCGCGCGGCGCTCGGCACGCTCGAGCGCGGCATGATTGAATAGGTTGATATGACGCAAAACGGCGCCCGCACGGGCAAACTCTATGTGGTCGGCACGCCCATCGGCAACTTGGGCGACCTGTCCCCGCGCGTCGGTAAGGCATTCGCTGCCGCCGACGCCATCTGCTGCGAGGACACGCGTGTGACCTCAAAGCTGCTGATGCACCTGGGCATTTCTAAGCCGCTCGTCCGTTGCGACGAGAACGTGATTGCAAGCCGCGCCGCCGGTCTGGTCGACCGCTTGCTGGCGGGGGAGACTCTTGCCTTTGCCTCGGACGCTGGCATGCCGAGCGTGTCTGACCCCGGCCAGGCGTTGGTTGAGGCGGCACGCGAGGCCGATGTCCCCGTCGAAGTCATCCCCGGGCCTTCCGCATGCGTCACGGCACTCGTGTCGTCCGGCATTCCCTGCGAGCATTTCTTCTTCGAGGGCTTTTTGGGTCGCAAACATGGCGATCGTGTGCGCCGTCTGCAGCGCCTTGCCGTGGTGCCCGGCGCGCTCATCTTCTACGAGTCTCCACATCGCATTGTGGCGACGCTTGAGGCCGTGGCCGAGGTCTTTCCCCAGCGCGAGGTCGCTGTCTGCCGCGAGCTTACCAAGCTGCATGAGGAGGTCTTGCGTGGATCCGCCGCCCAGCTTGCCGAAGAGCTGCGCGCTCGTGGCGAGGTGAAGGGAGAGATTGCGCTGGTCATCGCGCCGCCAAGCGAGGATGAGGAGGCCGGCATCACGCCGGTTGGCGCCACTGCCGTAGATCCCGATGAGGCCTTGCGCGAGGACATCCGCGCCGCGCTCGAGGAGGGCGAGCCTGCCTCCGCGGTTGCCAAGCGCCTGTCGCAGAAGTATTCGCGCCGCAAACGCGATGTCTATGCCATGGTGCTCGATATGCAATAGATGGAGGATATGCAGCCCTTGCGCTAGAATCATCCCCTGTATGCAACGTTTTTCTGGAGGACAGACCCCATGGATCAAACCAAGCCTTCGTTCTTTATCAC
>CAKUOD010000007.1 GCA_934668695.1 uncultured Collinsella sp. | reverse complement strand
GAGCCGGGCACCGAGTGCTACGAGGGCATGATCGTGGGCGAGCGTAGCAAGGCTGGCGACATGGTCGTCAACATCGCCCGCACCAAGAACCTGGGCAACCAGCGTTCCTCGACCTCCGATATCTCCGTCCAGCTGGTGCCGCCTCGCACCTTCTCGCTGGAGGAGGCGCTGGAGTACATCGCCGACGACGAGCTGGTCGAGATCACCCCCAAGAACATTCGCCTGCGCAAGCGTCTGCTCAATGCCACCGACCGCAAGAAGGCCGCCGTCCGCGCCGGTCAGGTCAACAAATAAGCGCTAGGGCTTATAACCGCCAATAAGAAAGGGCGCCGACCGCGATGGTCGGCGCCCTTTTTGGTGCAAGGGGATTGAGTTGGTCTGCACCACCACAAAGGTGCCTGTCCCCTTTGTGGTGGTTGGCGGCTAAGCGGTGGGGAGTTCCGGCGTATTAGCCGGCTGCTGCGGCTTGAGGTGGGCGTTGCGCCAGATGATTTGGATGATGTAGCCGAGCATAAAGACAAAGGCCACGCCGCTGATGAAGCCGCCTACGAGGGGAAGCCCCGTGAGGGCGCCTGCGGCCACACCGACGACGGCTGCCATGGCGTAGCGGTTCTGGTTGTGTCCGACCATACGGGCAATGGCGCAGCCCGCGAAGGCATTCGACACCAACGCGATGCCGATAACGCCGCACATGAGGGCTCCGGCAAGCGACAGACCAGCGATAGAGATAATCAGCAGTAGGACGGCGGGGACGATAGCAATCGTGCCCAGAAGACCGCTCACCCACAGGGGCATGGGGCGCTGGTGGAGCATACCGGCGGCGCTGGCAGTCGCACGCGGAAAGACGAGCTCGAGCAGCAGAGCGACAAAGCAGGTCGAGAGTGCCGCGGCGACGATACCGCCGATGACATCGTTAACGGTGGAAGTATCCTCGTTCTCGGTGCGGTCGATCTTGAGTGCGCCGACCTCGGCTCCCGCGGCGCGCTCGGGGTCCTCGGAGACGTGCGCGTTCACGGTGCCAGTGATGTGGGCGTTCTTGCCCAGGATGAGCTTGTCGGCCCAAACCTCGACATCGCCATCGACGGTGCCGTCGATGGTTACCGTATCGCCCGCGAGCGCTGCCGACTTGGTAGAGCCGCGCAAGGCAACCGTCTCGCCTATCGCGTAGAAACAGTTAGCGGTGCTGTCGGAATTGAGAACGACATGCTGGCCAGCAACGGTCACGCTGCCATCAACCGTGGTCTTGGCAATGTCGATGGTGCGTGCCGCCAGACGGACGGCGCCGCCCACTGTGCAGTCGCGAATTGAGAGGGTATCGCCCGCGGCGATGATATCGCGGTCGATGGAGACATCGTCCAGTTCGAGACTCTGACCGGCCCAATACAGGTCGCCCTCGACACCGGACGGATTAGAGTCGTTGTCGGTTGCAAGTACGTTGCCTGCCGTGTCCGTGTCGGCAAATGACGCCGTGGGAAGTGCGGTGAGCGCCAGCGCGATGAGCGCGAATGCCATAAGCAGGCAGCGACGCATCTTGTGTGACGGCGCCGCCGCGGTTTGATTGAAAGCCATAGTTGATCCTTTTGTTAGGTGTTCGGCATATACCTAACAGGGTACCCAACGCGAGGGCGCTCTAAAAGAACCTCTCGGTTGCATTTCGAAGGGTAGTGCCGTGCTGTCTACTTTTTACGGTGCAAAAAGCGCGCGATGTCCTCTTCGGTGGGGCTTTTGATGTCAAAGCGCAGCGAGAGCCAGCGCAGACCCATGGTCACGACAACGCATACGATCAGCGCGGCGACATTGCTCATGATGCCGCTCATAACGAGACACACGTAGCTTGTCGATCCGGCGATGGCCGCGATGGCATAAAAGTTAGTGCGTTGGAAAATGCCCGGAACCACGCCCATAAAGCCGTCGCGCAGCATGCCGCCACCTACTGCGGTGAAAAAGCCCATCATGATGCACACCGCCGGCGCAAAGCCGTAGACCAGCGCCTTGTCTGCTCCGGTGGCGGCGTAGATGCCGACTGAGATGATGTCGAGCAGGGGAATGAGTTTTTCGGGTTTGTCGACGATTGCCGGGAAAATGTAGATGATGGCTGCCGTGGCAATGGAAAGCGGGAGCGCCATCGGCTGGTTGAGGATGTAGACGTTGCCCACCTGCAGCGTCATATCGCGCAAAAGACCGCCGCCCAGTCCGCAGACCACAGCGAGCGCGACGGCGCCTACCAGGTCGAGCTTGTGCTCGCGCGCGACCAGCACGCCCGAGATCGATGCAGCGACAACAGCGAACATCTCGAGCCAAAACGGAATAGCGACCATGGCATCCGTGGCGTGTGAGGTAACGGTCATAGCGGCGACGACGGGCAAGATAGGGTCCTTTTGGTTGCGGGTTTAGACAATGCCCGTACATAGTACATGGTTGGCGGGCGTGGCGACCCTATTGCTCGGTAAACGGTCGGGACTGGGTGGGGGCGTAGGCACCAAACATGTACATCAGCCTCCAAAGATGCCGAAAAATGTCGTTTTTGGAGGGTGACGTACATGTTTGAGATTCAAGGTGAAATCGAAAACAATGGGGGCGTGGCTGAATAGGAGGGATGTCCAAATTTTGAGCGGCGCTCAAAATTAATTCGGTCGGCTTACGCCGACCGCGCCGCGCTAAAAACGCGCCGCGGGCGCGTTTTCTTTACGCTCCGCGCCCTGGCGGGTTCGAATCCCTCCTCCTGCGCGTTATTGAAATGTGCCCAAAAAGAAAAAAGCCCCATTGCTGGGGCTTATACCATCCTAATGGCGGAGGAGGAGGGATTCGAACCCTCGTGACCTTATACAGGCCAAACGGTTTTCGAGACCGCCGCATTCAACCACTCTGCCACCCCTCCGCGTGGGGTAAAAACAAAGCAGGCTCGAAGGCCTGCTTTGGAATCAACTGGCGGAGAGTCAGGGATTTGAACCCTGGAGACGCTTTTGACGCCTACACGATTTCCAATCGTGCTCCTTCGGCCACTCGGACAACTCTCCGTTAAATGCGAAAGTCAGTATACACGAGGAATCGCAAAGTGCAAACAGAAAAGTTGGCATTTTTTAAAACGCTGGGCGACGCTCGGCGCTGCAGTGGGGTTTGGAGCACCAAAAAACGGCTTCCGACCAGCGCGGTTGATCAACTCAATTGTTCAAAAGGGGTATTCATAAGCGACTTGGCAATGAATTTAAAAATCTTTGGGTGGTGCTGTGGGCCACTGGTATGCATTTTGCGACCACAGCCTTGTGCCCGTTGACCTGCGGCTTGGCTCAGCTTGTCCCCACGGCACCGTATCTTGTCAACAGATCCGTCAAGCTTTTGGTCAGCATTTGGTTGGAATACGCATGAAACGCCGTGCGAGTATGGGCATATGTGGAGGTCATGAGGTTGTAGCTGCATATTCTTGCAGCCTAGGAGGTTGAAAGATATTATTACCAAGTCTTTTCCTGCTTCAGGCGCACCTTCACGACCTGAAGCCACATTTGCCCAGAGGAGGTGACAATATGAAGGCTTATGAACTGCTGTTCTTTGTTGACCCGTCGCTCGACCCCGAGACTCGTCTCGCTGTTATGAAGCGTATCGATACCACGATCGCTGAGGGCGCTGGCAAGGTCGACTCCGTTGACGAGTGGGGCAAGCGCAAGCTCGCCTACGAGATCAACGACCTCACCGATGGTGACTACACCCTCATCAACTTCCACGCAGATCCTACCCAGATCGCCGAGCTTGATCGCGTCCTGCGCATCACCGACGCTGTGGTCCGCCACATGATCGTCCGTCGCGACGACCAGGAGTAAGACTGTCGTTTTGGACTGGGCTTGTGCCCCAAGAGGAAGTAGTGAGTTATGAGCATCAATCGAGTGAACATCACCGGTAACCTCACCCGCGATCCCGAGCTGCGCGCCACCGCCGGCGGAACCCAGGTTCTGTCCTTTGGCGTCGCCGTGAACGATCGTCGCCGCAACGCGCAGACTGGCGAGTGGGAGGACTATCCCAACTTTGTCGACTGCACCATGTTCGGCACCCGCGCCGAGGCCGTGAGCCGTTTCCTGGCAAAGGGAAACAAGGTCGCGATCGAGGGCAAGCTGCGCTACAGCTCTTGGGAGCGCGACGGCCAGCGCCGGAGCAAGCTTGAGGTCATCGTCGATGAGATCGAGTTTATGAGCTCCCGTGGTGGCCAGGGTGGCTACGATCAGGGCGGTTACGCCCCCGCAGCTCCCGCGCCCGCAGCACGTCCTGCCGCACCGGTGGCCACGCCGCCTGCGGTCGACGTCTACGATGAGGACATCCCGTTCTAAGGGTTGTTCACCTATTTTTGAGTGAGAGGCGGCTTCGGTTCGCCGAAGTTGCCAAATGAAAGGTATTTTGACATGGCTAATGATTTTTCTGCACGTCAGCCGCGTCGTAAGTACTGCCAGTTCTGCAAGGAGAACACTGAGTTTATCGACTATAAGGACACTCAGCTTCTCCGTAAGTACATGACCGACCGTGGCAAGATCAAGCCCCGTCGCGTCACTGGCGCTTGCACGCAGCATCAGCATGACATCGCCAACGCCATCAAGCGCGCCCGCGAGATGGCTCTCCTGCCGTACACCGTCCCCGTGGTTTCCTCTCGTGGCAACCGCGACCGCGGCTAAGAAGGGAGACGCATCATGAAGGTTATTCTTCTCGATGAGATCAAGGGCAAGGGCGGCGAGGGTGACGTCGTAGAGGTCGCTCAGGGTTACGCTGAGAACTTCCTGTTCCCCAAGAAGCTCGCTGTTGCCGCCACCAAGGGCAACCTCAAGCAGCTTGACGAGCGTCGCAACAACATCGCCAAGCGCGAGGCCGTCCGTCTGGCTACCGCCAACGAGACCAAGGCTGCCTTCGAGGGCAAGACGGTCACCGTTGACGTCAAGGTCGGCGACGAGGGCATCCTCTTTGGCTCCGTTACCGCCGCTATGATCGCTGACGCCATCAAGGCTCAGCTCGGTATGGACATCGACCGCAAGCGCGTCGAACTCGGTAAGCCCATCAAGGTTGCCGGTGCCCACACCGTTGCCATCTCGCTGTACCGCGAGATCAAGGCCGAGGTTGTCGTTCTCGTCGGCGTTACCGCCGAGGAGCTCGCTGCCGAGGCTGAGGTCGAGGAGGCCGCTGAGGCCGCCGAGGCCGAGACCGCCGAGGTCGAGACTGAGGCTGCTGCCGAGTAGCATTTGCTGCAACGCAACAATCTTGTTCTAAGAAGGGCGCTCTGGGAAACCGGGGCGCCCTTTTGTTATTTGCGCTGAGTGAGTGTCATGGTGAACGTTGCGTCGAAGTCCTATATACAGGACCGTTCATCCGTTTGGTTCGGTGATGATTGGCGGCGCGCGGCGCGTTTTGGGACCGTGGCTGATACTATGGATGCTCGCAAGCGATATGAATGAGGATGCTCATGGCATATGACGATAGGGAGACCGGGCTGACGGTTGAGGACCGCGGCTCAAAGTTGGGTCTTCCCCAAAACCAAGATGCAGAGGCCAATGTACTGGCCGCTATGCTGCTATCGCCCGAGGTGGTCGAAGAGGCCCAGGTCGAGCTGCAGCCCGATGACTTCTACCGGCCCATTCATAAGACCATCTATACCGCGATGGTCGATATGTACAACAGTCGCATTCCTATCGACTCCATCTCGCTGATCGATTACCTGCGAAGCATCAACAAGCTCGATGCCGTGGGCGGCGAAGCGTACATTTTGGAGTTGATGGGTCAGACTCTGTCGCTCGTCAACTGGCAGCACCATGCCGCCATCGTTCGCCGTGATTCGATGCTGCGTGAGCTGATCGGCGCCACCAACGAGATCAACGCGCTGGCATATAACGCCCCCACCGACACCAAAGAGGTCGTGGAGCTGGCCGAGAGCAAGCTGCTCAAGGTTACGGCACGCGAGGTCAAGTCGAGCTACAAGACGCTGACCGAGTTTATGGTCGAGGCCTATAACGAGGCCGAGGAAGTGTGCCAGGCCGGTGGCCAGGCTGCGGGCGTGCCCACGGGCTTCCCGTCACTCGACCGCATGCTCATGGGTTTTCGCGAGGGTCAGCTCATCATCATCGGCGCCCGCCCTGCCGTGGGTAAGACGTCGTTCGCCCTGAATCTGGCGCTCAACGCTGCCGCTGCCGGTTATACCGTCGGCTTCTTCTCGCTGGAGATGTCGGGCAAGGAAATTGCCCAGCGTCTGATTTGCGCCTACGCCATGATCTCGATCAGTGACTTCCGCATGGGCCGCATTAGTCCCGAGCAGTGGGCCAACATCAACGAGGCCACGCAGACCTTGTCCAAGCTCGATATTCTGATTGACGATACGCCCGGCACCACAGTGACCGAGATTCGCGCCAAGAGCCGCCGCATGCTCCACAACAAGGAGAAGGCCATCATCATCCTGGACTACCTGCAGCTGGTGAGTCCTCCGCCGGGACGCCGCTCCGAGAGCCGTACCGTCGAGGTCTCTGAGATGTCGCGTGGTCTGAAGATCATGGCCAAGGAGCTCAAGATCCCGCTCATCGCGCTGTCGCAGCTCTCGCGTCAGGTCGAATCCCGTACCGGCAAGCGCCCGCAGCTTTCCGACCTTCGTGAATCGGGCTCCATCGAGCAGGACGCCGATATCGTTATGTTCTTGGACCGCTCCGCCGACGAGGCCGAAGCCTCGCGCGACGATCGACCCGACGAGGGCGTTACGCGTATCGTCGTGGCCAAGAACCGTTCGGGCCCGATCGGCGACGTCGACCTGATGTTCCTGCCGGCATCCACCAAGTTCTATGAGCTTGATGGGGCACATGCCGAGGAGTAGGACAGGCGCCCGTTGCACGGGTATACTGGGAATGTTTTGTGCTTCTGCGTGCCGGCGTGGCGCGTAGACAGTCCATGAATGTAAGGAGTAAACATGCCGTCAACCGTTTTAGTCGGTGCCCAGTGGGGCGATGAGGGCAAGGGTAAGATTTGCGACCTGGTCGCCGGCGACTTCGATGCCGTCGTGCGCTACTCGGGCGGCAACAACGCCGGCCACACCATCGTCGTCAACGGCAAGAAGTACGGCCTGCACCAGGTGCCCTCCGGCATCATGTATTCCGACCACGTGTCGGTGATCGGTAACGGCTGCGTCGTCAACCCCAAGGTTGTCCTTGAGGAGATCGACATGTTCGAGGCCGACGGCATCACCACCAAGAACCTCAAGATTAGCGGCAACGCGCATGTCATCATGCCGTACCACATCGATCTGGATGGCGCCTTTGAGCAGAAGCTCGGCAAGAAGAACATCGGTACCACCAAGCGCGGTATCGGTCCGTGCTACCAGGACAAGATGGCCCGCATCGGCCTGCGCATGCAGGACATGCTGGACGAGGCACTGTTCCGCGACAAGCTGGAGACCGCTCTTGCCCGCGTGAATCCCGAGCTTGAGCTCATCTACAACCTGCCCACCTACACCGTGGACCAGATTTGCGACGAGTACCTGCCCATGGCCGAGCGCCTGCGTCCCTACATCACCGAGACAAGCCTGCTGCTCAACAACATGATCGATGAGGGCAAGGACCTGCTGTTTGAGGGCGCCCAGGCGACGTTGCTCGACATCGACCACGGCACCTATCCGTACGTGACGTCTTCTAACTGCACCGCCGGCGGCGCCATTACCGGTTCGGGTGTGGGCATGAAGAACGTCGACCGTGTGCTGGGCGTCATGAAGGCCTATATCACCCGCGTCGGTTCGGGCCCCATGCCCACCGAGCTTTCCTATGAGTCCGAGGCCGGTCACACACTGACCGAGGAGGGCTATGAGTACGGCGTGACCACCGGCCGTCGCCGTCGCTGCGGTTGGTTTGACGGCCCTATCGCCAACTATGCCTCGCGCGTCAACGGCCTCACCGATATCGCCATGACCAAGCTCGACGTGCTTTCGGCCTTCGATACCATCAAGGTGTGCGTTGCCTACGACGTCGATGGCGAGCGCTACACCAGCGTACCTGAGCATCAGGTGCGCTTTGAGCACGCCAAGCCCATCTACGAGGAGCTCCCCGGCTGGAAGTGCGACATCACCGGTTGCCGTAGCTTTGAGGAGCTGCCGCAGGAGGCTCAGGACTACGTGGCATTTATCGAGGATCTGGCACACACCCGCGTGACGTTCATTGGCGTCGGCGCCGATCGCGAGCAGATCATCAACCGATTCTGGAAGTAATCGGCACTATTCGGTTATTGCGATATACCCCTTTGCAGCCCAGGCGGGCGGCCGAGGGGTATATTTGCTTTGTAATGGGTCCGCATGGTTGGCGGACCGTTCATCCATAGAGGAGGCACCCTTGAAGGCGGACACTCAAACCATCGACATCCTGTTGTTGGGCAGCGGCGGCCGTGAGCATGCTTTGGCAGCTAAGCTCGCAGCATCACCGCGCGCCGGCAAGCTCTACATCGCGCCGGGCAACGGCGGCACCGCGAGCTGCGGCGAGAACGTTGTTCTCGACGACTGTGATCCTGCGGCCGTGGCGGCGTTTGCGCAGAGCCACGGATGCGGACTCGTGGTAATTGGCCCCGAGGCTCCGCTCGTGGCGGGCGTGGCCGACGCCGTGCGCGCGGCGGGCATTCCCTGCTTTGGCCCGGGTGCCGAGGGCGCCCAGATGGAGGGTTCCAAGCTGTTCTCCAAGCAGCTCATGGAGCGCGCCGGTATCCCGACGGCAGCCTACGGCTCGTTTACCGACGAGGCTTCGGCTCTCGCCTACGTGCGCGAGCAGGGCGCCCCGCTGGTCGTGAAGGCCGACGGCCTTGCCGCGGGCAAGGGCGTTATCGTGGCGACCGAACTTGAGCAGGCCGAGGATGCCGTGCGCGAGTGCTTTGGCGGCACCTTTGGCGATGCCGGCAACACCGTGGTTATCGAGGAGATGCTCGTTGGTCCCGAGTGCTCGCTGCTGGCCTTTACCGACGGCAAGACCGTGCGCCCCATGGCCACCTCGCAGGACCACAAGCGCGCGCTCGAGGGCGACAAGGGCCCCAACACCGGCGGCATGGGCGTCTACAGCCCGGTGCCCATCGTGACCGACGAGGAGCACGCCACCATGGTGGCGGTCATGGAGCAGACCGTGGCAGAGCTCGCTGCCGAGGGTATCGACTATCGCGGCTGCCTGTACGGCGGCTTTATGCTTACCCCGGCCGGCCCCAAGGTGCTGGAGTTCAATGCCCGCTTTGGCGATCCCGAGACGCAGGTCGTGCTGCCGCGCCTTAAGAACGACCTGGTCGAGGTCATGCTCGCCTGCGCCAACTGCGAGCTCGATCAGATTGAGCTCGACTGGCGTGACGAGTGGGCTGTGGCCGTTGTCCTGACGAGCGCGGGATATCCCGGCAGCTACGAGAAGGGCAAGGTCATCACCGGTATCGCCGACGCCGAGGCCATGGAGAACGTGACCGTGTACCACGCGGGCACTGCCGTGGTGGACGGCCAGCTCGTGACCAATGGTGGCCGCGTGCTTGCCGTGACCGCTCTGGGCGACACGTTCGAGAACGCTCGCAACCTTGCCTACGAGGCCTGCGAGAAGATTGATTTTGAGGGCAAGACCCTGCGTCATGACATCGGTCTGCGCGCGCTGCGCGGCCGCGACGCCTGGGATGCCTAAAGTCCGAGAGGGATGAGACGGATGGACGAGAAGAACGAAGAGCTCGTGGACGCGCAGATCGTCGAGCAGGACGGTCGCACATATGGGCACGCCGAGGGCGAGCCCGGTGGCGAGGTCGTCGATGAGCCGGTGCTGGTGCTGGGTGACGACGACCCGCACGATGCCGAGCTGCACGAGAAGATTCTTTCGGAGGAGTGCGCCTGGAAAGGCAAGATCCTCGACGTCCACCGTCTTGAGGTTGAGCTGCCCAACGGCCACCGTAGCGCCCGCGACATCATTCGCCATCCGGGCGCGGCGGCCGTTGTGGCGCTGACCGAGAGCGGCAAGATCGTGCTGGTGCGTCAGTACCGCACCGCCATTGACCGTGTGACGGTCGAGATTCCCGCCGGCAAGCTCGATCCGGGTGAGGATCCGCTCGATTGCGCCAAGCGTGAGCTGCACGAGGAGACGGGCTTTAGGGCCGGCCGCATTCGCTTTTTGACGTCGATTGTCACGACCTGCGGCTTCTGCGACGAGATCATTCACATCTACCTGGCCACCAAGCTCGAGTTCGATGCGCCCAACCCCGATGATGACGAGTTCGTCAACGTGGATCTGGTGCCGCTGCACGAGCTGATCGATGCCGTGCTCGACGGCAAGATCGAAGATGCCAAGACCGTCGTGGGCGCCTTGGCCTGCGACAGTATTGCGCACCGACTAGGTGGCGCGGAACTGTAGCGAGCGAGGTAACCTCGCAGGTTTGTATAAGTCAGCGAAAGTGCTCCATTTGAGGCAAGGTGGCCTGAAAGAGGAGGGAAGCGTATGGATATACGCGACCGACGATTGAAGGCCAGATTGTCCAAATGGGGCACTTGCAGCGTCGAGATGAAACGCGGTTTGGTAAAACCGCGTAAGGTGATTATGCTGAAGAGGTTTTTGTCTTACTACAAGCCCCAGATGGGGCTTTTTGTTGCCGATACTGTTTGTGCTCTGGTGCTTGCCGCCATTGACCTGGCGTTTCCTATCATTCTACGCAATCTGACCGGTGGGCTGTTTACCCAGGGCCAGGCTGCCATTATGCAGGCGCTCGGCATGATAGCGGTGGGCATGGTGCTGATGTATGCCATCCGTTGCGCCTGCCGCTACTTTGTGAGCTATTGGGGCCATGTGATGGGCGCGCGCATGGAGTCCAAGATGCGCGAGGACCTGTTCGATCAGTACGAGTGCTTTAGCTTTGCGTACTTCGATCGCAACAGCTCGGGCGACATGATGAGCCGCGTGGTCAACGACCTGTTCGACATCTGCGAGGCGGCGCATCACGTGCCCGAGTGGATCATCATCTGCGGCATCGAGATTATCGGCTCGTTTGTGATCCTCTTTACCATTGCCCCGGTGCTGGCACTTGCCATGGCTGTGGTGACGGCGGCGTTCGCGGTCATCATGTTTTGGCAGAACATGCGCATGCGCGAGGTCTTTAGCGACAACCGCAAAAAGATCAGCGGCATCAATGCGCAGCTGCAGGATTCGCTGGCGGGCATGCGCGTGGTCAAGAGTTTTGCGAACGAGGAGACCGAGCGTTCCAAGTTCCGCGCCTCCAACAATCGCTACCTTTCCTCCAAAGAGAACATGTACCACGCCATGGGTGTTTACACCGCGACATATGGCCTGCTCTCGGGCGTGCTGTACGTGATCGTGGTGCTGCTGGGCGGTTGGCTAGTGGCGCAAGGCCAGCTGCAGGCGGTCGATATGGCGACCTTCGCGCTCTACATTTCGTTGTTCTGCACGCCGCTCGAGACGCTCGTCAACTCGGCCGAGATGTACCAGAAGGCCATTGCCGGGTTTAAGCGCATGGACGAGGTGCTTTCGACCGCGCCGGATATTCAGGACAAGCCGGGTGCCGCGGACTTGCAGGTGACAGCTGGCGCTGTTGAGTATCGCGACGTGTGCTTTAACTACGAGGATGTTGAGCTGGGCGAGGCCGGTGCCGATGAGCGACCCGTGATCGACCACATGGACCTGTCCATCAAACCTGGTCAGACCATTGCGCTGGTCGGCCCCTCGGGCGGCGGTAAGTCCACGACCTGCTCGCTGCTGCCGCGCTTTTATGACGTGGCTGCCGGATCCATCAGCATCGACGGTCAGGACGTGCGCGACGTGACGCAGCGGAGCCTGCGCCGCGCCATCGGCCTGGTGCAGCAGGACGTCTACCTGTTCGATGGCACGATCGGCGAGAACATCGCCTACGGCAAGCCGGGCGCCACGGCAGAAGAAATCGCCGAGGCCGCTCGCCGCGCCAATATCGACACCTTTATCGAGTCGCTGCCGCAGGGCTATGACACCGTGGTGGGTGAGCGCGGCAGCCGTCTTTCGGGCGGTCAGAAGCAGCGCGTCGCCATCGCTCGCGTGTTTCTCAAGAACCCCAAGATCCTTATCTTGGATGAGGCGACGAGCGCTCTGGATAATGAGAGCGAGGAGGCGGTGCAGGAGTCGCTTGAGGAGCTGGCGCGCGGCCGCACTACAATCATCATCGCCCATCGTCTGTCGACCATTAAGCATGCCGACGAGATTGCGACCGTTGAGCATGGTCGCGTTGTGGAACGTGGCACGCACGAGGAGCTTCTCGCTCGTGGCGGCACCTATGCCCGTTACTATCGAATGCAGTTCGAAGGTGCGCGTGCGCACGAGCTCGACTGATTGATATGACAGGAAGTTTATGGCTGATAAGAACCCTTTGACTCCGGAAGAAGTGACGGAGTTATTCTCCGAAATCGACGCATCCGGCGTCTTGGATCCTACGCTCGCCAAAAAGCGTACCGAGCGCATGCGCGAGAAAGAGGCGGCGGTCAAGCGCGGCGACAAAGCGGCGCTGGCGCGGCTGCGCAGCGAGGATCGCGCGAGTCAGGCAAAACATATCGACCCGCTGTCCGAGGACGATCCCTCGGGCTCGCAGGTGAGTCATACCATTACAAAGACTGCCATGGCCGTGGTCATTACCATCTTGGTGCTGATTGTGGGCATGCAGATTGGCTACGGCGTGATGCGTCGTCTGAACACCGCGAACCTTTCCGAGAGCGTTTCGGTGGATACCGTCTCAACCGCGCTCAAGGGCGGACTTGAGTGGGGCAACGGCTTTACGCAGTTCCCACTCGACTTTACCGTCGATGAGGCCGATGAGCGCACGGGCACGGTTGAGGTGACGGTGCTGGACACGTCTTCTGCCAATGAGCTCGAACTGCTGTCCAACGGACAGATTCAGGCGGCAGCGCTTGCAACCAATGCCCTGCTCAACGACAAGATTGACCGCGTCGTGTATAACGTTCACGCCTATATCGACGAGGACAGCAACATTCAGCACGATTCGTTCTTTGGAATGTTCCCCGCTCAGGGCCACCAGAGCGCCATTCTGACGTTCGTGTGGACCAAGAGCTCGTCCAATGCCACGAATATCGACTGGAAGATGCGTATCGTGAGCATGGACGACACCATTGCCGAGCGTATTCAGAAACAGGTGAACTCGGTGTCGTCGCTGATCGAGGACCCGGTGGTGAGCCAGACCAAGATCACGGAGGAGAAGGCCGAGCGCGATCTTGAGCATCGCCTGCACGGCCGGGAGATCTTCCGCGGCGGCAAGCCCGACCGCACACCGTCCGATCTGCTGGAGCAGGACAAATAAGACGCCATCATCCCGCGTGAGCCAAGTGCCCCGCGGGATGATTTTTTCATCCCCGTCCCAGACAAATCATTATGCATAGAAAGTCATAATTATCATTTCGTAAACATTTCGATGAAATTAACGCCATAGCGCATGCTTGCGGTTACAATACCGCGAGGCCTAACTACCAACCTTTAAGCCGGTCCCGTGAGACCGGGAAGGAGCATTATGGCGAACAACCATACCGCGGGCGCTGCTGCCCGCACCTTCGCGCCCAGCGAGCTTTGCCAGCGTATGCTGGCCAAAACCAGCAAGGGCACCTGCGGTCCCTGCATCCTGTACCTTGAGGATGGGACCATTTTTTATGGACGTGCATGCGGCGCCGAGGGCACCGCGACCGGCGAAGTCTGCTTCAACACCTCGCTCGAGGGCTACTTTGAAGTCATGACTGACCCGAGCTATGCCGGCCAAATCGTAACCATGACCTATCCGCAGATTGGCAACTACGGCATCGACGAGACCGACGTCCAGTCGGCTTTCCCTGGTGACGCTGCTCGTCCCGCGAGCGCTCCTGCCATGCGCGGCATGATCGTTCGCGACATGTGCGCCACGCCTTCTAACTGGCGCTCGGCTGTCAGCGTGCCGGAGTATCTGCGCGCCCACGGTATCGTCGCCATCGAGGGTGTCGATACCCGTGCCCTGGTGCGCCACCTGCGCGACAACGGTTCCAAGATGGGCATTATCTCGACCGAGATCTTCGATGTCAATGAGCTTGCCGAGCGTCTGGCCGCAGCACCCACGCTGGTGGGCGAGAACCTGGTCAAGACCGTGAGCTGCCCTGAGCCTCACGAGTTTGCAGCCGCCGATCTGCCCGCTACGCATGGCTTTGCGCTCGCGGCCGCCGCGCCTGCCCGTCACAAGGTGGTCGCCTATGACTGCGGCGTGAAGCGCGGCATTCTGGAGGGCCTCGTCCGCGCTGGCTGCGACCTCACCGTCGTGCCGTGGGACACGCCTGCGAGTAAGGTGCTCGACATGAATCCCGACGGCGTCTTTTTGTCCAACGGTCCCGGCGACCCCGATGCCGTGGTGGAGACCTACGAGCAGGTGCAGCAGCTGATCGGCAAGGTGCCGGTCTTTGGCATTTGCCTGGGTCACCAGATGATCAGCCTGGCCTGCGGCGCTCAGATGGAAAAGCTTAAGTTCGGCCACCGCGGTGGCAACCAGCCGGTTATGAACCTGGTGAGCCGTCGCGTGGAGATCACCGCGCAAAACCACGGCTTTGGCCTACTGTTCCCCAGCTTGGGCAAGCTGATTCCCGAGCTTTCCGGCGGCGAGACCGAGCATGTGGCCGATGGCGATCTGCGCGTCTGGGTGCGCCGCGGAATCGCGCCGGTCGTGATGAACGAGCGCTTCGGTCGCATTCGTCTAACACATGTGAACCTCAACGACGGCACCGCCGAGGGCATCCAGCTGCTCGACGCCCCGTGCTTCTCGGTCCAGTACCACCCCGAGGCCTCGCCTGGCCCCACCGATGCCCACTATCTCTTTACCGCCTTTACGCGACTCATGGATGGCGAGGAGAACTACCTGGACATCGACACCGCGAAGGACCGCCTCGCCGGCTGGAATTTCGCCGAGTCCGAGAACGCTGCGACCGAGGAGAACTAACATGCCGAAACGTACTGACATCAAGCGTATCCTCGTTATTGGTTCGGGCCCCATCGTTATTGGCCAGGCATGTGAGTTCGACTACTCCGGCGCCCAGGCCTGCAAGGTGCTCAAGGAGGATGGCTTTGAGGTCATCCTGGTCAACTCCAACCCGGCGACCATCATGACCGACCCGGGTCTTGCCGATCGCACCTATGTCGAGCCCATCACCGCCGAGTTTATCGAGCGCGTAATCAAGAAAGAGCGCCCGGACGCGCTGCTGCCCACGCTGGGCGGCCAGACCGGCCTGAACGCCGCCGTCGAGCTGGCAAAGGACGGTACGCTCGACAAGTATGGCGTCGAGATGATCGGTTGTGACCTGGCCGCTATCGAGCGCGGCGAAGACCGTAAGCTCTTTAACGAGGCCATGGCCGAGATCGGCCTGGAGGTCGCGCGCTCGGGCTATGCCTATAGCGTGGCCGACGCCGAGGCCATCGCCGAGCGCGTGGGCTACCCCTGCGTGCTGCGCCCGAGCTTTACCCTCGGCGGCGCCGGCGGCGGCATCGCGCACACCCACGAGGAGCTCGTCTCCATCGTGAGCCAGGGCCTCGAGCTTTCGCCTGCCCACGAGGTGCTGGTCGAGGAGTCCATCGAGGGCTGGAAAGAGTACGAGATGGAGGTCATGCGCGACCACGCCGGCAACGGCATCATCGTGTGCTCCATCGAGAACCTCGACCCCATGGGCGTGCACACCGGCGACTCTATCACCGTGGCGCCGGCGCAGACGCTCTCCGACCTTGAGTATCAGCGCATGCGTGTAGCCTCGCTCGCCATTCTGGAGAAGATCGGCGTCGAGACCGGTGGCTCCAACGTGCAGTTTGCCGTGAACCCCAACACCGGTCGTTTGATTGTCATCGAGATGAACCCGCGTGTGAGCCGTTCGTCCGCGCTTGCCTCCAAGGCCACGGGCTTCCCCATCGCCAAGGCCGCCGCGCGCCTGGCCGTGGGCTACACGCTCGACGAGATCGTCAACGACATCACCAAGGCCACGCCCGCCTGCTTTGAGCCTACGATCGACTACTGCGTCGTCAAGGTGCCGCGCTTTGCCTTCGAGAAGTTCAAGGGCACCGACCCCACGCTCACCACGCGCATGAAGGCCGTGGGCGAGATCATGGCCATCGGCCGAACCTTTGAGGAGGCCTTTGGCAAGGCCATGCGCTCGCTGGAGGACGGCCATCAGGGCATTTGCGCCGGTGGTAAGGAGGGTGCCGACAAGCTGAGCGACGATGAGCTCGCCCAGGCTGTGGCCACCCCGACCGAGCACCGCATCTTCTTTGTGGTCGAGGCTCTGCGCCGCGGCTGGGACGTCGCGCGCATCCACGCCATCTGCGGTATCGACCCGTGGTACCTCAACCGTATCAACGACATGGTGCAGGTCCAGGAGAGCATTCGCGGCCTGCGTGTGGAGGATATCGACGCCGACGCGATGCGCCTGCTCAAGCAGTACGGCACGAGCGACGCCGAGATCGCCGCGCTGACCGGCTCGGACGAGCGCTTTGTGCGCGCCTATCGCAAGGGTCTGGGCGTGGTTCCCAGCATGAAGACGGTCGATACCTGCGCGGCCGAGTTCTCGAGCGCCACGGAGTACCACTACAAGACGTACGAGAACATCTACCGCACGAGCCCGGATGCCAAGAAGTGCGTGGCTCCCGACGAGACCACGCCGGCGGACAAGCCCAAGGCGATGATCCTGGGCGCCGGCCCCAACCGCATTGGCCAGGGTATCGAGTTCGATTACTGCTGCGTGCACGCGAGCTACGCGCTGGCGGCCCGCGGCTTCGAGACCATCATGGTCAACTGCAATCCCGAGACCGTCTCGACCGACTACGACACGTCCGACCGCCTGTACTTTGAGCCGCTCACCTATGAGGACGTCATGGATGTCATCGATGTTGAGCGTCCCGACGGCGTCGTGGTGACGCTCGGCGGCCAGACCCCGCTTAAGCTGGCACGCATGCTCGAGGAGAGCGGCGTCAACATTATGGGCACCAAGCCCGACGCCATCGATTTTGCCGAGGACCGCGAACGCTTTGCCGCCCTGCTCGACAAACTGGGCATCATGTACCCGCCGGCGGGCCAGGCCACCTCGTTTGAGGAGGCCGAGGCCGTGGCCGCGCACATCGGCTACCCGCTGCTGGTGCGTCCGAGCTACGTGCTGGGCGGCCGCGGCATGATGATCGCCTACGATGCCGAGCATCTGCGCGATTACATGGCCGAGGCTGCGCGCATCAGTCCCGACTACCCGGTGTATCTGGACCGTTTCCTAGAGGGTGCGATCGAGTCCGACGTCGACGCCCTGTGCGACGGCGAAGAGGTCTACATCGGCGGCATTCTGGAGCACATCGAGGAGGCCGGCATCCATTCCGGCGACTCCGCGACCTGTATCCCGCCGTTCAGCTTTAGCGAGAGCCTGCAGGCGAAGCTTCGCGAGACCACGCGCCGCATCGCGATGGCGCTGGGTGTACGCGGTCTGGTCAACGTGCAGTACGCCATCAAGGGCGAGACTGTCTACGTGATCGAGGCCAACCCGCGTGCCAGCCGTACCGTGCCGTTTATCTCCAAGGCCACCGGTGTGCCGCTGGCCAAGTGCGCGGCACGCATCATGGCAGGCGATTCAATCGCGAGCCTGGGCCTGCCGAGCGACGAGCGTCAGCTCGATTGGTTCTGCATGAAGGAAGCCGTTATGCCCTGGGGTCGTTTCCCGGGCGCCGACGTCATCCTGGGGCCCGAGATGAAGTCGACGGGCGAGGTCATGGGTATCGCCAAGAGCTATCCCGAGGCATATGCCAAGACGCAGCTGGCGATCGATTACAAGCTGCCCGATCCCAGCAGCGGCAAGGTGTTCATCAGCGTGTGCGACCGCGACAAGCGCCATATCCTTTCGGTCGCGCGTATCCTGCGCTACCTGGGCTTTGACATCTGCTCCACCGAGGGCACGGCGCGCGTGCTGCGTGGAGGCAACGTGACGTGCGAGATTGTGGAGAAGATTAGCGGCCCGCACGACGGCGAGCGCCCCAACATCGGCGACCTCATCGCTGATGGCAAGATCGCGGTGATCATCAACACGCCGTACGGTCCGGGCTCGCGCGGCGATGGCTACCTGCTACGCACCGAGGCCGTGCGCCGCGGCGTGACCTGCGTGACGGCGATGTCTGCCGCCAACACGTACGTGAGTGCCATCGAGGCCGTGCGCGAGGACCAGCAGGGTCACGGCAGCGCCAACGACATGGGCATGGACGTCATCGCCCTGCAGGACCTGCCGCAGCACACGGTGTAGACTGACCTGTCCGGCCGGGGCGGCAGCCGGACACTTTCTCTCAGAAACTGGGCTTCGCGAAGTTTTCCGAGAGAAAGGTCCGCCTCCCGCCCCGGCCTGCGGTGACTCGGGTGCACCGTGTGCTGCCGAAGGGACTTTGCGCGATGACTAGGGCTGAATATAAAAGAGTGCGGGCGCCTTCGTTCATTCGAACGAAGGCGCCCACGTTTTGTAAGGGGCCCGACCAACCCCGTCAACCTTACATCCAAACCAAATCAGCCAACGTACGTCATGGCAAACCCCGGTAGGTCGAAGGTGCTCTGCGGCGGCCCGGTGTTTTCATCTGAACGACTTTGCGTAGCAACCGGAGTGAAGATGAAAACACCGGGCCGCCGCAGAGCACCCACAGACCGCAGGGACGGGAGCGGCTATACTACTCTCAGTAGTTAAGGGTCGCGGATCCGCCGCGTCGCCGCTCTCAACAGGAGGTCTTTGTTTATGGCAGATCAAAAGCCGGTTGTCGGGATTATCATGGGTTCCAAGTCCGATCTGGGCGTTATGGAAGGCTGCACCGCCGAGCTCGAGGCACTGGGTGTGCCCTATGAGCTCGTGATCGCGAGCGCGCACCGCACGCCGGCGAAGGTCCACGAGTGGGCTTCGACTGCCGCCGATCGCGGTATCAAAGTGATTATCGCCGCCGCCGGCAAGGCCGCCCACCTGGGTGGTGTCGTGGCTGCCTTTACGCCGCTGCCGGTTATCGGCGTGCCTATGAAGACGAGTGACCTGGGCGGTATGGATTCGCTGCTGTCGATGGTGCAGATGCCTTCGGGCGTGCCCGTGGCCTGCGTTGCCATCAACGGTGCCAAGAACGCCGCTATCTATGCCACGCAGATTCTGGGTGCTTGCGACCCCGAGTACCGCAAGGTTATCGAGAAGATGAAGCAGGAGATGGCTGACGCCTAGGCGTTCCGCCGTTTCACCGCAGTATAAGGAGAGCCATGTCCGATTATCAGGGAAAACGATTCAAGGCTTCTCAGATTCCCGATCCGTCGAAGCCGGGTGCCGCCCATGCGGCGCAGCAGGGTCGGACATCCTCTCCTCAGCAGCCGCGCGCGCCGCGTCCCGTGACACCGGCGACGCATCGTCGACAGGACGCGCCGGCCGCATATCGTCCTTCGTCTTATAGCTCCGCTAAGAAGCCGCCCCGGTCTTCATCGCATGCCGCGCCGTCGGATTACACCGAGCCGCCGCGCAAAAAGCGCCGCTCCATTATTCCCATTCTGCTCATCATCATCGGTATCGGCCTGATTGTCGCCGCCGCCGCTATCTTTATTAATGCCCAGATTGGCTATAAGCAGGCGAGCGATTCGTATCAGAAAATCGAGAAGCAATATGTAAGCGATAAGGACGCCAGCGGCGTGCCGATTATCGACTTTGATGCGCTTGCTCAGACGAACCCCGAGATTGTGGGTTGGATTTACGTGCCGGGAACCAACATCAACTATCCCGTGGTGCAGACCAACAACAACTCCAAATACCTCAACACGCTGTTCGACGGAACGGCTAACGCGTCCGGTGCCATTTTCCTGGATAGCGATGACACCGCGCCGGGAATGGTCGACCAGCAGACCACGATCTACGGCCACCATATGAACGACGGATCGATGTTCAACGTGATTTCGGACACCACTGATCAGGCGACGTTCGATAGCATCGAGTTTGTGTACTACATCACGCGCGATGCGACGTATAAGCTGCGTCCGCTGGCGACCAAGGTGGTCGAGGACACGTATGCCAAGGCGCGCACGACCAATTTTGAGGGCGACGACGGACTCAAGAACTACCTGTCCGAGATGCTCGACGGCGCTTCCGCCGTGGCGAGTGATGCTACCGATCGTGCCGCTTCGGCAACTAAGGTTGTAACGCTTGTGACCTGTCGTTCGCTGTCGCTGAGCAACACACGCGCCGTCATGGTGCTCACGCCGGTCGAGGAATAAGTTGTTCGAGAGTAGCTAAAAAGGCCCCGTCCCAAATTGGCTACTCGACGACGGTAAGGGAGAAATGATGCTCGAGAGTGGCAAATTGATGCCTTCGATTGATGCTTGGCTGCGCGAGGCCAAGGCCGATGCTTCGGCGGCAGGCTGTGGGATGTATCTGACGCATAACGGTGTGGTGCGCGCGACGCCCAAGGCCGAGGTGCGCGGAGTCGAGACCGATGGCGTGGCGCCAGGCCACAGGGTGGGCGGCATGGTCTTTGACTACGACGCCGAAAAGGTACGGTCTGCTATCGAGGCCACGCGCGCGATGCCGGGTATCGGCTATGTGCGTGTGTGGCTGGCAAGCGGCGAGCTTGCCGTAGGTGACGACATCATGCTCGTGCTTATCGGCGGGGACATTCGCCCGCACGTGGTCGATGCGCTGCAGGCGCTCGTTGGCACCATCAAGAACGAATGCGTGAGTGAGGTCGAGCGCGAGGCGTAGAGGCTTGCGTCGATAGAGGGATCGTTTATAAAAATGCCCACCGGTACGTGTGATACCGGCGGGCATTTTGCGTTTTGGGCGCGGTGAGCGCTACACGCGCGTCGCATCCTTGGGGCTCATGGTCATGCTCTGGAAGCGGTTTTCCATGTACTCGTTATCGAAGTGCTCTCCGTAGAACTGTGCGACGGGAATGTCCGGCTCCGTGCCGTTAACGCGCTGGTACCAGTAGTCGAGCGACTGCAGCGTCATGACGCCGTCGACCAGCATGATAACGGTAAAGATGACGGTGGCCGAGTAGCGGCTCTTCCAGGGGATCATGTTGATCAGCTTAAGCAGCCTCGGCAGCAGCAGCTTGATCCAGATGAGGCCGCCCAGGCCCCACAGACAGGCGAAGCCCGTGCAGGTGCGTCCGCCCGTGAGGACCACGAGCGGGTCGGGCATACCGAACAGCGTTATGTGCGAGTAGCTCCACGAGACCACGCCAAACGCGGTCTGCATAAACCAGCCCACGAACACCTCAAAGCTTGCGCCGAGCAGCGCGCTCACCAAAAAGATAATGATGGGGTTCTTTTTGTAGAAACGGTTGAGCACCATGGTCATGAGCACGGCGCCAAATCCGTAGATGGGGCTGAAGGGGCCAAACAGCATGCCGGCGCGGTTCTGGTAGACGCCCGGGTCGTCGACCGTCATGTGCCAGATGTCCTCGGCGATCAGGCCGAGTATGCAGCAGACAAAGAACACCCAGAACAGGTTGAAGTAGTTGAGCTTGATGTAGCCTTCGCCGGTTTCATCGCGCCCGAGCATGCCCTCGGCGGCGGCGTCGCGGTCGAGCATCTCCTGCAGGCGGCGCTGCAGCTCGCGCTCCTGGCGCAGCGTGGGGTCGACGGTGGCCGAAAGCGCGATGAGGATACCGAGCTGAATAGCGGGACGAAGCAAGAAGAGCCCGATACCCTGGAGCATCACGTCGACCAAAAGCTCGACGACGGTGAATGCAATAAGGATGTAGGACAGGCGAGCGGCGTTGCGGCGCTGGTTTTTGATAAGGTCCAGGCCAAAGATGATCAGGATGACGGCGCTTGCCGCAGAGAGCATGATGCCGGCGACGATAAGGCCGACCGCGACGAGCGTGTTGTCGCCGAGCTTGGCGGCGGCGTTGCCGTTGATGAGCGCGGTGATGACCTGCCACATAAAGGCGCCGACCGAAGGGAGCGTGCCCACGCCGGACAGGATGCACAGGACGGCGTACACCTTAATGATGAGGGGGATCTTCTTGACCTCCGTGGCGCTGGGGACGCTGGGGTCGAGTTCGTTTCGATCCATACATAACCTTTCTCGTTTTGCTGTAAGTACAAGGATACGCCGCCGACCTGCCAAAAGACAGGACGAACGTCCCAATTGCAACAATGCAAGCCCCAACGGCGGGCGAGACGCGTCGCAACGGAAGCATGCGGGACCGTCGGCCCCGAGACGGCTGCCCAATAAAATGTTTGGCTGCAAAACGGATTATAAGCTCGGTGGGCTTTTAAAAAGCGCTGTTCATGCGCGGGAGTGCTTGTCTTGCCGTGCGTATAATAGGGCAGGTAACGCCAAATAACGAGGCTCTGAGGGGATGCCATGTCTCAAGAAACCATCCACGCGGCCGAGCGCGCCGCGGGACAGGTGAAGACCATGTCGACGTATGATCCGGACTCCGACCAGCTGCATGAGGAATGTGGCATTTTCGGCGTATGGGCGCCCGATCGCGACGTGGCTCGACTGACGTACTTTGGCCTGCGTGCGCTGCAGCACCGTGGCCAGGAATCGGCTGGAATCGCCGTGGGCGACGGCGGCACGGTTATGGTCCGCAAGGATCTGGGCCTGCTCGACCGCGTGTTCTCCAACGCCGACCTGTCGACGCTCTCCGGCCAGCTGGCCGTGGGTCATGTGCGCTACGGCACTGCCGGCGCCAAGAGCTGGGAAGCCTCTCAGCCGCACCTCTCTACCATCAATAGCGTCATTATCGCGCTCGCGCACAACGGCACCCTCGTCAACACTGACGAGCTGCGCCGCCAGCTGATCGAGCTGGGCGTGCCGTTCCTCTCCAATTCGGATTCCGAGGTCGCGACCAAACTCATCGGCTACTTTACTCAGCGTACAGGCCATCTGCGCGAGGGCATTCGCAAGACCATGGAGCTCGTGCGCGGCGGCTACGCCATGACGCTCATCAACGAGCAGGCGCTCTACGCATTCCGCGATCCGCACGGCATTCGCCCGCTCGTGCTGGGCAAGCTGGTGGACGAGGGTCTGGACCAGGCCGATGCCGCAGCCGTTTCGCAGCTGCCGTCGCAGGACGGCGCCGCTACGGTCGACTCCGCCGTCCGTGTCACGCGCGCCGGCGGATGGGTCGTTGCTTCCGAGACCTGCGCACTCGACATCGTGGGTGCCGAGTACGTCCGTGACGTCCGTCCCGGCGAGATCTTGCGCATCAGCGCCGAGGGTCTGGTATCCGAGCAGGGCGTGCCTGCAGCCGAAGAGCCCGCCAACTGCATCTTTGAGCAGGTCTACTTTGCCCGCCCCGACTCCATCATGAACGGCAAGAGCGTCTATGCCTGCCGTTACGACATGGGTCGTCAGCTGGCACATGAGGAGCCTGTCGAGGCCGACCTGGTCATCGGCGTGCCCGACTCCGGCCTGCCGCCCGCGGAGGGGTATTCGCACGAGAGCGGTATTCCCTTTGGCGAGGGCCTTATCAAGAACCGCTACGTGGGCCGTACGTTTATCGAGCCTACGCAGGAGTTGCGTGCCATGGGCGTGCGTATGAAACTCAACCCGCTGCGCGACAACATCGAGGGCAAGCGCCTGGTCGTCATCGATGATTCCATCGTCCGCGGCACCACCATGGTGCAGCTCGTCAAGATGCTGCGCAACGCCGGCGCCAAGGAGATTCACATCCGCATCAACTCGCCCGAGGTCATTTGGCCGTGCTTCTACGGTATCGATACCGACGTGCAGTCGCAGCTTATCAGCGCCAACAAGACGGTCGACGAGATTTGCGAGTATATCGGCGCCGATTCGCTGGCCTTCCTTTCGGTCGAGGGCCTGCTTAAGGTCATGCCCAAGGGCGGTTACTGCGATGCGTGCTTTACCGGCCGCTACCCCGTGGCGATTCCCGAGAGCTTTGGCCGCGACAAGTTTATGGAGGGCTTTAAGCCCCGCAACCTGGACAAGCCGCTGCACTTTGACGACGACGCCGTGATCGAGAAATACGACGACCGCAGCTGGGAAGAGGAGCACGGCGAGGCATAAAACCTGCCATATGGGGACAGGTTTATTTTGGTAGGTTTTACCTGCTGTTTTGTTGATTGAACGGTGTGCGCTGTTATGGCATGCACCGAATCGAGGACAACTATGAGCACCGTTTGGCGCCCGCGCGGCGCCACGGTAGTGGGAGAGGAAGGCTCAGATGAGCGACAGCAAGCATGTGACGTACGAGGACGCCGGCGTCGATACCGCCGAGGGCGGCCGCGCCGTCGACGCGATTAAGCAAATGGTCAAGGACACCAATCGCCCCGAGGTTATCGGCGGCATCGGTGGCTTTGGTGGCCTGTTCTCGGCCGCCGCGCTTAAGGATATGGAAGACCCGATCCTGATCAGCGGTACCGACGGCGTGGGCACCAAGCTCGTGCTCGCCCAGATCATGGACCGTCACGAGACGGTGGGCCAGGACCTGGTCGCTATGTGCGTCAACGACATTCTGGCTTCGGGCGCCGAGCCGCTGTTCTTCCTAGACTACGTTGCCATCGGTCACATCGAGGCCGAGCACATGGCAAAGATCATCAAGGGTGTGGCCGACGGCTGCAAGCTCGCGGGCTGCGCGCTCGTGGGCGGCGAGATGGCCGAGCACCCGGGCGTTATGGCTCCTGCCGACTACGACCTTGCCGGATTTACCGTGGGCGTCGTCGACCGTCCCAAGATGCTCGACCCCGCAAACGTCCGCCCGGGCGATGTGATCCTGGGCCTGCCTTCCACCGGCGTGCACTCCAACGGATACTCACTCGTGCGCAAGGTCATCGGTGTCGACGGCATCAAGCCGGGCACGCCCGAGGCTGCCGCTAAGGCAGAGGAACTGAGCCGTCCGCTCGAGGAACTCGGCGGCGCATCGCTGGCAGACGCCCTGCTGGCTCCCACGCGCATCTACGTCAAGCCGATCCTGGAGCTGCTCCGCGGTGGCGCCAGCGTGCACGCCATCGCCCACATCACCGGCGGCGGTATTTCCGAGAACCTCAACCGCGCGCTCGCCGACGACGTCGACGCCGTGGTCACCCGCAACGGCGCCGAGATGGGCTGGGATGTTCCGCCCGTCATCACCTACGTGTCGCGTCAGGCCGAGCTCGCGCCCAACGAGGCATGCAAGACCTTCAACATGGGCGTCGGCCTGTGCCTGATCGTCGCCCCCGAGGACGAGGCCGCGGTTACCGCAGCCCTGGTCGCGCTGGGCGAGAAGCCGTTCCGCGTGGGCGAGTGCGTCGAGGGCTCCGGTGAGGTCGTGTACTCCGATGAGCGCTAACGATCAGATGGCTGCTAGTGAGGGCCTGGGCTTTGTGCCCTACACCCGTCCGACCGGCACCGATACGGCCGAGCCGCTCAAGATCGGTGTGCTCATCAGCGGTTCGGGTACCAACCTGCAGGCGCTGATCGATCTGATCGCCGCCGGCAAGCTCAACGCTTCGATTGAGCTTGTGGTGTCGAGCCGTCCTTCGGCCAAGGGCCTGCAGCGCGCTGAGCGCGCGGGTATCCAGACGCTCACGCTGTCCAAGGATGTCTACGCCGATCCTATTGCCGCCGACGAGATCATCGCGCACGAGCTGCTCGAGTGCGGTTGCGAGTATGTGGTCATGGCCGGCTACATGCGCATGGTGCACACACCGCTGCTGGCGGCGTTTCCCAACCGCGTGGTCAACTTGCATCCGGCGCTGCTGCCGAGCTTTACCGGTGCGCATGCGATTGACGATGCCTTTGCGCGCGGCGTCAAGGTAACTGGCGTGACCGTGCATTTTGCCAACGAGGTCTACGACAACGGTCCCATCATCGCCCAGCGTGCGCTGGCTGTTGAGGAGGGCTGGGATGTCGACACGCTCGAGGAGCACATCCATGCGATTGAGCACGTGCTGTATCCCGAGGTCGTGCAAATGCTCGCCGACGGCCGCGTTCACGTGCTGGAGAGCGGCAAGGTGGCAATTGACGCGCCTCGCGGCTAGCGACGCACAGTACAATTTAGCCGAGTAGTCAGGGTGGTCATTGGCGCCAAGGCGCGCGTGGCCACCTTTTGTTTTAGGTAGTCATCGGGGACGTTCTTGAATGACTAGTCGTTTAAGAACGTCCCCGATGACTAGGTGAGAGAGGTGAGCGCATGGCGGATAACGAGGCGCTGTTTACGCCTGAGCTGGTGTTTTTTGATTGGGAGTGTGCGACGCCGGATGAGGTGTTTGCGCGGCTTGAGGGCGAGCTTGCTCCGTGTGGTTACATTGCCGACGGCTGGTTCGACGCCGTTCGCACGCGCGAGGATGCCTATCCCACGGGTCTTGCCATGCCGGCGGCAAACATTGCCATTCCGCATACCGATCCGGGGTTTGTGGCCAAGCCCTATATCGCGGTGGTGAAGCCCGTCGCGCCCGTGACATTTAACGCTATGGCTGGCATGGGCGCTCCGGTGCCGGCGCGGATCGTCATCAATTTGGGCATCGCCGAGCCGGGCGGCCAGGTCGAGGCCCTGCAGGCGCTCATGAACATCTTTATGGACGCCGATGCCGCAGCCGACGTGCTCGGCCAGACCACGCCCCAGGGTATGGTCGACGCCATCCGCCGTCACTTCTAAGGTGGGGCTAAGCCGGCATCTAGGGACGTTCCTTATGTGCCGGCACTTGGGGACTGTCCCTAGATGCCGGCAGAAAAGGAACGTCCCTAACTGCCGGCTGCCAGAGCTGTCCCCTTTGCACCAAAATGGTGCAGATTAACCTGTCCCCAATGCACCAAGCGTGCCGCGGGGGCCGCGTTGTGACACAATGGCGTTTGTTCGATTCGTTATGCGAAAGGCCAACTATGGCAAATAAGAAAAAGAACCCCGCACCCGAGCCGACGCCCGAGCGGCAGGCTCGCGCCGCCTCCAGCTCTCGCAAGAAGCAGCGCAAGACCCGCGTGTCCAAGACTGTCAAGATCGTTCTGGTGGTCATCGGCGTGCTGGCGATGCTGCTTTCCGTCTCGGCGATGGCGTGCTCCGGCCTTATGTCGCAGGCCGAGGACACCTCGGGCTACAAGCTGACCGGCGGTGTTGCTGCCACTATCAACGGTACCAACCTCACCGAGGACACCGTGACCAAGCAGATCATGAGCATGCGCACGTCCTACGGCTACACCAAGGACAAGGACTGGGCGCAGTACCTGGTCGACAATGACCTCACGCCCAAGAAGTACCGCAAGCAACTCATCGACTCCTACACGCAGCAGATTCTGCTTCAACAGGCACAGAAAGAGAACGGCGTGACGGTGTCGGACGAGGAGGTCGAGAAGGCTTGGAAGGACGCGTGCAAGAGCGCGGGCGGTGCCAAGGCCTTTAAGAAGACCCTCAAGACCTACGGCTATACCGAGGATACCTACAAGGATTCGCTCAAGGAGAGTCTGGCGCAGCAGAAACTCAAGGATGCCGTCGCGCCCACGAGCAAGCCCAAGGACAGCGAGATTGTCGATTACATCAACGAAAACCTGTCCAGCTACAACGACGCCCGCCGCTCGTCGAACATCCTGATCAAGGTTGATTCCGACGCTTCCGACGAGGACAAGGCTGCCGCCAAGGCCAAGGCGCAGGAGTGCCTGGACAAGATCAACTCCGGTGAGCTGAGCTTTGAGGACGCCGTTGAACAGTACTCCGAGGACACCGGTTCCAAGGAGAAGAAGGGCGATGTGGGCTGGGATAAGCTCACCACCTTTGTCGACAGCTACCAGACGGCGCTCGAGGGGCTCAACAAGGGCGACGTGAGCGAAGTCGTCGAGTCGACCTATGGCTACCACATCATCAAGTGCACCGACTACTTCCATGTCGATAATCAGGTTGATGACATCAACCAGGTGCCCAAGGCCATCAAGAAGTACGTCTCCAACGTGGTGAAGACACAGGCGGCCAGCACCGCGTACAGCGAGTGGCTGGAGCAGTACAAGAAGGATGCCGACATCACCGTCAACCCCATGCCCAAAGACGTGCCATACAACGTCAGTCTGAAGGGCGTCACCAAGAGCTCGACCGACGATTCGTCGACGACTGAGTAATCATGGGGCGGTGCTCGCGCGAGTGCCGCCCACGCTATTAGAGAGGATTTGCAGATGACCAACGAAGAGCTGCAGAAGGAAATGATCGCGGCCATGAAGGCCAAGGACAAGGTTCGCCTGTCTATCATTCGCCAGGTTAAGGCCGAGGTGAAGAACATCGAGGTCAATGAGCGCCGCGATGTGACCGAGGAAGACGTCAACAGCATGATCAAGCGTCTGATCAAGCAGACGAGCGAGACGCTGGAGATGTCCATCAAGGCCGGCACCGACCAGGAGCGTACCGACAACCTGACCGAGCAGGTCAAGATTCTGGAGAGCCTGCTGCCCGCGCAGGTTTCGGGCGAGGAGCTCGAGGCTCTGATCGAGCAGGTCATCGCCGAGCTGGGTGCCACGTCCAAGAAGCAGATGGGCCAGGTCATGGGGGCGCTCGGCAAGGCCACCGGCGGCAACTTCGATAAGCCGGCCGCGGCAAAGATCGTCGGCGCAAAATTGGCGTAATTTGTTACGCGGTTTTATCAAACCGCGTAACGGCTCGACACTGCAAACCCGTACACACGGCAATCTGACGTTCAATTTCAAGGGCGCGACCATAAGGTCTGCGCCCTTTCATTTCACGTCACCTTGCTCGCGTGTACGGGTTTTCGCTGACTTATGCTCAACAAGGGCGGTTAGATTATTTTTGGGTCTGATGAAGGGCGCCTCCCCTGGCTGGTTATTGGGCGCTCATTGGGGACAGACTTAAATGAGTACCCGCTCATTGGGCACTCATTTAAGTCTGTCCCCAATGAGTGGGTGAAAGGTTGCGGGTTCTTTACGGGGATGCAGTGTGGGCTGCGGAAACGTGGTTCTTTCCGTACAATAGTGCAATTCGTATAAACGCAGGGAAGGGACATTCATGGCAGACATGATCGAGATCAAGCATCTCAACAAGTACTTTGGCGACCTGCATGTGCTCAAAGATATCAACCTTACCGTCAAGCGCGGCGAGAAGCTCGTCATGATCGGGCCGTCCGGTTCGGGTAAGTCGACGCTCATTCGTTGCGTCGATTATCTTGAGGAGCCCACATCGGGCGAAGTCATTATCGACGGTACGCCGCTCACCAAGAAGAATCACCTGGAAATGGCTCGTAAGTACAGCTCCATGGTGTTTCAGCAGTTCAACCTGTATCCCAATATGACGGTGCTCGGCAACCTAACGCTTGCACCCATCAAGCTGCAAAAGAAGAGCAAGGAAGAAGCGACCCAGATCGCCATCGCCGCGCTCAAGCGCGTCGGCATGGCGCATAAGGCCGGCGAGTATCCGCAGAACCTCTCGGGCGGTCAGCAGCAGCGCATCGCCATCGCCCGTGCTCTGTGCACCAAGCAGCCCATCATCCTGTTTGACGAGCCGACCTCGGCGCTCGACCCCGAGATGGTCCAGGAGGTCCTGGACGTTATGATCGAGCTCGCGCAGGAGGACATTACCATGATCTGCGTGACGCACGAGATGGGCTTTGCGCGCCAGGTGGCCGACCGCGTCATCTTTATGGAGGACGGTCGCATCCTGGAGGAGGGCTCGCCCGAGCACTTCTTCGATAACCCCGAGAACCCGCGCTGCCGCGAGTTCCTGTCCAAGATTCTGCACTAGGCGCGGGTGATGGACATGACGGATATGACGAGGGCGGCTGTTTCGCGCCGTCACTTTTTGCAGCTGGCGGGCGCCGGCGTGCTCGCGCTGACGGGCACCGCGCTCACCGGCTGCGGCAGCTCCGCCAGTGGCGAGAGCTCCGATAAGGGGTCCAAGCTCGCGGCCATCAAGTCGCGCGGCCACCTGAACGCCGGCGTCAAGAAGGACGTTCCCGGCTACGGCTATTACGACACCGCCAAGGGCCGCTTTGAGGGCATGGAAGTCGACCTGTGCTACCAGATCGCCGCTGCCGTCTTTGGCGTGAGCTACAAGGAGGCCCGCGCCCAGGAGCTTGTCGAGTTTACCGACGTAACGCCCAAGACGCGTGGCCCGCTCATCGATAACGGCCAGCTCGACGTGGTCGCGGCGACCTACACCATCACCGACGAACGCAAGAAGAGCTGGGATTTCTCGACGCCGTATCGTACCGACTACGTAGGCCTCATGGTCAAGAAGCGCTCGGGCTTTACCTCGATTGAGGACCTGGACGGCAAGGTTATCGGCGTGAGCCAGGGTGCCACCACACAGGGCTTGATCGAGCAGATGATCAAGGACAACGGCTTTCACTGCGAGCCCGAGTTCAGGGCCTTTAGCGGCTATCCCATCATCAAGAGTTCGCTCGACGCCGGAAATATCGACGTCTTTGCCATGGACCGCTCCACGCTGGCCGGCTACATGAACGAGACCGTCGAGCTACTGCAGCCCGAGGTCAAGTTCGGCGAGCAGGGCTACGGCGTGGCGACCAAGAAGGGTTGCGACCTTTCGGCCGTGGTCGATCAGGTGATTTGCGATCGCCTGGCCGATGGCTGGCTCGATCAAGAGGTCAAGACCTGGGGTCTTGTGTAGGCGCTCGTCCAAGGAAGGAATCAAATGCTCGAAGGATTGTTTGACGCCGACCGCTGGTCGACGACATTCCAAAACATGGGGCCCTTCTGGGAGGGCTTTGGCGTGACGCTGCAGGTGGTTGTTGCCGGCCTGCTGCTGTCGCTGGTGCTGGGCACGCTGCTGGGCGTGTTCTCGACCACCCGTTCGCGCGTGCTGCGCGCTATCAGCCGCGTGTACGTGGAGTTTTACCAGAACACCCCGCTGCCCGTGCAGGTGCTCTTTATGTACATGGCCGGCCCGCAGTTTTTGCAGGCCATAACCGGTGCCGACCAGCCGGTGCGTATCGCGCCGTTCGTGCTGGGCTTTCTGGGGGTGGGCCTGTACCACGCGGCCTACATCTCTGAGGTCATCCGCACCGGCATCGAGGCCGTTCCGCGCGGTCAGATGGAGGCGGCTCAGAGCCAGGGCTTCACGCGCGCGCAGGCCTACTGGTACATCGTGCTGCCCCAGACGTTCAAGATCATCCTGCCGCCGCTGTGCAACCAGGCGCTCAACTTGGTCAAGAACACGTCCGTGCTGGCGCTCGTGGCCGGCGGTGACCTTATGTACCGCTCCGACAACTTCGTAAGCCTGTATGGCTACCTGCAGGGATACATCGTCTGCTGCCTTATGTACTTCATCATCTGCTTTCCGCTCGCCATGCTGGTGCAGTGGCTCGAGCGCCGCTCCAAGGAGCGTCCGCGCGGTGTGAGCCTGGCCGAGCTGGGGCTCGACAACGTAGAGGAGGCCTAGCGCATGGAAATCTTCAACGCGACCAACCTGCTCTACATCTGGGGCGGCTTTGTTAAGACGATCGAGATCTCGGCGCTGTCGATCTTTTTCTCGCTCATTTTTGGCACGCTGCTGGCGCTCGTCAAGAGCTATGCGCCCCGCCCGTTCCGTATTTTGGTGAGTGCCTATATCGAGCTGTTCCGCTGCACGCCAAACCTGCTGTGGATCCTGTTTATCTACTTTACGGTGCAGGGTCTGGACATTGTGATTTCGACCATCGCCTTTACGCTGTTCACCAGCGCCGTTATGGCCGAGATTGTGCGCGGCGGCCTCAACTCGATTCCGCGTGGCCAGTTTGAGGCGGCGCAGAGCCAGGGCTTCGGCTTCTTTGCCACTATGCGCTATATCATCCTGCCGCAGACGTTTAAGACGATCATTCCGGCCCTGTTTAGCCAGTGCACGACCGTCATCAAGGACAGCTCGTATCTTTCGGGCATTAACGTGGCCGAACTCATGTACACGGCAAACGTCGTGATGGCGCACGCGATCGACCTGTCGCAGGTGCTCATGCTCTACGGCCTGGTGTTTGCGATGTACTTTGCACTCAACTTTGGCATCTCGCTGCTGGTCCGAGCATATCAACGACGTATCGTAGCCGCATAGCCTGGCTTTCCCTGGTACGCTATCGTGGGAAAAGGCGATAGACAGCCTATTTCTCATTTGTTAGAAAGGAATCGCGATGAGCGATCTGGAGAATAAGAAGAATCCTGTGGTCATTACCATCGCGCGCGACTTTGGCGCCGAGGGCCACGAGATTGGCCGCATGCTTGCCGACGAGTTGGGGATTCCACTGTACGATAACGAGCTGCTGGTGCGTGCGTCGCTGCGTGCGGGCGAGTCGCTCGACAAGATGGCCGCCTACGACGAGCGTCTGGCCGTGGAGAACATGGCGTTTCTGCCCGACCGTTACGATGCGCGTTCGTACTCGGACAAGTTGTTCCAAAAGATGAGCCAGGTGATTTTGGATCTGGGCGAGACCGAGAGTTGCATTATCGAAGGCCGCCTGTCCGATTACCTGCTGCGCAATAACCCCAACCACATTGCCGTATTGGTGACCGCTCCTTTTGAGGACCGCGTCGAGATCGTGCGCAAGAAGCGTGGCCTTAATAAAAAGAAGGGCGCCAAGCTGGTCAAGCAGCAGCAGAAGGCGCGCGAGGCGTTCTACAAGCGCTACAGCGCCGGCAAGTGGAAGATGACGAGCGGTAAGGACATCGTTGTCAACCGCGCCAAGCTGGGCCGCGAGGGCTGCAAAGACGTTATCGCCGCTGCCTACCGCTACAAAGTAGCGCAGCTCGAAGACTAACCGACCAAAACCACCACAAAGGGGACAGGCACCTTTGTGGTGGTTTTTGTTTTAGGCGGAGGGGAAGGCCTTGGCGGCAGTGCCTATCCTCGGCTTTTGCATAGTCTCGATCTGTAACACCAAGCCAGCGAAAATGGCTCTAACTGTTACAGATTTAGATGAACCGTTCGGCCGTCAGCCCAACGTCTTGATCTGTAACACCAGGCGGCATATTTGGTCTCTAACTGTTACAGATTGAGATGCGGCGTGGGCGGCCGGCACAATATCTCGATCTGTAACAACTGCAGGGCTCAACGGGGCCTATCTGTTACAGATCGAGACAAACCGGCCGGTCAAGTCAAAAACCACCACAAAGGTGCCTGTCCCCTTCGTGGTGGCAGGGCTGCCGGTATAGAAAAAGTCCCCGCCGGGCGTGTGCTCGACGGGGACTTTGCCGTTTGGTGGCTAGCGCTGTAGGTGATTACTCGCCCAGCAGGCTCTTGGTGATGGAAGCGGCGGCCTTCTTGCCGGCGCCCATCGCCAGAATGACCGTAGCGGCACCGGTGACGATGTCGCCGCCGGCCCAGATGCGGGGATCGGTGGTCTGGCCGGTCTCCTCGTCGGCAACGATGTAGCCCCACTTGTTGAGCTCCATCTTGCCGCCGATCTTGGCAGCGAAGGGGTTGGCGTTGGTGCCGATAGCCGAGATCGCGACGTCGCAGGGGATCTCCTCGATGGCGCCCTCGATGGGCACCGGGCGACGACGGCCGGACTCGTCAGGCTCGCCGAGCTCCATCTTCTGGACCTTGACGGCGCACACGGAGCCGTCTTCGCCAGCGACAAACTCGAGCGGGGAGACGAGCGGCAGAACCTCGACGCCCTCGGCCTTGGCATGGTGCAGCTCGGCGCGACGGCAGGGCATCTCGTCCTCGGTACGACGGTAGGCGATGATGGCGTGCTCGGCGCCCAGACGCTTGGCGGTACGGACGGCGTCCATAGCCACGTTGCCGCCACCAAAGACGACGACGTTCTTGCCGTGCTTGGTGGGGGTGTCGTACTCGGGGAACTTGTTGGCCTTCATCAGGTTCACGCGGGTGAGGTACTCGTTAGCGAAGAAGACGTTGGGCAGGTTCTCGCCGGGGACGTTGAGGAACTTGGGCAGGCCTGCGCCGGTCGCCACGTAGATGGCGTCGAAGCCCTGCTCGAACAGCTCCTCGGCCGTGGCCATGTTGCCCACGACGGAGTTGTACTCAAACTTGACGCCCATGTCCTCCAGGCCGTCGATCTCGCGCTTGACGACTGCCTTGGGCAGACGGAACTCGGGGATGCCGTAGACCAGCACGCCGCCACCGGTGAAGAATGCCTCAAAGACGGTGACATCAAAGCCGTTGCGGGCGAGCTCGCCGGCGCAGGTGATGCCGGACGGGCCGGAGCCGACGACGGCGACCTTCTTGCCGTTCTTGGGGGCCATCTTGGGCGTGGAGGCGAGCTCGGGGCGGTCACCCAGGAAGCGCTCGAGCTGGCCGATGGCCACGGGCTCGGACTTCTTACCACGGATGCACTTGCCCTCGCACTGGTTCTCCTGCGGGCAGACGCGGCCGCAGATGGCGGGAAGCATGGAGTCCTCGCGGATGGTATCGAGGGCGCCGCCGAAGTCCTTCTCGCGAATCTGCTCGATAAAGCGGGGAATGTTGATGTTGACGGGGCAGCCCTCAACACAGAACGGCTTCTTGCAGTTGAGGCAGCGCTCGGCCTCGGCCAGCGCCATCTCCTCGGTGAAGCCCTTGTCGACGGGGCGGAAGTCGCAGGCGCGCTCGGCAGCCGGCTCCTCGTTATCGGGGGTGCGGGGCGACTTCATATCGGCAACGAAACGACCATTAACTAGTGGCATGCGCAGCTCTTTTCCTCATAGGCCTTGAGGGACTCGCCCTCTTCGGAACGGTAAGCGGCCTGGCGGGCACGAAGGTCATCCCAGTCGACCAGGGTGGCATCGAAGTCGGGGCCGTCGACGCAAGCGAACTTGGTCACGCCGCCCACCTCGACGCGGCAGCAGCCGCACATGCCGGTGCCGTCAACCATGATGGGGTTGAGCGACGCGGTGATGGGGGTGTCGTACTTCTGGGCGGTGAGGGTCGAGAACTTCATCATCGGAACGGGGCCGACGCAGAAGACCTGGCTCACGGCCTTGTCCTGCAGCAGGCGCTCCAGCGGAGCGGTGACAACGCCCTGCTCGCCGTAGGAGCCGTCGTCGGTGGTGATGTGGATGTGGTCCTCGTCGAGGAGCTCACGGAACTGGTCCTCCATGAGCAGGAGGTCCTTGGTGCGGGCGCCCATGATGGCGTGCACCTCGTGACCGGTCTCGACCAGGTGCTTGGCGACCGGGAAGGCAATTGCCAGGCCGACGCCGCCGCCAATGACGGCGCAGGGGCCCTCGGCCATCTCGGTGGGAACGCCCAGCGGACCCACGACGTCGCGCAGCGACTCGCCGGCCTCGTAGGTGGACAGCATCTCGGTGGTCTTGCCGATCACCATGAAGATGAACTCGACCCAGCCCTCGTCACCGTTCCAACCGGCCAGGGTAAACGGGACGCGCTCGCCCGTCTCGTTGGCGCGAACCATGAGGAACTGTCCAGCGTGCGCATGTTTGGCGATTGCAGGCGCCTCGATGCGGAACTTGAACACCTTCTCCGAGAACTGCGTCTTCTCCAGGATCTTATACATAGAACCCCTCTCTTGTTAGGGCCGCCGAACCGTGCCTCCACGGAAATGGACGGTAGCCCGAGTAAAACCGTACGCGCACAGGCGTTGTGCAGACATACGGTGCAAATTATACCCTCATGGACATGCTGTTTACGTGTGTCTTCGGCGGTTGGGAAAAGGGTTTATCCACTTCGGCCTACCAAAGGGGGAGAGGTTTATTTTGGCCAGTTTTATCAGGCAAAACGACAAAGGGGGTCGGCCTCGCGCTTTGGTGAGGCCGACCCCCTTTGGGGCGTTATGCATGTATGGTGGCAGCGTGATTATTGCGATGTGCCGACTGCGGCGTTTACGCAGATAAACCTGCCAAAATAAACCTGTCCCTAAATGGTAGGTTTTAGTGTTTGCCGTTGGAGGAAGCGGCGCCGTTTACGTGATCGCGGGCATAGATCACGCCGTGCACGATGGCCAGGCCGGCGGCGTCGGCGGCGCGGGCGCAGGTGTCCTGGAAGTCATCGGCCTCGCGGGCGCGCAGCTGCTTGAGTACATAGTCGGCGACGGCCATCTTGCCGGGAGGGTTGCCGATGCCGGTGCGGATACGGCTAAAGTCGCGGCTGCCCATCTTGTCGATGATGGAGCGCAGGCCGTTGTGACCGGCATGGCCTCCGCCCACCTTGACGCGCACGTCGCCGGCGGGAATATCGAGCTCATCGTGGATGACGAGCAGCTCCTCGGCCTTGATCTTGTACTCGCGGCAGAGCTTGGAGATGGGGCCACCCGAGGTATTCATATACGACTGCGGCTTGACCAGCACGATCTGGCGCTTGCCACCCTCTTCCTCGGGATCGTTGATGTTGATGAGTGCGACCTCGGCGCCGGCCTGGTTTTTCCAGTACGTGACACCGGCCTGACGGGCCAGCTCATCGATCGCCTTAAAGCCGGCGTTGTGGCGGGTCTCGGCATATTCCTCACCCGGGTTGCCAAGTCCGGCAACCATGCGAATCTTAAGCGGCTGTGCAGCTGCCATGTTCATCCTTTCGTTGATTTGTCGCCTGCTATGGTGAGCGACCCTGTTGCCGCTGTCAAATGGAGGGTAATTGAGGGCGTTTGGGGGCGTTTGGACGGCCGTCGAAATCCGAGGTGGACAGTTAGTTCAGATACGTATAAGTTCTGAGGACTCGAATTACTCAATTCAATGCCGATACGTTGTTTTGGAGCTTTAGTTAGTCCATATGGCGCTGTTTTGAAGTCTACCCTGCCTTCAAATAGGGCGAATGGTATAGAGATAGCTGCAAAACAGTCTAATTCAATGCGTCCATTTATACGTATTTGAACTAACTGCCCAGCCCTGCTCGACGGCGCACGGGTGATTCGCCGTTTAGACCGGCGCGAGGCCGGTTCCGGCCCGCAGAGCGTTGAGCCAAGCGGCCTGACGCTTGCGATAGCCCTTGATACGGTACCGGAATCGGACTCCTGCGAGTCGATGCATCGTTTGGGCGAAGGCTTCGAGTGCAACAAGGTCTTTCATTTGGTCGCGATTGATAACCAGGACGTGGATGCCCATGGCCTTGAGGCCATTATTTCGATTGCCATCGTGGATGCGAGCGTTTTGAAGCTCATGCCCAATTCCGTTGTATTCGTTGTCGACTCCGGCTGCCGGGCAATATAGGTCGCAGATGGCATAGGGGATGCCCGAGGACATGTTGACCGCAAGAGTATCGAAGTCGATTCGATGGTTGAGTAGCAGGCCTCCCATGGGCAGGCTGCAACATCCGAATCCGCCAAAGCGCATGGGCGCTCCGAGAACGGCAAACATTAGGGATTCGGCTGGGGATGCGGATCCAGCCCGGGCGAGTTTGACTGCCGTGCGAAACGAGGCGTATGAGCTACTTTTGGCGAACCGTGCGACCGCCTCGAGCTCTTCGATGGTCGTGGCGGGCTCGCATTTGTAGTGCGCCTGTTCATAGCGGGTTTCGTTCTGTTGTTCGGCCGCTGACTGGTTGCCCAGGCAATCAAGATCGCCCGTCGCTTCGTAGCCATCGCCCTTGGGCCAGATGTCGTCATGGGCAATGGGGTATGTTGCCCCGGGAGGAAGGGAGTAAGTTCCGACCAGTTCCATGAGAAGCATCAAGGTTTTGGCGACTGATTCATTTTTAGAACAAAGCATGGCTGTCATGGCAGGAGACGTTGCGTAGATGTCGGCCTCGACGTGCATAATTGCACCTTCAGGAAGCGGAGCGGAGAGAATATGCTGAAGAAGTCGCTTGTCGGGGCGTCGGTTGCCTTCGTTTGAAACGAGAAGATCGAGTAGCTCGGAATCATCTTCATTCCAGGCGTCGAGTATCGAAAGTGCGCCAAAGTCTATCGCGTCATTATTGGGAATGCAGCTAGCCAAGGCCTGTGCTTGCTGTTCACTATCAATGGAGCTCCAGGGTAGGGCAGAGTACGCCCGTCGTGCGCGACGAATTGCGCGGAGGGCGGAGAAATGTGAAATCACGGTCGTCATAGCTATAACGTACTAAGTTGGCGGCAGAATGCGACCGCCATACCGTTCTTTTCGCTCAGCGGGGTGCTGGGCGCCATGAACGGCCGGGTGTTAGGAAATCGGTGGAATCGGTTGAGGGGATTGCAGGAAATTGAGCTCTGCCGAGAAGGTTGACGATGGCTACTGGACAGTTAGTTCAGATACGTATAAGGCGGCGGGCGTTCGAGGTGTTTCTAAGGGCCTTCGAGGGCGATTTGAAGATAATATATGCGGCGGTTGTACTCGAAAACGATGAGCTTCGGGCGGCATGGCATCCGCCGGGGAGCTCAGAAGGCTCCGAACGGACCTTTGGAGCTTTAAAAAATACGTATCTGAACTAACTGTCCAGGGCGGATTGGCGAGGAATAGAAAAAGGGTCGGAAGCGAGCTTCCGACCCTTTAAAAACATCAAAGATGATGCGATACGCGTTGGACTACAGCGCGAAGTCGCCGCCGACGAGCGTGGAGACGGGCTCCTCGTGGTAAACGGCGGAGATGGCCTGAGCGAACTCCTCGGCGACCGAGATAGTCTTGATCTTGCCGCCGACCTCGACGGGGATGGCGTCGGTGACGACGCACTCGACGATGGGGGCATCGTTCAGGCGCTCGATGGCCGGACCGGAGAAGATGCCGTGGGTGGCGCAGACGTAGATGTCGCCGGCGCCCATAGCCTTGAGCTCCTTGACGTTGGCGCACAGGGTGCCAGCGGTGTCGATCATGTCGTCGTTGATGATGCAGGTCTTGCCCTTGATGTCACCGATGATGCCCATGACCTCGGCGGCGTTGTGGCGCGGACGGCCCTTGTGGGCGATGGCCAGGTCGCAGCCGAGCATGTCGGACAGCTTCTTGGCGGCCTTGGCGCGACCCACGTCGGGGGAGACGACAACCAGGTTGTCGGTGTCGAAGTGCATGTCGTTGTAGTACTGGCCAAACAGCGGCAGTGCGGACAGGTGGTTAACCGGGATATCGAAGAAGCCCTGGATCTGGCCCTGGTGCAGGTCGAGGGTGATGATGCGGTTGACGCCGGCACGCTCGAGCAGGTTGGCGACGAGGCGGGCGGTGATGGGCTCGCGCGGGCCGGCCTTGCGGTCCTGGCGGGCATAGCCGTAGTGGGTGATAACGGCGGTGATGGAGCGGGCGGATGCGCGCTTGGCAGCGTCGGTGGCGATGAGCAGCTCCATGAGCATGTCGTTGACGTTGCCGCCGGCCACGGACTGAATCAGGAAGACGTCGGCGCCGCGGACGGTCTCGTCGTAGCGGGCGTAAATCTCACCATTGGCGAACTGCTTTAGCGTAAGGCCCGAAAGCTCGACCCCAAGGTACTCAGCAATCTTCTGAGCGAGGGGACGGTTGGAGGAACCGGAATACACGCGGATGGACTTGCGCATATTCTCCGACTTCTCGGGATCATTAATCGGCATTACCCTTCTCCTTTATACATCGAATGCCATATAGATGCCTTGTTGCATTGTAACCGCGCGGCGGGGTTTATCGGGTCCTGATAACGTCTTTACCGCCAACGGACACGAACCGACCACTCATCCGGTTGCGCAGGTCACGATAGAAAAAGGAGCCGCCCCCATGGAGCAGCTCCTTTTGTGCTTGGTAAAACGTTATACCTCGTCGTCCTCGTGCAGGCGGCGGCGGTAATCGGCGGCCCAGCCCTCAATATTTACCTGACGGGCGCGGCCCAGACCGAGCGCGTCTGCCGGGACCGGCTCGGTGATGACGGAGCCGGCGGCAACGAGTGCGCCGTCGCCGATCTGAGCGGGTGCGACCATCATGGTGTCGGAACCGATGAAGGCATCCTTGCCGATGACGGTCTTGTGCTTGTGCACGCCATCGTAGTTGCAGGTGATGGAGCCCGCGCCCACGTTGACGCCGGAGCCCATGGTGGTGTCGCCGATGTAGGACAGGTGCGGCACCTTGGAGCCCTCGCCGATCGTGGACTTCTTGATCTCCACGTGCGTGCCGGCCTTGGATCCGTCGAGCATGTGGGTGCCCGGGCGCAGGTAGGCGCGCGGGCCGCAGTCGACGCCGTTCTCGATGACGGCCTCGATGGCGATGGTCTCATCGATGGTGCAGCCGCTGCCGACGGTGGTGTCGGTGAGGCGGCTGTTGGGACCGAGCTGGCACTCCTCGCCCACGGTGACGTGGCCGATCAGGTGCGTCTGCGGCCACACGACGGTATCGCGGCCGATAACGGCATCGGGGCCGATCCAGGCCTGCGTGGGATCGATGAAGGTAACGCCCTCGGCCATCCAGTGCTCGTTGATGCGGTCGCGCGCGATGGCGGTGAGCTGTGCGAGCTGGATGCGGCTGTTGACGCCCAGGCCGTCGCGGTAGTCGTCGCAGTGGAAGATGGAGACAGCCTGGCCGTGGCCCTTGAGGATCTCGAGCATGTCGGGCAGATAGTACTCGGACTGCGCGTTGTCGTTGCCGATCTCGTTAATGTGGGCGGCGAGCTGCGCGCCGTCAAAGGCGTAGCAGCCGGCGTTGCACTCCAGCAGCGTGGCGGCCTGCTCGGGCGTGCAGTCCTTCTGCTCGATGATGCGCTCGATCTGACCATCGGCGCCCAGCTTGATGCGGCCGTAGCCGAAAGGATCGGGCGGGGTCATGGTCATGACGGTGCAGGCGAGCTCGCCGGTGGCGACGGTTTGCGCGAACTTGGCGACGGTGTCGGCGGTGATGAGCGGCAGGTCGCCGTTGAGCACCACGACGGGGCCTTGCGTGATGCCACAGGCCTCGAGTGCGACCTTCACGGCGTGACCGGTGCCCAGACGCTCGGTCTGCTCGACGCACTCGACCTTGGTGGCGCTGTTGGCGTAGGCGCCGTCGATGAGGGCGCGCATCTCGTCGGCGTGGCTGCCGATGACGACCACGACGCGGCTGCAGCCGGCCTTGATGGTAGCGTCGACGATCCACTGGACCATGGGCTTACCCAGGATCTTGTGCGAAACCTTGCAGTGGTTCGACTTCATGCGGGTGCCCTCGCCGGCAGCGAGGATAATTGCGGTTGCGTCCATGTGATCTCCTGTTACGTTATAGAGACGTGTGTTTGGAAACGATACACGGCGCAATATGATACCGCAGGCATATGACGAGCGCGTAACGATTGGTTTGCGGCGGTTGAGGCTTGCGCCGCCGGCGTGGCGTTGCACTGCTTGCGTGCGGCGTTGGCGGTGCTGCGGAGCTGTTGTTTGAGCGAGGGGACGGGGGTGCCCGTGGACAACATACGAGAGGAGTTTGGCGGCGAGCCCGTCGCGGCATTCTCGATGTCGCATCCGGCTGTGCCGGCACTCTATATAGTGCTGACGCTGGGGCTCACTATGTTCTCGATGCAGCCGGTACTGATTGCGCTGTCACTTGCGGGCGGGCTGGCGTATGGATTTGCGACGCGTGGGGCTGCCCGCACGCTGGGCGCGCTCCGCTGGCAGCTGCCGGTGATTTTGATCGTCGCGGTGCTCAATCCGCTGTTTAGCGCCTCGGGCTCGACGGAGCTGTTCCGTATTGGCATGCGCGCGGTGTATCTGGAGAGTTTGGTGTACGGCCTGTGCATGGGCGGGTTGTTTGTGGCGAGCGTGCTGTGGTTTGAGGCCGCGGCGTCGATGCTCGAATACGACAAGGTGCTCGCGCTGCTGGGCAACGCCGCGCCGGTGATCGCGCTCATGATCTCGATGTGCATGCGGCTGATCCCGCAGTTTTTGCGCCGCGGTCGCACGGTGCTGGCAGTGCAGGATGCGATTGATATGCCAGGGCGCAAGCCGGCTGATCCTGTGCGCTCTCGCTTGCGGGCGTCGAGCGTGCTGATGGGCTGGGGTATGGAGGATTCGCTTGAGCGTGCGGACTCCATGCGCTCGCGCGGATGGGGCGCCGTGCCTCGTCGTACGACGTATGCGCGGTACCGGCTGGGACGCAGCGATGTTGTTGCACTGGTGGGGCTGGCGTTGTTTGGCGCGGTTGCCGTGGCGGTGGCGTGGACTGCCACGACGCAATATTCGTTTTACCCGCAGCTCTCGGTGCCGGCGCCCTGGCCGGGCTATGTTGTATACGCTGCCTGGATGGCACTGCCCTGTGTGTTGCACGCAGTTGACGAGAAGAGGTTTGGCTGATGGCTCGGTTTGATAGGGGCTCGGTGTCGGACGTGGCGTGCGATTCGGATGTGCCGGCGATTGAGGTGCGGGGCCTGAGCTTTGCCTACCCCGGGGCCACGGCGCCGGTGTTCGATGGGCTCGACTGGACGGTTCCCCAGGGCGCGTTTGCGCTGCTTGTTGGCGGTACCGGGTCGGGCAAGTCGACACTGCTGTCGCTGCTCAAGCCCGAGATCGCCCCGGCGGGCGAGCTCGCCGGCGAGCTGCGCGTGCTGGGCGAAGACGTTGCCGACATGGACGTGCGCGCGTCTGCGGAGCGCGTGGGCTACGTGTTTCAGGACCCCGAGAACCAGATCGTGTGCGAGACCGTGTGGCACGAGATGGCGTTTGGCCTGGAAAATCTGGGTGTGTCGCGCGACGAGATGCGCCGTCGTGTTGCCGAGACCAGCTATTTCTTTGGGTTGGAGGACTGGCTCCATCGCGATACCGATACGCTTTCGGGCGGACGCAAGCAGCTGTTGTCGCTGGCGGCCGTCCTGGCGCTGCGTCCGCGCGTGCTGCTGCTCGACGAGCCCACGTCCCAGCTGGATCCCGTTGCCGAGAAGAATTTTCTGCACGCGCTGTTTCGTGTGAACCGCGAGCTGGGCTGCACGGTGGTCGTGGCAACGCATCAGCCACGCCCGATGCTCGAATATGCGACGTGCGCGTATCGGATTGAGGGCGGCCGCGTGCGCGAGGTGGCAGATATGGCTTCTTTGGGACGCCGAGAATCGCTGTTTTCTGATGACATGTTGGGGTGGGGTGCCATCCGATGTGCAAAAAACGGAGTATTCAGCAGGCGTGAGGACAATTTGGACTCTCTGGAGCCGCCCGGGGACGTATCGAGCGCGAAAAAAAGCTCGGAATTGGACAAATCGTCCGAATTTGTGGCGCAAACGTCGCTCGAGAACGGCTCGGAAGCCTTCCCGCGCACGGATGGAAGCAGAATACTCCAAAAAATGCACGCTGGGTCGGCTACCACCCTGTCGGAAGGCTGGTTTCGCTACGATCGCGCGGGCGGTTGGGTGCTGCGCGGGCTCGATGCGTCGTTTTCGGCTGGCGCGGTGCATGCAGTCGTGGGCGGAAACGGCTGCGGCAAGTCGACGATGCTTTCGGTGCTGGCCAAGACCGCCAAGCTGCAGCGCGGCCGCATGGTGCGCGGAGCGGCCTCGGCGGCGCTGCTGCCGCAGAACCCCAAGGCCCTGCTGGTTGCCGAGACGGTTCGCGATGAGCTGATGGAATGGGCCTCGACCTGCGGATATGACGAGAACTTGGCGCGGGAGCGTGCGGCGAGCTTGGGGCTGTCGGGTCTGGATGGGCGCCATCCGTACGATCTTTCGGGCGGACAGCGTCAGCTGCTTGCGTTGGCAAAGCTGCTGTTGATCGGCCCCGAACTGCTATTGCTCGATGAGCCCACCAAGGGTTTGGACCTGGCCAGCCGCTGCATTATCGCCCGCGCCCTGCGTGACCATGCGAAGGCTGGCGGCACCGTCATCATGGCCACGCACGATCTGGATTTTGTCGAGCAGGTTGCCGATGACATTGCCATGATGTTTGACGGTGAGATTGCCTGCATGGAGCCGCCGGCCGACTTCTTTGCCGACAACGTGTTTTATAGGGCGTGATGGGATGACGGATTATCGCGTCGCGCGCCTGCTCGCAAAACTGGAGATCCCGCTGCTGCTGACGGTGCCAGCCGTGATGGCTGCGGCGTTGCTGGCGGGCGTTGAGCAGGCGGCACTCGCCATGCTTGTCGTGGTGGCGCTGGTGCTTGCGCTGTTCTTTGCAGGCTACGAGGCGTCGCGACCGGGCCTGCGCCAGATTATGCCAACGCTGGTTCTGGCGGCGTTGGCCGCGGCGGGGCGCATCTTGTTTGGCCCCATTCCCGACTTTAAACCCGTGAGTGCCATCGCCATTATCGCGGGGGCGACGCTTGGCCGCCGCAATGGTTTTATGGTTGGCGCGCTGGCGGCGCTGAGCAGCAATTTCTTTTTTGGACAGGGCATGTGGACGCCGTGGCAGATGTATGCCTGGGGGCTCGTGGGATACGTTGGCGGTGCGCTGGCGCATGCCGGCGCTTTTGATCGCGCCGATGGCACCGTGCGTATGCCGGCGCTGCTGACCTACGGCTTTGCTTCGGGTTTGCTGTACGGCGTTGTGATCAACGCCTACGACATTATCGGTTTTGTTCAACCGCTCACGTGGGCGGGTGCCATGGCGCGTCTTGCCACGGCGGTGCCGTTCGATATCACGCACGGCCTTGCGACCTGCGTGTTTTTGGTCGCCCTGTACAAGCCTTGGTGTCGCCGCATCAACCGAGTCGTCGTGAAGTGCGGGCTGTAGGGCTGGTTGCGCCGGGGCGGGAATCAATACTGCCGAAGTGCCATTTTAAAACTATGCCGGTTTACGGGGCCAGATTGGCACAAGCAGACCATGCCGGCTATTTTTGAAATAGAGCAAGCCGTTTACCTGCGGTTTTATTATTTCGGAATTGCGTATGGTTGGGGGTTCGCGATTCAGCCCCGTAAACCGGCATAGTTTTGAAATAGCCGGCTGATACGACGGGCATCGTGGCCCTCAGAGAGCCAAATTGATCCGTTTTCTTTCGCCTCCAGACGTTCCCAGGGAATCAGCTGAACCCGCCCGCCACGGAATCGGCCTATCTACTACGTTTGGCCCGACACCCCCAAACACAACCGCGTTTTATGAAAAACCGCAGGCTTTCTACCTGCGGTTTTCTTTTTGCGTTGTTCGCTGTGGTTGAGGGTGGTGGCTTAAACGTAGTAGATGGGCCAGTTTCGTGACAAGCGGGCCGCGTGGATGCCCTCGCGAGGTGAAAATGATCCCTTTTCCTCCGTCCCCAGGGGATTAGTTGGGGCTAGAGCTCTAGGGTGAGGGTGACGGGGCAGTGGTCACTGCCAAAGATGTCGCCGCGGATGCCGGTGTCGCGTACGTTGTCGGCGATTGCGTCGCTTACCAGGAAGTAGTCGATGCGCCAGCCGGCGTTGTTCTTGCGGGCATTAAAGCGATAGCTCCACCAGCTGTAGACGCCCTCGACGTCGGGGTTTGCCGCGCGCCAGGTATCGGTAAAACCGGCGTCGAGCAGCTCGGTAAACTTGCCGCGCTCTTCGTCCGAAAAGCCTGCGTTGCCGCGGTTGGGCTTGGGGTTCTTAAGGTCGATCTCCTCGTGCGCCACGTTAAAGTCGCCGCAGGTCACGACGGGCTTGCCGCACTCGTGCTCAAGCGCGTTCAAAAAGCCGCGGTAGGCGTCGTCCCACGCCATGCGCACGTCGATGCGGGCGAGTTCATTTTGGGCGTTGGGCGTATAGACGTCGACAAACCAAAACTTGTCGAACTCGAGCGCGCAGACGCGGCCCTCGGTTACGGCTTGGGCGACGAGTGCGGCCGCCTCACCCTCGCCGGCGTAGGACAGCAGCGCATCGGCGTGCAGCACGCGCAGCGGTTCCTGGCGGCTAAAGACCGCGGTGCCCGAATAGCCTTTACGTTCGGCGTAGCTCCAGGTTTGGTGATAGCCGGGCAGGTCAATATCGACCTGGCCCTCCTGCAGCTTGGTCTCTTGCAGCGCCAGGATATCGACGTCGAGTTCTTGCGCGATCTGGATAAAGCTCGGGTCCTTTTTGAGCACGGCGCGCAGGCCGTTGACGTTCCACGAGGCGAAAGTGTAAGTCTGAGGCATGGTGTCCTTTCGACGGGGTTGGCAGGCTTAAGATTAGCGCAACAGGGGCGGGGTGGGCTCCGCGCATGCTGACTTAAAGGCCGCATGCTGGGACATCGCCCAACGCTGCCCGACTAACAAGGACGGAGGACTCATATGACGCAGGCAATATCGGACCCCAAGCAGGCCTCCGCCGCGCTGGCGGAGCTGTTCAATACCCACGAGCGCGCGGTGTTCTTTGGCGGCGCTGGTGTTTCCACGGCAAGCGGCATTCCCGATTTTCGCAGCGTGGACGGCCTGTATCACCAGCAGTTTGCCTATCCGCCCGAGACCATGCTGTCGCACAGCTTTTACGAGACACATCCGGCCGAGTTCTTCGACTTTTACCGCACCAAGATGATCGCGCTTAACGCTAAGCCCAACCGCTGCCACACCAAGCTGGCCGAGCTGGAGCGCGCCGGCAAGCTTGATGCTGTGGTGACGCAAAACATCGACGGCTTGCATCAGATGGCGGGCTCGCAGCGCGTGTTTGAGTTGCACGGATCGGTCCATCGCAACATTTGCCAGTCGTGCGGAGCGGTCTATAGCGCCGAGTGGATTTGCTCGCGCGAGCACGAGGACGCCGCGGGCGTGCCCGTGTGCCCCGCGTGCGGTGGTCGCATCAAGCCCGATGTGGTGCTCTACGAAGAGCCGCTCGACGAGCATGTGTTGGCCGGTGCCGTTGCCGCCATCGCCGCGGCCGATGCCCTCATTGTAGGCGGGACCTCGCTCGTGGTGTATCCGGCGGCGGGCCTTACACGCTACTTTACCGGCGATACACTGGCCATATGCAACCTTGCCCCCACCGATCAGGATGCAAATGCCGACCTGCTGATTTCTTGCGACATCGCGGCCGCGTTTGCGTTCTAGCCCGCGCGCGCGGATACAATAGAAAGACTGAGTGCAAAGCGACCCCGCCGCCAGCTCCCCAAGCTCGGCGGCGTGGGCATTTTAGGAGGATGTTCATGGCGAACGACAGCAAGACATGGCGGTGCGGAAAGTACGAGCTCAGCTTTGACCGTCCGCGCATCATGGGCGTCCTCAACGTGACGCCCGATTCGTTTAGCGATGGCGGGGAGCACTTCGACCCGGACGCCGCGATCGAGTATGGCCTGGCGATGCTCGACGCCGGTGCCGACATCATCGACGTAGGCGGCGAGTCCACGCGCCCTGGTTTTACCCCGGTCAATCCCGACGAGGAGGCTCGCCGCGTGCTGCCCGTGGTGCGCGCGCTGGCCAAGGAGGGCGCCATCGTCTCGATCGACACGCGTCACGTGGCGGTTGCCAAGGCGGCCGTGCGCTGCGGCGCCTCGATCGTCAACGACGTGACCGGCTTCACCGACCCCAAGATGGTCGAGTTTGTTAAGACGAGCACCTGCGGCGTCATCGTGATGCATGCCGGCGAGGTCGCCGCGCCCGCGCGCACGCACGCAACGGTGCAGCTCGATACCTCGGCAGCGGCGTTTGTTGCCGAGAAGGCACGCGAGGCGGCTGCCGAGGCCGCGCGCGAGGCCGAGAAGCCGGTCCGTCGCCGTCGCGGCAAGTTGCTGGGCGAGCCTAAGCCGGAGGCCAAGCTTCCGGGCGGCGTGGTGCAGCCCTCGTTGCCGTTTGGTGAACCGGAGCCCACGTCTGAGCCCGCAAGCGAGCAGGAGGCGCCCGCCGTCGAGCAGGCTACTGCCGCCGAGGCCGTCGCACCCGCGCCCGAGGCCGCGCCCGCAGCCACCGAGGCTGCATCGGAGCCCAATGACCACCTGGCCGCCATGATGCGCCGCAGTGCCCGCCGCGAGGAAGCCTACGTGCCCACCTCGCAGCTCCGCCGCTTCACCCTGCCCGATTCGGCGCCCATCATGCGCCGCGTCATGGGCTTTCTGTCCGATCAGGCCCGCGCGCTCATCCACGCCGGCGTGTCGCGCGACCGCATCTGCATCGATCCCGGTCCGGGCTTTGGCAAGACGGCCAACGAGGATATCGTCATCCAGCGCGAGACCGCCAAGATGGCGTCGCTGGGCTATCCGCTCATGTGCGCCGTGTCGCGCAAGCGTTTTGTGGGCGCTGTCTCGGGCGTGACCGATGCCGCCGCGCGCGATGCCGCCACGTTTGGCGTGTGCCTGGGCGCCATCCAGGCCGGCGCCAACATCGTGCGCGTGCACGACGTCACCGGCTTTGCGCAGTTCCTGAATGGTTACTGGGCTGTTGCTAAGCCGCAGCCGCGTCGCGCGTTTGTGGCCGTGGGCTCCAACCTGGGGCATCGTTGCGACAACATCCGCGCCGCGCGCGACATGATCGCCGAGATTCCGCTCACCTGCGTGTCCAACTGCTCGCGCATCTACGAGAGCGAGCCGGCCTACGAGACGCGCCAGGACGCATTTGCCAACGCCGTCATCGAGATCAAGACTGAGCTGGCGCCGTTGGTGCTGCTCGACGAGCTTATGAAGATCGAGGCCGAGCTGGGGCGCGACCGCTCCAAGAAGGCCAAGGTCAACGGTCCGCGCACCATTGACCTGGACCTGCTGTGGATGGACGGCGAGACCCACGGCGGCAAAAAGCTGCGCCTGCCGCATCCGCTCATTGGCGAGCGCGACTTTGTGCTGGTGCCGCTCGAGGACCTGATGCACGACCCGGCGCGGTTCTTCCGCTACAACGGTGTCGAGGTCAAGGAGCCCGAGGACCGCGTGGGCCATATCGTGGGCGAATTGGGGCGTATGTAGATGATTGAGATGAATGCTGTAACCGCTGGCACTGAGCTCGACGCGGCGCGCGATGCAGGTCGCGAGGGCAAGTCCGCGGGCTGGTGCGCTTGGAGCACGGGTGAGGCGTCGTTGACGTTTTCGCTGGTCGTTCGCCCCGACGTGAACATGCACGCCTTCCACGGTCTGCCGTTTGTGGCCGCGATGGGCATGATGGACGCGCTCGTGGGCACGGCGTCGACGCCGGGCCTGGGCCTTGCCGGCAAGGTGGGCATTCAATGGCCGAGCGACATTGTGTGCGGCGCGCCCACGTTTGAGACGTCGTTTGCACGCGTCGCCGTCAACGGTGGCGCCGGTGCCGCGGGTATATTTGCCGCGGTGACGGTGGATGTTGAGCGTGCGGCGCTGGGTGAGCTTGGCGTGGATATGGCAGATGAGGCGCTGATCGAGGCATTGGCCGCCGCTGTGCTGACCCGCGTGGGCGCCTGGGCTGCCGTCGCGAACACGCCGCAGGGCGCCGCCGGCCCGCTGGCTCCGGTGCTGGGCGAGTACTTTGACATGGTGCCGCTGCTGGGTCGTCAGGTTGCGGCGGTGTCGCCCAACGGTTTGCCGCTTGCGGTCGGTGTGTTTGCGGGCCTGGACATCTGGGGCCGCGCGACCATCAAGACCGATGCCGGCGAGCAGGAGTTTCCGCCCGAGGCCGTACGGATTCGCGGACTGTAACGCGAGGCACTTGCGCTCAAAGATGACGATGACAACGAAGCCCTCTTCGGCCTGTGCCGGGGAGGGCTTTGCGTGACTGCGGGGTAGCACCTCGGACCTATTCCTCAAAACTGAAAATTTTTCGATTTTGAGGAATAGGATTAAGGCAGCTCGGTCTTTCGCGAGGTATATTCGCTATAGAGCCTATTCCTCAAAACTGAAAATTTTTCAATTTTGAGGAATAGCGATAAAAGACCGCGAGGAGGCCCCAATGAAACTCATCAATAGAACGTCATATATGGACACGTTGACGAGCCTTATTGGCGTGCCGGACATCAAGGTCATCACGGGCATCCGTCGTAGCGGTAAATCAAAATTGCTCGAGGCCCTTCGCGATTACGTGGAGGCAAATCTGTCCAATTCGAATGTCATCCATATCAACTACAACCTCGATGAGTTCGAGAACCTGCTCGAGTATCACGCGCTGCTCGCCTATGTAAAAGAGCATCGAGTGTCCGGCAAACAAAACTTTCTGCTTATCGATGAAGTTCAGATGTGCGACGGTTTTGAGCGTGCGATCAACAGCCTCCACGCATCCGAGCAGTACGACATATTCATTACCGGATCGAATGCCTTTTTGCTGTCGAGCGATCTGTCGACGCTCTTTACGGGGCGTACGTTCGAGATCGAGGTTTTCCCATTCTCGTTTGAGGAGTATCGTCTCTATGGCGACGAGGGCGAGGTCGACCGCGACTTCGATGAGTACACGAGAACCGGCGGTATGTCCGGCTCTTACCCTTATCCACTGCAGGAGCAGCGCTATCAATATCTCTCCAACGTCTTTAAGACGCTCATTGTGAGAGATATCGTGCAGCGGCATAACGTGAGAAACGAATCGGCGCTGCTGCGCATTGCCGATTACATGATGGACAACGTTTCCAACATTACGTCGGCACGCAACATTACTGATGCATTAAATGCGGATGGGCTAAAGATTACGAACAAGACGGTCGGCACGTACATGGGGTACCTGTGCGATGCGTTTGCCTTCTATAAAGTTCGTCGCTACGACATTCGCGGCAAAAAATACCTTAAGAGCGGCGAGAAGTACTATCTGGCGGACCATGCGTTTAAATATGCACTTCTTGGTACACGTGATATGGATTGGGGACGCGTATACGAGAACATGGTGGCAATCGAGCTGCTGCGTCGCGGATACGAGGTATACGTCGGCGTGCTCTATAAAAAGGAAATAGACTTTGTAGCAATCAAGCGGAGCGAGAAACTCTATATTCAAGTGAGCGACGATATCGGCTCGGATAAGACATTTGAACGCGAGATTTCGCCACTGCTGAGCATTGGCGATGCGTATCCCAAGATGATTCTCGCCCGCACGCATCACGAGGCCACGGATCGCGACGGAGTGCAGATCGTGGACCTGGCGAGGTGGCTGTGCGACGAGGCCTAGCAGAAAGCCTATTCCTCAAAACTGAAAATTTTTCGATTTTGAGGAATAGGCTTGGCGAACGTTTGCGGGGGCTGTGGCATCGGGTGTGCTCGACTTAAGCCCCCGTCCTACCCCAGCTCCTGCATGCGGCGGTAGATTTCGCAGATGCCCTTGATGGTGAGTTGTCCGTCGACCACGTCGAAGGCATCGGTCGAATCGGCGACGATGCCGGCGAGACCGCCCGTGGCGATAACGGTGGCGTCCTCACGACCCAGCTCGCGCTTCATGCGTGCGACCAGGCCCTCGGCCATGGCGGCAGCGCCCACCACGGCGCCGACTTTAATGCACTCCTCGGTATCGCGGCCGATGGCGTGTTCGGGCGCCTCGAGCGGCACGCTGGCGAGCTTGGCGGCTCGGGCGGCGAGCGCGTCCATCGAAATGCGGATGCCCGGCGCAATCGCTCCACCAATGTAATAACCGCCCTCATCGATGACGTCGATATTGGTCGCGGTGCCAAAGTCCACCACGATTGCCGGCGCGCCGTAGAAGGTCTCGGCCGCAACGGCGTTAGCGACGCGATCGGCGCCTACGGCCTGGGGACGCGCCGCGCGCAGCTTGGTCACCGCGGCCGTCTGCGGCCCGATAACGATGGCGTCCGCGGCAATGCGGTCGGCCACAGTGTGCCACTCGCGCGAGAGCTGCGGCACCACGCCGGCGAAGGCGATCGCGTCGACCGCGTCGAGCGAGAGGCCGTACATCTTAAAGAAGCCCATCAGGCGCACATGGATCTCGTCGGCGGTATAGGAGCGGTCGGTGGGCATGCGCCACGACTGCACCAGCTCGTCTCCGTCAAACAGGCCCATGGCCGTCTGCGTGTTTCCCATATCGATAGCGAGCAGCATGTCTACTCCCGGTGTCGGCATAAAAGGACGCGCACCATTGTATACGTGCCGTCGACGGCGCTCGGCTGCGATTCGTTTACGGTGATAGGGGCTGAGGGGTTTAAATATGAAGGAATTATGCTCTACGAGATTTTCCTTGCCGTTTACCGAACTCCCGCGTAATATTCTTTCTTGCGCACATGAGGCGCCCAGACATTGCGGGGTGGAGCAGTCTGGTAGCTCGCCGGGCTCATAACCCGGAGGTCGTAGGTTCAAATCCTGCCCCCGCGACCAAGAACTTGCAGCTCGTCGGCCTAGCCGGCGAGCTTTTTTGTTATTCCGGGACTGTGTTTTCGGTCCAATTCTCGGCCTCTCAAACAAAATCTCGATCTGTAACATCTAGACCCGATTTGGGCGGCTTGGTGTTACAGATCGAGATATACCGGTGGGTTGGGTCGTGTTTGTCTAAATCTGTAACACGAGGGACGGATTTTGCCGAGTAACTGTTACAGATTTAGATTTTCTAGCAGGCGGGTTTGGTTTGTCTCGATCTGTAACAGATAGGGGCCAAAAGTGGGCCTAGCTGTTACAGATCTAGATTGTTGAGGATGGGCCGAGAGGAATGTCTCGATCTGTAACAGTAAGACCCAGTTTTGCCGCGTAACTGTTACAGATTGAGATAAACCGACGGGCCGCCCCGCCCCATCCACCTACCGCTACCTGCTATCCGCCGATTTCCGTTGTGCTGTTGTATTCCCATGCCATATCCTCTAAACAACTACGCGGCAACATCGCCGCCGCGCCTACAAGAGAGGAATGTCCATGACCGCACCCGCATCCAAGCTGCTCCAGCCCATTACGGTTGGCCCCCTTGAGCTCAAAAACCGCATTATGTTCCCGCCGCTAACCACCGGCTATGAGGAGCGCGACGGCTCCATCGGCGAGCGCAGCCTGGCTTTTTACGAGCGCCTGGCCCGTGGCGGCGTGAGCTACATCGTCATCGGCGACGTCGCTCCCGTCATGACCGCGAGCCCCACGCCCAAGCTGGCGACCGACGCCCAGATCCCCACGTTTAAGGCGCTGGCCGACGCCGTCCACAAGCACGGCGCCAAGGTCGCGCTGCAGCTGTTCCACCCCGAGTACGACGTGCCCGGCGTCGGCCGCATGGTCATGGGTTCCATGGCTGCCGCCAAGGCCGCGCAGGAGGCCAAGGCCGCCGGCGACGAGGAGACCTTTGCCGCCAAGATGGCCGAGTCCAACGAGATCCGCAAGCAGGCCTACGCCAAGCTGCACCACGACATGCAGCACTTTGTGAACGAGGCGAGCGTGGAACAGCTCACCCAGATCAAGGAGGCCATCGCCGCCTCGGCCGCCCGCGCGCAGCAGGCCGGCATCGACGCCATCGAGGTCCACGGTGACCGCCTGGTGGGTTCGCTGTGCTCCGCGATCCTCAACAAGCGCACCGATGAGTACGGCGGCTCGTTCCAGAACCGCGTCCGCTATGCGCTGGAGGTCGTCGCCGCCATTAAGGAGGCCGCGCCGCAGCTGATGGTGGAGTACAAGCTCCCCGTGATCATGGAGAACCCCGACGGCACGCCGCGCGGCAAGGGCGGCCTGCAGCCCGACGAGGCCTGCGAGTTTGCCAAGCTGCTCGAGGACGCCGGCATCGACATGATCCAAGTGGCGCAGGCAAACCACACCGGCAACATGGGCGACACCATTCCGCCCATGGGCGCCATGCCCTACAACTGGACGCTGCCCGTGGCCGAGCGCGTCAAGGCCCTGGTCTCCGTGCCGGTGGCAACCGTCGGCCGCGTGGTTTCGGTCGAGGCCGGCGAGAAGATCCTGGATGACGGCTCGGCAGACATCGTCGCCTACGGCCGCTCGCTCATGTGCGACCCCGACATTGCGCTGAAGGCCGCGACCGGCGAGCCCATCCGCGAGTGCCTCAACTGCAATAAAGGTTGCGTCGACGCGATTCAAAACCGCAAGTACATCTCGTGCGTACTTAATGCCGAGAACGGTGACGAGGCGACCATCGCCATTAAGCCGGGCGAGGGCGACAAGAAGATTGCCGTGGTGGGCGGCGGTATCGCCGGCCTGGAGGCCGCGCGCGTGGCGGCCAAGCGCGGCTACGACGTGACCGTCTACGAGGCGAGCGATCACCTGGGCGGCCAGATTGTGCTTGCGGCAGCGCCTCCGCGCAAGGACGAGATTATGCGCTCGGTCGAGTACTACGAGAAGATTCTGCCTGGCCTGGGCGTTAAGGTCGAGCTCAACCACGCCGCCACGGCAGAGGACCTCAACGCCGCCGACGCCGCGATTGTGGCCGTGGGCGCGCACGACGTGGTCATCCCCGTCCCGGGCGCCGACTCGGAGAAGGTCGTCTCGAGCTGGGACGTGCTGGCCGGCAAGGTGGAGCTTACGGGCCGCGTCGCCGTCATTGGCGGTGGCTTGGTGGGCACCGAGACTGCCGAGTACCTGCTGCAGCACGGCTGCGAGGTGGCGATCGTGGAAATGCTCGACAAGATTGCCGCAGGCGAGTCCGAGACCATTCTGCCGCTGATCATGAGCGACTTTGCCGAGCACAACGTGGAGCAGCACGTGAAGACCCGCCTGACCGCCATTACCGACGAGGGCGTGGAGGCCGTGCGCACTACCGAGGACGGCGCCGAGGAGCCGGTGAAGATTGCCTGCGATTACGTGGTGATGGCCGTGGGCTCCAAGGCCAACGCGTTTGACCTGGACGGCGTGACGGTGCCCGTGACCTGCGTGGGCGACTGCTCGGGCGAGCGCACCGCCGACATCGCGAGCGCCATTCGCACGGCGTATCACGCGGCCAACGAGCTGTAGTTGAACATCGCGGCTAGGCGGGGCGGTAGCACGGATCCGCCTCGCCCGGCTGTGTCCCGTCGGGTGTCAACCGGTGCGGGGCCTGCAAGCGCAGCAGGCCCCGCCCTTTTTGTTTTGCTCCGGTGGATGGCAATGCGCGGTAATCATGAGGAGTAAGGACGTCTGCTGCCTTGCCGATCACTCAAAATTATTGGGGGAGGGGTTAATAACTATATCCTCTATGCCAAAGGACATAAAGAGATGTCAATTTTGTTGACAAGCGAATGACGATTAGCTGCGAGTCAGCTACCAGCGTAAATAATCGATAAAGAAATGTCGTAAATTGGTGCCAAATGCCCAGATAACACCGCGTCTATTTTAATTAACTGCTTTGAGCAAACAGTAAAATGCTACTATCTAACTTGCACGTAAGAAAGCAGATTAACGGTTAAGGCTAAGAAGTGGCAGGTATGTCGGAAGCAACTAGGACTCGCACGCATGCGCCCGAGGTTAGGCAGCGCGCCGTCGAGATCCTCCAAGAGGGGGTCGGTCATCGCGCCCTCGCCGCGGAGCTTGGCATTCCCCAGGCCACGGCTCGTCAGTGGGCCCGCGCGTATGCCGTGGGCGGTGCCGACGCCGTTCTCAACGCCGGTTCGCATCATCACACCTATTCGTACGAAGTTAAGCTTGCCGTGGTCAAGGACCGCTTGGAAAATGGCTTAACGGTTCGCGAGGCCATGATCAAGCACAAGATTCCCAGCGAGTCTTCGGTCAAGGCTTGGTGCCGCCAGTACCGCGAGAGCGGTGAGTCCGCGCTGGTCGACAAGCCGCGCGGCCGCAAGCCGCGCGTTAAAAAGGCGGAATAGCGAACGGGATGGTGCGCCCACAGGGGCGCATTTTTCTTGCCGCGCCAACTTTTTGGACCGTCGTGAGCCTACTGGAACATCCTCCAAAGTGGTTAATAAACCGCGCGCAGTGGCCCGTGCGCCCGCCGCCGCGATAGGGGGAGCGTCGCCTCTCTGCTCCAAAGCGGACAGACTCCTTACCCCGTACGCCTAAAACTCCCCAGTTGACCGAAAACCCGCCGCCGCTACTCCTCAACTGAGCTATAACGTTAAACAATTGCAGCGTTTTTGCATGGGGGAGTGATGGTATGACGCTACTGTATTTCCTTACCCTGTTTCCGCTGGTACCGGCGCTGGGCATGCTGCTCGCGCGCGGTGACCGCGCCCGCGATGCGGTAGGGCTTGTAGGCTCCGGCATCATTATGGCGGTGACGGTTGTAGTCGCCGTCATGTTTTTTGGCGCGGGACCGCAGAGCTTCGAGGTGGCACCGGGCACCTCGCATGTGCTCTCCATCATCAGCTCCGTCATCGATGTCATCCTGTGCGCCATCATCCTGTACAACGCGCGTAAATATAAGAGCACGCTCACCACGGTGCTCGGCGTGGTGCAGCTGGTGGGTTCGGTTGCCTTCGCTGCCATGACGCTGCCCGCGGCCGAGGTTGTCACCGCCACGCCGCTCTACCTGGATTACATGAGTGTGATCATGGTGCTTGCCGTCGGCATTGTCGGCAGCCTTATCTGCGTGTACGCCCTGGGCTACATGAAGGACTTCCAGGCCCACGACGAGCACGAGGCAGCGCTGCGCGGGCAGGCGGCGCCCGACCGACGCCCGCAGTTCCTGGCGCTTATGTTCCTGTTCCTCTCGGCCATGTTCGTCATCGTGACGAGCGACAACCTTGAGTGGCTGTTCTGTGGCTGGGAAATCACCACCGTGTGCTCGTTCCTCATGATTGGCTACACGCGCACGCCCGAGGCCATCAAAAACGCCTTTACCCAGATCATCCTCAACATGCTGGGCGGCATCGCGTTTTTGGCGGGGCTCATGTACCTGCACGTTAACGGCATGCCGTTGACCATCTCGGGCATGATCGAGCTTTCCGGTGCCGGCACCGCGCAGTCTGCGCTGCTGGTGATGCCGGTTGTACTGCTGTCGCTCGCCGCCCTCACCAAGGCCGCGCAGATGCCGTTCCACACCTGGCTGCTCGGCGCCATGGTCGCCCCCACGCCCACGAGCGCCCTGCTGCACTCGTCCACCATGGTCAAGGCCGGCGTGTTCCTGATGGTCAAGCTCAGCCCGCTCTACGCTATCTATCCCGTGACGGGCTTTATGGTCACCAGCGTGGGCGCCATCACGTTTTTGCTGGCCGCCCTTATGGCCATCTCGCAGAGCAACGCCAAGCGCGTGCTTGCGTATTCCACCATCTCCAACCTGGGCCTCATCAGTGCCTGCCTGGGCGTCGGCGCGCCCGAGGCCGTATGGGCCGCCATCTTCCTGATCCTGTTCCACACGGTTGCCAAGTCGCTGCTGTTCCTGTGCGTGGGCACCGCCGAGCACCATATCGGCAGCCGCAACATCGAGGACATGGATGGCATGTTCAGCCGCATGCCGCACCTGACGCGCCTGATGATGCTGGGCATCATGGGCATGTTCGTGGCGCCGTTTGGCATGCTCGTGTCCAAGTGGGGCGCCCTGGTGGCGTTCGCGCAGACCGGCAACGTGCTCATGATCATGGTGCTGGCCTTTGGCTCGGCCGCGACGTTCTTCTTCTGGGGCAAGTGGCTCGCCAAGCTTTCGGGCGTCGACCCCACGGCCCAAAACGTTGAGGTCAATGTCCATAAGACCGAGTGGGCGGCGCTCAACACCATCGCCGCGCTGCTGGTGCTGTGCTGCGTGGCGTTCCCGCTCATCTCGAGCGGCCTGGTGTCGCCCTACCTGGCCATGGTGTTTGGCCGCGTGCCGCACGTCATCGGCAAGGACGCCATGTACCTGATGGTGGTTATCGTGGCTTTTATCGCCGTGGTGCTGCTGACTTCATTCCGCGTGAGCAACAAGCCGCACGTAAACGTATATCTTTCGGGTGTGGGAACCGACAAATATCGCCATTTCCGCGGCTCGATGGGACGCGAGGTAAAGGCCGAAAAGCGCAATTGGTACTCGGAGGACGCCCTTGGCGAGAAGCGTATTGGCCCCGCGGGTAGCGTCGTGTGCTGCAGCATCATTCTGTTTGCGCTGCTGTGCTGCGCGTGGATTGGGCCCGAGCGGCTTGCCATGAGTGCGCCCTCGGTGCTGCGCGGTAAATATTTCGAAGGCTCGGGCGTCGTGGGCATCTTTATAGGCACCGTGGCGTTTGCCCTCCTAGCGCCGTTTGTGGGCGGCCTGATCGACGGCATCGATCGCAAGCTGTCCGCCCGTATGCAGGGCCGCGTGGGCCCGCGCCTGCTGCAACCGTTCTACGACGTTGCCAAGCTGCTGCGCAAGGCCCCTGCCAGCGTAAACACCATGGACGATACCTACATGGCGTGCGCGCTCATCTTTACCGTGGTGGGCGGCGGCATCTTTGTGTCGGGCTCCAACACGCTGCTGTGCGCCTTTATGGTGACGCTCGCTGCGATCTTTGTGGTGTTGGCGTCCGCCTCGACGCAAAGCCCGTTTGCCCAGGTCGGCGCCGACCGCGAGCTGCTGCAGGTCATGAGTTACGAGCCCGCCGTTCTGCTGATGAGCGTGGGCCTGTATCTCGCCACCGATAGCTTTGATTCCATCGCCGTGACCGGGCAGTCGGCGCCCATCATCGTGTACAGCGCGCCCATTTTCCTCGCGCTGCTCGCGGTGCTTACCATCAAGCTGCGCAAGTCGCCGTTCGATCTTTCGTACTCGCATCACGCGCATCAGGAGATTGTCCAGGGCGTCGCCACCGAGATGAGCGGCAGCACGCTGGCCAAGATGACCCTTATGCACTGGTGCGAGACCGTGCTGTTTTTGATGTGGGTGGGCATGTTTTTTGTTTGGGACAACCCGGTGAGCTGGGTGGTTGCCCTGGTCGTGATGGTCGCGACGTATTTTGTCGAGGTACTGATCGATAACACCTTCGCCCGTAGCACCTGGCGCAGCTGCTTTAAGCTCGGATGGGGCGTGGCGCTGGTGTTTGGCCTGCTCAACCTTATGCCCATCCTCGTCGACGTGTTTATTTAGGAGGCGGCATCCATGGATCATAAAATGTCGCGCTCGCCGTGGGTTATTCATTACGACGGCTCGAGCTGCAACGGATGCGATATCGAGGTGCTGGCCTCGCTTACCCCACTGTTCGATGCGGAGCGTTTTGGTGTGGTCAACACCGGCAACCCCAAACATGCGGATATCTTTTTGGTGACGGGTTCGGTTAATGCCCAGAACCTGCCCGTCGTGCGCCAGATCTACAACCAGATGCTCGAGCCCAAGTGCGTGGTGGCCTGCGGCATCTGCGCGTGTTCGGGCGGCGTGTTCCGCGATGCCTATAACGTGATTGGCGGCGTGGACCGCGCGATTCCCGTGGACGTGTACGCGCCCGGATGCGCCATTCGCCCCGAGACCGTGATCGATGCCATCGTGGAGGCGTGCGGCATCCTGGACCAGAAGGAGGCCGTGATGCGCGCCGGCGGCGATCCGCTCACCGTGGGCGGTGCCGCCACCTGGGACGGTGGCGTCGAGCTGGGCGAGGACGGGTTTGTGGCAGCTGCGGGGGCCGGGGCTGGGGCCGGTGCCGACGCGGGCGCCGCTAACGGTGCGCCCGCCGCTGCTGACAGCGCTGCCGTCGAGCCCGCCGCTGCAAAGGAGGCCGAGTAATGCAAAAGGCTATCTATACCACCGTCGGGATCGACGAGCTCCTGCCGCATGTTCAGGCGCTCAAGGGCGTCGGCGCGCGCTTTGTGCAGATGCACGCCGAGCGCAACGTCGACGACGGCACGTATCGCTTGGTCTATACGTTTATCAACGTTCGTGCTGCTCAGGAGCAGATTGCGCAGGACGGCAGCTATGCGATCGAGAACCTGGTGGTTGAGGGAATTAATCAGTACCAGGAGATTCCGTCCATCAGCTCGTACTATCCGGCAGTATTCCCGTTTGAAAACGAAGCGCACGACCTGTTTGGTCTTGCCATCACCGACATGCAGATCGACTTTAAGGGCTTTTTCTACCAGGTTTCGACTGCCGAGCCCATGAGCGTCATTTCGCCCGAGGTGAAGGCCGCGCGCGAGAAGGCCATGAAGGTCCGCGCCGCCGCCGAGGCCAAAGCGCGCAAGGCCGCGGCCGAGAAGGCCGCCGCTGCTGCCGCTGCGGGGGAGGGTGCCGGCGATGCCGCAGGCACTGCTGCCGCCAAGCCCGCTGCGGCTGCCGGCTCCGATGATCAGCATGATGAAGCCGCTGCGAAGGCGGCGCTCAAGGCTGCCGAGATGGAGGCAAAGCTCGCCGCCATGGATCCCGAGAAAGCGGCCAAGGTCCGCGCGGCGCTTGCCGCCAAGGCCGCCCGCGACAAGCAGAAAAAGGAGGCGTAAGGTCCATGGCACATCGCTCCGTTATTCCGTTTGGCCCGCAGCACCCGGTGCTGCCCGAGCCGCTTCATCTGGACCTGGTGATCGAGGACGACCGCGTCATCGAGGCAATTCCGCAGATCGGCTTTGTGCACCGCGGGCTCGAGAAGCTCACCGAAAAGCGCGATATGCATCAGTTTGGCTACATCGCCGAGCGCATCTGCGGCATTTGCGCCGTGGGCCACAGCTGCGGCTATGCCAGCGCCTGCGAACGCATGCTTGACATCGAGGTGCCCGGCCGCGTGCAGTATATCCGCACCATTTTGCACGAGCTTTCGCGCATCCACTCGCACCTGCTGTGGCTGGGCCTGCTCGCCGATGCCTTTGGCTTTGAGGCACTGTTCTATCGTTCATGGACCCTGCGCGAGCAGATCCTCAAGATCTTTGAGAGCACCTGCGGCGGTCGCGTGATTCTGTCGATCAACGAGATCGGCGGCCTTAAGCACGACATCGAGGACTCCGAGCTGGCGGGCATTGTCCAGACGCTCGATGCCATGCGTTCCGACTACGAGGCGCTGGTGCATACGTTTTTGGACGACGCCAGCTGCGGCGAGCGCCTGCATGGCGTGGGCGTGATCAGCAAGAAGGACGCGCTGGATCTTTCGATGGTCGGTCCGTTTGGCCGCGCCTCGGGCGTGGACTACGACGTGCGCATGTTCGGCGACGGCGCCTATGCGGACCTGTCCGCGTTTGAGCCCATCGTTGCCACCGACGGTGACTGCTATGCCCGCTGCCAGGTGCGATGCGCCGAGGTCACGCAGGCCATGGACATTATCAAGGAACTCGTGGCAAAGATTCCGCATGACGGTATCGGTGGACGTACCAAGCTTACGCCGGCCGATGGTGCCCGCGGCGAGGTTGTGATTGAGCAGCCGCGCGGTGAGGCGTATTACTATGTGCGCGGCAACGGCACCAAGAACTTGGATCGCTTCCGCGTGCGCACGCCGACGTCGCAGAACCTGGCTGGTCTGACGCATGCGCTGCAGGGCGTGCTCATCGCCAACGTGCCCATGATTATCCTGACCATCGACCCTTGCATTAGCTGCACGGAAAGGTAGGCCGGCATGAGTTTACTGACATTTGCCAAGACGGCCTTGGGTTCTATGGTCAAGCAGCCGGTCACGGTGTGCTATCCGCAGGAGGAGCTCGCAGCGCCCGAGCGCCTGCGTGGACATATCGTTAACGACATGGATGTGTGCATCTGCTGCGGCATGTGTGCGCGTCGCTGCCCGGCGGGCGCGCTCGCGGTCGATCGCAAGGGCGGCACCTGGTCGATCGACCCGTACGCCTGCGTGGTGTGTGGCGAATGCATCGAAAGCTGCCCCAAGCACTGCCTGAGTATGGACGCCGCCCGTACCCCAGTTGCGGCGGACAAGACTCCCACGGTAGAAACCAAGCCGGAATAGCGCGAAGACGGGGCCGGCGGGGCAAAAATGCCCCGCCGGCCCCGCGCGTGAACGCGCGGTTAGGCTGCCGCGAACAAAACTATGCCGGTTTACTACGATAAATCGCCAACCTCCAACCACACCGCATTCGGCAAAAACAAAACCGCAGGTAGACGGCTTGCGACTTTGCGAAAAAAGCGGGTGTGGTCGGGGATTTCGTTTTTATCGTAGTAAACCGGCATACTTTTGAAATGGCGCCGTATTGGTAACAGCCTCTTATCCCCCGGGGACGGAGGAAAACGGGTCATTTTGCCCCTGCAAGGCTCCACATGGCGCCGTTTGCCGCTGTGCGCGCTCACGACTTTTGAGTCGCATCCGTTTTCCTGCGAAAACGCTGTGTCTCAACTTTGGTGAGACATTTGTCTCACGCCCAAAATCGAATCTGGAACGTGTGTCACCTGCCCTAACTGTGTCTCATTCCGTAACTTTAGGCTGATGCAAGGTCTGATCCTGCGAGAAGGGAGACACGATGGGTAAGTACACGAGGGGTCTCTTGGCGGTGATGCTGGCCGTAGTGCTGGTGTTGCCGGCTGCAGCATTCGCCATGCTGCCCGAGGCCAACGCCAGGTCCAGCACAGGAATGGACGGACCGACGGCGACTGGAACGGTTGTCGACCCCGACACCAGCGGACGCTGGGAAATCTGGGCGGCCGGCCACAGCGGTAATAAAGTAACGACTCAAAACGTCGGCCGAATCTGGACCGACAAGACGGTCAAGGAGACCGGAAAAGACGAAGCATCAGATTTTGTGACCACGCTTTCGGCGATGTCCTCGACATCCAATTCAACCGTGACGGTCACCACGCCGCTCGATATCGTGATGGTGCTGGATGCCTCTGGTTCGATGGATAGCGCTATGGGCGATACCGACAGCACTAAGCGCATTACAGCTCTAAAGAACGCTGCCTATAGCTTTATTGATACCATCGCCAAGCAAAACGAGAGCATCGAGGGCGTAGGCAGGCAGCATAGGGTTGCTGTCATTAAGTTCTCGGGTGATGAGAATAAAAAGATCGGCAACGACACATACGATAAATGGGAATATGGTCAACTTAATACCTATAACTACTCTCAGGTAATGGCGGGCCTGACCGATTGCTCCGGCGCCGGCGCTACTGCTCTTAAGAATACAATTAAGAAAATTAAGCCTGCCGGCGCCACGCGCGCCGACAATGGTCTGAAGCTAGCCGAGGACATAACTTCTGGCCGCGCTGACGCCAAGAAGATTGTTGTGTTCTTTACCGACGGCAAACCAACGAGTTATAGCGACTTTGATTCTAAGGTCGCCAACGATGCCGTGACGGCTGCCAAGAACATGAAGGACGGCAAGGCCACCGTTTACACCATCGGTATCTTTGATGGTGCGAACCCCAGTGCACGCGTCCAAGATTCGAAGACAAGCCAAGAGAACAAGTTCATGCAGGCCGTGTCGAGCAACTATCCCAATGCTACGTCATGGGACACCCACGGTACGCGCGCGGAAAACTCCGACTACTACAAGTCGGCGACCAATGCCGATGAGCTCAAGAAGGTCTTCGACGACATTTCAAAGGCCATTACGTCTGAAGCACCTCATCCGACCAAAATCCCTACGGGTTACGACGCGAACAAGTCCGGCTATGTTACGTTTACCGACGAGCTGGGCGACTTTATGCAGGTCGACGGCTTTACCGAAGCCATCATCAACGGTACGTCGTTTACCAAGACGAGCAAGACGTTCAACAAGGAAACCAATACCGACACCTACGAGTTCACCGGCAAGGCAAAAGACCTGCTTATCACGGTGCAGCACGCTGACAAGGACAATCCCCAGAAGGGCGATATCGTAACGGTCAGCATCCCTGCGTCGTTGATTCCGCAGAGCCACTTTAAGAACGAAGACGGCAAGCTCTCGGTCGACAGCGCTCAGCCTATCCGCGTGAAGTACGCTTCGAGCGTGAAGAGCGCTGCGCTCGACAACCTGTTTACGCCCGAGAAAGTAACGGGGCTCAAGGATTACATCAAGAACAATACGACTGTTGCCAACGGCGCCAAGACCGTGAATTTCTACGCGAACAAGTGGAGCCGCGGCGAGCTGGGTGATACGGTTGCGACCTTTGAGCCAGCCGACACCAACCGCTACTACTACTTCCAGAAGCAGACTCCTATTTACACGGATAAGGACTGCACGCAGCCTGCAAAGAATTCGCTGGCAGAAAAGGGCACCTATTACTACAAGGATGAGTTTGAGGAGCAGGGCGAGAACGGCGAGGCCAAATCCGCCGTCGCCGTCATCGAGTTTATCGGCGGCGACGCCGCGAAGTTCGACGGCGCTATTGTTGCCGACAAGGACGGAAACCTGTCGTTTAGCATCGGGACCGCGCGCCTGGCCTTTATCGACGAACTCCATACCACCAAAGATAGCGTGGGCGGCAACAACACCGAGACCGCGAAAGACGTTCTCAACCCCAAGTGGAACAACATGTCCGCCAAGGCGACCGCGACGCATGTCAACTCCTACCTGGGCAACAACGGCAAGATCAGCTATAAGTACGACATGACGCCGGCAACGGTGGACACCAAGGCGAGCTTTGGCTTGACCAAGGTGCTCGTGGGCCGCGACTGGACGAAGGAGGACAAGTTTGAGTTTGGGCTGACGTCCGAGGGCAACGCCCCGATGCCCGTGGCCGCGACTGCGACCGTGTTTGCGTCCGTGACCAAGGACGATCTGAATGACAAGGGCAAGGCGGCCATTAACTTCGGCACGATCGAATACAAGGCACCTGGCACGTATGTCTACAAGGTCAGCGAGAAGAACGCTGGGACCACGGTTGACGGCGTTGCCTACAGCAAGAACGTCGCGGAGATCACCGTGACGGTGACGCCCAACAAGAAGGGCGAGCTCAGCGCTGACGTGAAGGTGACTTGGAGCGAAGCAGGCGAGAACGAGTTCAAGAACGTTTACACTGCGGAGCCTGTTGAGTCCAGCGTTACCGACAAGATTGACGTGACCAAGTCTCTGACCGGGCGCGATCTTGCGGCCGGCGAGTTCAGCTTCGAGCTGCGCGAGATCGTGGACAAGGAAGAAAAGCCTGTCGAGGCCGTTACAAACGACGCCGACGGTAAGGTGACGTTCAGCGCCATCGAGTACAAAGAGGTCGGCCAGCACATCTACAAGCTGCGCGAGGTCAAGGGTGACGCCGGCGGTATTGCCTACGACGAAACGGAATATACCATCGTGACGACCATTGCCGACAACGGCAAGGGCAAGCTTGTGGCCACGCATGAGCTAAAGGGCCACAAGGACGCCAAGAGCATCGAGTTCAAGAACACTTACAACACGAATGCCGCCGAGGCACCGCTTGCGGGCATCAAGAACCTGCAGGTCGCCAAAGGCCTGGCCCCGGCCGATATCGCCGGCAAGTTCACCTTTACCGTGACCGGCGAAGAGGGTGCGCCTATGCCTGCGAGCGCGAGCGTGCACAACGACGCCGACGGCAAGGTCGACTTTGGCGAGATCCACTTTACGCTCGATGACCTTAACAATGCTCTGGGCGAGAAGCCCGAAAAGCGTGAGCACACCTTTACCTACACCGTGACCGAGTCCGGCGAGGTCGCTGGCGTGACCAACGACGCCAAACTGTCGCGCGAGGTTTCCTTCACCGTGACCGATGACGGCAAGGGTAATCTGCGCGTATCCCACAAGCCGGACGGCGATGTGGCATTTACGTTCACCAATACTTATAACGTGAAGCCTGTCGAGACGAGTGTCACCGACCAGATCACCGCGACCAAGGTTCTGACCGGGCGCGAGCTCGGCCTCAAGGCCGGAGAGTTTAGCTTTGAGCTCGTCGAGGGCGACGTGGTCGTTGCCAAGGGCACCAACGATGCCGACGGCAAGATTGCGATGGGCAAGATCACCTACGACAAGCCCGGCACGCACCCCTACACGCTGCGCGAGGCCAAGGGCGGAACCACCAGCAAGGGCATTACCTACAGCGATGCCAAGTACACCATCGAGACCACCATCACGGACAACGGTGACGGCACCCTCAAGGCCGAGCATGTCCTGAAGAGCGACAAGCCTGCGACCTTCGAGAACTCCTACAGCGTGGCCCCGACCGATGCAGACCTCGACTTTGGCCTGAGCAAGGCCATCGACGGTCGCGAGTGGACGGATGGGGACGAGTTCAGCTTTACCATCACCGCCCCCGACGGCACCCCGCTGCCCAATCCTGCAACCGTAACCGTGAGCAAGCGCGACGCGAAGGACGGCATCGCCGCCATCAAGTTCGGCAGGATCCACTACACGGCTGCCGGAACCTACAAGTACGAGATCCGCGAGAACGCGGGCAGCACGGTTGGCATGACGTACGACGCGCACGTCGCGACCGCCGAAGTGACCGTGACCGAGAACGGCGAGGGCAAGCTGATCGCCAGCGTCACCAAGAAGGAAAACGGACGCTTTACCAACGCGTATGGTTCTGAGCTCGATTACGCCGCGGCCGGCGGCCTCAAACTCAGCAAGACCCTTTCCGGACGTCCCATGACCGAGGGCCAGTTCACCTTTACCGTGACGCCTGCCGACGAGGCTTCGGCCAGCGCACTTGGCCTGCACGAGGGCGCCAACGTATTCAAGTCTCCTGCGACGGCAGAGGCAACGGTCGGCTTGATCGACATCCTGGCCGGCCATGAGGTCAAGTTTACGCAGGCAGATGCCGGCAAGACCTTCAAGTACACCGTGGCCGAGGAGAACGACGGCCAGCCCGGTTACACCTATGACGACGCCGCGCGCACCGTGACGATCGCCATTGCCGACGACGGTGCCGGCACGATTACCGCCACCACAACCGTCTCCGGCGGCTCTGAGGGCACGCTGGTGACCGAGTACAAGACTGGTGCCGCTGCGGTCGAGAGCGCTGTGGTCCCGTTCGTCAACAGCTATAGCGCTACGACCAACACGACTGGTGGCGACCCTGCTAAGGTCGTTGCCACCAAGACCCTGACCGGTCGCCCGATGGCCGACGGCGAGTTCTACTTTGGCATCGCCTACGCAGGTGAGAAGGAAGCCATCGAGGGCACGTGCACTACCAACGTTAATGGGCAGGTAAGCTTCGGTTTCCTGCATTACACCACCGAGATGCTCGCCGACTTGGTAAACGCCAAGCGCGCCATCCGCACCGATAAGGATGCCAAGCTTGCATGGACCATCGGTTACACCGCCTTTGAGTTCACGCCGCAGCTCGCGGCCAAGGGCATCACGGTCGCAACGCCGAGCTTTAGCTTTAAGGTCATTGTCGTCGATAACGGCGACGGTACCCTGACGGCAACGCCTGTCTACGACGGCGTCAAGCCCGAGTTCGAGAACGTCTACGGCACCGATGCCGTTGATGCCGCGCTCGCCGGCACCAAGAAGCTCCAAGCTGCCGAGGGCCTGACCCCGGCCGACATCGCGGGCAAGTTCACCTTTACCGTGACTCCCGACGAGGCCGGCGCCCCGATGCCCGAGCACGCGACCGCAACCAACGACGCGGCCGGCAACGTGGACTTTGGCAAGATCCACTTTACGCTCGAGGACCTCAACCGCGCTCTGGGCGTGACGGGCGACGCGACCGACGAGACCGAAACCGATGAAGCCGAAGCCGATGAGGCGAATGCCGATGAGGCAAAGACCGACGAGGCCGACGTTAACGCTGATGAATCCGAGGACGAGAACGAGCCTGCCGCCGCTACTCCGCGCTCGCACACCTTTACCTACACGGTGACCGAGTCCGGTAGCGTCCCTGGCGTGACCAACGACGCCAACGCCACGCGCAAGGTTTCCTACACCGTGACTGACGACAATGCCGGACATCTGAGCGTCGTGCGCGAGGGCGACGACGGTGCGGCCTTCACGTTCACCAACACCTACAGCGTGACGCCCACCGATTCTGTGGTGACCGACCAGGTCAAGACGGTCAAGCGCCTGACCGGACGCGACCTTGCAGCTGGAGAGTTCACGTTTGAGCTGCTCGAGGACGGCGTGACTGTCGCTAGTGGCACCAACGACGCCAACGGCACCGTTACGCTGAGCCCGATCCGCTACGAGGCACCCGGCACGCACACGTACACGCTGCACGAGGCTTGCCCCAACGCGCTCGGCCTGTACAAGGGCGTCACCTATGACAGCGCGACCTACACCGTCGTGACCACCGTCACCGACAACGGCGACGGCACGCTGACCGCGACGCACAAGCTCGAGGGAACCACCGAGTCGGCTGGGTTTACCAACAAGTATCACGCCATGCCCACGCAGGTTTCCATCGGCGCCATCAAGGTGCTCGAGGGCCGCGAGCTCAAGAAGGACGAGTTTAGCTTTAAGCTCGTTGGCGAGGACGTCGAGTCCACCGTCACCAACGATGCCGACGGCAAGATCAACTTCGACAAGTTCGAGTACGACGAGCCCGGAACGTACGTCTACACCATCAGCGAGGTCAAGGGCGACGAGACCGGTATGACTTACGACAAGTCCGTCTTTACCGCGACCGTCAACGTGGTCGATGACGGCGAGGGTAACCTCAAGGCGAGCGTCGCCTACGCCAAGGGCGACAAGAGCGTCGAGGGTATCGTGTTCAACAACACGTACAAGAAGCCTGAAACGCCCGTGCCGACGCCCGACCCCGGTACGCCCAAGACCGTGACGAATATCGTCAAGACGGTCAAGGGTTTCCTGCCCACCACGGGTGACCAGCAGGCCGCTGCACTGCTCATGGCATTCGTCATTGCCATGGCCGGCGTCGGAGCCCTGGTCTGGGGCATCCGTAAGCGCTAGGCACGCTGGCAGCGCCCGGGGCCAAAAGGCCCCGGGCGGCCGGCGGGGAGCCAGAACATAGCCCCCACCCCCACCCCCAGCCGCCACGGAGGCATCTCCCTCCTCCGTGGCGGCACTTTTGTGCGTAGGGGAGGAGGGCTCGCCACGAAACCGGCCCATCTACTACGTTTAACCGCCTATCCCCGACCATGCCGAAAAACGCGGAAACAAAACCGCAGGTAGAACGCCTGCGGTTTTGTTCAAAACGAGGGTGTGGTCGGGGGTATCGAACCAAACGTAGTAGATGGGCCGATTTTATGGCGGGTGCCGCCGGCTGATCCCCCGGGGACGGAGGAAAACGGATCATTTTTGGCTCTGCGGGGCTTGCGAGGGCGCCTGTATGGGGCTGCCCGAACAAAACTATGCCGGATTACGGGGCTGAATCCCGAACCTCCAACCATACCGAAAAAAGCGAAAGCAAAACCGCAGGTAGATGGGACGTCATTTTTCGAAAAATGCGGGCATGGACGGGGCTCCTGAGTTTAGCCCCGTAAACCGGCATAGTTTTGAAATGGCACCAAAATGGTAGCAGCCATTTAGCCATGCCGGGGTGGTCGGACGTTGGTTGATTACCCTCGCAGGTAGGCGATGGCGATTTGGGTGCGGTTGCGCAGGCCCATTTTGGCCAGGATTGAGCTGATGTGGTTTCGCACGGTGCCTTCGCCCATATAGGCCGTGGCGGCAATTTCCTTGTTGTCGAGTCCGCGCGCAATGAGCTCGGCGACCTCGAACTCGCGGTCGGTCAGGCCGGCAAAGGCTGCGGGCCGGCGGGGCGTGCCGGCCTCGACGTCCGTCCCATCAAAATCGACGTCCTCAATTGCCTTGCCCTCAAGTACGCGCTTGCCATTCATGACCTGCGCCAACGCTGGCGGAATGGCGGCGACATCGGTCTTGATCAGGTAGCCACGGGCGCCTAGCTTGAGCGCCGACACAATGTACTCATCATCCGAGAATGTCGTCAGAAACACCACGCGTGCTGCGGGGTCGCGCTTGAGGATTTCGCGCGCCGCCGAAAGGCCATCACGTCCCGGCATCTGAATGTCGAGCAGCGCGATATCGGGCAGATGCTCGGCATAGAGCGCGACCGCGTCATTACCGTCGGCGCCGGTGCCCACCACCTCGATCTGCGGCTGGGCGCCCAGGATAATCTTGAGCGAATCGACCACCAGGCGGTCGTCGTCGACAACTATGAGCCTCATCGGGCGTCATCTCCTTGCTGTTTGGGGACGGTAGCAAACACGCGCCAGCCGGGAGCGCCGGCACGCGGCCCCGCCGTAAAGGTCCCGCCAAGCGCCTCGACGCGCTCGCGCATGGAGCCGAGCCCCATGCCTTCTGCGATGCCTCGGCTGTTCGCCGGGGTCGCGCCCGCGCCGTCGTCGGTGACGATGAGCTGGTAAAACGACGGATGCTCCATGCATCGCACGGTAACGTTTTGAGCGCGGGCGTGGCGCATGGTGTTGGAGAGCGCCTCGCGCAGGATCGCCGCAAAGCAGTTGGCGACGTTGGCGGGTGCATGCTCGGCCAAAACCTCAAGCTCAATCTGCGGGCCGCCATCTGAGCGTGCGCCTTCCGCGATGCGCTCGAGCTGCACGGAGAGATTGGCCGCGTTGTCGTTGAGTGCGTGGACGCTGGTGCGCACGAGTTGAAGCGCCTCGTCGACCGTGCGCTTGACGTCGGCGAAGTCGGCGGCGACGCCGGGCTCGTTGGCGTGGACCACACGTAGGGCTTCGGTTTGTAGTGAGGCACGCGTGAGCTGGTGGCCCACGTTATCGTGGATCTCGCGCGCGATGCGTGCGCGCTCGGCGAGCGTCGCGAGCTCGACCTCGTAGTCCTGGCGGTCGGCAAGGTCGCGGTTGCGTGCCTCGAGCGCGAGGGCTCGTTCCTGCAGCTGGTCGCGGGTGCGGCGCATGCGCTCCTGCTCGCGCTCCAGCTGGGCGGTGCGCAGCGACAGCAAGGTGGCGGCGACCGAAAGGATGGCGGTCAACAGCAGCGCACGGGTGGGAAGCGCGCCGGCGTGGGCATATGCGACGAGCGCACAGACAAAGATGGCGCCGGCGCCCAGTGCGCCCCAGACGTGCTCGCGGCGCACGCGTCGCGCGATGTCATAGAAGGCGAGGGGTGCAAACGGAGCAAACGACGGCGCAAAGACGGCCACCATAATGTAAGCGTAGCTCGCGGCCTCGCTGGCGCGGCGGGCACGTTCGCCTTGCGAGATTTCCGCCAGCGAGGCGACTACGACGCCAAGGCAAAACGCCGCGACCAAGCGAGCGTCCACAGCAAGGCCCAGGGCGGCTGCGATACAGCACGCCAGCACGATCGATTTGTCGAATAGCCTGTTCATACGGGTATTGTACGCGATGGCGCGCGCGGGGGAGGCCCCACCGGGAGCAACCGTGACATTTGTCCCAGCAAGGGGGGCCGCGACTATATCTCGCCGACAATCATTTCACCTGAACATTTTTGATAGCTGTATCTATCATTTTTGCTAGATACAACTATCAAAAATGATAGATAGACCTATCGACGGGGGATATGGCTGCGCCCGCAACCGTGTAAAACCCTCCTTGCGTGACGCCGGCCCCCGCACTCGTGACAAAGCTCACTGGTGCGGCCCGCCCGCTCCTGCGATGATGCAATCGTACCGGGCCGCAATCAACGGAAGGGCCGCCTCATGACAGACATCGTCCACGTCGAAAACCTCGTCAAGCGCTACGACGATCTTATCGCGCTCGACCACTTTAACCTGAACATCGCCCCTGGCGAGATCTTTGGCTTGCTCGGCCCCAACGGCTCGGGCAAGACCACGTCCATCAACTGTATCTTGCAGCTGCTCGCCTACGACAAGGGCACCATCGAGCTGTTCGGCGAGCCCATGACGCCCGCCCGCTATGACCTTAAGCGTCGCATTGGCGTGGTGCCGCAGCAGGTGGCGGTGTTCGACGAGCTCACCGTGCGCGAGAACATCGATTATTTCTGCAGCCTCTACGTCAACGACCGCAAGCGCCGCCGCGCGTTGGTGGACGAGGCGATCGACTTTGTCGGCCTGGGCGACTTTACCAAGTTCCGCCCCGGCAAGCTTTCGGGCGGCCTGGCGCGTCGCCTTAACATCGCCTGCGGCATCGCGCACAAGCCCGAGCTCATCTTTTTTGACGAGCCCACGGTGGCGGTCGATCCGCAAAGCCGCAATGCCATCCTGGAAGGCATCTGCCGCCTGCGCGACGAAGGCGCCACGGTGGTGTATACCAGCCATTACATGGAGGAAGTCGAGCAGATCTGCAGTCGCATCATGATCATGGACGGCGGGCGTGTGCTGGCGCAGGGCACCAACGACGAGCTCAAGCGCATGATCCAGATGGGCGAGAAGGTCGTGATTGAGGTTGGTGAGGTGCCGAGCGCGGCACTCGCTGCCGTTGCGAGTCTGCCGCATGTCCTGGACTTGGCGGCGACGGCGGGCCAGCTCACGTTCTCATGCGAAGCGAGCCCGCATAACCTGACCGACATCCTCGACGCGCTGCGCTCGTACGATGTACCGCTCGGCCGCATTTACTCTGAGCCGCCGACCCTTAACGACGTGTTCCTCGAGATCACCGGCCGCGAGCTGCGCGACTAGGGGGCGGCCATGTTCAACACCATCATCATCACGCTCAAGACGCTGCTGCGTCGGCCGAGCACGTGGGTCTGGGGCGCGGTCTTTCCCATCGCGCTTTCCACGATGTTCATGTTTATGTTTGCGAACCTGAGCTCCGACGGCAAGGTCGACCCGGTGCCGGTGGCCATCGTGGCTGACGAAGCCTGGGACGCGTCGACCTTTAAGGACGTGGCGGCCTCGCTGTCTAAGGAGGGTGACGATCAGCTGCTCGAGATTCACGAGTGCGAGGATGCGGCCACCGCGAACCGCGCGCTCAAGGCCGGCGAGGTCGCGGGCATCTACGCGGTCGATGCCGCGGGTGCGCCCAAGCTCACGCTGCTTTCGAGCTACGACAGCTCGCGCGCGTCCACGGTGCTCGTCGACCGCAGCATTCTGGAAACGGTGGCAAGCTCGTATACGCAAAATGCCGAGCTCATGGCCCAGATTGCCCAGGACAACCCGGCGGCGCTCGCCGACCCGGAGGCGGTTGCGCGCGCCCTGTCGCTCGAGGGCGGCACCCGCCGTGTGAGCCTTACGCGCACCACGCTCGACGGTACGACCATCTACTATTACGCGCTCTTTGGCCTGGTCGCGATGATGTCTGCCGAGTTTGCCGCCTTGAGCGTCGTCGATTTGCAGCCCAACCTGTCGGGTCTTGGCGCACGCCGCTGCGTGGGCGGCCTTTCCAAGACGGCGTCGCTGGCCGGCATCTACATTGGCTCGTGGCTGGTTTCCTTTGCCTCGATGGCGATCGCGATCGGCTACGTGCGTCTGGTCGTGGGCGTCGACTTTGGCGGGCGCGAGGGACTGTGCCTGGTGGGCGGCGCCGCCTCCGCGCTTGCGGCGACGGGCCTGGGGCTCTTTGTGGGCACGCTGCCCGTTAAGGGCGGCAAGGCGTCCAAGTCGGGCATCCTCACGGGCTTCGCCACCACGTGCGCCCTGTTCGCCGGCCTTTACGGCGAGCCGGCGATGGCGCTTGCCGACGACGTCGCCCGCGCCTGCCCGGCCGAGTGCTGGCTCAATCCCGTTAAGCTCATCTGCGACATGTTCAACCGCCTGTATTTCTTTGAGGACTTGGGGCCGTTTGCCGTTCGCGCGGGTGCGCTCTGCCTCATGGCCCTGGTGTTTGTCGCCGCAGCCACGCTGATCTTTGGAAGGAGCCGCTATGAGCACCTTTAAGACTGCGCTTCGCATGGCGCTGGCGCACCCGTTCTATCTGCTTATCTATACGGTGTTTATCTCGCTCATGGGCGTGTTCATCGCGGCGTCGGTGAGCTGGAACTCGTCGCAGCTCACCGAATACAAGCCCTACGACACCAACGCGATCGTGGTCGATCGCGACAACAGCGATCTCTCGCGGGCACTCACCAAGCACTTGGGGTCGCGCTTTGACCTGGTCACAGGCGTCGGCGATGACACGTACGATCTTGCGGACGCGCTCTCCAAGAGCAACAGTGCCAAGGGCAGCGCCGACTGCGTGTTCTTTATCCCGGAGGGATTTGAGGGCGACCTGATCGCGGCCGCCCGTGCGGGGGAGGCCCTGCCCAAGCTCGATGTGACCTACGGCTCCGGCACCATGGCCGCGGCGCTTTCGTCTGCCGAGGCCTCGCGCTGGATCTCGCTCGCGGGCGCCGCGGCCGCGCTTGAGCCCGCTGCCTCCGACGGCGATGTCGCCAAGGCCGCCGAGCATGCCGCCGCCAAGCGCGCGGAGGTCCAGATCGAGCAGGTCAAGGTCGATTCGACTGCCGCCGCCACGCTCGAGTCGTATTTCAACTTTGGCGCGTATGCGATCATCTCGTCGGTCATCGTGTCGGTGGGCCTGGTGTTCTCGGGCATGAACGAGCCCGAGCGCGTGCGCCGCATGGATGCCGGCCCGGTCTCCGAGCGCCAGCGCTCGCTCTCTGTGTTTGCCGCCGCCGCGGTGCTCACCGTCTGCATCTGGCTCGTGTCGAGCATGATGGGCGTTGTGGGCTTTGCCGGCGCGGTTGCCGAGGTCGGCGTGGGCCGCGTGTGCCTGGCGCTGGCGGCGGCGTTTGCTCTGGCGTGCACGCCCCTGGTCGTTGGCTTTACGCTGTCGAGCCTGGGCGCGCGCGAGGAGCTGCTCAACGGCGTGGGCAACCTGCTCGGCATGCTCATGACGTTTTTGGGCGGCGCCTGGATGCCGCTGTCGCTCATGGGCTCGGCCGTGCAGACGGCGGCGCACTTTGTGCCGACATATTGGGTGAACGACGCGATCGGCAAGGCGCTCGCCGCGGACCTGACGTCTGCCGTGCTGGGTGATATCGCCTGCGACCTGGGCGTCACCGTACTCTTCGCCGCCGCCATCGCTGCCGTGGGCCTAGCCCTCACCCACACCAAGTCCCACGCCTAACCGCCTAGCCACCGGGTACTCATTGGGGACAGACTTAAACGACCAAGAGTGGTCATTGGGGACAGACTTAAACGACTAGTCATCGGGGACAGTCTTTGCCGATTCGCCGTCTCGCCGGCCGGGCTGGCAAGGACTGTCCCCAACTGCCGGCAGGAAAGGAACGTCCCTAACTGCCGGGTGACTAGTTTGAAATAAATGCCATATGTCGAGCAAAAATAGTTCGCCTGGGTTTACTATTACCCTAGAAAAGTAGCGGAAGGCTAACAATGGGGGATAGTATGGCGACGAAGCAGGCCTACGTCCAGGTTAAGGACCTCAAAAAACACTATGGCGACGGCGATGCGCGCCTGACGGTGCTCGACGGCATCGACACGTCTATCAACCGCGGCGAGATTTGCGTCATGCTGGGGCCCTCGGGCTCGGGCAAGTCGACGTTCCTCAACCTCATCGGCGGCCTGGAGGATGCCGATGGCGGCTTCATTATGGTGGACGGCTGCGACCTGACGACGCTCAAACCCGCCGACCTGGGCGAGTACCGCCGACGTGAGCTGGGCTTTGTCTTCCAGTTCTACAACCTGGTGCCCGACCTCACCATTAAGGAAAACATCGAAGTCACGGCGCACCTGTCCAAAAACCCGCTCGATATCGATGACCTGCTGCGCTCGCTGGGCCTCTACGAGCACCGCAACAAGTTCCCGCGCCAGGTCTCGGGCGGCCAGCAGCAGCGCTGTGCCATCGGCCGTGCGCTCGTCAAAAACCCGGGCCTGCTGCTGTGCGACGAGCCCACGGGCGCGCTCGACTACAAGACATCCAAGGAAATCCTGCAGCTCATGGAGGACGTCAATCGCACCTACGGCTGCACCATCATCATCGTTACCCACAACGCAGCCATCGCTCACATGGCCAACCGCGTGCTGCGCCTGCGCGACGGGCGCATCGTCGAGGACGAGCTCAACGAGTCGCCCGTCGCGGCCGCCGAGCTCGATTGGTAGGCGGCGCCATGTCACCTCTCGCAAAACGACTCCCCCGCGAGCTGCGCCGCAATATCGGCAAGTACCTGGGAATCTTCCTGCTTATGTGCGGAAGTATCGCCCTCACGTCGGGCTTTTTGCTCGCGGCACACTCCATCGGCTGCCTCATCGACGACATGCGCGATACGTACACGATCGAGGACGGCCGCGTAACCACTTCCTTTGAGGCCACCGATGACCAACTCAAAGCCGCCGAGGACGCCGCCGAGGACGTCGGCGGCGTCACGCTCTACAAGAACTTCTCTATCGACGCCATCATCAAAAAGGCGTCCGGCGACGACGGCACCAAGCGCACGCTGCGCACCTACGCGCACCGCACCAAGGTCGATATCGCGTCCTATTGCGAAGGCGAGCAGCCCCGCGCGGACGACGAGGTGGCCATCGACCGCGTCTTTGCCACCAACAACGATCTTGCCGTGGGCGACAAAGTCGAGCTCGAGGGCCGCACCTACACCATCTGCGGCATCATGACGCAGCCCGATAGCCAAGCGCTGTTCCTCAACAACTCGGACTTTACGGTCAACACCATCACCTATGGCGTGGCCGAGGTCACCGACGCCGGATTTGCCGCGCTCGAGGCCGCCGGCGGCGCGCCCGCCTACACCTACTCCTTTACCTTTAACGACCGCGACCTCTCCACCGCGGACCGTATCGATGCCGAGCAGGATATGGTCGAGGCGCTGGTGGACGCCGATGCGCGCGTGGACGACCTGACCGATGCCGATTCCAACCAGGGCATCGGCTATGCGCGCGACGATGTGGACGGCGACTCCATG
>CAKUOD010000006.1 GCA_934668695.1 uncultured Collinsella sp. | reverse complement strand
GGGAGACCTACCTCATCGGCGCAAATGGCGAGAAGAACAACATCACGGTCCTGCGCATGATCCTGGAGGCGATGGGAAAGGACCCCGAGGACTTCGACTGGGTCGCCGACCGCCCCGGCCACGACCGCCGCTACGCCATCGACTCGACGAAGCTCCAACGCGAGCTGGGCTGGAGGCCGGCGCACACCGACTTCGCCGGGGGGCTCAAACAGACGATCGACTGGTACGTGGAGAACGAGTCCTGGTGGCGCCCCGCCAAGGAGGCAACCGAGACCCGTTACCGCGCGCAGGGGCAGTAGAGGTAACAGCTCATACGAAACAACGGGGGTCCCGGACTAGTGCTCGGGACCCCCGTTTTATTTAGGGCGCAGTTGGCCGAACGTGTCCCTGAATAACGGTTAGTTGGTGGAGCGTTGTGCGTCGTGGGTTGCATTTCTTACGCCTTTGCTCGCGGCCTTCCCCGCCATAAATACTGTGGTGATGCTATTCGCCCAGCTGTTCGCCTACGCGGACGCGCCCGGCGGGGGGGGGACGCATGCCTGCACGACGAGTTGATCGGTTGCGACGAGATGCCCGAAGGCAAGCAGCCGATGGCATGTGGCGGCGCGAGGCGGGGCTGCGGGCGAGGCCCGCGCGCAAGAGCAACACGAAGCGGCTCTCCTAGGAGTGGCTGGCAGGGCTGCGCGAAATCTGCAACGACCAGGTGCGCTGTCCGCTGGCGCACGAGGAGTCCAGGCTCAAGAAGTTCGACAGCGACCGAGACGGGACGTGGCTTGACGACATCCCCCGTCGGCAACGACCACTCGATTGACACGGTGGGGTACGCGATGATGGACGACTCTTGCATGGGTGAGAACGCAGCGTCCAGCTTTTCCCCGCCATCGAAAGGCGCTAAAGGTTAATTTGCCGTCTTCTCCGTTGTCTTGGGGTCAGCCTCTTCGCCCTGCTCGCCGAATACACCCTTGAACTTCGTCATAACGTTTTTCTTTGTCTCGACAATCTTTGGGCGCGCGGTCTCACGCCACCATTTTTCGACATGAGGCTTTGCCACCTGAGCACCTTTCGCCACCAGATAGCCGACGGCAATTACGGCAATCGCAGCAGCTGCCACCTTGCCGCCGTTCGGATTGGAGGCATCATCTCCATTGCGCTGGCCGTCATCAATACTATAGTCGCCATTTGCCGCAAGCGATGCCTCCAATTCTTCTCTCTGCCTTTTCTTTTCGGCGCGATTGGCTGCAACTGAATCGGAAAGCTCGCGTCTGCGTTCTGAGGAAAGCGGCCCCATTTCATCGAGAATCTCCTCTTCCCATTACGTGGCAACATAGCCAGCATGATTTGGGCTTCCAGTTTCCCTATGCCTCTGCGTGGCATAGGGATGCCCCTTCTCGGTGACCCTATAATCTCCAGGTTCGCCTTCGAGGTATCCTTCTTCCTTCAGCCAGACATTCATCTCCTCAGCATTAAGCCCAACATCCCGCCCCAAGTATCTTGCTGACTTACGCATCGCAAGCCTCCATTCGCTCATCAACAGTATGATAGTCTCGCAAATGTTGATGTAGGTCTCTGCTCTCGAGGGTGGCCGAAGGCTGCCCAAGGAACCGAGAACCACCTAGAATGCCGTCATTCTAGCTAATGTCACACCGCCTCCCCGCCGGGAACGGGGCTGTCGGCCACACCGAGCCCGATGGTCCTGGCCGCGTGCTCGGCGGCGGTGCCCCCGTAGGCGTGCTTCGGCGTGTTGGTCCTTGGCGCCCTCCACAGCCCTGCCGATGGAGTCGTCGTCGAACCAGCAGAGGCCCGCCCAGTCCTCGTCCTTCTCGGAGAACATCGCTCTCATCATCCCGATGGGCGACTTTCTGTTGGGGAACACCTGCACCACGCGGCTGCGGCGCTTGGGCGCGCGGTTGGCGCGCTCCTGCACGTTGTTGGTGCGAAGTCTCACGTGGTGCTCGTAGGGGAAGTCGAGGTAGGCCAGAGCGTCGATCTCGGCCTCTTTGAGCACCTCGGCCGCCTTGGGGCAGAACCCCTCGGTCTGCTCGATGGTCATCTGGGAGCTCGAGTCCGGGCTCGCCGACTGCAGGGCCACGCGCGCCATTAGCGAGGGGCGCGGCGACCGCGAGATACACGGTAGCGACCTTGGGCGCACGTGCGCGCTTCTGCAGGTTCGAGCGGAAGGCGGTGAAGTGATAGGTGAGGACGTGAAATGGGCGTTGGGCATAGCGGTCACGGCGCTCGTGCTCATGTCGTTCCTGTCGCTCGTGCCGGTGCTGGGGCCGTGGAGGACTAGGGGGGCGTTTGAGACCGAAACCCCCGCTGGAGGGCCGTCCGTTTTTTGTCCGGACGAGCTGAGATGCTTTTATCTCGATAAGCGCAGATGGGAAGCACATCACTGGTATGATTTGGCAAAGGAGGAAACAGATGAAAGTCCAAATCGGGACAGAGTACTGCGCGATGGAAATCGCCGAGTACGCTGTCAGCAGGCGATATCGCCACGACACGCCAATCAGCAATCTTCAGCTCCAGAAGATTCTTTACTTCCTGCAAGTCATACACGCGAGCGAGACCGGCGAGCTGCTATTCGCCGACCAGTTTGAGGCATGGCCCTACGGCCCGGTCATCAGAGATGTCTACGTTAAGTTCTCTGACTGCGGCGGCTTCCCGATAAAACGTGAGTTCGACATTAAGATAAATGATTCCATCCGCCCTTTCCTGGATGCAGGGGTGGACATGCTAGCTGAGAAATCCCCATGGGAGCTCGTCAGGATCTCACACGCCGAGGGGTCCCCGTGGGACGTCATCTACAACCAGAAACGCCTACACAAGGGAATCATCCCAAATGAGCTGATCATGCAGTGCGCTAGCGAGGTCTCTGAGTGACCGAGCAAGACTACGAAAAGGCGGCCGAAAACTTCGGAAGGGCCCTCTCTCTGCTTGCCAGCAAAATTGGGACTCTTTCGAAGCCGCCCCTGAAGGTTCCCCCTATAAACGCAGGCAGCGACGACGCAGAGAAACGCAAGGCTCTCCGAGACATGCTCGAATCGCTCGCCAGCACGGACGATGCCGCGGTGCTCTCCCAAGAGGACATCCGCCGAGCCTCGAACTTCTTCGCAAAGCTATATGGGGGGAGCGAGCCCTATCGCCATAGATATGCCGACATCTGCGACTTGGTATTCAATGCACTCGGGCAGTCCTCTGGGGACTTGGACGAAGGGGTCCCCTATTCGGTCAACTGCCTCGCCGAGAACATTCGCATCATCCATGAGTACCTGACGAAGCATGGACTTTGTGACCAGGCGAAAAGTGTCCTCAAACTCGCCGACCACATCGACCTGGAAAAGACGAGGCTGAGCCACGACATCGAACAGCAGCAGGCCATGCGCGCATTCAATGCGGCAATTGCCGAAGTGAAAGCGGAAAGGGATGAGGCGGACCAGAAACGCGCAGAGCTGGAAAGGGAGTTCGACGAGCGCCTCGACAAGACGAGGATGGAGTACATCGCGATCCTCGGCGTATTCGCGGCGGTTGTGCTCGCCTTCAACGGCGGCGTCGGGTTCTCGACTTCCGCGATGGGCGCGCTCGGCATTGACGGCGGCATACGCGCCATCGTGCTCCTCGCCGCGCTCGTGGGCTTCGTGCTCATCAACACGGTGTGCATCCTCCTCGTGTTCATCTGGAAGATGTCCTTCAACCACCGGAATGTCGAGCTGGGAAAATGGCCGAGGAACTGCCTGATCGCCGCAGACGTCGTCCTCGTGGTCGTTATGGCTGCGATGATGGCGCTCTCCCACCCTGGACTCAGGGGGTTCATCGGGCTGTAGCCCGAACGCGACGCCAAGGGCCGTCCTCCGGGGCGGCCCTTCTCCTGGCGACACGTCAAGGAACATAGCCGTGCGGTAATCCTCCGCCGCATGGGGCACCGGGAAGCCGTCCTTTGGGGTGGCTTCCCGCTTTTCGCGGCGGGGCGCGATTGATTGGGGGCGAAGCTTGGACGCCGACGGATCGCGTCGAAAATGTTGGTGTAAGGGCGGCGCCCTAGCGCCCGTTTAACGAAGAACGGCCTTCGTCTTAGAATCTGAAATCACCACAACAACAGGTTCTAGGAAAGGACGAAGGCCGCTATGGAAATCTTATCAGACCCGACGCCGGACATGCTCGCCATGCCCCGGTTCGACGACGGCGCCATCGACATGCAGGAGCTGCTCAGGCGCCTCGCCGAGCAGGTCGTGAACGCCGTGATGGACGCGGAGGCCGACCAGCTGTGCGGCGGCGGGGCGAACAGCCGCAACGGCTACCGCGAGAGGGCGCTCGCCACCTGCGTGGGCACGCTGACGCTTCGTATCCCCAAGCTGCGCTCGGGCAGCTTCTTCCCCGAGGACGTGATTGAGCGCTACCAGCGCGTGGACCGCGCCCTCGTGGCCGCCGTGGCGGAGATGTACGCCACCGGCACGAGCACCCGCAAGGTGCAGCGCGTCGCCGAGAAGATGGGCGTGTCCAGGCTCTCCAAGGACCAGGTGAGCGCCATCGCCTCGAGCCTGGACGCCGACATCGAGGAGCTCTGCGGAAGGCCGCTCGACGGCTCCCCGGTGCCCTACGTCTGGCTCGACGCCACCTACGTCAAGTGCCGCCGCGGGGGCCGCGTGGCGTCCACCGCCGTTGTCACCGCCATCGGCTGCGACGCGGGCGGCTGGAGGCGCGTCCTGGGCGTCGACGTGGTGGATACCGAGTCGTACGACCCGTGGCTCGCCTTCCTGCGGACGGTCCGCGGCCGCGGCGTCTCCGGGGTGGAGCTCGTCGTCTCGGACGCCCACCCGGGCCTCGTCCGCGCCCTCGGCGATGTCTTCCAGGGCGCCGCGTGGCAGCGCTGCGCCGTCCACCTCATGCGCGACTGCATGCGCGAGGCCGGCTCCTGGCAGCTCAGGCGCCGCGTGGGCAGGATCGTCTCGCAGGTGTTCCGCGCCCGCGACGCCGCCACGGTGGCGGCCATGTACCACGCAGCGTGCGACATGCTCGAGGAGTGCTGCCCGGGGCCGCGGCGGTGCTTGAGGAGGCCGAGCCCGACGCCCTGGCCTACCTCGACTTCCCTCCGACCCACTGGAAGCGGCTGCGCACCAACAACGTGCAGGAGAGGACGAACAGGGAGATAAAGCGCAGGTCGCGCGTGGTCCAGGTATTCCCGTCCACGGGCTCGCTCGTGCGGCTCGCCGGCGCGGTCATGTGCGAGCAGGACGAGATATGGCAGGAGTCCAGGTACTTCTCGGAGGCGAGGATGAACGAGCTCTACGACGAGGGGTGCAGGCGCGGAATCGAAGGGCGGGTAGACTGGGCCCAGCTTGAGGCGGAGGCCAGGAAGATGATAGAGTCCGGCCTCGAGCTTGCGGACAGGGTCGAGACGGCATAGGATATCACCGTATTCCAGGTTCACGGACGCCGGGCAGACTCGCTTCGGTTCGGGCGCTACACCAACTTTCTCGACACTACCCGCCGACGAGCCGCTGGCGAACCCGCGCCACGAGACATACTGCCGCGAGCGCGTGGCCGGCAAGACGTAGAGGTATGCGATGTTTGCCGCATGGCCCAACCGCTCGCGCTGGAAGCCCGAGACGGTGGACAACAAGGCCTGCAAGCTCGAAGCCGAGCATGAGGTCAAGGCATGGATTGCCCGCTTCAAGAGGCCCGCAGCGGAGAAGGTCACCACGACGCGCGCCGAGGTGCTCGCGGGCATAAGTTATACCTTCCAGGCGGGCATAGCGCGCGTGCGCGGCACCGGGGACGGCAGGCAGCTGGACTACACTTCGGTCAACGCCGTCACGCAGCTGGGCAAGACCCTGCTCGACGTGCTGCCCAAAGAGGGGGAGGCGGCCGAGGCCGAGCGGTCCTTCTGCATGGACTCTGGGTCGACGAGTCGACGCTGTCAATCTACCACGCCGACGAGCGCATCGCCACGCACCGGTTGCTGCCGCCCAATATCAGGAATGTTACCGTCAATGGGAAATCGGCCAATTGGTTGTATTTAGATTAGCCCTAACGCAACTGCTACTCCAACGTTGACGAGGAGGGCGCATACGCCGTCCGCCTCGCCGAGCAGGAGGACGTGCTTGCTGAAGGCAGGCTCGTCTGGCATTCAAATACGTCAAGCTTACACCTTTCCGGTCAAATCTTGCTACAGCCCTGGTGAATCCAGACGCGAGGTTTTGTAAGGCCTCTATAAGGCGGAATCTGTAGAGGAGGGAGACTGTGTTATCGTGCGCTTCGACGATGATATGCTTGGAGAAAGGTTTTACGAGCTCTACCGCGTGCTCTTTTACCCTGGGCTTCACGAGAGGCCTGCGGCCAGAATGCGGGGTGTACGACGGGAGCAACGAGCCGTTCGCCGAGTGGGGCCCGACGACCTGAAGCCTCTCATAAATGAGACGGACATGAAGAGACGGGGCTGATCTTTCGAGACTCTACGCGCGCGGACGCTTTACCGAAGGCAGAACCTCGAACGGATCCTCGTGAGCGATGAGCCCGCAATAGGTCCGTGCGCCAACGGCCCGGCCCCGCTCTACGTCACCGAGCCCGTCCACGATGGCGAGGCTGTGGACGAATTCGTCGACCCGAGGTTGGGGGCGAGGATAGGCGCGAAGACAGGAGAAATTCTCTGATGGATAGTGTGTTCAATGACCATGTATTCCCTAAATACAAGGATCAACAGGTCATAAAGCCTCAGATGGATGGATTCAATGACCCCACTTTGAGAAATTTCACGCTGCTGGACTCGCCTGCCTTGATGAAAGATGAGCTTAAAGCCGACAGGTTCGACGATGAATTCATTAGATCTTTCCTCAATGCCGCCAAGGAGCTTGCGGCCGCCGGGAGAAGAGCGACCGACAGGCCGGGCATGCATGTGTTCCTGGAGCATTCCTACGCGATTCCGGTGATGTTCCTCACAAGGCACTGTATTGAGCTTTCAATCAAGAGGGCGATAAAAAGATGTGGGGCTAAGCCTAAGAAGGACCACAACCTTACGAGCCTGTGGAACTCCTTGCTCTCAAGGTTTCCGAGGCAAAAGTGCCGTGAAGATAATAGAACCATCAAGAACATGGGTGCTTTTGTAAAAGCCATTGCCGACGTCGATGACAACGGCATCAGTCTTCGCTATCCGCAAGACAAATCAGGCAGACTGACGCAGGACAGGCCGCTATTCGTGAACGACGAGGCAGTTGTCTCGTATTTGGAGAAGTTCGTAGAGCAGCTTCAACTGATTAACTTCGACTATCTTGCCGTGAATGGTAAATAAGTGGCTGGAAACCGCTGTTTATTGTTTGTGAAAACCATTGGTTGGAATCATGGTTTCAGATCAAATCCCGCTACAGCCCTGGTGAATCCAGACGTGAGGTTTTGTAAGGTTTCCATAAGGTGGAATCTGTAGAGGAAGGAGACTGTGATATCGTGCGCCCCAACGATGATATGCTTGGAGAGGGGTTTTACGAGCTCTACCGTGTGCTCTTTTACCCCTGGCTTCACGAGAAGTCTGCAGCCAGAATGCGGGATGTGCGACGGGAGCAGCGAGCCGTTTGCCAAGTGGGACCCGAAGACTGGAATTCTCTCTTTAAGACGGTGGCGCTGGCGGAAGGGCTGACTAAATGATCACGGATGGCGTTGTGATTAGTTTCAACGGTCAAATCGATTTCGGCACGGTTGTTGCTCTCCTAGCTCTGGCACTCACTCTCCTCCAGTGGATTGTCTCGCTGATACGTGGCCGCCGGGAGGCCGCGCGGAGTCAGGCATCGGCCATCTGCGCCCGCGTGGTCAGGATGCCCGAGGGGGAGATGGCCACGGTTGGCGGGTGCAGGGTTCATTTCGCGCCCCAGTTCGGCCTAGAGGTGATGAATAATAGCAACGACGTCATTTACCAAGTTATCCTCACTGCCGTGCTCGTCCAAGGTGCTGGGCCTCAAGACGGAAGGGACGTCGAGGGGCGGGGCGGCAGAGTTCTACTCTCGTCCGTTGCTCCGGGCAAAACCGTGAGGCCCATCGGGTATCTCGATTGCTCGATGCATAAGACCTTCGGCTGCGAGGTGGCTTTCACCGATCGCTATGGACGCAGTTAGGTGCGGAAGAGTGACGGTCATTTGTGCAGGATTCGATTCAAAACGCCCGTCGATTATTATGGTCTGATGCTGCCTGTAGAGTGGATGGACTTCGATGAATGGTAATCGACATGCTCTGGTTTTGAACGAAAAGTCCCAGAGACGATCGATAACGATTCTTCTTTGATGATGCAAGCGGCGCTACCATTAGTAGCGCCGCTTCTTCTATGTTTCGCTCGTAGGTCCATCTTGTGCCTAGCAATGACTCTAAAACCCGCATTTTTTGAGGTAGGGTTGCTATAATGTCAGACACTAGAACATCTGTTTGGAAAGGCGGTTATATGGCCAATAGCGCAGACTTTGAATCATTCTTGAAGGATATCAATCCCAGCAAGAGCACCATTGATGAAGCGAGTCGACTTCACCGAAATCTCAGGGACCATCTCAAGGCAAGTGAGACCTATGGGGCTGTATGCAAGGACACATATCTCTCTGGTTCATACGCCAAGCAGACCTTCATACGACCGAAGAAAGATTCTGACAGCTGCGATATTGACATCATCGTTGAGACAAACCACTCCATCAACGACTCCCCGTTTTGCGTTTTGCTCGAGCTCGAGGATGCGATACGTGAGCGCGAGTGCTACAAGAGCGTCAAAATGCAAACGCATTCCATCGGCATTGACATGGCGAACTTCCATCTTGATGTCGTCCCCTTGGTCAAAGATGAAAACGGTCTTCTCTACATCGGTTCCAAAGCCGATGGCGAATGGAGGCAGACGAATCCCAAAGAGCATCTCACTTGGTCGACTGAGATTAACAAAGAGTTCAACGGGGATTACAAACCTCTAGTGAAGATAATGAAGTGGTGGAGAAGGGAGAACTGCCCAAGTTTGGTGAAGTTCCCAAAGGGCATCACTCTTGAGAAGATGATCGCCGACAACCTCCCTGAAGCAGGGTTGTCGATCGAGGATTGCGTCATGCAGGTAATGGCAAACCTTGCAGTTGCATACGCCGATGAACTCGACTCGTACCAGGTGCCCTTCATTGAGGATCCAGCCATAGAGGGAAACAACCTTGCCGGAAAGTACTGCTATAACGATTTCGCCCAGTTCGTGGACAAACTCAACGAGCACCTCTCGCTTCTTGCGGACGAGGGAACCGGCAACAGCGTTTGGAAGCAAATATTTGGAAACAACTTCCCTTCGGGAGGCTCTACGTACGGAACCACGGTATCAGATAAGTCAATAAGCCAACAGCGCGCATTGTCTGTTCAGCACAGGCAGCCGTTAGGCTTCCCCATGCAGGCTCGTAAGCCAAATGCAACAATTACGGCAACGGTCAAATTGCCTTCAGGAGAAATACGAGCACTCGAAAACGACGGCGCGGCCATACCGAAGGGCTCCACTATCGTGTATAGAGTGAACTGTGGGCCGCTAAAAGATGGCAAGGTAATGTGGCAGGTCACGAATACCGGCGATGAAGCTATGAGGGTTTGCTGCAGGGGCGGTTTCGAGATCCCAAACATAGAAAAGACCTCCCGTCGCGAGGAGACAGCGTATACGGGAAAACACTATGTTCAATGTTTTGTAATTCGAAGGGGATATTGCGTCCGTTGGAGCAAACCATTCTTCATCAATGTTGAGTAGGTGGTCATCGATGGATATCAGCAACGTAATCTCTGGCATCCTTTCTGTCAAAGAAACCATATCTATCTTCCTCGAATTCTTCGGATTCCTGTCGCTCGCCGCATTCGCTATCGGAGCCTTCTCGCGTCTCGGTAAAGCCGCGTGGCGCTTCGGCCTTGCGCTGTACGGCAAGAAGATAATGATTGTTGCGAGTGACGAGGACTACTGCGACCTTGAAGAGGACCTTTCCGACTCTGGACTGATCAAGAGGAAGAACATACAGCGCGTTTCGGACAAACATATATCTAAGGTAAAGGATGCGCTCCTGCTGATAGTGGTCTACGGATATTTAGACAAAGATGGCTTTAGGCAGATTATCAACGGGAAGAGTTCTCGATGCGGCCTTATCGTCCACTGTCCGCCGGAAAAGGGCCGAATCGACGATGAGGAGATGAGGCTCCTTAGCAAAACCGCATTTACCGCGCTTTGCAATTTCCGAGGCAGGTTAGTGAACGACGTTCTGCTCATGATGCTATCCACTTCATTCAAAAAGAGCGACCTGAAATAGACTGATGTCGCAAGGTTTTTGGAGCCCCGAAAACTGCACTTTCCGCAAATAATTACCACGGAATCCCAATACCCAACATGGAATTAGCAAAGGAAAACTTTTTACAGGCTGTGGCGAGCTTGGAATGAGATAGATGAAGAGTGCGGGCATGAAGGAGCTTAGAAATAGCGACTTGCTCATGATGGTGAGCGCCCGCTTCTCGCCGGTGACGAGGTTGCTGTGTTTGTGCTTGCAGTAGATTCGGCGGTATCCTAGCGCCCCCTTGCAAAGACCGCGCCTCGCGGCGATGGTAAGTGAGGTGGTCGCGAGAGGTGTTCCCTCTACAATTTCTCCAATCCAATTTTACATAAGGGAGGTAGTGACCTTGGATATCTTCAACCTATCTCTTGCCACCGATACGCCAATTAAGACGAGGGAGAAAGATCTTATCGGAAGGGCCCCTTTCGCTGAGAGGCTGGCTGATATTCTGAAATCCGCAACTGGCCCTGAGTCACTTGTCATTGGTTTGTACGGGTCTTGGGGATCAGGCAAGACATCGGTTATAAACCTCGTCGAAAATGCGCTCTCCCGAAAAGATGATGACGGTAAAACAGGCGTCTCGGTCGTCCGCTTCGAGCCCTGGAATTACCTCACGGCCGAGCAGCTGCTCGCTCAGTTCCTTAAGGAAGTCGAGGGTTCGCTTGATAAAGATGCACATGGGCGGCGTAGGTTATGCGGCAGGCTGCGCGGTAAGCGCCCCGAGGTGCTCAATGCCTTTGCGGCATATTCTGAAGCCTTGTTGATGACCGCCGGAGCCGCTGCCAGATTGGCAGGCGTGCCGCTTGCAGACGTTGCTGTGCCTGCCTTCGGCAATCATTTGATGAACAGGTTGAGGAAATCAGCAGACAGGGCGGGAAGCGTTTCCGCGAAGAAACAGAGACTTGAGGAGGAGCTCTTCAAGTTCGATGGGCGGGTCGTAGTGATCATCGACGACATTGATCGGCTGCCGAACGATCAGGTGCGTATGGTGTTTCAGCTCGTCGCCTCTCTGGCGAAGCTTCCCAAGATAAACTACCTTCTTTCATTCGATGAGGAGGTGGTCACGCGAGCTTTGAGTGAGGTCCAGAAGTGCGACGGCTCCGAATACCTGGAGAAGGTAGTCCAGGTTCCTGTGCGCCTGCCGTCTATTTCATCGGACGATTTGGAGCGGATGCTCCTCAATGACATCAACGCGATTTTCAAGGCGTTTGACTACAGGCGGGAGGACCTCGACGACAAGAGGTGGAACGGCGTTTGCCAGACGTTTCTGAACAATCGTTTCTTCACCATAAGGGAGGTTCGGCGGTTCACGAACGCGTTAAAGGCTAAGTTGAGCATCCTGCCGCGATTCTGCTGCTTCGAGGACGTCGTCGCCATAGCGGCACTGGAGCTCAAGGTGCCAAAACTCGTCGATTGGGTTCGCGTGCACAAGGACTTCCTTTGCGGCACGATCGGATCGTCGTTGTATATGAATATCAGGGATCCGAAAGACAACCTCGCCAATTTGAAGGAGCAGTTTTCTGGGATAGTCCCGAGCTCTGAGGACGAGTGGGCGGTCGAGGCCGTCTGTAGGCTCTTCCCGCGGGTGGCAAATGTAACTGGCATGAGTCATTGTGTCTCTTACTCGAGAGAGAGCTTGAACGCTATCTGGCGGGCCGATTCCTTCGATCTATACTTCCATTCGAACATGCCGGACGGATTCGATATTCATGAGGTGCAGGATGCGTTAAATGTGAGCGAGGGCGGAGTATTGCTCGAAGACCTGCAAAGGCACGCCGAAGCGGGAAGCATGATCGACTTTGTATCGGCTATGAGGGCCCGTGTATCGACATTGGAGGAAGACCGTGCCGAGGTCGTCACTAGGGCGTGCCTTTTGGCCTTGGGTCTGAGCGAGGAAAAGAGCTACGCCCCTTTGGCCTCGACTAGCGCCGACCTGGAACTCATCAGACTCATCGAGTTGCTGTTCAAACGGTTGGGGTCTGCTAAGTCTGGCGAGATTCTGCGAGCGTCGGTGGACGAGAGCGAGGGGAGAGTAATCTATCCGCTCGTGCCTTTCTTGATATATCAGCTGGACAGCATGAATGCCACGGAAAATAGCGATTGCAAGACGCTTTTGCCCGAAGGCAGTATTTTCGAGCTTTCTGATGCCGTTTGCGCCAAGGTAGGCGAGGACGCCGCCGCGAGAAACCTGTTCCTAGACGATGAGTATCATTATGCGCTGATCTTGCTCAAGAAGCGTAAACCCAATGAATTTATGGCTTATGCGAAAAGGGTTGCCAATGCTGACGGGGCGGGGTGCGCGTCTTTTCTTTCGTTCGGGACGGGTCGCTACACATCGCTGGACAGCGGCGAAGTAACGAGCTTCTTATTCGATAAGACTGGTGTCGCAGAGGTGGTCGAGCTCGCAAAGATCGACGGTCTTCTTACTGCGGCGCGCGCAGACGGCAGCTTTTTCGAGTTGCCGGAAGACTGCCAGCTGGTCGCGGCAGCTTTCTGCGTTGCGAATGAAGATGATGCTAGGAACGAGGTCTCTGCTGAAGAAGCCGGTAGGTTCCTCGCGCGTTGGAGGCGAAATACCAGGAGGGCGTGATTCTTCCTTTCACCGATTGGCAAAACGATTTACACCTAATTGTGAACATTGCCCACGCGATTTTTCTTTGCCCCCGCATTGATCTCGCTAGACTAATACTTGCTGCTACCAGGGCATTTTCTGGTGCACATTCTATTGGCTCCTGCGAAGATCGGAGCGGGTATGTTTGCTGCCGAGTCCTACACCAGCCGTCATTACATTGCGATTGTTGCCATGGCCTGCCTATGCGTTTTGCTGGGCGGGCCTTCTTATGCTGCGGGCGCGGAGAGCCTCATCATCGCGGGCGCGACGTACTACGAGCCGGGCGTGTCGGGTCCCGGCTGGACCTGGACAGATGCCGACCATCTGGAACTTAACGGCTATGCGGGCGAGGGCATCGGCGCCGAGGGCGACCTAGTGCTGACGCTTGCCGGGCAAAACTCCGTGACGGAGTCGCATGCGCCCGATGCGGACATCACGCTGTGCGGCATAGAGGTGTGGGGCAACCTGACGCTTCGCGGTACCGGGACCCTGACGGCGACGGGCTCGCAGTGCGGGATCCACGTCTCGCAGGCGCTCGTGGTGGACGGCTGCACCGTCGACGCCCGGGCAGACGGGGCCGATATTACGGATGAGGCGGTCGCCGGCGTGATCACAGGCGACATGGTCGTGCGCGGCGGCGGGCGCATCGTTGCCATGGGCGCCGGGTCCGGAGCGGGCGTGCGCGCCTACGGCGTGTATCTGCAAGATGCGGGTATTGGTGCTGGCGCGGCTGGATGCCAGCTTTCTGTCGATGCCTCGTGGCTTGATGCGTCCGGTGCCGACGGCGGCGTTGCGTGCACGGGTGGGTCGCTTGTGTCTGCGCGGTTTGTGTCGCCCGCTGGCGGAACCTTTGGTGCTAGCGGCGTGGTGAATGCCTCCGGTGCGGTGGCGCCGCATGTGGTGATTGAGCCCGATGCGGCCACGCCTTCGGCGGGGGAGACCGATGGAGACAACGTGCCTGGCGATAGCTCGAGCAAGTCTCCTGCCGATGCTAACCCCGCTGCCGGAGAGCTCACCACAGGGCCCACGGCAAATCCGGCGCTGAAACCCGCGGCCACAACAACCAAGACATCAACAACAGTAACCAAGACCACGGTCGCCAAGACCACTAAGCCCAAGACCGCTACCACGACAACCGCCACGCTCCCCAAGACCGGCGACAGCAACTGGATCACCGCTTCCGTGACGCTTTTCCTGCTTGGTACAGTGCTTCTAGCTGCCGCATGTCGCTGCTGAAGCACCCATTTCGATAAGCAATGTAGAGGGCCATATTCGTAACGACGCATTAGTAGAATAGTTTATAACGACAATTGCTCAGGATTTATCTAACATGAACCACGAATCGGATCATACAGTTGACGCTGCCAAGAAAGAATTAAACGCCGACCTTCTTGAGCTGTTCGAGCGTTGCAGCTATCTGTACAACGAGGCATTTTATGCCAACACGGAACTAGCAATCCTTCGCGAACTGTCTAAAGCATCTTCTGGCTATGAGAATGAAGTAATTTGCGCTGGCTGCTTCTTCAGCTTTACACAACTTGCATTAACCGAATCCTGTTTCATGAATTGCGCGCGGTTATTTGATGCCAAAAGCGACATCAGTATTGGGAACTTGATAGAAGAAGTCTCGTCTCATTCTGCTGAAATCGACGCACTTGCAATCTCTATATTCAGTGATCGACCAAACTTTGACAGGCTTAATCCAATCGTTCACCCATTGGCAGAGGACGAGGAGCGTTTTTACCCCAAAGAAGTTGAGTCTCAACGCTCATATGAAAAACTGTTCGGAGATCATTACGAAATGGTTACCGTGTGTATAACCACTCATGACCTTTCCAATTTGTGGAAAAAACGACTCAACGGTCTCAGTAAACTAACTGACATGCTTCGCGATCAGCGAAATAAAGTATTCGCCCATAGCGACATAGAAGCACTGAATTATGATGAGCTTGTTAGGCGACTTCCTTTAACTTTCAGCGAAATTCAAAAACTAATCGACTTCGCACTCGATCTAACAATCGAATTATTCGCCAAAATTACTGGTATTGAAAAAGATCGATTGCCCAAGAACTACAACGATATACAAGGCCTCCTAAAATATGCGGAGGTTGGCATGGAGGCTGTTGAGCAGCATTTGGGTAATCTATAGGATTCAAGCGCCTGCAAGTAGTTAAGCATGCGAGCGCTTGAATCTGAATACGATCCTTGACATAAAGTCCGACCATCGCACAATGACGGTTTTCCATGCCAAAAAGACACTGAAGTGTGAGATAGCTCAAAACTCAACAAATCAAATAATCAGCAGTTCAGGTCTTATGGGAATAATTCGATTCGCATCACGTTGCATCTAAGCGGCTGTTTATACTTGGATATAAACACTAAGGAGGCAGCAATGCTTTGGAGCTATGTTCAGCTAGATGACGGCACTCAGTTTGCCTACTCAGAAACACGAGACGACGGGACCGTTCGCGTAGCCGTCGAGCGCCCGGTTGATTTTGGTTTTGACCATGCAGAATGCTTTCTACCTGCGGTCAAATGGTTTAACGTCGAAGGATTTTCTACTGACGATCTGGATTTTTTGACCGAGTTCGTTAGATCAAACGCTCCGTTTATCTTCGAGCTTGCAGAACGGCAAAAAGCTGGACCGGCGGTGGCATAATGCCTCGAATTCTTGTTTTTGGACAGTATGTTCTGTTCTTTTGGATCGCGGAAAACGGAGAACCCGTTCACATCCATGTAGGGGTAAAGAGGGCGGCTGCTAACTCGACTAAGTTTTGGCTCACTAAAAATGGTGGATGCACACTTGCGAACAACGAGAGCAAGATTCCGGCTAAGGATCTCAGGGATCTTTCAAAACTAATCACCATGAACCATCGATACATTTGTGACAAGTGGCGCGAAACCTTTGGTGATGATTCCCTGACATTCTATTGCTAAACCGCAATTGAGCCATGATTACGCTTGTCAACTCATGATTGCCGATGTTGACGGGCGGGACCTTCCCGTTACGCCGCTAGTGCTCCAATCGTACTTTCCGATAGCCCGGAACCCAAAGACAACCAGCACTACGCCTGGATCCAGGACCTTGTTTCCGGAAACCGCACGCGAGCAGAACTCGCCGACGAGCTGCGCCGCAATTGCGTTGTGTGTCTCGACGGTGCGTCGCACGTATAAAATCTAAGCATCCAAACTCTAACTATGAAATGGAATGGACGCCACATGGAGATCCCAAGCACCCTGTGCAGCAATGTGTACGACTTCGCGTTTTGCCCCGAGCCCTGCTACGACCGCCTGGTCGACCTCGCCGACCCCGAGGACTGGGGTCCCGGCAACCGCATCCTCAAAAACTACCTGTCGTTCTCATTTAGCCGCGCGGTGTTCTTGACCGAGCGTGACGTGGACCAGACCGCGCCGTCCAACCTGCCGCTGGTGTTCGACGACGACCGCTGCCTATTCAACACCGGCCTGTACACGCGCCGCTACGAGACCATCTATGGCCTGTTTGAGCCCAATACCAAGCCCGATGCGCGCCAGCGCTGGTTTTTGAAGGGCTTCTTTAAGGAGAGCGACCCTATGCTGGTCTCGTTTGAGTACCTGCCGTGCCGTGTGCGCTTTGCCGAGGACCCCTCCGAGCTGGTCTTTGACTACCGACTGCCCATCCGCTCCAACATCGACCACATTCTGGGCGACGAGGAGAACCTTACGCGCATCCCCGCCAGCCTGATGGGGGAGGACAACTCGCTGCTGCTGCGCCGCGCTTTTGAGGGCGCCGTCGTCGAGGCCGCCCGCCGCGCCGCCGCAAACTACACGCTCGCTGTGCCGCAGTTCTACGGCGGCCGGATCCAGCTGCTCTTGCCGCTATGCCTTACCGGAGACAAGCCCGAGCTAGCGCTGACCATCCAGCGCGAGGACGGCTTCTACGCCGCGCGCACCTGCCTCACACTCGATATGGCCTACAACAACGCGCGACTTATTTGCCGCCCCGAGACTTCGTGGATAAAGCGGTAAATGGTTGTTTAGCTGCGGTTTTTCCGATTGCTTTGGTTGCTTTGGCTTGGCTAGCACCCACGAATTTAAAATAGGGGGCAAAAAGTTCTTGGTAAACCACGCACGGCTATGTTAGTATCTCTTTTGCCGAAAGGCGACGGGCGATTGGCTCAGGGGTAGAGCATATCCTTCACACGGATGGGGTCACAAGTTCGAATCTTGTATCGCCCACCATCAAAAGCGCAGGTCAGAGGTGTTAAGCCTCTGGCCTTTTTCTTTTTGATACCAAGGCCGACACCAAAATCGACTCGAAGTCGTATAAGGCGTCTTTTTTATCGCGCCCTTTTTTGACGCCATTGCATGTTTTGTATAAAACACATCCGTATTTTCAGCGAACTCCCCATGTGATTCGAGCGCAAATGTGGAGACAGGGACCGCATGCCCAGAGCGCCTTCCAGCGGATTTCTATCACACGACGGTTTTTCGGCAGAACTCGTCAAGCTTTTGGTCAGCGTTTGGTCAGCTTCCGGTACTTACCCGCATGATGCCCCGGTAGATAATCGTCCACGACCACAACCGCACGGTCTACGGCCGATACCAGGGGAGGCGCAAATGGACGAAATCGTCTGCGCAAACACCGCATTTCGCTACTGGCGCTGCCCACCGCAGGTGCGCGACCTCTACCCGCGCCTGCCCAACTCCGAAGACGGCTGGCGAGCTCTGTCCCAAGCCCCTTTCGTAACCGACGTCCTCAAGACCCCGATTATCGCTGTTGCTTCGCCAGGTTGTAATCACCACTCGGGATTGCGCTCTACTATTCGCTGGGAAGGAGCATCGGATGCCGGCACAACAATCGACACTAATTTAGGCTTTAGTGTCACCAATCCGCTTAACACGTTATTTACTATGACACGCTTTGTGTCCCAAATAGATCTCGTACTGGCTATGTACGAACTTTGCGGCTGGTTTTCTGTTTTCGAGCCGGCTCCCGCTGCCGAAATGCAGCTAAAAATGGCGGTAGAGGAGAATCGCAATTCCAGCACGCAAAATTTGTTCGAACTTGGAGAGGGCGAAGACGAGGTTCCTTGGAAACGAGTTTATGCCCGCGCAACCGTTAAGGACCCAGAAAATGATAGCCAAACGAGCAAGGAAGCGAAAACCGGCGAGCGGCGGAACCCGAGATGCCCTGGGGGCGCCGGGGAGGAGGGCGGCGGCAGCGCCGCCCCCCCGCGGGGCGCGCCCCGCGGGCCGGATCCGGCATCGCGGGTCCCTTGCCCTCGAGTCCGCGCCGCGCTCTCGTCCCAGCGGCGCCCGCGCCTCCGGAAAGTTTTTCCAAAATTGTCCTTGCATCGGCGGGGGAGTTCCCGTATAGTACTTATTCGCACGGGGGCGTAGCTCAGCTGGGAGAGCGCTTGACTGGCAGTCAAGAGGTCAGGGGTTCGATCCCCCTCGTCTCCACCCGAGCATTGAATGAGGCTCCAACGCAAGTTGGGGCCTTTTTTCATATAGGAACACAAGGTCAAAGGCGGCAGCATGATCCTCCTGGTCGACAAGATCGTGCGTTGAACGGGTGCCGCGCGCATGGTAGTATTTCACATCGTGGTTCAAAGCGTTGGAGGCTGTTCTGCCACCCCAACTGCAAGCGCCACTTTACAAGGGCTCTTGGCGCAACGGTTAGCGCAGGGGACTCATAATCCCTGGGTTCTGGGTTCGAATCCCGGAGGGCCCACCAGGTTTTTCAACAGGTCAGGCAATATGTCTGGCCTGTTTTCTTTTTCATGTCATTAGTTTTCACTTGCAAATAGCCTGCTTGCTCATTTCCGGGTGCCCTCGGTCGGCTGCCTGCGATGCCGCCGCCACGAAACCGGCCCATCTACTACGTTTAACCCCGACCCCTCGACCATACCCCGTATTTCGCGAAAACCGCAGGCCGTCTACCTGCGGTTTTATTCTTGCCCGAAACGCCATGGTCGGGGGATGTCGCCCAAACGTAGTAGATGGGCCGGTTTCGTGGCGGGGATCCCGGGGGCGACCGGAGTGGAGCCTGATAGGCGGGCGGCGGCAACGCCGCCCGCCCGCATCGGCCCTGCGGGCGCTGGTCTCCGCCGTCGCGGCCCCGCGGGGCTCCGGCGCCCGCGCCCCCGGAAAGTTTTTCCAAAATTGCCCTTGCATCGCCGTCGGAGTTCCCGTATAGTACTTCTTCGCACGGGGGCGTAGCTCAGCTGGGAGAGCGCTTGACTGGCAGTCAAGAGGTCAGGGGTTCGATCCCCCTCGTCTCCACCCGAGCATTGAATGAGGCTCCAACGCAAGTTGGGGCCTTTTTTCATATAGGCACACAAGGTCAAAGGCGGCACCATGATCCTCCTGGTCGACAAGATCGAAAAAAGCTTCGGCGCACGCGTCCTCTTTAGCGGCGCTTCCTTCCAGATAAATCCCGGCGAGCGCTTCGCGCTCGTGGGACCCAACGGCGCCGGCAAAACCACCATGCTCAAGATCATCATGGGCATCGACAGCCCCGACTCCGGCCAGGTCCAGTACGCAAAGGACTGCCAGGTGGGCTACCTAGAGCAGGAAACCAACCTGGAGCAAAAGGACACCACCATCCTTACCGAGGTCATGGCCGCCGCCAAGGAAATCCGCCGCATGGGCGAGCGCGCTAACGAGCTGCAGGCCCAGATCACCGAGCTCTCCGAGCAGGGCAAGGACGTTGACGCGCTTCTCAACGAGTACGGCCAGGTCCAAGACCGCTTTGAGCACCTGGGCGGCTACGAGCTCGAGAGCAGCGCGCGTAAAATCCTGTCCGGCCTAGGCTTTAAGGTCACTGACTTTGAGCGCCCGTGCTCCGAGTTCTCGGGCGGCTGGCAGATGCGCATCGCGCTGGCAAAGCTCTTTCTGCGTCACCCCGACCTGCTGCTTCTGGACGAGCCCACCAACCACCTGGACCTCGAAAGCGTCCAGTGGCTGCGCGGCTTTATCGCCAACTACGACGGCGCAGTCCTCATCGTCAGCCACGACCGCGCCTTCATGGACGCTTGCGTCGACCACGTCGCCGCGCTCGAGAACCGCCGCGTAACCACCTACACCGGCAACTACAGCAGCTACCTCAAGCAGCGCGAGGACAACCTGGAGCAGATGCGCGCCAAGCGCGCCGCCCAGGAGCGCGACATCGCCCATATGCAGGTCTTCGTCGACAAGTTCCGTTACAAGCCCACCAAGGCCGCCCAGGCGCAGGAGCGCATCCGCAAGATCGAGCAGATCAAAAAGGAGCTTGTCATCCTGCCCGAGGGCCACAAGCACATCGACTTTAAGTTCCCTGACCCGCCGCGCTCCGGCGACATGGTCGTGGGCCTGGAGGGCGTGTCCAAGTCCTACGGTGAAAAACACATCTACAGCGACATCGACCTCAAGCTCTACCGCGGCGAGCACGTGGCACTCGTCGGCCCCAACGGCGCCGGCAAGTCCACGCTCATGAAGATCATCGCCGGACTGGAGCCGCCCACCACCGGCACCCGCGACCTGGGCACCAACGTGGGCGTGGCCTATTACGCCCAGCACGCGCTCGAGGGCATGACCGAGTCCAACACCGTCCTGCAAGAGATCGACACCGTCACGCCCAAGTGGACCGTGCCGCAGCAGCGCAGCCTACTGGGCGCCTTCCTGTTTAGCGACAACGATTCCATCGAGAAGCAGGTTCGCGTCCTCTCCGGCGGCGAAAAAGCGCGTCTGGCCCTGGCCAAGATGCTCGTGGCCCCCGAGGCGCTCCTGTGCCTGGACGAGCCCACCAACCACCTAGACATCGACTCGGTGGACATGCTCGAGAACGCCCTGCAAAACTTCCCCGGCACCATCGTGCTGATCAGCCACGACGAACACCTGGTGCGCGCCGTGGCCAACCGCGTGATCGACATCCGCGATGGCAAGGTCACGGTCTATGACGGCGACTACGACTACTACCTCTACAAGCGCGAGGACCTCGCAGCCCGCGCCGCCGCCGAGGCGTCCACGGAGAGCGCGCCGGCCACGACCAAGTCCACCAAGGCCAGCGCCGCCCAGGCCGACACCCCCGTCGCCGCTCCCAAGCCTGCCGAGGGCAAAAAGACCAAGGAGCAAAAACGCGCCGAGGCCCAAGCCCGCGCTGCGCTCAACAAAAAGCTCAAGGGCGTGCGTAACCAGCTCAAGAAGATCGAGACGGAGCTCGACAAAAAGCGCGCCCGCTATGACGAGCTTATGGAATTGATGGCGAGCGAAGAACTTTATGCCGATCAGGATAAGTTCAACGCCGCGCTGGGGGAATATAACGGCCTTAAGCAAGAGCTGCCCAAGCTCGAAGACGAATGGCTGGAGCTTTCCACCCAGATCGAAGAGGAGACCGCGCGTGAACTCTCGTAAAGCCGCTGCCGTGGCGATGAGCATCATCGCCATCGCCTGTCGCATCTGCGGCATCTTTATGAGCGCGATGACCGTGCTGCTGTGTTTTAGCGGCCTCACCGCCAAGCTGCAGATCGTAGGCTTTGTCGTTGAGCTTTCGCGCGCACTGCCGAGCGCCATCGCCGGCTATGGCGTCATCACGTCGCCCTTTGGCGGCGTGTTCCGCCTGGATTACGCCATCGTCGCCGTGATCCTGTTTGTGATCGACTACCTGCTCACGCGCGCCTCGCGCCACGTCCGCTAGGGGAGCGCTATGTCCAGCAGCTACCTCATGAACCTGCTCGCCAGCGCCGTCGCCGTCATCGTGGGCATCGTGATCCACGAGAGCGCACACGCCGCCGCGGCCTGGGCGCTCGGCGACAAGACGGCCCGTTCGCGCGGCCGCGTGTCGCTCAACCCGCTTAACCATATCGACCCGTTTGGCACCATCATCCTGCCGCTGCTCATGCTCGCGGCCGGCGGCCCGGTGTTCGCCTTCGCCAAGCCCGTGCCCGTCTACCTCAACAACCTCAAGCACCCCAAACGCGACGAGGTCCTGGTGAGCGCGGCCGGCCCCGCGTCGAACATCGCACTCGCGTGCCTCGCTGCCGCCCTCATGCACGCAACGTACGGCAGCCTCTACACCAGCATGTCCTTTGCCCTGGCGTCGCAGATCATGAACTTCGGCGCCACGTTTATCGTGGTCAACCTGTCACTCGCGTTCTTCAACCTCATCCCAATCCCGCCGCTCGATGGCTCGTCGATTATCGTGCCGTTCCTCAAAGGCAAGGCGCTCAACAACTACTACCACCTGCAACAATACGCCATGCCCATCCTCATCATTGTGCTGTATCTGCTGCCCATGTGGACCGGCATCGACGTGATCGACCGCTATTTCGACGTTACCGTGTATCCGCTTGCTGAGCAGCTGCTCAACTTCGCAATCGCCGGCATCTAAGGTAAACTTACAGGTCGACCGTGCAAAACGGTCGTAATATGCACCCAAACCGCGCCGCGAAGGCGCCGTAAAAGGAGGTCGAAGATGTCGTATCGCGTGTCGACGCAGGTCTACAGCGGACCGTTCGACCTGCTGCTGCAGCTGGTAACCCGCCAAAAAGTAGATATCGGCGCTATCTCCATCAGCGAGGTAGCCGAGCAGTACCTTGCCGAGGCCGAGCGAATCGAGGCGCTGGACCTGGACGTGGCGAGCGACTTTCTGCTGGTCGCGGCAACCCTTCTGGACATCAAGGCTGCCTCTCTGGTGCCCCAGGAGGCCCCGCGCAAAGTCGATGACGACGATGACGAGTTCGATGAAGACCTCGAGGAACTCAGCGCGCTCGATGGCGACGCCCTGCGCGAGGTCCTGATCCAGCGCCTGATCGCCTACAAGCAGTTCAAGGGCGCGGCGGCGGCCCTCGGCGCCCGCATGCAGGCCGAAAGCCGCATGCATCCGCGCGTGGCCGGCCCCGACCCCGAGTTCCTGGGCCTCATGCCCGACTACTTGGCCGGCATCACACTGCGCGGCCTAGCCGTCATCTGCGCCGACTTGGACGGCAAGCGCCAGACCTTTCTGCTGGAGGCCGAGCATGTGGCGCCGCATCGCGTGCCGCTCGACCTGACCGTGGCCTCGGTCGACCGCTTTACCATGGCGCACCAAGCCTGCACCTTCCGCGAGCTGCTGGACGGCGACGCCACTACCGAGCAGCTCGTCGTCACCTTCCTGGCCATGTTGGAGCTCGCCAAGCGCGGCTCGCTCACGCTGAGCCAGGACGAGATCTTTGGAACCATTCAGATCAACCGCGTCGAGGGCGCCGAGGCCTACGTTCCCGGCGAGGGCCCCGAGCTCACCGAATAGGAGCGACCAACCATGTCAAACCTTTCCACGCTGGAGGCAAACAGCCTCAAAGGCGCCCTCGAGGCGCTGTTGCTGGTTTCGAGCGACCCCGTGAGCGCGCCTGCGTTGGCAGGCGCGCTGGACATCGCCCCCGGTGAATGTGCATCGTTGCTGGCCGAGCTCAAGGTTGAGTACGAGGAGGCCAACCGCGGATTTCAGCTGCGCGAGGTTGCCGGCGGCTGGCGCCTGTTTACGCACCCCGCCTACCACGACGTGGTCGAGGCCTACGTGCTGAGTTGGGACACGCAAAAGCTGTCGCAGGCGGCGCTCGAAACCCTGGCCGTCATCGCATACCACCAGCCCGTGACGCGCGAGGTGGTCAAGGGCATCCGCGGCGTCAACTCCGACGGCGTCATCGCGTCGCTCGTGGACAAGGGTCTGGTGCGCGAGCTCGGCCGCGACCCCCAGCGCGGTCAAGCCATCATCTACGGCACGACCAACGCCTTTTTGGAAAAGTTCGGTCTGCGCTCCACCCGCGACCTGCCCGATCTTGAGCAGTTTGCCCCCGACGAGCAGTCGCGTCAGTTTATCCGCGAGCGCCTGAGCGGCCGCAGCATTCAGTCCACGCTCGAGGAGCAGGCCGAGGACCTGGACGAAGAGCGCGAACTGCTCGATACCGATGTTGTCGATGTTGAGGCAGTCGAGGACTTGGAATCCCTGGTCATCGACGAGACCTCGGAGGATTTGCATGACGAGGACTAACGAAGTGGGGGAGACGCGCGCCATGGGCAACGCAGTACCCGCAGCCGACGCCCAGCCCGTCTATCCGCACACCATGCGCCTGCAGCGCTTTTTGGCACGCGCGGGCGTGGCGAGCCGCCGCGGCTCGGAAGACCTAATGACCGCCGGCCGCGTGACCGTTAACGGCCAGGTCGCGACCGAACTGGGCACCAAGGTCGATGTCGATCGCGATCACATCGAGGTCGACGGCATGCCCGTAAAGCTCAACCAGGGCGCCGTGTACCTGATGCTCTACAAGCCGACCGGCTACCTCACCACCATGAGCGACCCGCAGGAGCGCGCTTGCGTGGCCGACTTGGTCCCCCGCGACCGATTTCCGGGTCTGTTCCCGGTGGGCCGCCTGGACCGCGACACCACGGGTCTTTTGCTCTTTACCACCGACGGCGACCTGTCGCAGGATCTGCTGCACCCCAGCAAGCATGTCTACAAGACCTACCAGGCGCTCGTGGACGGCCACCTGACCGATCGCGACTTAGAACCACTCCGCCGCGGCATCGAACTCGACGACGGCCTGTGCCAGCCGGCGATCTGCCGCGTCATCAACGCGCGCGAGGCAGAGGCCGTGGCTCCGCAAGGCGTAAAGCCCGGTACCACCGCCGTGGAGGTCATCATCCGCGAGGGGCGCAAGAACCAGGTCAAGCGCATGCTGAGCAAGATTCACCATCCGGTAATCCGCCTGCATCGCTGCAACTTTGCCGGCCTTGAGCTCGAAGGCGTGGCCAAGGGCTCGTGGCGCGAGCTCACCGACCGCGAGGTGCAGATCCTTAAAGCGGGCGGCATCCCGCCCAAGCAGGCGAGCGCCATGCGCAACGGCGGCAAGCCCCAAGACACGCCCGCCAGCCGCACGCGTCACCACGGCAGCCACGGCTCCGCACCCAAGCGCAACACCTACCGCGAGCGCTACACAGGCTAGACAAGCCGCCGCGCCCCAGCGCCCGCGAACCATAGCAGCACGTCAACCATCGAAAGGAAGCATTGCATGATCGTCGCCATCGACGGCCCCGCCGGTTCCGGCAAGTCCACCATCGCCAAGGAGATCGCCCGCCAGCTGGGCTTTAACAAGCTCGACACGGGCGCCATGTATCGCGCCGTCACCTTCGCCGCGCTCGGCCGCGGCATCGATCTGGACGACGAGGCGGCCATTGACACCCTCGCCGAGCAAATCGAGATCCGCTTTACCAACGGCACCGGCGAGGACACGCGCCTGACCATCGACGGCAAGGACGCATCGGCCGCCATTCGCACCCCGCAGGTCGACGCCAACGTGTCCAAGGTCTCGGCCTACCCGGGCGTGCGCGCCGCCATGCTCATCCACCAGCGCCGCGCCGCCGAGGACCGCGATATCGTCGCCGAGGGTCGCGACATCGGAACCGTCGTGTTCCCCAACGCACAGGTCAAGGTGTTCCTGACCGCCGACCCGCGCGAGCGCGCCCGTCGCCGTGTGCTGCAGCGCCACCAAAACGACGCCCAGCCGCTCACCGAAGAGCAGCTTGAGGCCGAGGTCGACGAGACCCTCGACGCCCTCAAGCAGCGCGATAAGCTCGACAGCAGCCGCGAGGTCGCGCCGCTCGTTCCCGCCGAGGACGCGGTACATGTCGACTCCACCGCCCACACCATCGACGAGGTCGTCTCGATCATCGAGGACCTCATCAACCAAAGGAGGTAGCCCATGCGCCTGTTTAAGCAGACGCCCGAGGATTACTACAACGCCCCCTACGCCGAGTTCCCGGCGCTCATCCGCGGCACCGTCGCCGTGGTCATGGGCATCCTGTGGGTCTTCTCCAAGCTCATGTGGCGTTGGAAGGTCGAGGACAGCGACCTGCTGTTTGAGCGCCAGGAAGGCCGCGGCAGCGTGGTCATCTGCAACCACACATCGATGGCCGAGCTCCTGGCTGTGGAGACGGCGCTGTTCTTTGGCGGCCGCCGCATTCGCCCCATTTTTAAGTCCGAGTTTGCGAAGAGCAAGATCGTGCGCTGGGCCTTTAGCCGCGTGGGCGGCATTCCCGTCGAGCGCGGCACCGCCGACATGAAGTGCCTGCGTGCCGCCCAGCATGCGCTGCAGCGCGGTGAGGACGTCCTGATCTTCCCCGAGGGTACGCGCATCCGCTCGCGCGAGATCAAGCCCGAAGTCCACGGCGGCTTTGCGCTCATCGCCCAGATGGGTAAGGCACCCGTCAACCCGCTCGCCATCTGCGGCTGGTCCGATATTACGCCTGCGGGCAAAAAGATCATGCGCCCCAAAAAGTGCTGGATCCGCGCCGGCAAGTCAATTTCGCTTTCCGACGCGCCTGCCGAGCTCAAGCGCAAGGAGCGCCTAGCCTGGTTTGAGTCCGAAGCCATGAGTCGCGTCTACGCCATGCGTGATGACCTGTGCGCCGAGCACCCGGGCAGGTTCTAGCCATGGACGAGGAAGTCATGAACACCGCCGAGGCTGTGCCCGGCAAGGCAGACGCCCCCACTATCGAAATCGCTGCCCACGCCGGCACCTGCTACGGCGTACAGCGTGCGCTCGATATGGCGCTGGCCGCTGCGCCGCAGGCAGGGGAGTGCACTCAGGTCCATACCTTGGGTCCGCTCATCCATAACCCGATCGTGGTACGCGAGCTCGCCGAGGCAGGCGTCGGTCTGGCCGACACCTTGGACGACGCCACGTCGGGCACTGTGATCATCCGCGCCCACGGCGTGGTGCCGCAGGTCATTGATGCCGCTCGCGAGCGTGGCCATAACGTCGTCGACGCCACCTGCCCCTACGTGAAGAAGGTCCACGTGGCGGCCGAGCGCCTGGTGCGCGAGGGCTACCGCGTGATCGTCGTGGGCGAGCCGGGCCACCCCGAAGTCGAGGGCATCCTGGGCCACGCCGGCGATGACGCGCAGGTCGTGAGCTGCGCTGCCGATGCGGACGCGCTGTCGCTCAAGGGTAAAGTGGGCTTGGTTGTGCAGACCACCCAGACTGCGCAGAACTTGGCCGAGGTCGTGGCTGCTATCACCCCGCGCGTGCAGGAGCTGCGCGTGATCAACACCATCTGCGCCGCCACGAGTGAGCGTCAACAGGCAGCAGCCACACTTGCCAACCGCTGCGACTGCATGGTCATCGTGGGCGGCAAGAACTCGGGCAACACCCGCCGCCTGGCGCAGATTTGCGCAGACGCCTGCGAGCGCACGTATCACATCGAGGAAGCTTCTGAGCTCCAAGCCGCGTGGTTTACCGACGCTCACCACATCGGCATCACCGCCGGAGCCTCCACCCCGCAAGAACACATCGAGCGCGCCGTCGAGCGCATCAAGGAGCTTTGCCGCTAACCATGGACCAGACCGTACCCGCATACGCCGCCGAGGTGGCCGATTACGGGCGCAGCCGCGACCCCGAGCCGGGTGAGGGCGCGCTCGTAAAGAACGTGCGTCCCGAATCGCCCGCGTGGGATGTGGGTATCGAGCCGGGCATGCGCGTGCTCACGGTCAACGGCGAGCAGCTGACCGATATGATCGTGTGGCTCTGGGAGGCCGACGACGACACCGTCGAGCTGGAGATATTCGATCCGCGCGACGGCACCGTCACCCCCGTCGAGCTCGACCGCTTTCCCGGCGAGGACTGGGGCTTGGAGTTCGATGGCCCCATCTTCGACGGCATGCGTACCTGCGTTAACGCCTGCGTGTTCTGCTTTATGACCATGCTGCCCAAGGGCGGCCGCTCCACGCTCTACATTCGCGACGACGACTATCGCCTAAGCTTTTTGCAGGGCAACTTTGTCACGCTCACGAACCTCTCCGACGAGGACGTGCAAAACGTCATCGAGCGCAACATGAGCCCCATGAACGTGTCGGTCCATGCCGTGAGCCCCGACGTCCGCCGTCGTATGATGGGCCGCAACGCCCAGCGAGGCATGGACGTACTCGAGGCCATCATGGCCGCGGGTATCGAGATTCACGCGCAGATCGTGTTGTGCCCCGGCATGAATGACGGCGAGGAGCTGGAAAAGACCCTTCGCTTTTGCGAGGAGCACGAGCAAATCACAAGTCTGGGCATCGTGCCGCTGGGCTTTACCAAGCATCAGAATCGTTTTAGCTGGTCCTACAGCGACAAGCCCGAACTGGCGCGCGAGACTATCGCCATGATCCGGCCCTTCCAGGATCGAGCCTTCGAGCGCTTTGGCCGCCACACCTTCCAGATGAGCGACGAGTTCTATCTGGACGCCGGTATCGATCCTCCCGAGGCAGACTTTTACGACGGTTACCCGCAGTACTACGACGGCATTGGCATGATCCGCTCGTATCTGGACGAGACCGACGACGTGCTTGCCGCCGACGCCGAACGTCTGGCCCATGTCCGCGATGCCATCGCCGCTCGCAGCCAGCACCTGCTGTGCCTCTCGGGCGCCAGCGCACGCAACACCGTGGCGCGCTTTGTGGAGTCACCCCAGGGACTCGCCGGCACTGTCACGGCCATCAAGAACCGCTACTTCGGCGGCAACGTGGACGTGACCGGCCTCATCGTCGCGTGTGACATTCTGGAGCAGCTGCCCCAAGACCTGTCGGGGGTTATGCTCTTTGTGCCTAAGCTCATGTTCAACGCTGACGGCATGACGCTTGACGAGTATCATCGTGACGATTTACTCGCAAGCCTTACCAGTCGCGGCGCCGAGGTTCATGTGGTGTCGACCATGCCGCATAAGCTGCTCGATACCCTGGAGCACATCCTTGGCATTGTGCCCGCAGACTCTAACACTTCCACTGACCCTACCCATTAAAGGAGAGCAGATGAAACCTATCGTCGCCGTCGTCGGACGCCCCAACGTGGGCAAGTCCACGCTCGTAAACCGCCTGGCCCAGACCTCGGACGCCATCGTCCACGAGTCCCGCGGCGTCACGCGCGACCGCTCGTACCACACGGCCGATTGGAACGGCCGCGAGTTCACCATCGTCGACACGGGCGGCATCGAGCCGCTCAAGAGCGACGATGTCTTTGCCACGTCCATCCGTGACCAGGCCCTCGCCGCCGCCGAGGAAGCCGCCGTCATCCTGTTTGTGGTCGATGGCCGCACCGGCGTCACCGAGGAGGACGAGTCGGTCGCCCGCATGCTCAAGCGCTGCGACAAGCCGGTCTTTCTGCTGGTGAACAAGCTCGACAACCCCGATCGCGAAAACGACAGCATCTGGGAGTTCTATTCGCTCGGCATCGGCGAGCCCACGCCGCTTTCGGCCCTGCATGGCCACGGCACGGGCGACCTGCTCGACGACATCGTGGCCCTGTTGCCCGAGGAGGAGGACGAGGTCGCCGATGAGTTCCCCGATGCGCTGAACGTGGCCATCATCGGCCGCCCCAACGCCGGTAAGTCCTCGCTGTTCAACCGCATCCTGGGCGCCGACCGCTCTATCGTGTCCAACATTGCCGGCACGACGCGCGACGCCATCGACACCGTCGTGGGGCGCAACGGCAAGCACTACCGCATGGTCGACACCGCGGGCATTCGCAAGAAGAGCACCGTGTACGAGAACATCGAGTACTACTCGATGGTTCGCGGCCTGCGTGCCATCGACCGCGCCGACGTGGCGCTGCTCGTCGTCGACGCCTCCGTGGGCGTCACCGAGCAGGACCAGAAGGTCATGGGTCTTGCCATCGAGCGCGGCTGCGCCATCGTGGTGTTGCTCAACAAGTGGGATCTGCTCGACGATGACCGCAAGCGTGAAGCCTGCATGGAGACCGTCGACCGCCGTCTGGGCGTCATGGCTCCCTGGGCCCAGTACTTGCGCATCTCGGCCCTGACCGGCCGCAGCGTCGAGAAGATCTGGGCGATGGTCGACGCAGCCGAGAAGACGCGCTCGCAAAAGATCAGCACCTCGCGCCTCAATACGTTCCTCACCGACCTGCGCGAGTTTGGCCACACCGTGGTGGACGGCAAGCGCCGCCTGCGCATGCACTACGTGACCCAGACGGGAGTCAACCCGCCGACGTTCACGTTCTTCGTCAACCACAGCGACCTGGTGAACGACACCTACCAGCGCTACGTGGAGAACCGCATGCGCTCGACCTTCGACTTTGCTGGCACGCCCATTCGACTCTTCTTTAGGAAGAAGGAGCAAAAGGATGCATAATCCGATTCTTCTGACCGCTATCTGCGCCGTGGTCTCGTTCTTTATCGGGGCGATTCCGTTTGGTCTGATCTTGGGCCGCGTGTTCAACCACACCGACATTCGCAAGGCGGGCTCCGGCAACATCGGCACCACCAACGCACTGCGCGTGGCCGGCCCAAAGGTGGCCGCGCTCACGCTGCTGCTCGACTGCTTTAAGGGCGCCATCTGCGTCCTTATCGCGCGCCCGCTCATCGCGAGCGTGGGCTATGGCTTCCCCGTGAGCATTATGGCCCCCGGCGCCACCGGCGACTGGATGCTCGGCGTCATCTGCCTGGCTGCCGTGTGGGGCCACATCTTCTCGCCCTACCTCAACTTCCATGGCGGCAAGGGTATCGCAGTTGGCCTGGGCGTCATCCTCGCTTGGTACTGGCCTATTGGCCTGTCGCTGCTGGGCATGTTTATCGTGGCCGTCGCCATAACCAAGTACGTGTCGGTGGGCTCGCTCGCCGCTGCCATCGGTCTTCCTATCGCTGCTTGCGCGGTCTTTCCGTACAGCAACCTGGGCCTCAAGTTTTGCATGGCGATGATCGGCATCACCGTTGTGTGGGCCCATCGCGCGAATATCCAAAAGCTCATGACGGGTAAGGAGTCCAAGCTCTCGTTTACCAAGCGCGTCACCGGGCCCGACGATAAGTAGGAGAGAGTCATGAATGTTGCGCTGATTGGCTCCGGCTCCTGGGGAACCGCCGTCGCCGGCCTTGCCGCCGCGCGAGCCGAGCGCGTGACCATGTGGGCCCATAGCGAGCAGACGGCCGCCGGCATCAATGGCGAGCACCGCAATCCCCGCTATCTAGTGGACTACGAGCTGCCGGAAAACGTTGTTGCGACGACGGATATGACCCAGGCGCTCGACGGAGCCGAGGCCATCATCTTTGCTGTGCCTTCGACGCACTTGCGCGACGTCTGCCGCCAGGCGGCGCCGTTCATCGCAGACGAGACGCCGGTTCTGTGCCTCACCAAGGGCATCGAGCCCGAGTCTGGCCTGCTCATGAGCGAGGTCATCACCAGCGAGATCGGCAACGAGGCACGTGTTGCGGCGCTCTCGGGCCCCAACCATGCCGAGGAAATCTGCCGCGGCGGGCTTTCTGCCGCCGTCATCGCCAGCGAAGACCCGCAGATAGGGGAGACCTTTAAGGAGCTGCTGCTTTCCACGGCCTTCCGCATCTACCTATCGCAGGACATGACCGGCGTCGAGGTTTGCGGCGCCATGAAGAACGTTATCGCCATCGTATGCGGCATCTCCGCGGGCTCGGGCGCGGGCGACAACACACTTGCCCTCATCATGACGCGCGGCTTGGCCGAGATCAGCCGTCTGGTGCACGCCCGCGGCGGTCAAGCTATGACCTGCATGGGACTTGCCGGCATGGGCGACCTCATTGCCACCTGCACCTCGGAGCATTCGCGCAACCGTACCTTTGGCTACGAGTTTGCCCACGGCGTGTCGCTCGACGAGTACCAGACGCGCACGCATATGGTGGTGGAAGGCGCCGTCGCCGCCCGCAGCGTCAGCGAGCTCGCCCGTTCACTGGGCGTAGACATTCCGCTCACCTTTGCCGTGGAGCAAACGCTCTACAACGGTGTTACTTTGGATAGGGCGCTCGAGATTCTTACCGATCGCGTCCCCTCTCAAGAGTTCTACGGACTCACCGACTAGCGCAGAAAGGCTTCTACCATGGGTTCCATTAAAATCGCTCCGTCCGTCCTTTCGGCCGATATGGCCAACCTCAAGGGAGAGCTCGACAAGATCGCCGGTGCCGACTACGTGCACTTCGACGTTATGGACGGCCACTTTACCGGCAACCTCACCTTTGGCGTTGACATCCTCAAGGCCGTCAAGCGCTCCACCAACGTGCCGGTCGATGCGCACCTCATGGTGTCGAACCCCGACGAGACCGTCGATTGGTATGCCGACGCTGGTGCCGATATGATCACCGTGCACTACGAGGCTTCCACGCACCTGCACCGCACGCTCACGCATCTGCAGCAGCGCGGCGTCAAGGCCGGCGTGGTACTCAACCCCGCCACCCCCGTGTGCGTACTCGAGAGCATCATCGACGTCGTCGATATGGTGCTGCTGATGAGCGTGAACCCTGGCTTTGGCGGCCAGAGCTTTATCCCGGGCACCATCGCAAAGCTTCACGAGCTCAAGGCCATGTGCGAGCGCCACGGCGTGTCGCCCCTGATTGAGGTCGACGGCGGCATCTCTTCCAAGAACATTGCCGAGGTCGTCAAGGCCGGCGCCAACGTGCTCGTGGCCGGCTCCGCCGTATTTAAGTCCGAAGATCCCGCCGCCGAGGTTGCGCTGCTGCAGAAGCTGGGCAACGAGGCAGCACAGGAGGCATAAACCCTTATGACCGCAGGTCAAAACCGCATACCCGTGAATCTTGATTATGCCGCCTCGACGCCCATGCGCGCCGAGGCGCTCCTTGCGCAGCGCGAGTACGATGACAGCGAGCTTGCCGGCGTCAACCCCAACTCGCTGCATTCGCTCGGCCGCAAGGCTGCCGCGCGTCTGGAGGTTGCACGTCGCGAGATCGCCCGCAGCTTTGGCGCGCGCGTCCGCCCGTCCGAGATTGTACTGACCAACGGCGGCACCGAAGCCAACCAGCTGGCGCTGCTCGGTCTTGCCGAGGGCGCTCGTCAGCGCGATCGCAAGCGCGATCGCAAGCGCGATCGTGTAATCGTTTCGGCCATCGAGCACGATTCGATTCTGGACAACCTGCCGCTGCTGCGTGCCGCCGGCTTTACCGTCGACCTGGTGCAGCCCTGCCGCATGGGCTACATTGAGCCTGCCACGCTTGTCGAGCTGCTAGGCGACGACGTGGCGCTCGTGAGCATCATGGTTGCCAACAACGAGACCGGCGTGGTGCAGCCCATCCGCGAGCTTGCCGCGGCCACGCATACCGTTGGCGCCCTGTTCCACACCGATGCCATCCAGGGGTATCTGCATATTCCGCTCGATGTCACCGAGCTGGGCGTCGACGCCATGTCCGTCGCAGCCCACAAGATTGGCGGTCCCGTGGCATCTGGCGCACTCTACCTTAAGAGCCGCACGCCGCTGCGCCCGCGCATCTTTGGCGGCGGACAGGAGGCCGGTCGTCGTGCCGGCACGCAAGACCTGCGCACGCAGCTCGCCTTTGCCGCTGCCGCCTCGTCTCTGACGCCCCATGTGGCTCAGGAGCGCGCGAAGCTGCAAGCCCTTTCCGACAAGCTCTACGCCACGCTTACGGCCCACCAGCGCATTCACGCCACCATGGGCGACTACGCACAGGCCGATCGCCTGCCGGGCATGGTATCGATCTACGTTGATGGCATGGACTCCGAGGAGCTCATCGTCAAGCTCGATGCCGCCGGCTTTGAGGTTTCGGCCGGCTCGGCGTGCTCGAGCGGCAGCATGGACCCGAGCCATGTGCTCAGCGCCATGGGCATTGGTCGCGAGCAGGCACTAGGTGCACTGCGCATTTCCTTTGACGACCGCGTGAATCCGGACGATCTGGACGAGTTTGCCCAGACGCTGCTCTCGATCGCAGGTGCCGCATGATCGTCGCCGAGCTCGAGCGCGCGCTACTGGCACGCTATCCCAAGACGGACACCGAGCCCTGGGACCACGTAGGACTCTCCGTTGGCGATCCGGCCGCGGAGATCACCGGCGTTGCCTGCGCACTCGATGCGACTGAGGCTAATGTTCGCCGCGCCCAAGAAGCAAGCGCCAACGTGCTGCTGACGCATCATCCCATATACATCAAGGCACCCGAGGCCTTTTGTCCGGCGGATGCCACACGACCCCAGTGCAGTGCGGCCCTCTACAAGGCTGCCCGCTGCGGGGTGAGCATTATCTCGCTCCACACCAACCTGGACCGCTCGCACGAAGCCCGTGTCTGCCTGAGCAAGCTGCTGGGTGCCGCACCCGTGAGCTCACTGGAGCACGTGGACGACCCCGAGGCCACCGGCCTGGGCGCACTTGCAACGCTCAACGACCCGTGCACGCTGCGCGATCTTGCCACCCGTGCTGTCACGGCCTTTGGCAGCGACCCGCGTGTGTGGGGCAAAGCTGATCGCCCGTGCCGCACCGTCGCCATTTTGGGCGGCTCCCTGGGCGACTTCGGAGAGCTCGCCATCGCCGCGGGCGCAGATGTTGTCGTGACGGGCGAGGCGGGCTACCACGTGGCGCAAGACCTTGCCTTGCGCGGGCTGCCGGTGATCTTGCTCGGCCACGACCGCTCCGAGGAGCCGTTCGTTGATATATTGATGAACTCTGCAGTTGACGCCGGGGCCGACCCCCGTCATGCGATTAAAATACTGAACCCTTGCCAATGGTGGACTGTGACAAAAGGAGAGAACTTATGAGCGCCGGCGCTACGCTACTCAAGCTGCAACAGATCGATTTGGAGCTCGCCCGCAACAAGAGCGAACTTGCCAATATGCCGGAGCTCAAGGAGCTCGCTTCCAAGCGCAAGACCTATGTGAAGCTCAAGGCCGAGATGACCAAGCTCTACGCCCAACGCAAGGACCTGGACATTGAGCTCGACGATCTCAACACCACCGAGATCCAGACCAATAACGCCATCGAGGCCGCTAAGAAGCGCCACGTTGACGGCTCCGACTACCGCGAGGTACAGGACCTGGAAAACGAGCTCGCCACCCTGGCCAAGCGCCTGGACAAGATTGAGCACACCCGCAAGGACGTCGTTGTCGCCCACAAAGAGGCGCTCGACCGCGAGACCCGCGCGCAGGCCATCATCGCCAAGTTCGAGGAGGGCGTGAAGGCCGATACCAAGGCCGCCCGCGCCAAGGCTGCCGACCTGCAGGCTCAGATCGAAGCCGCCACTAAGGAGCGCACTGCGCTTGCCGCCACGTTGCCGGCCGACGTGCTCACCGACTACGAGCGTCTGCTCAAACAGTTCCGCGGCTTGGCCGTCGAGACCATCCAGGGCAACATCCCCACGGTCTGCCACACCGCGCTGCAGGCATCGTCCATGAGCGACCTCAACCACGACGGTAGCGAGATAACGCACTGTCCGTACTGCCACCGCCTCCTGGTGCTCCCGAGCAAGGAAGCCTAGCGATGACGGCGGCATCCAACAATTCAATGCAACTTGAGGGAAAAACGATCCTGCTGGGCATTACCGGCGGGATCGCCGCCTATAAGTCGTGCAATATCGTGCGCCTGCTGCAAAAGCGCGGCGCACGTGTCAAAGTCGTTATGAGCGAGCATGCCACGGAGTTCGTGGGCCCGCTCACGTTCCGCGCGCTCACCAATGAGCCGGTCGCGGTTGGGCTATTCGACGACCCGTCTGACCCCATCCACCATATCTCGCTTGCGCAGGAGCCCGACTTGGTGGTCGTGGCGCCCGCGACGGCCAATATCATCGCCAAGATGGCCAACGGCATCGCCGACGACCTCATCTCCACCACGCTGCTTGCGACGCCGCGGCCCGTCGTGATCGCGCCGGCCATGAACAATGGCATGTGGAAGGCGCCGGCGACGCAGGCCAACATGGCCACGTTGCGCGACCGCGGCGTTCACGTGGTGGGACCCGGCAGCGGCTACCTTGCGTGCGGCGACGTGGACACGGGCCGCATGAGCGAGCCCGAGGACATCGTCGAGGCTGTCTGTGAGGTGCTCAACCCCGTGCCGCAAGACCTGACGGGCAAGCGCATCGTCATCACCGCCGGCCCCACGCACGAGCCGATCGACCCGGTGCGATTCATTGGCAACCGTTCTTCGGGCAAGATGGGTATCGCCCTGGCGGGGGAGGCCGCACGTCGCGGTGCCGCCGTCACGCTCGTGCTGGGACCGACATCGCTCGACGTTCCCCGCGGTGTGGAGTGCGTGCACGTACAAACCGCCGCAGAGATGTTGCAGGCGGCGCTGAGCGCCTTTCAGACGGCCGATGCGGCCATTTGTGCGGCCGCTGTCGCCGACTACACCCCCGCGGCCCCTGCCAACCATAAGCTCAAAAAGGCCAACGAACGCCTGGATCGCATCGAACTGGTCGAGACGGTCGATATCTTGGCCGAGCTCTCGCGCCAAAAGGGAGAGCGGTGCGTGATCGGCTTTGCGGCCGAGACCGATAACGTCGTGGAGTACGCGCAGCGCAAACTCGCGCGTAAGGGTTGCGATGCCATTATCGCCAACGATGTTTCGCGCGCCGATTCGGGCTTTGGAACCGACACGAACAAGGCCTGGATTGTGAGCACAACGGGCACCCAAGAACTTCCTGTGCTAACAAAACCCCAGCTCGCAGATACAATTTTGGACTTGCTTCAAAATTTGTAAAAAAGTTCTTGCACAAGGACAAAGTTTCGGGTTAATATACTCCCTGTTGCGAGCGAGAGCAGAGCAACAAACAAAAGCTTCGGGACGTGGCGCAGCTTGGTAGCGCACTTGACTGGGGGTCAAGGGGTCGCTGGTTCGAATCCAGTCGTCCCGACCAGAAGTTTGCAGGTCAGGCACCTAGTGCCTGACCTTTTTTGTTTTAAGCAATTGCTTAATTTTGATTAAGCAACAGGATGCCAAAAATCTACCTGCGCGATATTCGCCTTTTGCGGCTACTTGCGCGTTTTGCACGCGCTTGAGCCGATTTATTAACGCGATATGAATCTACATACGCGTAGCTGGTATACAGCCGAGTACGAGCTGTATTTATCGCGGCGATTTATATAGATATAGCAACTGTAACGAACAGGCGTGTCGCTGTATTTATACCAGTAGTTAACTTGATCGGTGGACGAGTGGGGTGTTGCAACGAAACGCCAAGGAGGATGGGCTCTATACGAGGACGCCGCAGAGGTAATGGCGGGGGAGTGCGGCAGGCGCCCTGAGAGCCGTTGTATGACCCCATGTCTCCTTAACTCGATTATTTGTGTTTCAAGCCACGAATCGGTCGAGCAATTGCCAAAAGAAAGGCCCATGCAGGATTGCACGGGCCTTACATCAGATCAAATTTGAGCTAGAAGCACCAAACGGGGCAGACGCAACACCATCTCGTCGCGGCCTCGGCGAGCGACATATCGCAGTCGAGGTAGACATCGAGGAAATCGTCAGATCCCGCACAGGGGGACCGCGATGGTGGCCACCGCACCGCCCGAGGGGCCGTTGGCGAGCGAGACGGAGCCCCCGTGGGCGCTCGCGGCCTCGGAGGCGACGTGGAGGCCGAGCCCGTAGTGGCGGCCTCCGTCACGCGAGGAGCGGGAGGAGTCGTCTGTGAAGAGGCGCTCGCAGCCGCGTTCGAGGGCGGCGGGAGAAAAGCCCGGTCCGTCGTCGGCAACCTCGATGACGAGGTGCCCGCCCGCGACGTCGCAGGAGACAGCCACGCGCGAGCGTGCGTGCTCGGCGGCGTTGGCCACGAGGTTCGCGGCGGCTCGCGCCAGGGCGGTTCGGTCGAGCGGGGCCTCGGGCGCGCCCGCGACAGCGGGGCCCGTGGCCGCGTCGAGTGTCACGCCTCGCGCCCGGGCGATCTGGGCGGCCTCGGCGAGGACCTGCTCGCAGAGCTCGGCCGGCCGCATGGGGGCCCTCTCCGCCCCGCCGGACCCGCGCGAGGCCTCGATGAGCAGGCGCACGTAGCCGTCGAGCCTTTCGACACTGCCGGCCATGTCGCGCGCGGCGGCCGCGAGGTCGGCGTCTTTCTCGTCTTCCAGCTCCTCCGCCACGAAGTCGGCGTTGGCGCGCAGCACGGTGAGCGGAGTCTTGAGGTCGTGGGCGAGCGACGCCATCTGCTCGCGCTGCCCCCGCTCCGCGGCCCAGCGGGCCTCGAGCGACTCGGCGAGGGAGGCCCGCATGGCGTCCATCGCGGCGAGGACGTCGTTCACCTCGCGCACGTTGGTGCTGCCGACCGCGAAGTCGAGCTCCCCCGCGCCGACGCGCCCCGCCGCCTCCGCGAGCGGCGCCATCTTGCGCGAGATCACGCGGCTCGCGCGGCGCGCCACGAGCGCGAGCGCGAGCGCGCTTCCCGCAGCGGCGCCGAAGAGCATGAGATTCTGCGGGTTGGGAAGCAGGCCGGCGAGGTCGCGCGAGACCCACTGCGGCAAGTACTCGCTGGCGAGTGCGCAGGCCCCGCCGCCCTTGAGCGGGAACGCGGCGTAGGTGAGGCCCGAACCCCCGCCCTCGATCTCCACTGTGCCAGGATCCGCGGCGAGTGCCGCACGGGCCATTTCCGTCGCGTCCTCGAGCCGCGTGCCCTCGAGGTCTGTCATCAGCACGTATCCGTCCTTGTTCAGGATGAGGTAGCGGTACGCCGTCGGCACGTCCTGCTGCCCGCAGACGCCGTCGCGTGCCAGGCCCTCAGCGACCTCGCGCGCATTGGCCGGCCCCCAGCTTGCCTCGTAGACGAAGCCCGCGTTGATCGCCGCGGAGAGCACCATGAACGAGGCGAGCCACGCCGTGGCGACCGCCGCGAACGCGTAGGCGAAGTAGCGCGCGATGACGAAGGAGAGCGGCATGCCCCCGCGACCTCGCGCCCCGGTCCTCAGAGCTGCCACTTGTACCCCATCCCCCAGACGGTCGCGATCGGGTCGGCGCCGGCCTCGGAGAGTTTCCTCCGGGCGCGGCTGACCTGCATGGATATGGCCGGGTCGTCGGCGTCGCTCTCCCAGCCGAGCACCGCCTCGCGGATCTGCGCGCGGCTCATGACCTGCCCGGGGTGGCGGGCGAGGTACTCGCAGATGGCGTACTCGGTGGGCGTGAGTGGCACGGCCTCGCCGCCCACGGCGAGGCCGCGCGCCCCGAGGTCGATCCGCACCTCTCCGAAGGAGAGGGCGTGCGAGCGCGGCCGGCGCTCACGGCGTAGATGGGCCGCGACCTTGGCGCGCAGCTCCGCGGCCCCGAAGGGCTTGCGGACGTAGTCGTCGGCGCCCAGGCCGTAGGCGGCCACGGCATCCTCCTCGGCCACGCGAGCGGTCAGGAAGACGATGGGCCCGTCGAAGTCCGGACGGATCTGCCGCACGAGCTCGAAGCCGTCGAGCCCCGGCATCATGACGTCGCAGAGCACGAGGTCGAAGCGCGAGAGGTCCATCCCCGGGACCGCCGTCGGGTCCGCCGCCCTGACGACCTCATGGCCGTCGCGGCCGAGGACGCGCGCGAGCGCGTCGAGGATCGCCCGTTCATCATCCACTGCCAGTATCCTCGCCATGTTCGACCTCCTGAAACTTCCGTCGGAATTGTACTAGCGCCGCGCTCAACGGTCCAGAGCCCTGCGCGCAGCCGCGGGTGCCTGGGCCGCGTCGCACGCGCGGTAGCGCACGCCCGAGCCGCCGCGCGCCTCGATCTCGAGCCAGCCCTCGCCGTCCGACTCCCGCCCGAAGAAGATGAGCTGAAGCTCTCGGACATTGCCTCTGTCGTCCGCCGCGTCCACCAGGTAGACGTAGTTTGCCCCCGCCCCGATGGCGTCGGCGTAGGAGCTCGCGTGACTGCCAGACTCGGGCGCGGGCGCCCACATTGCGATCTCAGGGTTGGGCAGCACGCGGTCGGCGATCGAGCGCAGCGCCGACCCCCAGCCGACGTCGGGCAGGGCATTCCCACCCAGAAGGAGCGCTGCGGAGAGGAGGGCGAGCACGGCGGCGAGCGGCCTCCTACGCATCTGCCCTCCCGTCCTCGAAGTGGCAGAACCAGGCGAGAAGGACGGCGGCGGCTGCTAGGGTGAGCGCGAGACCAGCGAGCGCAGTCGTAAGGAGAGGGCCCGCCGCGCGTGCGGCGTCGATGAAGGCCTCCACCCCGAGCGACCCCAGGCGCGCGGGCCAGGCGAGCGGCACCCAGCTCAGGGGCGTCGCCAGGGCACCGGTGAGCTCGCCGGTCATGAGGCCGTGCGCAAGCCCGCCCACCGAGAAGAACGCGAGGAGCATACCCGCAGCGCCGCCGCCGATGGCGGCGTTGCGGCCGAGGCGCAGGGCCACGCCGAGCCCCAGCGCGTAGAGGGGCAGGCTGCCCAGCACGATGCCCGCCCAGGCGGCCGCAAACGGAGCGGGCCCGAGCGGCAGGCGCCCGGCGACGGCGAGCACGGCCCCGAACACGCCGAGCGCCACGGCCAGCGCGCCCGCGCCGAGCGCCGCAAGGGCGAGCAGCTTCGCCGCGACGGCGCGCCCGCGCGAGGGGACCGCCGTGAGGTTGGCGAGGCGCCCGGCAGCGCGCTCCTCGTCCACGGCGAGCCCGCAGACGATGGCGGACATGAGCGGCATGAGGGCGCCGAGGAACTGGGCGTAGGCGTCCGCGCCCAGCGCCGGGTCCCATCGGGTTACGGAGAAGTACTCGCCGCAGGCAAAACCGGCTGCCAGGCCGCAGACGAGGTGCACCGCCGTGAGCGGGGAGCGCGCCAGGCGCAGGGCCTCGGAGAGCAGGGCCCGCGAGAGAGTCATGCGCGGCGTCGGGTCGGAGAGTCGTGACATGGCCATCACCTCTCCTCGGAGTGCGCGAACCAGGCCGCGCCCGCCGCCGTGAGCGCGGCGAACGCGAGCGCGCAGACCGCAAGGCCCGCCAGCGTGAACATGCCGTCCGCCGTGAGCGCCCCGCCGAGCGCCATGTCCGCCGCGAGCGGCTCGCCGCTCGGCAGCACGGGAATGAAGCTCGTGGGGATGACCATGCTCGCCGACGGCGGAAAGAGCTGCGGCAGCGGCATCAGCGACCAGGCGAACCCACCCACGAGCTGCGCGGCGAGCGGGCAGAAGATGCCCGCGAGCATGCCGAGCCGCGCCGTGAGGAAGAGCCCTGCGGGGATCATCCACGCCGCGGTCACCGTGTTGGCGAGCGCGCAGAGGAGCATCGTGAGCGTGCCCGCGGCCGTGAGACCCTGCGAGGAGAACGCCGATCCCGCGAGGTAGATGCCGAAGACCACGAGGTTCGAGAGCGTGCAAAGAGCGAGGCACCAGAGCGCCTTGGCCCACCAGGCGCGCCCGAGCGGGAAACCCAGGCCCAGAAGCCCCCGCATCCGCGTGCGAGCGTCCGCCCGTGCGACGCACGCCACCACGAGCGATAGAGACACGGGCAGGAAGAGCGCGTACCAGTAGTTCCACGCGCTAAAGATCTGCACGCCCCGGTAGGGCATCGCGCCGAGCAGCGGCATCGGCAGCGCCATGAGCACGGCCAGGCGAACCGGTGCCGCGTGGCGCGACTTCAGGGCCTCGGCGCGCAGGCCCGCGAGCAGGCCGCCTTTCTCGCCCGTCATGCCGCCACCTCCCCGCGTGCTCGTCGCCCTTCCCGACAGAAGCTCATGAAGAGTTCCTCGAGGTCCTGCCCGGGCCGAAGCGCATCCTCGTAGGCGAGGCGCCCCTCGCAGATGATGCCGATGGTGTCCGCCATCTGCTGCACCTCGGAGAGGATGTGGCTCGAGACGACCACCGTCGTACCCGCCGCCGCGAAGCCGCGGATCTGGTCGCGCAGCTCCTCGATGCCGATGGGGTCGAGGCCGTTGGTGGGCTCGTCGAGCACGAGCAGGCGTGGCCGGGCGATCAGCGCCAGCGCGAGCCCCAGGCGCTGCCGCATGCCCATCGAGAAGCGCCCGGCGCGCTTCTTCCCGGTGTCCGCGAGGTCCACGGCGGCGAGCACCTCATCTATGCGGCTCTCGGGAAGGCCCAGCAGCGTGGTGCGCACGCGCAGGTTCTCGCGCGCGGTGAGGTTGGGGTAGAGCGGCGCCTCCTCGATGAGGCTGCCGATTGCGTAGAGGTCCTCGCGGCGCCAGGCGTGCCCGGCAAAGAGGATCTCCCCGGCCGTCGGCCGCAGCATCCCGCAGATCATCTTGAGCGTTGTCGACTTGCCGGCGCCGTTGGGACCGAGCAGCCCGTACACCTCGCCCTCGCGGATATGAAGGCTCACGTCGGCCACGGCGTCCTGCGCCTGGTCGCCGCGGCCGAAGCGCTTGGTGAGCCCGCGCGTCTCGAGCATGTAACCCATGGGTTTATCCTTTCTCTTCCGGGCGCGCGGGCCGAGCCACCGTGCCCGCGCGCCTTACCTTTCGGGTTCACCATCCATGGTGGGGCGCGTTTCTAACGAAGCCGTAACGGCCGTTGGGTTCTTTTGGCGCCAGCCCTTCTCGACCCGCACATCATGATTAATTTGCTTAAGGCAACAACTTTCCCGATCGATGTAATCACCGAATCAAAACGTGTACATCACCCTCCAAAACCGACATTTTTCGACATGTTTGGAGGCTGATGTACACGAATGTGAAATTCCCCGCGGCCCAAAAGCGCCCTTCACATGTCTGGACTCTCTATGCTCGCGCTGGATAGACATCGCCGGAACGGGTATAGTATCGAAAGTTTTGTCGTTAACCAGCGGGGGAGTCCTGTGGGCATCAAAAAGAAGATCAAAAAGGAGCTTATCGGCACTTCCGATTACCCGTCGAATAAGATCTTTACGATCTCCAATTTCATCACCTTTACGCGCCTGATCCTCACCCTGGTATTTCTGTACCTGTTTGTGACGGATAACAACCGCGTCATCGCCATCGTTATCTACGCCGTTGCCGCCTCCACCGACTGGATGGACGGTCAGATCGCCCGCATGACTAAGACGGTCTCGTGGCTCGGCAAGGTTATGGATCCCATCTGCGACCGTGCGCTACTGTTTACCGGCGTGCTGGGCCTGGTAGTCCGCGGAGAGCTGCCCATCTGGGTCTGTGTGCTCATTATCGGCCGCGACATCTATCTGGGCATCGGTACGCTTATCGTGCGTCATTATCACCCTCGCCCCATCGACGTCGTCTTTCCCGGAAAGATTGCCACCGCGCTGCTCATGACCGGCTTTTCACTCATGCTGCTCGGGTTCCCCATTGTTGACGGCCTGCGCCTTTTACCTTCGACCTTCGCGGCCTTCCCGGGTCTCAACGGAAGCTCGGTGCCCCTCGGCATCTTCTTCGTGTATGGCGGCGTGATCTTCTCCATGCTCACCGCTGTCATCTACTCCATTAAGGGCGGAGCAGCCATTAAACAGGCTCTCGCGCATCCCGAGGATGAGGACATCGACTTTCTGAACCCCGAAATCGAAGACTGATTCGTTGGGGTATGATTACGTACGGTTCATTATTTGCGGCTCGTCCGCGATAAGTTAGGGGTTGTCATGGACAACATGGTTAATAATATGCCTCAGAATGATAAGACTGCTGACGCTACCTGCGTATTCCGCGTGCCTTCAAGCGACGTCACCGTTCCCGACCTCATGGCCAACGTGCGCATCACCGCCCCCGTTCTGTCCATCGTCAAGGGTCCGCAGACTGGTGCCGCCTTTGAGCTCGAGGACGACGTGACCACCATCGGCCGCGATCCTGCGAACGGCATCTTCCTCAATGACATGACCGTTTCGCGCAGCCACGCGCGCATTATCCGCGAGGGCCTCGGCGCTCGCATCGAGGACTTGGGCTCGCTCAATGGCACCTGGGTCGACGGTGCCATCGTCAATGCAGCCCCGCTGCACGACGGTTCTTCCGTCCAGATCGGTACGTTTACGCTCATCTACCACGAGAGCACGCCGGAGCGCATCGAAACCGGTGAGTAGGGCATGGCCGAACGCAACTATCTGAGTATCGGCCAAGTCGTCAACCTACTTCGAGGCGCATACCCCGATCTTTCGAACTCAAAAATTAGATTTCTAGAAGATGAGGGGCTCATTACCCCTCATCGTACGCCTAAGGGATACCGTCAGTACTCTAAGGAGGACGTTGATCGCCTGGAGGTCATCCTGCACTTGCAGAAGACCCGCTACATGCCGCTCAACGTGATTAAGCAGCGCTTGGAAAACGCCACGGACCTGTCAACGCTCGCTTACGAGGTGGGCTTGCTGTCCGATGTTCCGCTCAAGACGGAGCCCAAGGAGACCAAGCAAAAGCTGCATCCCATCGAGACCATTCCCGATATGCTGGGCGTCGAGATCTCGTTTATCCGCTCGCTCGCCGAGAACGACCTCATTCGCATCATCAAGAGTCCGCAGAATCGCGAGCTTGTCGATGGTCGCGATTTTCCAATCATCCGCTACTGCTCCGAGCTGTCACGCTTCCATATCGAGCCCCGCAACCTGCGTCAGTACGTGTCTTCCGCCAACCGCGAGTCCTCGATGTTTGAGCAGGTGCTCGTGAGCATGCTCGGCATGGATACCTCCGATGACGAGCGCGACGCCAAGCTCGAGCGTGCGTTTAAGAAGCTTCACGACCTGACCGAGGGTGTGCACACTGCGCTGCTCAAGAACCGCGTTTTTGAGTCGCTCAACGCCGTGGTCGAGGACGCCGACATTGATGCACTCGATGAGGAAATCGCTCGCTCCGAGTCCACCAAGGCCAAAAACGAAGAAACTGCCGCGCCGGCTTCGCACGAGGATTCTCTCGTAAAGCCGCTCAAGGTCGTCGCCCCTTCGCAATCCGGCACCGTCACCGCGGGCAAATAACCGCTGCTGATATTTCGGCAACCCATTGAAAGGTCATGCAATGTACGACTTCGAATCTCAAATCGTCGACATCCCCGACTATCCCGAGCCCGGAGTCATCTTTAAAGACATCACGCCGCTCTTTGGCAATCCCGAGGCGCTCAAAGCCATGACCGATACCCTCGCCGAGCACTTTGCCGGCATGGGAATCACCAAGGTCGTGGGTCCCGAGGCTCGCGGCTTTATGGTTGGCGTACCGGTGGCTGTAGCCCTTGGCGCCGGCTTTGTTCCCGCACGTAAACCGGGCAAGCTGCCGCGCGAGACCGTAAGCCAGAGCTACGAGCTCGAGTACGGCACCGATTCAATTGAGATCCATGCCGACGCTATCAGCTCTAAAGATACCGTGTTGATTCTGGACGACTTGGTCGCGACGGGCGGAACCGTCGAGGCAACAGGTAAACTGGTGCGAGATATGGGCGCAAAGCTTATCGGTTACGGTTGTATACTTGAGCTTGCGTTTCTCAACCCGCGCGAGAAGCTCACGCCGTCTGATGACGATGTGGAGCTCTTTAGCCTGGTGACGGTAGACTAGCCGTTACCCTTAGTTACTGGAAAGGAAGCTACATGCGCACAGCAAACACGCACAAAAACATGGCACGCTGCGCTGCTACGGCAACCCTCGCTTGTGTTTTGGGCTTGGGCCTCGCGGCTCCTGCCTACGCCGATACCGCATCCGACCTTGCCGCTGCTCGTACGAAACTCGAGCAGATCGGCACCCAAACCCAGCAGATTTACGATGAGCTTGCCACGCAGACGCAGGCGCTCGATCAGACTGCCGGCGAGATCACGCAAAAGCAGCAGGAGATCGCCGATGGTCAGGCCAAGCTCTCGACCTATGTCGCCGGCGAGTACAAAACCGGCGGTCTGAGCCTGCTTCAGGTTTTGACGGGTGTCGATGATCTGAGCGATATGCTCAACCGCCTGTTCTACTACGGCAAAGTTTCCGACAAGCAAGCTCAGACCATTCAAGAGGTCAAGGAGCTTAAGCAGCAGCTCACCGATAAGCAGGCCGAGCAGGAGAAGAACGTCGCCACCACGCAAAAGAAGGTCGACGAGCTTAACGCCCAGCAGGCTGAAGCCCAGAACGTCGTAAACTCCCTGGATTCGCAGCTGCAGGCCGAGCTTGCCGCAGAGGCCGAGGCCAACGCCGCGCTGCAGGCCGGCATCAACGCCAGTACTGCCGAGAAGGCCACGGTGAGCAACGAGACTGCCGGTACGACCGTGAACACCAACAACGGTGGTCAGACCAGCAATAACAACAACCAGGGCGGCAACACTCCGGCTCCTACGCCGACACCTGCTCCGACGCCGCAGCCCTCCACGCCTGCTCCGGCTCCGACGCCTTCTGCTCCGAGCCAGTCCGTCGATGGTGGTTCTGTTGTCTCGCGTGCATACAGTAAGCTTGGTTGCGCTTATTCCTGGGGCGGAATTGGCCCGAACAGCTTCGACTGCTCTGGTTTTGTTAGCTATTGTCTCACTGGTCGCTATTGCCGCCTGGGCACCACGGGTACCTTTATGGGCTGGACGCGTGTGTCCGATCCGCAGCCCGGTGACGTTGTGGTCAACTCGTACCACACCGGCATTTACATCGGTGGTGGTCAGATGATTCATGCTTCCGACTACAATACGGGTGTTATCATCAGCTCCGTTGCCGCCGGCATGAACAACAACTATATCTTCGTGCGTTACTAAGTCATCTTACACAGCGTGTGAATGTGGACCTCGTGGCTTTAAGTCGCGAGGTCCATTCTTTTTTTCTCTAATCTTGTACGGCTATCTAGTATTCAAAACTAGATAGCCGTACATTCAGTTTGCAAGATGGCTATAATTGTTGAGGAACAATTAGAAAGGACCCTCTATGAGCTGGGCACTTATCTCAGATTCAAGCTGCAACCTCCGCGATTGGCAACCGACCGCGCCCCATACCACCTTTGCATTTGCGCCCCTCAAAATTCGAGTGGGGGAGCGTGAATTCATCGATGACCTTTCACTCGATGTTCATGAGCTCAACTGCGCTGTTCAGGCGGAGACGAACGCTTCTTCGAGCGCTTGTCCCAGCGTAGGGGAGTGGGCCGAGCTCTTCAAATTGGCAGACAAGACCATCTGCATGCCAATCTCTGAGGGCGTGTCGGGCAGCTACAACGCAGCAGCCACGGCTCGCGATATGGTTCTTGCCGAGGAGCCCGACCGGCAGATTCATCTAGTCAATTCGCGCGCGGCTGGCGGCAAAATGGACCTCATTTTCTTGCTGTTCGACCGCTATCTTGCAAGCAATCCGGATGTCTCATTCGAGGACGCTTGCGCATACTTCGATAGCCTTGAGCAGAACAGCAAAATCCTCTTCAGCTTGTGCAATTACGAAAACCTGGCCAAAGCCGGACGTATCCCTAAGGCAGCCGGCGTCATTGCCAACAAGCTCAATATTCGCATTTTGGGCACGGCGAGTGAAGCCGGTAAAATCGAACTCGTCGGACACACGCGTGGCGAAAAGAAGATGCTCAACAAGATTATCGACACCATGGAAGCCGAAGGTTTTACGGGCGGCGAGGTCGTTATCGACCATGTCGAGAATGAGGCAGGCGCCCAAGCACTTGCCAGCCGAATTGTGGAGCGCTGGCCAGGCTCCAAGACTATCATCATGCCCTGTAACGGGCTAGATTCATACTATGCCGAAATGCATGGGCTCATTATCGGCTACGGCATGGGCGTGGCTTCGGGCCAATAACGTCCAACCAAGCAAAAATACGGGCGGGACAAAGTGGCAGATAGCCCTTTGTTCCGCCCGTTTTATACGTCGGCTAGCTATTAAACCCATTAAACTTTAGATAGCTCATCAGGTACGCTTTCGAAACGAAGGATGAAACCGCACTGCGCACAAGCAGCGACTCACGCGTTACCTGATGCGCCGTATCGGGAACCGGCGTCTGCTCGACGGAAAACGCCGAACGAATCGATGCCTCGAGCTGATCGACCACATAATCGAAGGCCGTCGGGGCATCGTAGCTCAAACGCTGAATGTTAAAGAGTGCCTGCACCGCAGCAATAGGTAAGACCTGCTTAAAGAGGCAGATAGCGATCAGGCGGGCAATCTGCTCGCGGCCATATTGCTTTTTGACCGGAGCAGGCACCAGGCCGACCTTCACGTAGTTATTGATCATCGATGGCGTAATGACAGGGTGCTCAACGCAAATGGACAGCGGCTCCATCCACAGCGCAACATACTCAATAACCTGGTCGCGGTAGAGCGTCACATTGGGCAACTGGTCATAGCGCGGCAGACTCAACGTATTGAGTTTGCGCACGATTTCGGACTGAATAAATGCATCGGGCAGCACAGTGGGCTGAATATCCTCAGGCTTAATGCTGACCGACGAATCGGACATCGGAATAACGTGTTTAACGTGGTTCATAAAGGTCCTCCGTTCATTTTCTATATTGTATTCTAGGTTATCTAGTTTTACATACCACATAGCCGGCAAGTAAAATTGGTTGGACAACACATTGATGCATCGTCCAACCACTTTGTTTAAAGATAGCAACCTTACATAAGATATATTATCGTACTTATCCACGGAGAAACGCGTATGCGCTCGTTGCTGCTATGGCTCCGTCCGAAACGGCGGTCACAACCTGGCGTAAACGCTTGGAGCGGATATCGCCAGCGGCAAATAGACCAGGTGTACGGGTGGCCATCGAATCGTCGGTGACAATGCCGCCGTCGGGAGCCAGGTCGACTAGATGCTCAACAAGCTCGGTATGTGGTTGCGTCCCCGTAAAGACAAATATGCCAAATGAGCCAGGTTCAAAGGACTCAGTGTGCATTTCACCAGTTGAATTGTCCTTGAATGTGATTGTCGTGGGCATCGCTTCACCAGAAAGCTCAACAATACTAGTTTGGTACCTAACTGAAATATTGTCCTTAGCAAGAACCTTATTCACAACGCCCTCGGGTGCACGGAACTGATCGCGACGCAGCACGATGGTCACGTTGCTGGCAATGTCGGACAGGAACAGCGCCTCCTCGCATGCCGAATTGCCGCCTCCGATCACAAAGACCTGCTTGCCACGGAAGAACATGCCGTCACACGTCGCGCAATACGAAACGCCACGACCGCGATACGTGTCCTCGCCAACAAAGCCAGCCGGACGCGGCGTGGCTCCCATGCACGCGATGACACTCCTTGCAGCCGTGTCGCACATATCGTGGTGAACGGTAAACAGCGCGGAATCGGCATCGTAATCGATACCCGTCACCATACTCCATTCAACCCGAGCTCCCAGGCCCTCTGCATGCTGCTGAAAACGTTCACCCAGCTCAGCACCACTTAGCAGCGGAATGCCAGGGTAATTCTCAATCTCGTTGCTCGTAGCGATCTGTCCGCCCGACATGCCCTGCTCAAGGACAGTCGTCGTCAGGTTGGCACGCGCCGCATAAATGGCGGCAGCATAGCCCGCGGGGCCTCCGCCGATAATCGCAACATCAATCGTCTGATCGGTAGTCATGAAGAGTCCTCTCGCCAAAACGTTGTCGTTCTTTGCGCTCATACCCAAATTTACGTGAACGTGACACTCATGCACTACAATGATAAATCCGTGTTACAACGTCGAAGGGGAGTTATCGATGGATCAGACGCAGACGAGCGACGACGCTCCCCTGCTTACGCTCGGCACTCCCCAATCGAAGAAAACAACGCTCTTGGCTCAGCAAAAACCTCTCGTGACCATCGTGCACGCCTCGGTCGGCTCGGGCCACAAGGCCGCCGCAAATGCGATTGCGCAGGCATTCGACCTCATCCGCGGCACCAATGGCATCCCCGAGGATGTTGAGATTGAAGTACTCGATATCCTTGATTTTGGACGTATTAAATTCGACGGCAATAAAACCGCGGCTTCTTTTACGGGAGCCACGCGCCCCATTTACGACCTGACCTGGCGATATACGCTTACGGGACATCTGCTCTGGGGTGGCGGCACGGCATGGTCGCGAATTATGTTCCCCGCCTTCAACGAATATATTCGTAGCCGCAGGCCCATAGCTGTGGTCGCAACGCACATCACAGCAGCCAATGTCGCCGTGGGCGCCCGCGTAATTACGGGTATCGATTATCCGGTCATCTGCGTGCCGACCGACTACGAAGTCGAGGGCTGGTGGCCCCACAAGGACACCGATCTATTCTGTGTTGCCAACGAATTTATGGCCGAAACGCTGCGTCCGCGCAAGGTGCTCGAGGCAAAGATTCGCATTACCGGCATTCCTATTCGCGCCGGATTCGACACGGATTACGATCGCGAGGAAGAGCTAGCCAAGTTCAACCTCCCCACCGACAAGACCGTCGTGCTGGTAATGGCCGGTGCCAGCTTGCCTCAGCCTTACGTCCGCTTTCGCGCGGAGATGGACCGCACCCTCCCCTTCCTGCGCAGCTTCGAAGACATGCACTTTGTCTTTTTGCCGGGCAAAGACGTGGAGTATGCCACCCGGCTGAAGACGCTCTTCGATGCCATGAAGCTCGAGAACGTCACGGTGTTGGACTATGTCGACGACATGGCGGCCCTCATGCACGGGTGCGACCTGGCAATCCTCAAATCGGGCGGACTCACCGTCACCGAATGCCTGTGCGCACACCTGCCGATGATCCTGCTGGGCAAGTCCTATGGCCAGGAAAAGGCCAACACTACCATGCTCACCGGCATGGGCGCCAGCATGCATGTCACCACCGCACGAGAGCTCATCGTGACGTTGCGTCATCTCCACGATCATCCTGAGTCGCTCAAGGCACTGCTCATCAACGGCGAAGTGCTGCGCCGTCCCCACGCAGCCGAAGACATAGCCATCGCAACCATGGAGCTCGTAAGCAAACCCCAAAAGCGCAAACGAGCCTTCTGCCGCTTCTACTGGGGCGGCAAACCCGCGCATATCCGCTAGTCGAATGTCCGCCGCTCTGCCGGAGCCGCCCTTATATCATTCCATGCTCAAACATTCTCGCTTCGCTGCGAAACTGCGCGTGGAACGATATAAGGGCGGCTCCGGCAGAGCGGCTGCGTTTACTTACTAGCAGCTACTTCGGTATCCCCTCCATTAGAACCTGCAAAGGTAAAACAGGAAAATATAAATACAGTAAGCCGATTCGACAAAGGGACAGCCCCTTTGTCGAATCGGCTTACTAGAAAAGTAAATATTGTTTCAAGCGAGTAGCCGCCCGCACGCCTCTCTCACATATCGTTCCACGCGCAGTTTCGCAGCGAGCGAAGCGACGCGAGAATGTTTGAGCATGGAATGATATATAGGGGCCTCCCACGGGTGAGCGGACATTACAATACGCCGCTAGAACCGAAACCGCCGGCTCCTCGGTCGGTTTCGTCTAGTTCTTCTACTTCTATGAGGTTGACCGTGGGGACTTCTTGGATGACGAGTTGGGCTATGCGGTCGCCTTTGTTGATTTGGATGTTGTTCGTGGGGTCTAGGTTAATGAGGATGACTTTGAGCTCACCTCGGTAGTGGGCGTCGATGAGGCCCGGCGTGTTGACTATAGACAGGCCCTGCTTGATGGCCAAGCCGCTGCGGGGCTGGACGAAGCCGGCGTAGCCATCGGGCAGGGCGATGGCCAGCCCCGTAGAGACCAGACGGCGTTCGAAGGGCTTCAGGACGCAGTCTTCGTTGGAGCGTAGATCCAAGCCGGCATCGGTGGGATGGGCGTATTTGGGAAGCTCAACGGTGGGGTCGAGACGCTTTATGTTGACGGTAATGTTGGACATGGAATCACCTTAGCTTGTCGAGCTCTTGCAGAAACTCATCGACGTCTTTGAAATCGCGGTAGACCGAGGCAAAGCGAATGTAGGCCACCTTGTCGATCTTGGCCAAGCGCTTGAGCACCATGTCACCCAACTCATGGGACGTGACGGCCGTCAGTGTGCGAGAGCGCAGCTCGACCTCGATGTCGTCGATAATCTCATTGAGCTTCTTAGTGTCGATATCGCGCTTGATGGTGGCGCGCATCAAGCCGACGAGCAGCTTATTGCGATCAAACCGCTGCTTGGTTCCGTCTGACTTAATGACCTCGATTGGGTCTTCGCATCGCTCGAACGTTGTAAAGCGGTAGTTACACGAGCAACATTCGCGACGGCGCTTAATGGTGTTATTTGACTCCTGCATACGAGAATCAACGACGCGGGTATGTGCCTTGCCGCATTTGGGACAGCGCATGGTACCTCCTCTTAAACGATAACAAGGGTACCATGCGCAGCGCGATAATGATTACGAACGAGCAGGAACCTTAAGATGCGCACCGGCGGCGAGCGAACCATGCTCCAGATGATTGACATTACGGATCATGTCAGAAGTCTCTTGCGTGGAAAGGCCTTCGATTGGATATTCCTCGGCAAGCGACCAAAGAGAATCGCCAGCTTGAACGCGAATGGTCTCGTAGGTAATGTTGGAAACGGACTCGGCATACGCGGCGTGACGAGCGCTAAAGACCGACGTAGCGAGGACAAAGAAGAGCGCAAGCGCAACGGCGACGGCGACAATCGTCGGAACCTTCAGGGAAACGCGGGCCGGCGCGACTACAGCCTGCTGATTGCGAGCAGGCTTTACGGTCAAAGGCTGAATGCCGGAGCGGCCACCCTGAACAACCGTAAAAGTAGGTACTGCAGGCGTCTCGAGCTTAAGGGCAAGGTTACCCTGGACCATATTCGTTGCGTTCATCATGTTCTCCTCTCGCGTGTTTTGCTGAGAACAGTTTTATCAAGCCGCGCGGACAAAAATGTCTAGCGCGAGAACGAATGTTCGGTTATTATTATCTTCGAACAGTTGTTCCTGTCAAGCAAAATTCGAACATTTGTTTGACATGGGTAGAAAGGATGCCCTGATGGCTCGCAAAATTACCAAGCGTCAGCAGCAAATTTACGACTTCATCAAGGAATATCAGCAGGAGAAGGGTTATCCGCCCAGCGTGCGCGAGATGGCTTCTGCCGTGGGCCTTTCCTCCCCCAGCACCGTGCACGCCCATCTCTCTGCCCTGGAGGCGCGCGGGCTACTCAAGCGCGATGCCACCAAACCGCGCGCCCTGGAACTCTTTAACGAGGACGGTTCCTCTGTCTCAATTTCTAAATCTGACGAGCCCACCGCACCTCGCGGAACGGTCTCGCTACCGCTCGTTGGTCGCGTCGCGGCTGGGATTCCCATTCTAGCCGAGCAGAATATCGAAGACACGTTTACTATCCCGACCGAAATCGCCACTGATCAGGGTTCCTTTATCCTTGAGGTGCATGGGAGCTCAATGATCAATGTCGGCATCTTCAATGGCGATTACATCATCGTCCGTGAACAAAAGAGTGCCATGAACGGCGAAATTGTCGTGGCCATGATTGATGGTTCAGCGACCGTCAAGACGTTCTACAAGGAGCAGGGGCGCGTGCGCTTGCAGCCCGAGAACGACACTATGGAGCCTATCTATGCGACGAACCCCGTTATTTTGGGTAAAGTTGTCGGTTTAATGCGCCGGTTCTCGTAATGCAAAAACGCATCACCATCTTTGATACCGTCCGCGGGTTTACGATGATTTCTATGGCAGGTTTTCACGCTTGCTACGATCTCGCCTACCTGTACGGCTGGGATATGCCCTGGTTTACCCAGTCAGTCTTTCAAGACATCTGGCGCGCCAGCATCAGCTGGGTATTTTTGTTTATCGCGGGTTGGATGTGTACCCTTTCGCGCAACAATATCAAACGTGCCGCCAAATACGCCTTAGCAGCACTCGTCGTCTGGTTGGCAACAACACTTGTCTCAGTCGACGATTCGGTTAATTTTGGCATCATCTACTGCATGGCCGCATGTACCGGCATCGTGACGTTGACCGATCCCGTCCTTAAGAAGATATCGGCGAGATGGGGCATGCCCCTATGCCTTGTGTTGTTCGCCCTCACCTGGAGCATCCCCAAAACGACCTACCCTGTCCCCTACCTGGCGTGGCTGGGATTTCCGAGCCCTGGGTTTGTCTCAGGTGATTACTACCCCATCATCCCGTTTATCTTTATGTATCTTACAGGATACTTCGCCGCGCACATAGCGCAGGGAATCGATAAGACCGTCCCAAGCTGGGCATACGCCAACCCCCTGCCGGCGCTCGCCAGCCTTGGACGTCACGCACTCCCCTTTTATCTGCTGCATCAGCCCATCATTCTGGGCATTTTGGAGCTCGTCTACTCGGTGCGATAACGCTCGAGCCGCGGTGCAATACGAGCCGGCAACTTCGCCACAATGCGAACGCCATCCTCAAGATATTCCTCGTGCAAAAGGGTTCCCTGCTCATGCACGAGTGTGATGAGCGCACCTTCACGATATGGAATGTCAGCTGAAAGCAGTACATCGGTGGCAGCTGCCTCGCGAGCAATGCGATCGACGAGATCGTCAAGTCCCTCGCCCGTTTGGGCCGAGAACAGCACAGCCTCGGAATAGCGACGACGGAAACTTAATCGATCAACGCTATCGAGAAGATCGATTTTATTGAATACGGTCAGCGTTAGGCGCTCTCCGGCGCCGATCTCATCAAGCACGCGGTCGACAGCCTCCAGCTGCCGCTCATAGTCCTCGTCAGACGCATCTACGACTTTGAGAATTAGATCGGCACCCAAAACCTCGGACAGCGTCGATTTAAAGGCATCGACCAGACCATGCGGCAGCTTTTGAATAAAGCCGACGGTATCAGTAATCGTCATGCCGCGACCGCCGGGCAGGCGATACGAACGCGTCGTCGGGTCGAGCGTAGCAAACAGCTTGTCCTGCGAAAGTACCGTAGAGCCAGTCAGGCGATTGAGCAACGTCGATTTACCGGCATTGGTATAACCGGCTAACGCGACGCGAAACGCCGGTGACTCGATGCGGCTCTTGGATTGAACATCGCGACGCTGTTCAACCTGCTTGAGCTCGCGACGAAGCGCAGCAATCTTATTACGAATGAGACGACGGTCGACCTCGAGCTGACTTTCGCCCTGACCAAAGCGTGAGCCGATGCCGCCGCGCGTCTGCTCCTTGGCAAGATGGCTCCACATGCCACGCAGGCGAGGCAACAAGTATTGAAGCTGTGCCAGCTGTACCTGCAGGCGTCCCTCACGCGTCTGAGCATGCAGGCCAAAGATATCCAGGATCAGTGCTGTACGATCGATAATCTTTACCGGCTCGCCTACGGCTTTCTCCAAATAGGACTGCTGCGAGGGCGTCAGGTCGTCATCAAAAATAACGACATCGACATCCATGCGATGTACCAGGCCGCAAAGCTCCTCTACCTTACCGGAACCGATAAACGATTTGGGATACGGCTTTACCAAACGCTGAGACAAGCGAGCCACGCACTGGGCACCAGCTGTGTGGGCAAGACGCTCCAGCTCATCAAGCGAGCGATCGAGCGGCCATGCATTGTCGCGCCACTCAACACCAACTAAAATGGCACGCTCGGGCTCGGGTGCCGTGGGAACAAGGGGGAAACGGGCCATTAAGCAGCCTCAATACGATGCAGGATATCCTCAACGACCTCATCGATCGTACATTCATCCATATCAAACCACACGATACGGTCGTCGCGTTTAAACCAGGAAAGCTGTCGCTTGGCATAGCGACGCGAGCGCATCTTGATGAGTTCGCGAGCCTCATCCATGGAAATCACGCCGCTAAAGGCATCGATAATCTCTTTGTAGCCAATCGCCTGCATCGACGTCAGGGCATCTCCCAGCCCCTGATCCATAAGACCGCGAACCTCATCGACAAGACCCTGCTCAAGCATCAGATCGACGCGCAGATTAATGCGCTCGTAGAGCACCTCGCGATTACGCGTCAGACCAAACCATAGGGCATGATAATGCTCGCGCGGAACACTAAACTGACTTTTTTGCTGTGCATAGGAGATACCATCATCATGCATCTCGAGCGCACGAATCACACGGCGCACGTTATGGGGATGAATGACCGCAGCAGACTCAGGATCGCGTTCGGCAAGCAGCGCGTGCAGCGCCTCTTCACCAATACGCTCGGCAAGCTCCTGATAGCCCGCACGGCGATCGTCCTCAAGTTCACCCGAGGGAAAGTCCATCTCATCGAGGGCTGCCTTGAGATATAGCCCCGTACCTCCGCAAAAAACCGGCAGGCAACCCGAACCAAGGAGACGTTCAACATGCGCGCGAGCGTCAGCCTGATAAAGCGCAGCAGAATATGCCACACCCGGCTCTACAATGTCGACGAGACGCAGCGGCGCCGTGCACTCATCGGGTGCCATCTTTGCGGTACCGATGTCCATGCCGCGATAGATTTGCATCGCATCGCACGACAGCACTTCGGACGAAAGACGAGCTGCCAAACGGTCGGCAACATCACTCTTACCAACCGCCGTCGGACCGACGATCGCAACGGCGGAAAGACCAGCCCCGGGAGAAACCATTAGCGCGGCTCGCCCACAACGGAGCCGGACAAATACCAGGTCTTGGCAACGTCAACGTCAACATCAACGATCTTGCCAACAAGCTGATCGATGCTGTAACCCTCGGGGATAGGAGCATGCACGGTCTGATTCTTGGGACTCTTGCCCAGCAGAACCGCGTCGTTCTTTTTACTCGTTCCCTCAATGAGCGCCGGAACCACAGTATGAAGCTCACCCTGGTTATACTCGTGTGCCGTGGTCTCGATAACCTTAACCAGGCGGTTGAAACGCTCGAGAATAACCTCATGCGGCGTAGGATCGTCAATCTCGGCGGCCGGGGTACCGGCACGCTTGGAATAGATGAAGGTATAGGCCTGAGCATAGCGGACCGTCTCGGCAAGCGAGAGCGTCTGCTCAAAGTCTTCTTCAGTCTCGCCCGGGAAGCCAACGATAATGTCGGTCGAGAGCGCGATATCGGGTATGCGGTTGCGAATGCGATCGACAAGGCCCAGATAGTCCTCGCGTGTATAACGGCGATTCATCTCTTTGAGGATCCGCGTCGAACCGGACTGGACGGCCAAGTGCAGCTGCGGCATAACGGCAGGCGTCTCGGCCATAGCGTCGATGGTCTCGGGCAACAGGTCCTTGGGATGCGAAGACGTAAAGAAGATGCGCTCCACGCCCGTATCGCCCACGGCACGCAGCAGATCGGCAAAACGCGGCTTGCCAAACAGATCGCGACCATATGAGTTAACGTTTTGGCCCAGCAGCGTAATCTCACGCACGCCCTGGCGCACCAAACCGGTCACCTCGTCGACAATCTCCTCGAAGGGACGGCTCTTTTCGCGACCGCGCACGTACGGCACGATACAATAGGTGCAGAAATTATTACAGCCCGTCATGATGGGCACCCAGGCGTGATACTGGGTCTCGCGATGCCACGGCATGCTCATGGCGTCCGTGTCCTCATGCTCATTGGTGCGGATATGACGCATACCATCAAGGAACGCCTCGGCAATGAGCTCGGCCACATGCGCGATGGAATGCGTGCCAAAGATGACATTGACGTTATCGACGTTGGTGAGCAGGCCCTCGCCATCGCGCTGCGCGATGCAACCGCCAACGGCAACCACACGCTTGCCCGAAGGCGAAGGCGGCAGGCTTTTGCAGGAATTGCACTGACCGTACAGGCGAGTATCGGCGGCCTCGCGCACGCAGCACGTCATGAAGACAACGATATCGGCATGCGCAGGATCGAGCGCCATGAGGCAGCCATACGAATCAAGCAGACCGCTCACGCGCTCAGAGTCGTGCTGATTCATCTGGCAGCCAAAGGTGCGGATAAAGTAGGTTTTACCGGTAAGAATATCGCGTACGGAACGATGGTCCATGTGCATAAGTCCTAACGATGGGGAGCGAAACGTGGCAAGCAGAAGCTATGCCACAGGCTTAACATCATCCATGACGACGTTATCCATAGCAGCTCGATTGATCTGGTGAACATAAATAGAAAGGCGGATGGCCGTGCGCGACTCCCCGTTAATGAGGATGTCGGAGAACACGGGCGCGCAGGAAATATCAAAACCAGTTGGAATCAAAAAACCGCGCGCGATAGCAACGGCCTTAATGGCCTGGTTGACGGCACCGGCGCCGACACACTGGATGTTGACGGGTACACCATCCTTGACCATGCCGGCGATGGCGCCGGCAACGGACGCGGGCGATGATTTGCTTGATACCTTCAGGCAATCCATGAAGAAACTCCTGCATTTAAAAGTACGTTTTAACTGCAATAACTGTATCGTACCGAGTGGACTCGGTAAAGGCACTATTCCTCTTTGGCAAGATCAAAGGTCACGGTGATTCGATCACGCGAAACACGAATCTTTGGGTCACCGCAAAGGTTGAGATAGTACCGGGCAGCAAGGTCATTAAAGTCGCGCTCCACAGCACGCGAAAACTGTGCCATGTCATCCTTGGCAATACGTAGCCCGCGACGATCCTTCGCGAGATCGACAGGAGCCGGCGCATGCGAGGACGAATCACGCTCGCGCAGCAGACGCGCGGTCACACCGCGAACGGGCTTAATCTGCCCTGCCAAAATGCGATGGGCCGTGCGCTCGGACATCTCAAGACCCAAACCCGAACAGATACGGATAAAGTCCTCGGCATCAGAAGCAAGGCCTAAACGATCGACAACCGGAAGCTCGCTCTCGTCATCAATGAACAGGAGACGAGACGTATCAAGCCGGCTTGACGCCTGAGCATAAAGGGTCGCGGCAATCTCAGACGGAGAACCAAGATAGACATCGCAACCACGCAACTCCTCGAGCGCAAACTCACAAGCAGCGCGAATAATATTATGCGGACCGCGAGCACAGACATAACGTCCGTCCTCATCCTTGACGGCCTGGGGCCAGCTGGACTGATCGGCACGCTCACTGAGGCGGTCGGCCGCGACGCTCACCTTAAAGGCTGAACCATGATCGACACCGGACGTGACCACACGGGCCTCATCGGTGTTCTGCTTGATCGAAAACAATGCCATGCCACGACCGTGAACGCCCCAACGGTCCATCTTCATGCTCTCGAGCTTGGAGGTAACGCGGGCATCGAAGATTCGCTCTTGCATATCCTGCGGAACGCCCGAACCGTTATCCAGAAAGACAAGCGTGCGGACGCCGTCTTCCTTGGTCGTGGCGAGATAGACCTTGTCGGCGCCGGCATCGCGAGCATTACGGAGCATTTCGATGACGATATCCTCGACATGCTGAATGTCGTGCTTTGCCTGGCGCCGCTCGGCCTCCGAAACGCGGAGGCGGACATACCCCTCGCCAAGGTTCTCCTCGACGCGAAGGTTGCCCTCCCCCGACATCGACGCGATAAATGAGATGAGCTCGTTCGCGTCGCTCATGTTATTTAGCGATATCGACAGCGCGGCTCTCGCGAATCACGACAACGCGCACCTGACCGGGATATTCCATCTCTTCCTCGATCTGATGGGCGATATCATGAGCCAAGACTGTGGACTGAGCATCGGAAATCTTGTCCGGCTGAACCATGACGTGGACCTCGCGACCAGCCTGCATGGCATAGGTACGCTCGACGCCGTCATGGGAGTTGGCGATCTCCTCGAGCTTCTCAAGACGCTTGATGTAGTTCTCGGCAGACTCGCGACGGGCACCGGGGCGAGAGGCAGAGACAGCATCGGCGGCCTGTACCAGGACATCGAGCACCGTGTTGGGGTCGACATCGGCATGGTGAGCCTCGATAGCGTGGACGATAACAGGCTTCTCGCCATAACGGCGGGCCAGCTCGGCGCCGATGACGGCATGCGGGCCCTCGACGTCATGGTCGATTGCCTTGCCCAGGTCATGCAGCAGGCCGGCGCGCTTGGCAGTCACAACGTCCAGGCCAAGCTCGGAAGCCATCACGCCGCACAGATCAGAGACCTCGAGGGAGTGCTGAAGCACGTTCTGACCAAAAGAGGTACGGTAGCGCAGGGCACCAAGGGTCTTAACGATCTCGGGGTGCAGGTCGTGGATGCCGGTATCGAAGGCAGCCTGCTCGCCAGCCTCGCGCACGCGCTGCTGAACCAGGTCGGCGGCCTTGTGATACATCTCCTCGATACGGGCAGGGTGAATGCGGCCGTCGGCGATGAGGTTCTCAAGGGCGACACGGGCGGTCTCACGACGGACCGGGTCGAAGCTCGAAAGAACGACGGTCTCGGGCGTGTCGTCGATCACGAGGTTGACGCCGGAAACCTGCTCGAAGGTCCGGATGTTGCGACCCTCGCGACCGATGATACGGCCCTTGAGGTCATCAGAGGGAATGTGCACGGAGGTAACGGTGACCTCGGCAGTATGGTCGGCAGCGCAGCGCTGAATCGCCAGAGACAGAATCTCCTGGGCGGTCTTGTGGCACTCGGCGCGAACCTGCTGCTCGGACTCGCGAATGATCGTGGCGGCCTCGTGGGTGACCTCGCCGCGAACCTTATCGAGGAGCTCCTTGTGGGCGTCCTCGCGGGTAAGGTCGGCGATACGCTCGAGCTCGGAGGTCTGCTTTGCGCAGAGCTCCTCGAGCTCACGGGAGCGCTTCTCGACCTGACCGGCCTGGCTGGACAGCTGATGCTCGCGCTTGTCGAGAGCGTCGTTGCGGCGATCGAGGGATTCCTCGCGCTGCATCACGCGGTTCTCGAGCGTACGAATCTCGTTCTTACGCTGCTTGTCCTCGGCCTCAGCGGCCTGCTTGTTCTTGATGATCTCCTCTTTAGCCTCGAGTAGAGCCTCTTTTTTGAGGGTCTCGGCCTGACGCTTGGCATCACCGATCAGGGACTCGGCCTGTGCGTGTGCCGACTGGATTTTTTCGTCGGCCTCGTGAAGACTACCCTGCTTGGCGGTGCGCATGTAGGCAATGGCGGCGATGGCACCCAAAACGATGCCAACGAGCGCTGCGATGATAGGCATGCTCACTCCTTTTTATGGATTCGTTACACAACAAAGCGAACCGTCCTTACGAACGGCTCGCGACATTTGAGTAATATGGGCGCAGCTTATGCGGGTCGGATACAGATAAACATATAAACAAACTCATCACAGATGAGCACATATCACAAAGCAAATGACAGTGTTTATCGTACGTTGAACCACAACAACTGTCAAATAAATGGCCCCAGCACGGCGGCTAAAACGCCGTGAACGGCAGGGCCACAAAACGCATACGCCTAAACCGCACATTCCTCACGTTCGGCATCGAGACGTGCCTTAACGGCATCGGCGGCGATGTGATACGAGAAGCCCTTGCCCATCAAAAACCGAACTAGTTTTTCGAATCCGCGCGTCTCTGGAACACGCCGCTTGGCGAGCAGGGCTGACGCACGCGCCAAATCGTCTTCGACGGCAAAATAATCCTCGGGATAACCGGGAATGTCATCGAGCACGACATGACGGCGCTTGAGCTCAGTCTCGATTTTACGCTGTCCCCAACCGCGCCGCTTGCGTTCCTCGATAAAGTACGAGCAAAAGCGGTTCTCATCTAAAAAGTGATACTCGGTGGCGCGCTCGACGGCGAAATCGATCGCGGGTTGGTGAAAGCTGTAGCGAGCCAGCTTGTCACGGACCTCACCAGTCGCATGGTCGCGGCGCGATAACATCTCAGTCACCATGGTAAGTGCACATTTACGCTCGACGAGCTGCACAGCCTCACGAAAGTTATCCCAATCACAGGGAAGATCGGGGCGGTTTTTGACATACAGCCGCGCGACCCGCACGGGAATCCAAATGGACCGCTCAAAACCGCCCTCAAGCTCACAATCGATATGTGCGCAAGGCTTTTTGGACGCATACCCGCTCGAGAACGAGGAGGCCGCCTTCTTATCGGGAAAGACGACCGTGGCCTCGGTCACCGTATACGACATGAGCGTAACCGCTACTCGTCGTCATCATCGAGCATGGCGGAACCATCGATGGCGTAAAGCTCATCAAACTCCTCAGACGCAGGCTGATCGGTCAGCTCGACCTCGGATGGAGCATCGTCGTCAAACTCAAGCCCGCAGGCAAGGCGGACCTTATGCTCAATCTCGTCGGCGCAATCGGGGTGTTCGCGCAGGAACCCCTTGGCGGCCTCGCGACCGTTGCCGAGCTTGTCCTCGCCATAGGCAAACCAGGAGCCCATCTTCTTGCAGATGCCGCACTCGACAGCCATGTCCAGAATCGAGCCCTCCTTAGAGATGCCCGTACCGTACATAATGTCAAACTCAGCAGAACGGAACGGAGCTGCCACCTTGTTCTTAACGACCTTGGCGCGCACGCGGTTACCGATAACCTCATCCTTAAGCTTAATGCTATCGATGCGGCGAATGTCGATACGCACCGAAGAGAAAAACTTAAGAGCGCGGCCGCCCGTCGTGGTCTCGGGGTTGCCGAACATGACGCCGATCTTCTCACGCAGCTGGTTAATGAAGATGCACGTCGTGTTGGACTTGGACAGCGAGCCGGCAAGCTTGCGGAGCGCCTGGCTCATCAGGCGAGCTTGCAAGCCGACCGTGGTATCGCCGATCTCTCCCTCGATCTCGGCACGCGGGGTCAGCGCGGCGACGGAGTCGACGACGATGGCATCGATGGCGCCGGAACGCACGAGCATGTCAACAATCTCGAGCGCCTGCTCACCCGTATCGGGCTGGGAAATCAGTACCTCGTCGATATCCACGCCAATGCGCGCGGCATACGTGGGATCGAGCGCGTGCTCGGCATCGATAAATGCCACCACGCCACCCATTGCCTGGGCCTCGGCCAGGATCTCGAGCGAAAGCGTCGTCTTACCGGAGGACTCAGGACCGTAAATCTCGACGATACGGCCGCGCGGCACACCGCCGATACCCAGAGCGGCATCGAGTGCCAGAGCGCCCGTGGGGATGGCCTCGACCTCAAGCTCAGGGCCGCCGTCACCATACCTCATGATGGAGCCTTGACCGAACTTCTTCTCGATCTCAGCCTTGGTGGTAGCGATCATCTCTTCGCGCTCTTTACCCGTCGTGGGTGCATGAACGGTACGTACGGGACCTGAATTCTTGGCCATGAATAGCCCTCCTCTTAACAACCTGCATCGATAATAAACGAACGGCTGTTCGTGGTCAACCGTTCAGGCCAATCATATGCAGGCAGTCTTTCCAAAACCCAACCAAACGCCGACCAAATACTGACCAAATGCTTGACCACATAGGGCCAAATATAAGCAAGGAAGGCGAAAATAAACCTATGATCAGCAAAAACGCTGAATTTGTCAGAGGTCCCTATCTCCACAATTAAGGGGCCCTAAGGCCCCTTAAAACACGTCTATTCCATAGAGTTGAGCACAAGGGCAATGCGTCCCAATGCCTCCGCGACCGCATGGGCACGAACACACGAACGGTCGCCCTCATAGTGGCAGCGCACAGAGTCCACGACCGGCACTTCCCCATCAGCCGCGCGATACGCCCAGCCAATATAGAAAGTGCCAGCCGGATCGTCCTCAGTGCCGCCGCCGGGGCCGGCATAACCCGTTGCGCTCACTGCAATATCGCTCTGAAACAGCTCCAGCGAACCCGCCGCCATCTCGCGCGCGGTCTGATGCGACACCGCGGTATAGCGGTCGAGCGTCTCCTGCTCAACACCCAGAACACGATGCTTGATCTCATCGCAGTAGGTCACCGCACCGCCACGCAGCACCGCCGAGGCACCCGGGATATCGGCAATCGTCGAGGCGATCATACCAGCCGTCAGCGACTCAGCCGTCGAAACCGTCACGCCCCGAGCGCTCGCGCGCTCGACAATATCATGCGCCAGCTCCTCGTTATGTGCGGAAATCTGCTCAAAAGAGTCCGTCATACCAACCAGGACCTAGACCGAAAAGACGATCTTGCGGCAGTTCCAGAAGTACTGGGCGCCCGAGATAACGGTCAGGACAACGGCAACGGCGTACAGGAAGCGCGACACCGAGTAGATGCCGAGCGTCAGCGCCAGCGGACCAAGGTGCAAGCCGGCCATCGCAAAGACGCACAGGTAACCGCAGATGGAGACCATCGTGGTCGCCGTCTTGTACTTGCCAAGCTTATCGGCGGCAACGACCACGCCGGCGGCACTCGCAACCATGCGCAGGGCGCTTACCAACAGCTCGCGGAACAAGATGATGAACACGGACCAAACCGACACGGCGCCAAAGTCCAAGAACAGCAGCAAGGCCGAGAACACGAGTAGCTTGTCGGCGATGGGGTCCAAGAATTTACCGAAGTCGGTAATCTCGTTGCGCGAGCGCGCCAGATAGCCGTCAACTTTATCGGTGCACGACAGGATGACGTACAGAATGAAGGCTGCGGCGGCGAGCGGGCCGTCGAAGGTGCTCCAATCCGTACCGGCAACGCTCATGTGAGACAGCGCCGACACGATCATGAACACCGGGATAAAGACGATGCGCACACACGTCACGATATTGGCGGGCGTCCAGACACTCGTCAGTTCCTTATTGCTCTCGTTAGCCACAACGCGCTCCTACTCCACAACATGACCGATAAGCTCATAGCAGAAGCTATCGGTAAACTCGACCGTCAGAATATCGCCCACGGATGCCTCGCTAGCGTCCAGATGCACCGCGCCATCGGAATCGGGCGCCTGGAACCAGGCATGTCCGATCAGCTCGGCGCCGTCCTCGGTCTCTTCGATACCGTCGACAATCACCTGGGCGCGCTCGCCCACATGTGCGGCAGTTGCAGCAAAACCGAGCGACTCGGCCAGGTCCATGGCCTCCTGGGCGCGCTCGAGCTTGACCTCTTCGTCGACCTGGCCCTCCATCTTGGCGGCCAGGCTGCCCTCCTCCTGCGAATAGGCAAAGACGCTCGTGTAGTCAAAGCCGACGGTGTCCATAAAGTCGATAAGGTCGCGGAACTCGTCGTCGGTCTCGGTCGGGAAGCCGACCATGGCCGTGGAACGGATCACGATGCCGGGGATGCGCTCACGCAGATCGCGGAACAGGTCCTCGAGCTCCTGGCGCGAACCGGAGCGACGCATGGCCTTAAGGATGCGTGCGTCGCAGTGCTGCACGGGGATATCGATATAGGGTAGCACCTCGGGGGTATCGCGAATCGTCTCGATAAGCTCGTCGGTCATGCCCTCGGGCTGCAGGTAGAGAACACGGACCCAGACGTTCTGCGGACGCACGGCCTCGGCTACGGCGCGCAGCAGCTGCGCCAGATTGCGCGGCGAGCCCTCGGCGACGTCACCATCCGCAAAGTCGGTGCCCCAGATGCCCGTGTCCTGGCCGATCAGCACGATCTCTCGCACGCCACCGGCAACCAAGTCGCGCACCTCGGAAATAATGCTCTCGGCATTGCGCGAGTGATAACGACCGCGGATGTAGGGAATCATGCAGAAGCTGCAGAAGCGGTTGCAGCCATCGGAAATCTTGACGTAGGCGACAGCGCCCTCGACGGTGCGCTTGACTTGCGGAATATAGGCAGCGATCTCACGCTCGACACCCAGCACGCCATCGATGACCGCCACGATGCCGTCCTCCTCGTCGGCCTTCACAAAGGCAGCGACCTCGGGCAGCTCGTCAGGCAGGTCGTCGCCATAGCGCGACGGCACACAGCCGCACATGACGATGGGACAAGAACGAACGCCGTCCTGAACCTCGTTGGCGAGCTCGAGCGTGGTCTCGATGCTCTCGGACGTTGCGGAGGCGAGGAACGAGCATGTATTGACGATGGCGATATCGGCATCCTGCGGGTCGAATGCCTCCTCGTAGCCTGCGGCGGTCAAAAGAGAACGCATGCGGTCGGTGTCAACCTCGTTCTTAGCGCACCCGAGGGTGATGTAGAGCACGGAGCCCAACGGTGTATCCATGTTGGAGAGCGGTCCTTTCGAATGATATTAGCGGTAGTTGGTGAACTGCAGCGGCTGGCCGTAGTCCTGGTCGCGCAGAAACTGGATCACGGTCTGCAACGCGTCCTTCGAAGCAGAGGAAACACGCAGCTTGTCGGCCTCGATGGTCACCTTGACCTTGAGCTTTTGGTCCTTGATGTCCTTGTTGATCTTCTTGGCGGTCGCCTGGTCGATACCCTCGACGATATGGCCGAGCACGCGCACGGTGCCGCCCGATGCCGCCTGTGGAGCATCCCACGAGACAGCCTTGAGATCGATGCCGCGCTTGATGAGCTTGGAGCTCAGGACATCGATGATCTGCTTGGAGACAAAGTCGGCCGGGGCGTTGATCGTAAAGAGCTTGTCGCCCTTCGAAAGCTCGATCGTGGCGCCGGAATCCTTCAGGTCATAGCGCTGGGAAATCTCGCGCGTGGTCTGCTGGAAGGCGTTATCGACCTCTTGCATGTTGACCTCAGACACGACGTCGAAGCTGGAATCTTTAGCCATGATGTTTCCTTTCGCTTACGAGCGGCTTAGTAGCTGTCGTACGAATAGTCGGTAGAATCGTTAGTCGTCTGACCATCGGCGGCGGTATCAGTGCCGTCAGTGGACTGGGCATTGGTGCCGTCAGCGCTATCGGTACCATCGGTAGAATCGGCACCATCAGTACTTTCACCATTCTCGGAGTCAGTCGTCTCCTTCTTGGGAACGGTGATGGTCACGCGCGCCACGCCCGACGTCTTGGTGTCGTAACGGACCTTTTCGCCGTTCTTGGTAACGGTGACGTCGGAAGGCTTGGATGTGGTGATCTCGATCGAGGACTCGGGCGTGTACTCCTGCTCAAAGGGACCGGTCGCCTGAGCGCCATAGACCGACTTGCCGTCGACCTTGACCTCAATCCAAGCGGTCTTACCCTTGGCAACGGAGACCTTGACCTTCGTGACCTCGTTTTCTTCCTTCTTGGCCGTTGTCTTAGCGACATCCGAATCGGTCGACTCGTCCGTCGCCTCATCGGTATCTTCATCCGCATCGACGGTCTCGGTCTTCTTGGAAGACTTCTTAGTCGTTGTCTTGGTTGCCGCAGGCGTCTCGGGCGTCGACTCGGGCGCTGCAGAACCGCAGCCGCGCAGAAGTACCACGATGAGCACAATCAGCAGCAGGACAACGGCACCGATACCGGCGTAGACGATACGCGGATCAAGTCCGTTATTCTGCGGGACACGCGACCCGCCGCGCCCACGATTGGAACCACCACGACCACTGTTTTGGGGCATTCGACCGCGGCTGCTATCAGGACGGCCACGATAGCTTCCCTGGCCCTGAAGGCTACGTTGCCCCGAGCGCGGAGCGAGCTCGCCACGACCCTGATAGCTGCGCTGGCCCGAACGAGAAGCCGATGAACGCTGCCCATAGGGCTGCGACTGCGAGCGAAGACGCGGCGTTACCTGCGTGGTATCGGCATCCGCATAGCCGCCGCGAGAACGACCGGCAGAAACGCCACGGTGGCCGCGATCGGAATAGCCGCCATCGCCGTATCCAGCGCGAGGGTCACGTGCGACGCCGCGGGCAGCGGGAAGCGCACGGTCCTCGGGCATCGGCGTGCTGCGGAACCGGTCACGTTGAGAGCGAATCTCCTCGCCCGAACCCGTCTCGGTAATATAACCGGCCTGCTGAGGACGCTGTCCATAGCGGGTCGAACGACCGCCCTGAACCATCAGAAAGCGCCCGTTATCGACAGAGGAACGCGAATTGACGTAGCCGGCAGCGTCCTGGAAACGACCGCCCTGCTGCGACGTCTCGCGTTCGTATGCCATCAGGTCGTCAAAGTAGGCATTGACGACCTCACGCGGATTGAGGCCCAAAAAGCGAGCATAGCTCGAAATCATGCCCTGCGCATAGCCGCGCGGCGGCATCGAAGCAAAGTTACCGGTCTCGAAAAACTCGATGATCTGCGGCCTGATTTTGATGGTGTTGGCGACCTGCTGAATGGAAAGGCCCATTCGGCGACGCTGCTCGAGCAGCATGTCACCAAAGCGTGCAGCCATCAGAATCCTCCAAACTCACGATCTTCACGTGCCATCTCGGCGTCGACAGATTCCAGCGCGGCAAGCCCCTCCTCGTCCAGCAGGACCTCGCGCGGCTTGGAACCGTCGGGCGGGCCGACGACACCCTTTTCTTCCAGCATGTCCATAATACGCCCGGCACGCGCATAGCCAACCTTCAGGCGGCGTTGCAGGCCAGATGTGGAGCCCAGCTGCGATTCCACCACAATATGGGCGGCTTCCCAGATAAGCGGGTCGTCATCTTGCGGCTCGGCGACTCCGGTGCGGACAATGCCGCCGCCACCAGCCATGGACATGGAAGCGGGCGCCACGGCGGACAGAATCTCCTCGTGGTAGTCGGGCTCGCTTTGCGACTTGACGAACTCGACAATCTCGTTGATTTCGTCGTCCGAGACAAAGCAGCCCTGGATACGGCGAGGCTTGCCCCAGTCGACCTTTGAGAACAGCATGTCGCCCAAACCGGTGAGCTTTTCGGCACCCATCTGGTCGATGATGACGCGCGAGTCAATGCCCGTGGCGACGTTAAAGGCGATGCGGTTGGTGATGTTGGCCTTGATGAGGCCCGTCACCACGTTGGAGCTGGGGCGCTGCGTGGCAACGATAAGGTGAATACCGGCGGCACGGCCCAGCTGTGCAATACGCACGATCGAGGCCTCGACATCCTTACCGGCGACCATCATCAGGTCAGAGAGCTCGTCAATGATAATGACTAGGTAGGGCATCTTTTGCGGCGGGTTGTCGTAATGCTCAAACTCGCCGGCGGCCTGCTTTTCGTTGTAGGTCGAGATCTTACGCACGTTGAGACGCTCGAAGACCTTCAGGCGACGCTCCATCTCGGACACGGCCCATTGCAGAGCGCTCGCGGCCTGCTTGGGCTCGGTCACCACGGGCACATAGAGATGCGGCAGACCGTTATAGCCCGCAAGCTCGACGCGCTTGGGGTCGACCATAATCAGGCGAACGTCCTCGGGAAGGGCGCGCATGAGCAAGGTCGTGATGATGGAATTGATCATCACCGACTTACCAGAACCGGTCGTACCGGCGATCAACAGGTGAGGCATCTTGGCGAGGTCGGCGACGACCGGCGTGCCCTCGGCGTCACGGCCGATAGCGAGCTCGAGCGGACCGCCCTTCACATAGGGCAGAACGTCGCCCAGGTTGACGTTCTGGCGCTTGCGGTTGGGAATCTCGATGCCCACGAGCGAGGTGCCGGGGATCGGGGCAAAGATACGTACCGACTGGGCAGCGAGCGAAAGCGCGATATCGTCCTCGAGGCTCGAAATCTTGCTCACGCGCTCGCCCTCGCCAGGTTGCAGCTTAAAGGTCGTCACCGTGGGGCCGGCGATCCAGCCGACCACGCGGGCACTGCGGCCAAACTCAAGCAAGGTGGATTGCAGTGACTCAGCGGTCTGCTCAAGCTCCTTGTCCGAAGACGCGGCGGAAGCCGACTGCGGGTTGGCATGCAGGATTTCGAGCGGCGGAAGCTTGAGGCCGTCCTCTTCTTCGCCCTCGTTATCTGCGGCGCCGTCGTCCACTCCCCCATCACGAGCCGCAGCCGATTCGACAGCACTCGTGGCAGGCGCATCGGCAACCTTGGGATGCTTCAGGAAGTCGGGAATCTGAGGTGCGGCCGAGACGGGATTCACGGCAAACGGCGGCTCGGACTCGTCGATCTTATCGGAGTCGTCTTCCATCGAAAGCTGGCCGGTTACCTGGCCGCGCTTTGCATGGCGACGCGGCAGCAAAGTTGTCTTTGCGGTCTCAATCGGAGCCTCGTCGTCCTCGTCATCGCCCTCGGTGAGCTCAATCTCGCTATCGGACCAAGACGGGTCGGGCTCACTTGTATTCAACTTGGGTGTGGCCTTGCCCTTCTTGGCATGGCGGCGCGGCAACAGCGTTGTCTTGGCCCGCTCGGCATCCACGGCATCGGACACGTCAACAAACGGATCCTCGTCCTCGTCATCATCGTCCGAAACCGGGTCCACATCGTTGCCCATGACCGTGGTCACGGCAGCATCGGAGCCCTTTTGACGAAGAATGCTCAGGTGCGGACGGGCAACGCCGGGCACCGACAGGGCTTCGTCGTCACCCCAAGGGCTGGCGTTGACATCGGCACGACGGCGTTCGGCAAAATCTGCCGCACGGTCGCGGGCAGAGCGCAGCACACCACCCACAGAAAAGCCGATGATGACAAAACCAACGACGGCCAGACCCAACAGGACCACCATCGCGATAGGCTTACCCAGGGCATTCTGCAGCGCACTCGCAATAAACGCACCGATGTAGCCACCCGAGGCGGACAGATTTTGCGGCGTAAACATAAGGTCGCACGAATCGCTCGTGCCCGGCACCATCAGCGAAAGAATGGAGACGACGGCGATAAAGACCACGGCGCCGCCCGCAACAGAGCGCACGTTGAGCGGCGAGTCCTCACCCAAAAAGAGCGTGGCGGCAAACAGCAAGATGACGATCGGCAGCACGTAGGCGCCCAGGCCAAAGCCCAGGTGATAGAACCCGGCAACAGCAGCCGTCACGGGCGCAGTTGCCGGTGAGATAACGGCAATGAAGGACGCGATCGCCAAAACGGCAATGACCACGCCGGCGATATCGCGATTGGCCGAAGGCTCGACCAAGGGCTCAAAATCGTCGAAGTCTGCCTCATGGCCCTTATTGGCACGCAGATGGGAACCGGCACCCTTAGCAGATGCCGGTTGGTTGTTGGCTTTATTGCCTTTGGCGTTTTGTGCAGATCCGCGCGCCAAACTAAACCTCCATGACGACCGGGATGATCATCGGACGGGTACGCGTACGGCTCCAAATGAAGTTGGAGAGCGAATCGCGCACGGCCTTGCGAATGGCATCGGAGCCGCTGCTGGTAAAGCTAAACTTGCCCTTCTCGATCGTCTTCATGATGGACGCGGAGGCATCCTCGGAGAATTGATCGTCGATGGCAAACGAAACACCGCGGCCCGAGAACTCGATGGCCTCGATCTTCTTGTGCTTGAGCGAGACGATGGCAACGGCTGTGACCATGCCGTCGTTGGCGAGCTTTTGACGGTCGCGCAGGACGATGGGGTCGGTGTCGCCGATGCGCAGGCCGTCAACATAGACGACGCCGGACTCGACGGGCGTACCACGCTTGACGATACCGCCGCGCATCTCGAGCGTGTCGCCGTTATCGAGAATAAAGATATGATCGTCCTTGAGACCCATCTTGCGGGCCAGCTGGGCATGGGCGCGCAGGTGCACGGCCTCACCGTGAACCGGCATAAAGTACGTGGGCTTGGCCATGGCCATCAGGAGCTTGAGCTCCTCCTGGCTACCGTGACCGGAGACGTGGACGAGAGCGCGGTTCTTATCCCACACGTCGCAGCCGAGCTTGGCAAGGCTGTTGACGACCTGCTGGACGGCTTTCTCATTGCCGGGAACAGGAGTTGCAGAGAGGATAACGGTATCGCCCTCGTGGATGGAAAGCGTCTTGTGCTCGCCATTGGCCATGCGGGACAGAGCCGACAGCGGCTCGCCCTGCGAACCAGTGCACATGACGACGATCTTGTCGTCGGGCAGGTTATCAATGTCGAAGGCATCGATGATATCGGCGTCATCAATGTTGAGGTAGCCCAGCTCACGCGCCACGCGGGTGTTCGTGAGCATAGAGCGACCGGTCACAACGACCTTACGGCCGCACTTGCGGGCGGCATCGCAGATCTGCTGCAAACGATGGATGTGGCTCGAGAACGAAGCGACGAACACGCGACCCGGGGCGTTCTTGATGGCGTGCAGCAGGTTGGGACCAACCTCTGCCTCGGACTTGGTAAAGCCGGGAACCGTGGCGTTGGTAGAGTCGGAAAGCAGCAGGTCGATGCCCTGCTTGGCAAAGCGGCTGATAGCAGCATAGTCGGGCGTGACGCCGTCGATGGGCGTCTGGTCGAGCTTAAAGTCGCCGGTGTGCATAACGGTGCCCTGATTGGTGCGGATGAACACGCCCAGAGCGCCGGGGATGGAGTGCGTCATCGAGAAGAAGTCGAGCGAGATGCCGCCGAGGTTGACATGGCTGCCGCCCTTGACCTCGCGGAACTTGGGCGCGCGGATGCGGAACTCGGAGAGCTTGCCCTCGATAAAGCCGAGCGTCAGCTTGCTCGAGAAGATGGGCACCTTGTTGTTGAGGTCCTGCAGCAGGTACGGAAGCGAACCGGTGTGGTCCTCGTGGCCGTGGGTGACGACGATACCGCGGAGCTTCTCCTCGTTCTCTAGAACATAGGTGTAGTCGGGAAGCACCAGGTCGATACCGGGCTGGGAGTCATCCGGGAACATGAGACCGGCGTCGACGAGCACCATGTCGTCGCCGCACTCGAAGACCGTCATGTTCTTGCCGATGCCGTCAAGGCCGCCGAGCGGGATAATCTTCAAGGGAGATGATTTTTTAGCTGCCATAGGTGAGTGTGGTTTCCTTTCTTCGAAACGGGTCTGGAACAACCGACGGGGCGCTTCTGGCAAACCGACCGCCGGGAACGTACAAACATGCATCACAGAGTCGATGCAATAACCACAGTATGATACCCATTTGCACAACAACAGACCACCCATGCATCAAAGCCCCATCTGAACTGGTCTATCCCGCCGGTCTGGGGCCATCGGGGGCCGGGGCGGGTTAAGTTTGCTGCTCTACAGTCCTGCGCAAGACGGAAAGCACATTAAGTGCTTTCCTTTGCGTGCGGAACTCGCGACAAACTTAACCCGCCCCGGCCCCCGATGGCCCCAGACCTGCCAAAAAGGGACTGGTTTATTTTGGTCGGTTTTATCTGGTGATATGCCAAGAGCACGGCTATCGACAATTCAGAAAATAAGAAAACTGAATAGACTATCTGACAAAATCGCAACCCTCACCAACCAGCCCTTTTGCTATTCCCGGCGGGGTCCGCGGGTAAAGTTTATCGCGAGTTCCGCACGAACAGGAGGCCACTTAATGTGGCCTCCGTCGTGAGCAGGACTGTAGAGCAGGAAACTTTACCCGCGGACCCCGCCGGGAATAGCAAAAGGGCGACCCCAGTCTGGAGTCGCCCTTATTGAGCAGTATATGTACGGCTGTTACTCGGCGTCGTGGTGACGGCGGGGCTTGCGGCCTCCGTTGTCGCCGGGACGGCGCGGACGGTCGCTGCGCTCGGAGCGCTCGCGACGCGGACGCTCACGGCGCTGGAAGTGCTCGCCGTCGCCCTCGGAGGCACCCTCGGCGCGAGCCGGGGCCTCAGGCTTGTCCAGACGATCGAGCGAGATCTTGCCACGATCGTCGACCTCGATGACGACGACCTTGACCTCGTCGCCCACGTTGAGGACGTCCTCGACCTTCTCCACGCGGCCCTTGGCGACGCGGGAGATGTGCAGCAGGCCGTCCTTACCGGGCAGCAGGTTGACGAAGGCGCCGAAGGGCTGGATGGAGACCACACGACCGGTGTACTCCTCGCCCGGCTCGGGAACCTTGATGATGAGCTTGATACGCTCGACGGCCTGGTCGACGGACTCGCCGGTGCCGCCGACAAAGACGGTGCCGTCCTCCTGGATGTCGACCGAGGCGCCGGTCTCGTCCTGGATACCGCGGATGACCTTACCGCCGGAACCGATGACGTCGCGGATCTTGTCGGTCGGAACCTGGATGGAAACGATGCGCGGAGCAGTGCTGCGCGTGGTGTGGCGCGGCTCGGGGATCACATCGAGCATCTTCTGAAGGATGAAGGCGCGACCCTCCTTGGCCTGCTGCAGGGCGCGGGCCAAGATGTCGAAGGTAAGGCCGGTGGCCTTGTTGTCCATCTGCAGGGCGGTAATGCCCTCGGTGGTGCCGGTGACCTTAAAGTCCATGTCGCCAAGGAAGTCCTCGAGACCCTGGATGTCGGACAGAACCACGGTCTTGCCCTCCTCCTGGATCAGGCCCATGGCGATACCGGAGACCGGGCGCTTAATGGGCACGCCGCCGTCCATAAGGGCGAGCGTGGAGCCGCAGGTCGAAGCCATCGAAGAGGAGCCGTTGGACTCCATGACCTCGGAGACGACGCGGATGGCGTAGGGGAACTCGTTCTCGTCGGGGAGCACCGGAAGCAGAGCGCGCTCGGCCAGGTTGCCGTGGCCGATCTCGCGGCGCTTGGGGCTGCCCATGCGGCCGGTCTCGCCGGTGCAGAACGGCGGGAAGTTGTAGTGGTGCATGTAGCGCTTGCCCTCGGTGGGCTCGATGGTATCCAGACGCTGGCCCTCGTTGAGCATACCGAGCGACAGGACGGAAAGCACCTGGGTCTGGCCACGCTGGAACAGACCGGAGCCGTGAACGAGCGGCAGGTAGTTATCCTTCACCATAATGGGGCGAATCTCATCGGCGGCACGGCCGTCGACGCGCTCGCCGGTCTCGACGACCATGGTGCGCATAGCCTTCTTCTCGAGCTTCTTGAGCGCCACGGGAATCTCGCGCTCCCAAGCGGACTGCTCCTCCTCGGTGAACTCGGCACGGATGGACTCCTTCAGAGCCTCGACCTTGCCGATACGGGAGAGCTTGTCGGCGTCGCGAAGGGCGGCTGCCATCTCGTCGTAGTGGGCGAAGATGCGCTCCTGGACCTCCTCGACGGGCTGGTCGAGCGGGTACTCCTTCTTGACGATAGTGCCGTTGACCTGCTCCCACTCGGCGACAAACTCGTCCTGAGCCTGGCAGAAGGCAGCAAGGGCCTCCTGGCCAAACTTCATGGCGGCGAGCATGTCGTCCTCGGAGATCTCCTCGGCGCCGGCCTCGACCATCGAGATGAAGTCGGCAGAGCCGCCCAGCTCCAGGTCCAGATCGGAGTTCTCGCGCTCCTCATAGGTGGGGTTAACGATAAACTCGCCGGTCTCCACGTTGCGGCCGATGCGCACGCAGGCAAGCGGGCCCTCGAAGGGCACGCCGCCGAGCGTCATGGCCAGGGAAGCACCCATGACGTTGATAACGTCGAAGGGGTTGACCTGGTCGGCGACGAGCGAGGTAGCGACGATGTGCACCTCGTTGCGGAAGCCGTCCGGGAAGCTCGGGCGAATCGGACGGTCGATCATGCGCGCGGTGAGCGTGGCCTTCTCGCTGGGACGGCCCTCACGCTTGAGGTAACCACCCGGGATGCGGCCGGCTGCGTACATCTTCTCGTTGAAGTCGACGGTCAGCGGGAAAAAGTCGTAGTTCTTGCGCTCCTTGGAGACGACCACGGTGTCGAGCATCGTGGTGTCGCCCTGCTTGACCAGGCAGGCGCCGGTGGCCTGCTTGGCAAGCTCGCCCGACTCAAAGGTGTAGGTCTTGCCGTACAGCTCAAAGGTCTTGGATACGAGTGTCATTGTTCTCCTTTACCCCACAGGCCCCTTGCCTGCAGGCTTCTCATGTGACGCGGGCCCCCTGCCCCCGCCACGCTTCAGAGCGTGATTGTTCGCGCCCTTACACAAAAAGAGCGCCCCGCTGCGCAGGACGCTCTTAGCATGTACAAATCCTACTGGATGTTGTCGCGGATGCCCAGAGCCTTGATGAGCTCACGATACTCGACGATGTCGTTCTTCTTGATGTAGGAGAGAAGACGACGACGACGGCCGACGAGCATGAGCAGGCCACGACGGGTGTGGAAGTCCTTCTGGTGGGACTTCATGTGCTCGGTCAGCTCCTTGATGCGCTCGGTCAGGATGGCGACCTGAACCTTGGGGTTACCGGTGTCGACCGGGGTGTTACCGAACTGGGCAGTCAGCTCCGCCTTGCGCTCTTTGGAAACAGTCATTGTTTCACCTTTCGTTTTGCGTCGCCCGCGGGCGACTCGATTCGCCTCGGACTGGGAAGCCGCCGGTGGAGCGAGCAACCAAGGTCGAGGTACCAACAGGTCGGTATGTTACCACAAGCGGCGTACGCCTGCGCATCATCACCGACCCAACATGAATTCCATCGCACGAAGCCGCTGATCGGTGTGCGTCGCGGCCCATACGTGCGAAAGACCCAGCAAAAACGCCGCGGTATGCGGGTCGATCCGCTCGGCCATGAGCGCGTCGAACGTCATGGACATGAGGGCGCGCAGCCACGCGACCTCACCGGTCGACACCAGCTCGGCACCCGGAACGCTCGACGCGCACGACCCGCACATGAGACCGCCCGCCTGGGGCGAAAAATACGACAGCATGGGGTCTCCGCACAGCACGCAGGCCGAAAAATCGGGTCGGTAGCCAACGTGGGACAGCAGCTTAAAGACAAAAGCCGCCACGAGCAGGTCCATATGCGCCGTGTCGAGCCCACTGCCCATCAGGGCAAGCGCCCGCTGCGTGATGGCAAAGGTGAACGGGTCCTCGGCATCCTCGAACGAGCACACGCGCGCGACCTCGGCGATCGCGCTTGCGGCGCATGTCGTCTCGTAATCGGGCGCAGCGCCGAGCGGAGCCTCCATAAGCTCGGCCTGGGAAACCACGTCGAGCGACCGTCCATGCGCAAGCAGCATATCGACGGTACAGAACAGCTCGCAGCGCGCAGCCAGGCGTCCACCAGGTTTGCGGGCGCCCTTTGCCACGGCACGAACCTGCCGACCCAGCTCGTCAAGCATCGTCAGGATCAGGTCCGTCTCCTTGAGCTTGGTCTTGTCGAGGACGAGCACCTTCGTGCGATATGTGCGAGAGCCTGCCATTGACGTGGACTAATCCTCCGCGTTGTAACCGAAGCGGCGAATCTGGGCCTCGTCGTCACGCCAGCCGGCCTTGACCTTCACGTCCAGCTCCAAAAAGACCTGGGTGCCAAAGATGCGCTCAAGGTCGCGACGGGCGTCGATGCCGATATGTTTGATCATCTCGCCGCCCTTGCCGATGATGATGCCCTTTTGGCCCTCGCGCTCGACGTAAATAGTGGCGTGCACGCGCAGCACCTTCTTGGTCTGCTCAAGCGCATCGCAGATAACGCCCACGGAGTGCGGGATCTCATCACGGGTGCGGCGCAAGACCTTCTCGCGCACAAACTCGGCAACGAGCGTCTCATCGGAAGCGTCGGTACCCATGTCCTCGGGGAACCAACGCGGACCCTCGGGCAAAAAGTGCGCAACGGTCTCGATAAACGCATCGACGTTAAAGTTCTTGACCGACGACGTCACGATCTCGTCGTCATATTCCATGAGCTCGTGAGCGGCCTTAAGCTGCTCCATGACCTGGGCGGGATCGGCCTCATCGGCCTTGGTGAGCACCAGGACCTTCTTGCAGCGGGCGCTCTTAACACGCTCGGCAACCCAGGCGTCTCCCCTGCCGATGGGCTTGGTGGCATCGATCAAAAACGCGACGACGTCCACGTCGTTGAGCTCAAACAAGGCGCTCTTGTTAAGCTCGGAGCCCAGGCCGTCCTTGGGCTTGTGGATGCCCGGGGTATCGACAAAGACCAGCTGGTAGCCGGGGCGATTGACGACGGCACGCATACGGCGGCGCGTGGTCTGGGCCACCGGCGAGGTGATGGCGACCTTCTTGCCGTAGCAGGCGTTGAGCAGCGTGGACTTGCCGGCGTTGGGACGGCCGACCAGGGCAACAAAGCCGCTGCGAAAGCCGGGTTCCACGTCACCAAAGCCCGCGAGACTTTCGTCCTCGTCGCACAGGGCGTCGAGCTCCTCATCGCTCATGCCCTCAAACGGGTCGAACTCCTCGACTTCCTCAAACTCCTCGCCATCCACCGCGTCCAGGGACTCGTCGTCCAGAATCTCATCGGCAGGCTGCATATTGTCGGACATGGGAATCCCTTTCTAAATAAAGCCGAGCGCGTGGGCAAATACCAAAAGACCCACGATTGCGGCGGTAATGGAAAGAACGTAGACAGAAGCGGCGGCGATATCCTTCGCACGCTTGGCCAGCGGATGCAGCTCCTGGGTTGCCAGGTCGACGATCGCCTCCATGGCGGTGTTGCACAGCTCGCCGTGAATCACCAGGCCGCAGCAGATGATGACCGTACCCCACTCGGCAATGTCGAGCCCCACGATGCAGCCGGCAATGACAGTGCACACACCGGCCACGAGCATGACCTTAATGTTGCGCTCGGTCTTAACGGCGGTAACGAAGCCCTCCATGGCATAGGAGAACGACTTTAAAAAGGACGGATGGTCCTTGTTCGATCCGGGAATCATAGACGGCTCCTAGTCGTGGGCATGGTTGGTGATGGGACCGACGTGAACGAGCTTGGGATCCTCACCGCGCTCGAGCGCCAGATCGCGCAGGATAGCGTCCTCACGCGCCTCCATGACCTCGGCCTCGTCGTCCTCAATATGATCGTAGCCTAGCAGGTGAAGCATGCCGTGCACGAGCATCAGGCGGCACTCGTCGGCGAGGCTGTTGCCAAAACCGGGGGCTTGGCGGGCAATGACCTGCGGGGCCAGGATAATATCGCCGAGCTCGAGCGTCTCATCGGCAGGGATATCCTCGTCAAAAGCCGAGTCGCACTCAAACGAGAGCACGTCGGTCGTGCGATCGATACCGCGCCATTCGTGGTTGAGCTCATGCATCTCGTCCTCATCGACATACGAAAGGGAGATCTCAACCTCACGCTCAACGCCCTCAGCGGCAAGCACAACCTCGCAGATGTGCTCCACCTCGGGGGCTTCGAGCAGCGTATCGAGCTCGGCATCGTTGCTGATCAATACACTCAACGGGACTCCTTTCGGTCGCGCGCACGCTGCTCGCGCGCATCGTCGTATGCATCATAGGCCTCAACGATACGGCCCACCAGGGCATGGCGCACCACATCGGCGCGCTCCAGGTGCGAAAACGCCACATCGTCGACGCGGCCCAAAATTCTCTCGACATCGGCCAGGCCGCCGCGACGACCCACCAGGTCGCGTTGGCTCAGATCGCCGGTGATCACGAATTTGGAATTAAAGCCCAGACGCGTCAGGAACATCTTCATCTGCTCGGGCGTCGTGTTTTGCGCCTCGTCGAGCACCACGAAGGCATCGCTCAGCGTTCGACCGCGCATATAGGCGAGCGGGGCGATCTCAATCACGCCACGCTCCATAAGCTCATCGGTGCGCTCGCGATCCATCATGTCAAAGAGGGCATCGTAGAGCGGACGCATGTAGGGATCGATCTTTTCCTCGAGGGTGCCGGGCAAGAAGCCCAAGTTCTCCCCCGCCTCGACAACGGGGCGCGTCAGGACCAGGCGACCCACCTCGTGGCGCTTGAGTGCAGCAACGGCGAGCGCCATGGCAAGATAGGTCTTACCGGTGCCGGCAGGACCCAGGCCAAACGTGATGGTATGAGAGCGGATGGCATCCACATAGCGCTTTTGACCGAGCGTCTTGGGGCGGATGACGCGGCCGCGATACGACAGCAGCACGTCGTCGCGCAGCGACGAGGCATCATGCTCGCCGTCGCGCAGGACGGCCAGACAGCGCGAGACATCGTCGGCAGAAAGCGTGCGGCCGGCAGCCGCCTCGCGAAAGGCATGTTCGAAAAAACGCGCCACCAGCTCGACCTCGTCCGAATCGCCGCTCACGGCAATGCTATCGCCGCGGGCAACCACGTGGGCGCGCACCAAATTCTCGAGTGCACGGAGGACGCCGTCACCGGCGCCCAAAACGCGCGAGGGGTCAATCCCCTCGGGAACGGTAAGTCTAATCTTCGAGGCTTCCATGAACCTCCCTGCGTGCATGGACCAAGCCGGAATCATCGACTCCGATGATAGCAACATCGAGCAGGCACGGGGCTGTGAGTCCACAGGTATCATCAAGACGGGCATGATGGAACGAGCCGAGCGTCAGGTTGTCACCGTACTCAAGCACGGCGCGCTCGACGGTGCCCACGCGATGACGGGCGTCGGCAATAGCGAGCTCCTGTGCTGCGGCACGCATACGACGGCTACGCTCGGCCATGACCTCGGGAGCCACCTGGTCGGGCATGTCGGCGGCAAGGGTGCCGGGGCGCTTGCTATAGCGGAACACGTGCATGCGCGAGAAGCCCACGCGACGGCACAGCGCCAGCGACTCCTCGAACTCCTCGTCCGTCTCGCCGGGAAAACCAACGATAACGTCGCACGAAAGCGACGCCTGCGGAAGGTTGGCACGAATCATGCGCACCGTGTCCTCAAAGGCCTCAGCGCTATAGGGACGACCCATGCGATGCAGGGTCGCCGTGCAACCGGACTGCACGGGCAGGTGCAAAAACGGCGCAATACGCTGCGGATAGCGAGCCATCACCTTGAGCAGGCGCTCGGAAATATCCATGGGCTCCACCGAGGAGATGCGCACATGGGCGATCTCGGTGCGCTCCATGATTGCCTCGAGCAGCTCGTCGATCTCGACATGCTCGTCGGTCGCGCTCTTGCCGTCATAGGCGCCCAGGTTCACGCCAGTCAGCACCACTTCGGGCACGCCGGCCTCCTGCGCCTCGCGCACCTGATCGAGCACGAACTCGACGGGCACGGAGCGCTCGGGGCCGCGGGCCTTCCACACGATGCAGTAGGTGCAGCGATGGTTGCAGCCATCCTGGATCTTCACGCCCAGGCGCGAGCGACCGAGCGCATCAATCACCTCGCCATCGCTGCAGGCGGGAACGCTATCGGATTCGACGCCCAGTACCTCGCAGACGCGCTCGGCGACGTCAATCTTGGACGGCTCGGCGATCACACGGTCCGAGAGCTCCAGCAGCTCCTCGGGGTGCAGGTTGACCACACAGCCGGTGACGACCACGTAGGGCTCACCCGGATAGGCAAGCGCGTGACGGACGGCCTTGCGGGTCTTAGCCTCGGCCTCGCCCGTAACGGCGCAGGTATTGATGACGATCAGCTCGGCATCCTGGGGCTCCACCATCGCAAAGCCCAGGCGCATAAGATCGGCAGTGATACGGTCGGACTCAACCCGGTTGACACGGCAGCCGAGGTTGACGACAGAAATATGGGGTGCGAGCACACGGGCTCCTTAATCGAGGATGTCGTCGAGGGCACTCTTGATACGGTCGGTCACCGACTTCTTACCGAAAGCGACGTCATCGCCCATCTCATCGGCAAAAGCACGGAGCAGTTCGCGTTGCTTATTGGAAAGATTGGTGGGAACGACCACGCGCAGTTGCACGATCAGGCGGCCACGCGAACCGCCACCGCCAATGCGCGGCATGCCGTAATTATTGACGCTCACGGTGTCGCCGTACTGGGCGCCGGCGGGAACCGTCACCTTAACGACCTCGTCGGGCATAATGCCCTCGACCTCAATCTCGCAGCCGAGCGCAGCCTGCGCAATCGAGATATCGCTCACCAGGTACAGGTCATCACCGTTGCGCTTAAAGCGCTCATGGTCGGCAACGCGCACGTTGACGATCAGGTCGCCCGAAGGCTCGCCGCGAAGGCCGGCCTCGCCAAAGCCGCTCACACGCAGCTGGCGACCGGTCGAAACGCCGGCGGGAATATCGATGTCGATCTTTTCGTGCGAAGGCGTGCGGCCCTGACCGTCGCAGGTCTCGCAGGGATGGTCGATAACCGTGCCCTCGCCATGGCAGTCGGGGCAAGGCGAGGAAGACTGAACCTGGCCCAAAAACGATCGCTGAACCGTCGTGACGTAGCCCGTACCGTGACAGCGACTGCACTGCTTTTCCTGTGCACCCTCGGCCCTACCGGTACCGTTGCAGTCCTCGCAAGGAGCAAGGCGATCATAGCTGATCGTCTTTTTGCAGCCGAGTGCCGCCTCCTCGAGCGTCACCGAAAGCGAGATGGCCATGTCACGTCCGCGACGACGCTCACGACGGCTGCGAGCGCCACCACCGGCGCCACCGCCAAAGAACGACGAGAACAGGTCGTCCATGCCCATGCCACCAAAGATATCGTTGATGTCGACATAGCCCGAACCACCAGGACCGTCGGCAGTGCCGTAACGGTCGTAGTTAGCACGCTTCTGCTCATCGGAAAGAACGGAATAGGCCTCGTTGAGCTCCTTGAACTTGGCCTCGGCCTCGGGATCGTCCGAAACATCCGGATGTACGGTACGGGCCTTCTTTAAAAACGCACGCTTAATCGTCCGCGCGTCGGCATCCCTGTCGACGCCAAGCACCTCGTAGTAATCCCTATTTTCCGACACGACCGAATCCTTCCGACTTTCATTATTGTCACAGTGCGTCCTATACCCAAGCTGGGCCGACCGCAAACAGAGGGTTTGATGTTATTGCATTTGGTACGGCGAAAGCATGGCCCGTTGCGAGCAGCTCGCAAACCAAACCGACACGAGCGCGAACATGAAGCCGTTGGCAAAACCGTTGGCAAACTGCATCGCACCGCGCTTCCACCACAGCAGGCTGCGATGAAGCACACCGTCCGAAAGCACCATGAACAGGCCCATGGTAAAGGGGATAAAGCACATCACGGCAAAGGCCGAGAACACGCCCGAGATGGCCGACAGCACCAAAAACGGCGCCACAATGCCCATCAGGTAAAAACCGGTACGAGCTTTGCCTTCCAAGCGCTCGGCCTCAACATGGGCGCGGCCGACCAGGTCGCCGCCCGCGGCACCGTTAGTGCCAGCATGGCCCATGCCGCTAATGCGGACCTCGTCGCCATCGTGCGTGCCGGCAGGAAACTCAATCGTCTGCTCGGAGGTTACGCGAGTACGACCGCTGCCACCGCAATCAGGACAGGGATCGGCCACGACCTTACCGGAACCGCCGCACTCGGGGCAGACCGACTGGAACGTGCCCGCACCAAACAGGAAGGACAGGTCGACGTCGATGTGGCCGCGGCCACCGCAGCTCGGGCAGGTATGGGCATGCTCAGACGAAACGGAGCCCGAGCCGCCGCAGTTGCTACAGGTATTGAAGCGCGTGTAGCGGACGGTCTTGCGGGCACCGCCCTTGGCCTCCTTGGCGTCGAGTTTGATATCGACGACCACGTTGGCGCCGTTCTCGGGATTGTAGGCAGCCTGGCCGCGACGCTGCTGGCCCCAGGCGCCACCAAAGGGAAAGCCGCCCTCAAAGGGATTGCCATAGCCCGTGTTGCCGGCGTAGCCGCCACCATAGGGCGAAGCCGTAGGAGCACCGGCAAATGGATTGCCGGAACGCATGGCGTCGTAGCGCGCACGTTTTTGCTCATCCGAAAGCACGGCGTAAGCCTCGGAAACCTCTTTAAACTTTTCCTCGGCATCCGGCTCTTTATTGACGTCCGGATGGAGCTTACGGGCCTTTTGCTGGAAGGCCTTTTGAATATCACGCGAGGTGGCGTCCTTGGAGACACCCAGAATCTCGTAGTAATCTTTTTCGTTCATCGTCGCCATGCGCGGCAACCTCCTGCTCACAGCAGCGTATATATTGCGGTAATTCTACCCGAGCGGCCTAAGCTAGACCCCAAAACAGCTCGAACAGAACATTTCCATCGAGCCAGCCCAGATGGGTCGGCGCCAGACGAGCTCGAACATGGCCCGCGACGACATCTGCCGTAGTGAAGGGTCCCTCATGACCCCAGAGCGTCTCGGGCACCCAAGTGGCAAGACCCAATTCGAGCGCGCGATCGCAGGCAGCTGCCAGCTCGCCCGTTGGGATGACGCAAGCTGCACGAGCCAACAGGTCGGACGCAACACCGCGCGTCATGCGACAAGCGAGCATCAAATCTTCGGCGACAGCCTCGCGCTGCGACAGATATTCGGCCTCGAACGCCGTCGCGTCATCGTCACGTTGCACCAGACGCACGCGGTACGCATCGCCTCGAGAAGACACGCCGGGGAACAAACCTGCAAGACGGTCGAAATCCTCGTCGTCGAGCATGCCCGCGGCAGAACGACCCAGGCCCAGGTAGCCCCGTCCGGTCCAGTAGGCAATGTTATGGGCGCACTCATGGCCGTCGAGCGCGTAGCTTGCCACCTCATACGGATGATAGCCGGCCGCACCCAGGCGCTCACGCGCCGCGTCCATGCACGAAGCCTGAAAATCCTCGTCGGGCTCGAGCGACTCGTTACGGCACGCCATGCGATAGAGTGGCGTACCCTCCTCGAGCGTGAGCGGGTAGACCGACACATGATGAGGCGCCGCCGCCAACACGCCATCGAGCGTGCTCCGCCAGCTTGCGGCCGTCTGCCCGGGAAGGCCGCACATCAGGTCGCACGACACATCGAGACCAGCGTCCTTCACCGTCGCGATAGCCGCAAGTGCGCGATTAGCATCGTGAATGCGGCCAATAGCAGCCAGCTCGGTATTGTCGAGGGTTTGCACGCCCAGAGAGATGCGCGTGACACCCGCCTCGGCAAGCGCGGTGGCGAGCTCGGCAGTCAGCGACTCAGGATTGGCCTCGCAGGTAAACTCAACGGGCTTACACCGCATGAAGATGCGCCGGGCAAGTTCCACCAGGCGCTCCCCCGCCAGCGACGGCGTGCCGCCGCCCACGTAGACGGTGCGGACCCGCTCGAGCGCCCCGGCGTCGCCAAAGGCATCGAAGCGCGCGTACAGCTGCTCAAAATAGGCATCGAGCGCAGCATTCAGGTCGCACGGCGCAAAGCTGCGCGAGTCGAAGTCGCAGTAGCGGCACTTTTGAGCGCAAAACGGTACGTGCACGTACAGCGCGGTAACGGCCACCCTTAGGCCTCCAGCGGATGCGCGGGCACCGACTCGCCGGCGGCAAGCGCTGTCTCACAGGCCACCACATCGCGCTCGATATCATCGACCAGCGACATGAACTCCTCGTACGTAGAGCAACGAACCACCTGAGCGCGCCAGGCGGCGGCATGGGGCATGCCTTTTAAGTACCAGCTTGCGTACGTGCGGGCGCGCGACATGAGCGGCAAGAGCTCATGCGTCAGAGTTAGGTGCTCACGCAGAGCGTCCAAGCGCTCGACGGAGCTGCGCACCGGCACCGGTATGCCATCGAGCGCAAGGGCGCGAGCATCACCAAAGACCCAGGGATTACCGTAGATACCGCGCGCGATAAACACCGCGCTGGCACCCGAGCCGTGCAGATGCTCCGCAGCCTCCTCGGCCGAGAACACATCGCCCGAACCAATCACGGGAATCTCGACAGAATCGGCAACCTCATCGACGACCGACCAGTCGGCCTGGCCCGTGTAGAGCTGCGTGGCGCAACGACCGTGAACGGCAACTGCGGCGGCGCCGGCGCCCTCGAGCATCTGGGCAAACGTCGCGGCATTGCGGTCCTCGGCATAAAAGCCCTTGCGGATCTTTACGGTCACGGGCACATGCGCCGCACCCACCGCGGCCTCGACAATCTTCTCGGCCAGGTCGGGCGTGCGCATGAGCGCCGAGCCCTCGCCCTTGGTAACGACCTTACGGGCGGGACAGGCCATGTTGATATCGATGAGCGACAGGCGATCGCCCACGCGCTCCTCGACGGCAGCGACGGCGCTCGCAAACTGATCGGGTTTGGAGCCAAAGAGCTGCACGCAAATCTGCTGCTCCTCGTCTGCCGGCAGCACCAGGCGCCACGTCTTATTGCTGGCATAGGCAAGGCCCGCCACGCTCACCATCTCGCTGTAGGCAAGATTGGCACCGCGACGGCGGCACATGATGCGATAGGCGGGGTCGGTTACGCCCGCCATGGGAGCCATAAGGAACGGCTGCTCGGCATACGCGCCCAGCAGCCGCTTGCTGTATTCAGAAAGCGCCATGAACCTACTCGTCCACCTTGAGGATCGCCATGAAGGCCTCCTGCGGAACCTCGACCGAGCCGATGGCCTTCATGCGCTTCTTGCCCTCTTTCTGCTTCTCGAGCAGCTTGCGCTTACGCGAGAT
>CAKUOD010000005.1 GCA_934668695.1 uncultured Collinsella sp. | reverse complement strand
GTCGTGCTTCACCCTGAGGTCTATACTCATGGAAAACCTCCCATTTCCCGATGTCCAAGAAATGGGAGGCAGTTCACAGGCGCCTTTGTGGTGGTTTTGGGCTAGGCCTAGAGGGTGTGGCCGTAGGCGTTGGCAGCCTTGATGGCGGCGGCGAATTTCTCGTCGGTGAAGGGCTCCGGGTTGCCTTGCTTCCACTCGTTGGTGGCGTGTGCGAACTCGCACAGGGCAGGGATATCGGCCTCGGAAAGCCCGACCTGCTCAAGCGTCACGGGCAGGCCCATCTGCTTGTTGAAGGCGGCGTAGCGCTTAAGGTTCTCGGTGTCGCCCGTGTAGGCGAACAGCACCAGCACGCCCAGGCTCACGACCTCACCGTGCAGGTAGGAGCCCTCGCGCGGAATGCTGCAGGTGGCGTTGTAGAACGCGTGTGCCACGCTCGAGTTGTAGTAGTAATCGTTTTGGTTGGTCAGGTTCGAGACATAGCCCGTGTTGACCACGATATCGAGCGCGATCTGCTTGACGGCCTCGCTCGACAGGTCCTGGCGCACGTCCTCAAGACCCTGGACGCCATAGGTAAACAGCGGCTCGGAGCAGGTGTGGGCGAGTGCCAGGCCAAGGCCTGCCGTGTGCTCCAAATTACCGGCGCTCGTGGCGTACTCGACCTCGGGCTGCTTAGACAGGGCATCGCCCACGCCGGCCCAGAAGTACTCCGCCGGTGCCTCGGCGATGATCTTGGGGTTGATGAAGATGTGCGCTGGGCGGTTGGGGTACGAATAGCCCTCGAGCGAGCCGTCGTCGTTGTAGACGACGGCAATGGCGGTCGCGGCCGAGCAGTTGGAGCAGATCGTCGGCACCGTAAAGACGATCTTCTTGAGCTCGATGGCCGCCGTCTTGACGGTGTCGAGTGCTTTGCCGCCGCCGCAGGCAATGAGCACGTCGGCTTTCTGGCAGGCGGGGGAGTTTACGACCTTGGCGATATTGGCGCGTGTGCTGTTGGTACCGTAGACGCGCGTTTCCAGAATCTCGACGTCGGTACCTGCCAGCGCAGCTTCGATACCGGGAAGTGCTGCGGCCAGTGCCCGCTTGCCTCCGATGATCGCGACCTTGGTCGCTCCGTACTCGGCCAGCGCGCCGGGCAGCTCGGTAAAGCAATCCTCGCCAACGGTATAATCGCTCATCCCAATCGTGCGCATAGCAACCTTCTTTCGTTCGATAAAGTGCTTACAGGTATTTTGCTCCAAGAGAAGGTCCACGGCCGCAAGAAATTTCGAACGTATAAAACCAGTGTTGAGGGTTTTTCGCCGGCGCGGAACGTGCTAGCATACTCCGCATAAGCGTTGATGGGGACGAGTAGTCGGCCATCCGCATGCTACAGAGAGCGGGGAGAGCTGAGAACCCGCGCATGCGACCGATGAAAATCACCCCGGAGCTGCGGTCCCAACGGACGAGCCGCATGGGCACGTCTTAGTAGACATCGCCGAGATGGTCGTCGATACAGGCCAGCCGAGTAACGGATGCGAGCGCGCTATCACGCGGGCGAGGGCATCTAAGCTGGGTGGTTAAGCGAAGAGCTTTTGCGGGCTTACAGCCCGTTTTATGGCGCTTCGTCCCAGCTTGTAGGGACGGGCGCTTTTTTGGTGCCCAGAGGGCGTACGCGCCCATGACAAGAAAGGGGTACCGTGGCAAACGAGTACAAGCAGACGATGAATCTGCCCAAGACCGGTTTTCCCATGCGTGCCGGTCTTTCCAAGTCCGAGCCCAAGCGACTCAAGGACTGGCAGGACAACAAGGTCTACGAGCAGGTTCTGAAGAAGAACGAGGGTCACAAGAAGTTCGTGCTGCACGACGGCCCTCCGTACGCCAACGGTCCGATCCATATCGGCCACGCCATGAACAAGATCTCCAAGGACATGATCAACCGCTACTGGATGATGCAGGGCTATGAGGTCCCTTATGTCCCCGGTTGGGACTGCCATGGTCAGCCGATCGAGCATAAGGTCGAGGAGAAGCTCGGCACCGAGAAGTTCAACCAGACCCCCACGGCCAAGATTCGTGAGCTCTGCAACGAGTTCGCTGTCGAGAACATCGAGCTGCAGAAGGCCGGCTTCCGTCGTCTGGGCGTGCTCGGCGACTGGGACAACCCCTATCTGACGCTCTATCACCAGCATGATGCCGCCGACATCGAGGTCTTCAAGGCCATGTTCGATAAGGGCATGATCTATCGCGGCCACAAACCGGTTCACTGGTGCAAGCACTGCCACACCGCGCTGGCCGAGGCCGAGATCGAGTACTCGGACGAGACGAGCCCCTCCATCTTCGTTCGCTTTGAGATGACCTCCAAGCCCGCCGGCCTCGAGAGCTTCGACGGCCCGGTCGACTTTATCATCTGGACGACCACGCCGTGGACCATCCCCTCCGACCAGGCCGTTTCCCTTAAGCCCGGCGCCGCCTATGTCGCCGTTGAGCACGATGGTCGTGCCGAGGTCATGCTCGAGGACCTGGCTCCCAAGTGCTGCGAGGAGTTTGGCTGGGAGTACACCCCGGTTATGGTCGACGGCAAGCCCTATGTGGTTCCCGCCGAGACCTTCCACCACATCCACTACAAGCAGCCGATCTTTGACGGTGTTGAGGGCGTGGCGCTGCTGGCCGATTACGTCGGTGTCGACGACGGTACCGGTATCGTCCACAACTCGCCCGGCCATGGCGTCGACGACTACTTTGCCTGCCTCAAGGAGGGCATCACCGATATCTGCATGCCGGTCGATGACGACGGCAAGTTCTACACCGGTGAGGAGTTTGGCACCGGCGGCCCCTTCAGCGGTATGGATACCGATGAGGCCAACCCGCACATCATCGAGTTCCTGCGCGAGCGCGGCACCCTGGTCCTCGAGAAGAAGATCACGCACAGCTATCCGCACTGCTGGCGCTGCAAGCACCCGGTGCTCTTCCGTGCCACCGACCAGTGGTTTGTCTCGATGGACAAGACTGGCTTGCGCGAGCAGGCTGGCAAAGAGGTCCGCGAGAACGTCAAGTGGTATCCGGCTCACGCCGCCAACCGCATTGGCGCCATGGTCGAGCAGCGTCCCGACTGGTGCATCAGCCGTCAGCGCAACTGGGGCGTGCCTATCCCCAGCTACACCTGCGCCGACTGCGGCGAGAAAGTTATGAACGACGCCACGCTCGACGCCGTCATCAAGCTCTTCCACGAGAAGGGCTCCGACGCTTGGTTCACCGATGCTCCCGAGAGCTACCTGGGCGAGGCCTGCGTCTGCCCCAAGTGCGGCGGCCATCATCTCAAGGCCGATAAGGACATCCTCGACGTGTGGTGGGACTCCGGCGTGTCTTGGAAGGCCGTCTGCGAGTACCGTCCCGAGCTGGAGTACCCGGCGGACGTGTATCTCGAGGGCTCCGACCAGCATCGTGGTTGGTTCCAGAGCTCGCTGCTCACCTCGGTGGGTGCCAACGGCCACGCTCCGTACAAGGCGGTCGTCTCGCAGGGCTTCACGCTCGACGGCCAGGGCCGTAAGATGTCCAAGTCGCTCGGCAACGTTATCGACCCCAACAAGGTCTGTGACGAGATGGGCGCCGACATCATCCGCCTGTGGGTCGCCTCGGTCGACACCAGCTCCGACGTTTCCATCGACCACGAGATTCTCGCCCGTACGTCCGATGCCTACCGTCGTTTCCGCAACACGCTGCGCTTCCTGCTCTCAGAGCTTGAGGGCCAGTTTGAGCCCGAGACCGACGGCGTCGCCTTTGCCGATCTGCTGCCGCTCGACAAGCTCATGGTTGCCCGTCTGACCCAGGTCCAGGCCGAGGTCGACGACGCTTACTCTTGCTACGAGTTCCCGCGCGCCTACCGTGCGCTCTACGACTTTGTTGTTACCGAGCTTTCCAACGTGTACCTCGACGCCCTGAAGGACCGTCTGTACTGCGAAAAGCCCGGCTCGCTCGAGCGCCGCAGCGCCCAGACCGTGCTCGCCGAGCTCTTCTCGATGCTTATGCGCGACCTGCAGCCGATCCTGTCCTACACGGTCGACGAGGCCATGGCCTATGCACCCGCCGGCTGCGTCGATCACCAGAAGTACGCCGCGCTGCTCGATTGGTATAAGTCGCCCATTACGGTCGACGAGGCCAATGAGTTCGAGGGCGTGCTCGAGGCTTCGCTCGAGCTCCGTAGCGCCGTGACCAAGGCCCTTGAGGATGCCCGCTCCGCCGGCACCTTCACCAAGAGCCAGCAGGTCCGCGTCAAGGCGGTCGTTCCCGCCGAGATGTGCGCGCTGCTGACCGGTGATAAGGCTGTCGACCTGGCCGAGTTCTACATCGTCTCCGATGTTGAGCTGACTCAGGGCGAGGAGCTCTCTGTTGCTATTGAGGCTGCCGAGGGCGAGTGCTGCGACCGTTGCTGGAACTACCGCACCACCGTCGGCGAGTACAACGGCCATGCTCACATCTGCAAGCGCTGCGCCGAAGCGCTGAACTAGCCGTTGGGGACGTTCTTAAACGACTGTCAAACAAGAACCTCCCCAACGTCAACTTTTGTCAAGTCCAAGCGGCATTCTGTTTTTCGGAATGCCGCTTTCGTTTTTAGCTGGTTATTTCGCTAGCGTTGGTGAATATGCTGCGGGTTTGGCGTTTGTCACTATAAGATGATTACTTGCGTTAAACGGAAGTTGATTGTTCTTGAGGGTAGGGGATTGATTTGGGTCGTACTGGGGATATGACGCCGCCTTTGCGTTGGCGGTTGGGTGTTGCTGGTGGGGTGGCGCTGGTTGTACTGCTTGTTGACCAGCTGACCAAGCTTGCGGTTCGTGCCGTGGGCGACGCTTTGCATGTGACCGTCATCCCCGGTGTCATCGACTTTATGTTTGTCCGTAATATCGGTGCTGCCTTTAGCATGGGTGAGGGGCATGGCATCGCGTTTGCCGTGCTCGCGTTGGCAGTCATTATCGCTATTTCCGTGTACCTCGTTCGTGCACCTCAGCTCGCCCATCTTGAGGTTGTGGGCATGGCGATGGTTGCGGGCGGTGCTATCGGTAACGCTATCGATCGTTTGGCTTTTGGCTTCGTGACCGATTTTATTGCCACCACCTTCATCGACTTCCCTGTATTCAATGTGGCCGATATCGGAATTACCTTGGGCGTCGTGCTCGCCCTCTTCGGCTACATGTTCTTGAGCCCCGCGGCCCGTGAGGTTGATGCGACCGCCGAGCTTAACGCCCGTGACGAGGCCCGCGCCAAGCGCAAGGCTAAACAACGTGGGGAGCGTGCCCGCAAGATTCGCGAAAGGAATGAGCGCTAATGGCCGACATCCATATCCTTGTTGCCGACGATGCTGCTGGTCAGCGTCTTGACGCCTATCTGGGCGCCAATGACGGCTGCCCTACGCGCTCTGCCTGCGCACATCTGATTGAGGGCGGTGCCGTATGTGTCAATGGCGAGACCTGCCTTTCCAAAAAGTACGCCGTGCGATCCGGCGACCGTATTTCGGTCGATTTGCCCGAGCCGCATGACCCGACCGACGTGATTCCCGAGGCCATTCCGCTCGACATTCGCTATGAGGACGACTACCTCATCGTGCTCTCCAAGCAGCGCGGCCTGGTGTGCCATCCTGCACATGGTCATGAGAGCGGTACGCTCGCGAATGCCCTGGTCTATCACTGTGGTATCGACCATCTGGGCACCGTGCAGGGCGAGGACCGCCCCGGTATCGTGCATCGTTTGGATCGCGATACCTCGGGTCTTATGCTTGCGGCCAAGGACGACGACACCCAGCGCGCGCTCCAAAATCTTATCCGTACGCGCACGCTCGACCGCCGCTACATTACGCTCGTTCACGGTCATATCGCTATGGATGAGGGCACCATCAACACCGGCATTGCCCGTTCTACGCGCGACCGTGTCAAGATGGCGGTTTCGGACGATCCTTTCGCGCGCCAGGCCATTACGACCTTTAAGGTCCTTGAGCGCTTCGATTCCACGCGTTTTGACGACGGCTACACGCTCGTCGAGTGCCATCTGTTTACGGGCCGCACACATCAGATTCGCGTGCATATGCGCCATATCAACCACGCCTGCGTGGGCGATCCACTCTATGGCAAGTGCGATGTACGTGCCGATCAGGGTCTGACCAGGCAGTTCCTTCATTCCTGGCGCGTGGCGTTCGACCATCCCGTGACGGGGGAACGTATCGAGTGCCGCGACGAGCTGCCGTGGGATCTCGCTGCGGTTCTTGACGACCTAGCCCCGCGTTCGCTCGGCCGCACTGCCGCAGGCGACGAAATCGTCCCGCAGCTCGGTCTGCTCGAAGCCTAGCCAGTATTAGGTGGTTTCTTGAACTCGGTTAGCCTGCGGTAAGATATACCGTTGTTTACGTAACACGTTCTCGGGAGCCTGCATGCTCGCCTTTTTACAAACCAACACGCCTATCGTGATTTTCAACCAGATTGTCGTCACGCTGCTCACGGTCTGCTTTCTGTACCAGGTGGTCTTCTTTGTCATTGGCGCTCTTCGTGGCGAGGTCGCGCCTCCCAAGGCAAAAAAACTCCACCGGTATGCCTTCTTCATTGCTGCGCATAACGAGGAGGCCGTGATCGCCAACCTTGTTCGCTCTATCAAGGACCAGGATTATCCGTCCGAGCTCATCGAGGTCTTTGTCGTTGCCGACGCCTGCACCGACAACACCGCGCAGCTCGCGCGCGAGGCCGGTGCCATTGTTTACGAGCGTAATGACCTGGCCCGTAAGGGCAAGAGCTGGGTTATGGACTTTGGTTTCGATCGCATTCTCAACGAGTATCCGGACACGTTTGAGGGCTACTTTATCTTCGACGCCGACAACGTTATCTCCCGCGATTACGTCTCCAAGATGAATGATGCCTTTGACCAGGGCTTTCATGTGGTCACGAGCTACCGCAACTCCAAGAACTTCGGCAGCTCGTGGATCTCGGCGGCTAATGCCACCTGGTATCTGCGCGAGGCACGCTTCCTCAACAACGCGCGCAACATTTGCAAGACGTCTTGTGCCGTCTCGGGCTCGGGCTACCTCATCTCCGCCAGTGTTATTGAGGGTATGCACGGCTGGCAGTTCCACACGCTGACCGAGGACATTCAGTTCACCACGTTCTGCGCTATTCACGGCATTCGCATTGGCTATGCGCCGGCTGAGTTCTTCGATGAACAGCCCGTGACGTTTAAGGCGTCCTGGAAACAGCGTATGCGTTGGACCAAGGGCTTTTACCAGGTGTTCTTTACCTACGGCAAGCATCTTGTCAAATCGACGTTTCGCTATCATCGCTTTGCCGCATATGACATGTTTATGACCATCGCTCCGGGCATGCTGCTGTCCCTGATCTCCATGCTCGCCAACGCGACCTTCCTCATCGTGGGCGGGCTTTCGCACGGCTTCTTGGCCACCGAGGTCGAGATGCAGGCTTGTGCCGCCTCGCTTATCATGACGTTCGTGATGATGTACCAGACCTTCTTTATCCTGGCGCTGCTCACGACCATCTTTGAGTACAAGCACATTCATTGCGCTCAAAAGTGGCGGTTAGTGACCAACCTATTCACCTTCCCGATCTTTATGTTCAGCTATATCCCCATCACGGTGGCTGCACTGTTCCTAAAGGTCGACTGGGTCCCGACGCAGCACGCCGTCAACGTTACCCTCGACGAGGTCATGCAAGGCGCCAAATAACCACCATCAAAACCACTGCAAGGGGGGGCAGGACCTTTGTGGTGGTTTTTGCTTTTGTGATGCAGCTCGAGGAGATGCTCGATGATCTATATCCCGTTTTGGCTGTGCGCTATCGCTAGTGCCTGCATCGATGCGCGCGAGCGACGCTTTCCCAATGAGCTTGCCGGCGCGTGTGCCGTGGCGGCGTTAGCAGGCGTTTGGTTCGATCTCGGTTTGAACACGGCGCTTGACCACGCCGGTCTTGCGGTCATCGTCTACCTTGCCCTTGTGCTCACTGAGTCGTTTTGGCGTCGTGTTCGCCGCGCTCCCGGCATTGGCATGGGGGACGCCAAGGCGCTCTTCGCGCTTTGCACGCTCGACCCTCTGGGCGGCATCGCGGCATTTGCCGTCGCGCTCCTGGCCCTTGCCCTCTCCTGCCTCTTCACAAAATCGCGCTCCCTGCCTTTGCTGCCGTTTTTGGTGCCGATTTTTGCCATAATCGAGGTCGTGGGCTGCACATTGTAACCGATTGCGCATCCTTCTTAAGGAGCATGCCATGGCAACTAATCAAGAAACGGCCGTCATTAAGGCGCGCATGGACCGTATTCCCTCGTCGTTATCGTCCGAACTTGTCGAGCGCATTGTCGCAGATCGTGCTTCGGGCTATGTCAACCCGTACCGTTGCGACGATGACCAGGTCATCCGTCGCGTTGATCGAGCCGCAGACGAGGGCACGCTTATGCGTCCGGCATTTATGCGCGATACCGAAAAGATTCTTCATCTTCCGGCGTACACGCGTTATGCAGGCAAAACGCAGGTCTTTAGCTTCCGTAGCAATGATGATCTGTCGCGCCGCGGTTTGCACGTGCAGCTTGTCTCGCGCATCGCACGCGATATCGGCCGCGCTCTTGGGCTCAACTGCGATCTAATCGAGGCGATTGGCTTAGGCCACGACTTGGGCCACACGCCCTTTGGCCATGCCGGTGAGCGCTTTCTCAACGATATTTACCACGAGCGCACGGGTCGCTACTTTTTTCATAACGTGCAGTCGGTCCGCGTGCTCGATGCGCTGTATGGCCGCAACGTGTCCCTCCAGACGTTCGATGGCGTGCTATGCCACAACGGCGAGTACGAACAGCGTGTTTTTGAGCTTTCGGGCATGGGTTCCTTTGACCAGTTCGACCGAACCGTCGAGGAATGCATTGCCACAGGCTATAGCGCAATTGAGCACCTGCGCCCCATGACGCTCGAGGGCTGCGTGGTTCGCATCTCGGATATCCTTGCCTACGTGGGGCGTGATCGCCAGGATGCCATTGCGGCAGGCTTGCTGTCGCCCGATGCTTTTGACGATGGCCTGGGCGGTGCGTACAACAGCTGGATTCTTTCGCATGCCTCCATCGATATCGTTGAGCACAGCTATGGCAAGCCGCGCATCGAGATGAGCGAGGACCTGTTTGAGGAAATCCGCCGCGCTAAGCGCGAGAACTACGAGAAAATCTATAGTAAGGGCGGTATCGAAGGCGACTCCGAAGCGGAGCTGCGCGAGGCGTTCGAAAAGCTCTACGACCGTTGCCTGCAGGATATAAACGAAGGCGACGAGTCCTCCTACATCTTTAAGCACCACATTTCGCGCATTGAGCAGCAGCTTTCCTACTACGACCGTACCTATGCATGGCGGGACGATAAGGACCAAGCCGTGGTGGATTACATTGCGAGCATGACGGATGGCTATTTCTGCGAGCTCACAAGCAAACTTTTCCCTGGTCTGAAGTTTCCGCACCGTACTTATATTAACGAACGGTAGTTCGTATTTATTCGGTATACTATTCGTGGAAAACGATTTTGATTGATGCACGGGATGGCTATGGACGACCTTTTTTCTGCTTCGACGCGCGAGCGTTCCTTTCAGAATGCGCCGCTTGCGGTGCGCATGCGCCCCAACACGCTTGATGAGTACGTGGGCCAGCAAAAGGCCGTCGGTAAGGGCTCATGGCTGCGTGCCGCGATTGAGCACGACGTGCTATCGAGCGTGATTCTGTACGGGCCGGCCGGTACGGGCAAGACGACGCTGGCCCACATTATCGCCAACCATACCAAGAGCGAGTTTGTCGAGGTCAGCGCCGTGACAGGCACCGTGAAGGACTTGCGCCGCGTGATTGACGAGGCCAAGACGCGCCTGAATACCTACGACCGTCGCACCATTCTATTCATCGACGAGATTCATCGCTTTTCGAAGTCGCAACAGGATGCGTTGCTGCATGCGGTTGAGAACCGTACCGTCATTATGATCGGCGCCACGACCGAGAATCCGTACTTTGAGGTCAACTCGGCGTTGCTTTCGCGCGGTCGCGTGGTGGAGCTTGAGCACCTCAAGGACGAGGATATCGCCACGCTGATCGAGCGTGCGCTCGAGGCGCCGCAGGGTCTGAACGGCAAGTTCTCGGCTGATGATGATACGGTTAAGACCATCTGCACGCTGGCTGCGGGCGATGCACGCTCGGCCCTGACGACGCTCGAGCTTGCGAGCGAGATTGCCGTCACGCGTCCCGATACCGAGGGGACGCCGGCTCCGGCGGCAGGGGAGCGTTATCTTATCACCGTCGATGACGTGAAGATTGCCAACCCGCGTCGCGGTTTTTCGTATGACAAAAACGGTGACATGCACTATGACATTATCAGTGCGTTCATCAAGTCCATGCGCGGCAGCGACCCCGATGCCACGATCTATTGGCTCGCGCGCATGATCGACGCGGGGGAGGATCCTAAGTTTATCGCCCGCCGCATTATGATTCAGGCTTCTGAGGATGTTGGCAATGCCGATCCGCAGGCACTTTTGGTGGCGCAAGCCGCGTTTAAGTCTGCCGAGGTCATTGGCTATCCCGAGTGCCGCATTAACCTGGCTCAGGCTGCACTCTATGTGTGCTTGGCGCCTAAATCCAACGCGTGCGAGGCTTCGATCGATGCGGCGCTGGCCGATATCCATAGTAGCGGATTGCGCGAGGTGCCCAGTTATCTTCGCGATCGTCACCGTCCCGGCAGCGATGAGTACGGTGTATACAAGTACCCACACGATTATCCCGAAGGTTGGGTCGACCAGCGCTATTTGCCTGAAGGCCTGGAGCGTGGTGCCTTTTGGCAGCCTGCCGGCCGCGGTTGGGAAGAATGGCGTGTGGAGCAAAGCGAGCGCGACCGTAGCGGCAATGCTCCGAAGTAGGTCGTTGGCACTTCGCGCATTCCCTTTTAGAATCTTTCCTCTTCTTTGGGGTACCATAAACAGCGTCTGTATTTCGATTCTTCCGGGAGGCTTGTATGAGTCCCATTCAAATCGCCCTGCTGGTGCTTGCCATTGCCGGCGTGTGGGCCATCGTTGAGCTCGCGCTTACCCTGCGCAAGACCCGCAACGTTGTCGATTCGCTCGATAAGACCGTGAACGACCTCAACAACACCATCGCCGAGGCGCAGCCGGTGGTGGCAAAACTCGACGGTGCTGTCGACGAGCTTACGCCGGCACTTGCCCAGATGGAGCCGCTGCTTAAGTCGAGCAAGACCGCCGTCGACGCCCTTACCTCCAATCTCGTAGAAGTTGAGGCCGTGGTTCGCGACATTTCCGAGGTTACGGGCAGCATGGCCGAGGCCAGCAATGCCGTATCGAGCGTGACTGATTCTGCGGCCGGCGCCGTGCAGAAGCTTTTCAATAAGGTGAAGGCTCCTGCAGCTGACGCCGATCGCAAGCTCGCCGCTGCCGCCGCCGAGGCCGAGCAGCCTACCGAGCGCATCCTGATTGACAAGGCTGAGGACGAGGCCACCGATGGTACGGATGCGGCTCAGAAGCCCGCTGCCAAGCCTGCTCAGTATTACACCTATACGCCCGCCGAGACCTCCGAGGAGTCCTGCGATGAGTAGCGAAGCAACCTGCCCCATCACGCTGAGCATTGCCGGCGATCCGCGTCTCGCGCGCTTGGTGCGCATGACGGCCGCCAACGTCGGCGCCCTGTGCTCTATGTCCGTCGATCGTATCGAGGACATCCGTATGGCTGCCGAGGAAGCCTTCATCTTTGGGTGCACTGCGGTCGACTGCGACGACATAACCATTCAATTCGATGTCGACGAGACCCATGTTGGGATGACCTTTACCTTTGGGGATCAGGCCACCGTCGACGAGGATGACCAAGCTGCTGTGTATGCCGAGCTCATTCTTGCAAGCGTGTGCGATTCCTACGAAAAGACTGCGGCGCCCCTAACGCTTTCCCTCGACCTCAAGGCGGATATCTAATATGACCGAACGTTCCCGGAGCGGCAAGACCGCTTGGGACAAGGAGAAAACCCGCGAGCTGTTTCGTCGCTACAAGGAGACCGGTGATCCGGACGCCCGCGAGCAGCTCGTCATGTCCCATATGAACCTGGTAAGGTTCCTTGCCAACAAATTTAAGAATCGCGGCGAGCCGCTCGACGACCTGATGCAGGTTGGCTATTTGGGCCTGCTCAAGGCAATCGACCGCTTTGACCCTGAGCGCGGACTCGAGTTCACCACGTTTGCCACGCCCACCATCTTGGGCGAGATCAAGCGTCACTTCCGTGACAAGGGCTGGAGCGTGCGCGTGCCTCGTCGCCTGCAGGAGCTTTCTGCCAAGGTCAACCAGGCTACCGACAAGCTCACCAACGAGCTACAGCGTTCGCCCAAGGTTGAGGAAATCGCCGATTACCTGGGCGTGACCGTCGACGAGGTGCTCGAAGCCATGGAATCGTCCTCGGCCTACACCTCGGTGCCCATCGAGGCCCCCGGTGCGTCCGATTCCGATGATGCGCCTTCGATTCTCGATCGCTACGCCGACGACGACAACGAGCTCGACTTTACCGACGACCGCCTGGTAATTGAGGAAGCAATCCGTGATTTCTCGCCGCGCGAGCGCGAGGTGATCGAGCTGCGCTTTGTGAAGGGCATGACCCAGATCGAGATCGCCAAGAAGCTGGGTATTTCTCAGGTGCAGGTTTCGCGTCTGCTGCGCCGCACGCTTAAGAAGATTCAGGACAAGATCGACCCCGACGGAGTGATGATTCGTTCATGAGTGAGCACCCCCAACAAACCGATCGCGTGCTGCGCGACACCCGCATTCTGACGCTGCGCATTTGGGCTGTTGTCGGCTGCATTGTCATCGCCGCCGTCATCTTTAACCTTATGGGCATCCTGGCACCGGTTATCGAGTTTCTCGCCGTCGGCTCCATCATTGCTTTTGTGATGTCCCCGATCACCAATTGGCTCGAGCATCATGGCGTCGGCCGTGGCATCGGTTCGCTTATTGCCCTTATCGTGGTTGTAGCGGTGCTCGTTGGTGTCGTCTGCATCCTGTCGCCTATTTTGCTTGGTCAGATTATGGAAGTCCTTAGCCGTCTGCCCGAGCAGCTTCGTGTTGCGGGTGGCGATCTCAATGAGATGATCTCGCATGCCAAGACACTCAATAACACGCCGCTCAAGGAGTATTTGGACGATAATCTTTCGTCGCTGGTTACCGTGGCATCGAAGTATGTGTCTCAGATTGCTGCCGAGCTTGGCCGCGGTGTGTTCCCGCTCATCACCAATACGGCTTCGCAGTTGTTCGTGATCTTCCTTGGTCTGGTGCTTGCGTACTGGATGGCCTGCGACTACCCTCGCATGCACCACGAGATTTGCACCATCATCGGTCAGGAGAAGGAGACCTCGTACCGCTTTATGGTTGCCATCCTTTCTCGCTCTGTCGGCGGCTACATGCGCGGTATGGTCGTGACGTCCATCTGCGGTGGTTTCCTCGCCTTTATCGGTTTTATGATCATCGGCCATCCGTATGCGGCGCTCATGGCTATCTTTACCGGCATCATGCATTTGGTTCCGGTCGTCGGCCCTTGGGTGAGCGCGGCAATCGCCACGATACTCGGTTTCATGTTCAGCCCCATGTTGGCGTTATGGACACTCATCGTGACGATGGTCGCGCAAAACGTTACCGATAACGTGATTTCGCCTAAGGTCATGCAGAGCTCGGTGCAGGTGCATCCCATCATGAGCCTCACGGCGCTCGTTATTGGTTCGGCACTCATGGGCCCCATCGGCATGATTATTGCCATTCCGCTGTGCGCTGCCCTCAAGGGTATCTTCGTGTACTACTTCGAGAATGAGACCGGCCGACAGCTTGTGGCCTATGACGGCGCCGTGTTTAAGGGCACGCCGTACCGCGATGCCGATGGCAACCCGGTCGCCGCCTACGACGCGCTCGGCGACGACACCTTCATCTACGAGTCCGAGCTCATCGGCAACGAGACTGCGCCCGAGGCCAAGGCCATGCCCAAGCCCGAGCTCGATAATCCCTGGATTAAGCTCTCTGGTCTGCAGCCCGATGCCACGGGCTTCTTCAAGAACCCCTTTGCCAAGGACGATGACTCCAACACGGACGACGATACCAAAACCGGCATCGACGGCTCCATGGACGACTCGGATTCTAAATAGGTCCTATTAACGTTTCTTGAAGTTGAAAATGACAAGAAACGCGAGCAAAGCGATTGATAAGGGGCCGGCAACATAGAAAAAGAGAATGTCAATTGCGCGTAGAGTGTAATAAGCCTTATCGCCGGACATTACTGCATACAACACGTAGCCAAATGCTGGTTGGTTTGCGTACCAGCAGGTGAAAGCCAAAAGCGTTAAAAGTGCCGCTAACAGAAGTGCATTGAGGAAAAATCGTTTGCTTTTCATCGATCGCTCCTTCCGGGTGACTCTTATATTTAATTCTACAGCAGCCCTTTTTCAAAGGATCGTACAGTACTAAATAACGTGCACTTTCGCTGGAGGGTCGCTGTTTGGCGGCCCTCTTTTTTGCATGGGCGCGGTGGGATGGTAATATCGTTACGTTTGAACTGTTTCGATGTGAAACCGAGGAGATTCCCTCTATGAGTGCTGACTACCCGTCAATGACTACGGCCGAGATCCGCTCTAAGTTCCTCAACTTCTTTGAGGAGCGCGGTCTTAAGCTCTATCCTTCTTCGTCCCTCGTCCCCGACGATCCTTCGCTGCTGCTTGCCAACGCCGGCATGAACCAGTTTAAGGAGTATTACCAGGGCAAGAAGACCATGAAGGAGATCGGTGCGATCTCCTGCCAGAAGTGCGTCCGCACCAACGACATCGATTGCATCGGCGAGGACGGCCGTCACCTGTCCTTCTTCGAGATGCTCGGCGACTTCTCCTTTGGCGGCGTCTCCAAGCAGCAGGCCTGCGCTTGGGCCTTTGAGCTCATCACCAAGGAGTTCAAGCTGCCGCTCGATCGCCTGTACTTCACCGTCTTTACCGAGGACGACGAGACCCATGACGTGTGGCGCTCCCTGGGCGTTGCCGAGGACCACATCTCCCGCCTGGGCGAGGACGACAACTTCTGGGCCGCTGGCCCCACCGGCCCCTGCGGTCCGTGCTCCGAGATCTACTTTGACATGGGCGAGGAGGTCGGCTGCGGCAGCCCCGACTGCAAGCCCGGCTGCGACTGCGACCGCTTCCTGGAGTTCTGGAATCTCGTCTTTACCCAGTACGACCGCCAGGAGGACGGCTCCATGCCGGAGCTGCCGCACCGCAACCTCGATACGGGCATGGGTCTGGAGCGCATGGCCGCTATCATGCAGCACAAGACCGCTAACTACGACGGCGATCTGATGCAGCACCTCATCAAGCTCGGTGAGGAGATCAGCGGCAAGACCTATGACGCCGACGATTACTCCGGCGCCAGCCGCTCCCTGCGCATCATCGCGGATCACTCTCGTGCCGTTGACTTTATGATCTCGGACGGCATTCTCCCCGGTAACGAGGGGCGCGAGTACGTCCTTCGACGCCTGCTCCGCCGTGCCGTGTTCCACGGTCGCCTGCTGGGTATCGAGGGCGCCTTCCTGACCAAGTTTATCGACGAGGTCAACGCCCAGATGGGCGAGGCCTATCCCGAGCTGCTCAAGAACGTCGCGCTCGTTAAGGGTATCGTCGCCTCCGAGGAGGAGCGCTTCTCCACGACGCTCGACAACGGCCGCGTCTACCTGGATGAGGCCCTGGCCGCGCTTGCCGAGGGTGCTGTCCTTCCGGGCGACGTCGCCTTTAAGCTGCACGACACCTTTGGTTTCCCCATTGACCTGACTGTCGAGATCGCCGGCACCGCCGGTCACGATGTCGATATGGATGGCTTTACCGCTTGCATGGAGGACCAGAAGGCCCGCGCTCGCGCCAACGCCAAGGGCGACGCCTGGGGCAGCTTCAACGACGTGTGGGTCGAGCTCTCGGACAAGGTCGCTGCGACCGAGTTCGACGGCTATGACAACGATGTGATCGAGGGCGCCAAAGTTGTCGCCATCGTGCGCAACGGCGAGTCTGTTGAGTCCGTCGCTGCGGGCGAGGATGTCGAGGTTGTTCTCGACCGTACCCCGTTCTATGCCGAGATGGGTGGCCAGCAGGGCGATGCCGGCGAGCTTTCCGCCGAGGGCGTTGCGCTGACCGTTTCCGATACCAAGAACCACAACGGCCTGTATGCCCACGTCGCGCAGGTCGCCGAGGGCACGCTGACCGTTGGTGCCACCGTGACCGCCGCGCTCGACGCCGAGCGCCGTGGCTTCCTGCGTCGCAACCACACCGCCACGCACCTGCTCGACGCCGCGCTTAAGCAGGTCCTGGGCGAACATGTCTCCCAGGCTGGCTCGTTGGTGACGCCCGAGCACCTGCGCTTTGACTTCACGCACTTCGAGGCCCTGTCCTCCGAGCAGCTCAAGGCTGTCGAGGACCTGGTCAACCAGCAGATCTTCGCCTCCAAGCCGGTCGTGACCCGCGTCATGGGCATCGACGAGGCCAAGGCTGCCGGTGCTGTCGCCCTGTTTGGCGAGAAGTATGGCGACGTCGTCCGCGTTGTCTCCGTGGGCGCCGAGGACCAGCCGTTCTCCCGTGAACTCTGCGGTGGTACCCATGCCGCCAACACCGCCGAGATCGGTCTGTTCAAGATCATTTCCGAGTCCTCTACGGGCTCCAACGTCCGCCGTATCGAGGCCGTGACCTCTAAGGGTGCTCTCGACTACATGGCCGACCGCCTGGCACTCGTCGACGCCGCTGCCGCTGCGCTCAAGTGCCGCGTCGACGAGGTTCCCGCCCGCGTGGAGAACCTGCAGGCCGAGCTGCGCGAGACTTCCAACAAGCTCAAGAAGGCGCTGACCGGTGGCTCCTCCGACGCTATCTCTAGCGCCATCGAGGGCGCCGTCGAGCTCGACGGCTACAAGCTCGTCGTCGCTGAGCTCCAGGGCCTTGAGGCTGCTGACCTGCGAAACGTCTGGGATACCGTGCACCAGAAGGTCGCCGGTCCTGTCGCCTGCGTCGTCGCCAGCGTGACCGAGAAGGACACCCCGGCTCTGCTCGCTGCCGGCTCCGATGACGCCGTGAAGGCCGGGTTCCACGCCGGTAACGTGATCAAGCAGATCGCGGGCCTGGTCGACGGTCGCGGTGGTGGCCGTCCCAACATGGCCCAGGCCGGTGGCAAGAATGCTGCCGGCATCGCCGATGCCCTCGCGGCCGCTAAGACCGCGCTCGGCGCCTAAGAATCTAAGAAGTCACTGTGGTCGCGCTTGCGCTGGACATAGGGGAGACCAGGATTGGCATCGCCGTCTCGAGCCGTGATGGCAAGATGGCGATGCCCGTTAAGGTGCTCCCGGCCGCCGAGGTCACCGGTATGGCCAAGACGTTCCGCTACCTGGTCGAGGACTATGAGCCCGACATCCTGGTAAGCGGACGTCCCCTGACCATGGCCGGTGAGCCCGGCCCCCAGGCCGAGCGCGTTGCCGCCGTGGCGCAAAAGATCGCCGACGAGCTCGATCTTCCGCTAGAGTTTGAGGACGAGCGCCTGTCCTCGCAAGAGGCCAAGCGCATCCTGCGCGAGCAGGGCCTCAACGAAAAGCAGATGAGGGGCAAGATCGACATGATTGCCGCCAGCCTGTTTTTGCAGACGTGGCTCGATCGTAAAAACGAGGAGGTCCAGCATGCCTAGCGCTTCCGATCCGCGCCAGCAGAATCGTACACGGCAGCCGGCGTCGCGCCCTGCCCAGCCTGGCCAGCGTCCGGCACAGCCGACGCAGCGTGCATCTCAGCCTACCGCGCGCCCGGTGCAGTCCTTCTCTCATTCGGCCCAACCTGTTCAACGGACGGGTCAGCAGCCTTCTGCTCGTTCGGTTCAGCATTCGACTTCTCACGCGGCTCAGCAGCCCACTGCTCGTACGGCCCAGCCTGCAGGCGGCACCCGCTTTAAGCAGCAGGCGCCTACCCAGCGAACGCAGGCCCCCCAATCGCATTCGCATCACGCTCGCTGTTCGCATGGCGTTGCTCCGGCGACCCGCTCGAGCTACAACACGCATGCTCGTCGCGGTTTTCAAAAGAAGAGTTCTCCGGTTCCCATGATCATCGGCGTTGTGGTGGCGGTGCTCGCGCTTGCTGCGATCGCTTTCTTTGTCGTGCCGGCCGTTAAGGGCTTCTTCGCCGGTGGGGATACGAAGGTCACGGCTGGTCAGCAGGTTACGGTAACCATTCCCGACGGTGCTTCGGGCGATACGATCGCCTCGATTCTCTCCGAGAACCATATCGTTGAGAATCCCAAGGATTACTATGCGGCGGTGAAAAAGCTCAACGCCGATATGTCGCTCAAGCCTGGTACTTATTCGTTCACCACACTCATGGATGCGACCAAGGTTGTTCAGCAGCTCATGGAAGGCCCCAACGCGGGCTCCAATGCGCTGACTATCCCTGAGGGCCTAACGGTCGATCAAGTCGCCGATCGTGTGGCCCAGGCCTACGACAGCATCTCTAAGGAAGACTTCCTCAACCAGGCCAAGGTCTCCAACTACGTGGACGACTATAGCTTCCTTAAGGGCGCCGCCAACGACTCGCTCGAGGGTTTCTTGTTCCCCAAGACCTATTCGTTGGGTGATTCGCCGACGGCCGATGACGTGATTCGCGCTATGCTCGATCAGTTTAAGACCGAGTACAAGTCGCTTGACTTTGCGAGCTGCGAAGCCAAGATCAAGGAGCGCTACGGTGTGGAGATGTCCGACTACGACATCGTCAACTTGGCCTCTATCGTTGAGCGCGAGGGCCTCAACGCCGATCAACGTGCGCACGTGGCCTCGGTCTTCTACAACCGCCTTGCCGGCAAGCTCGACGGCCTGCGCTATCTCAACAGCGATGCGACCATGATGTATGTCACCGGTGGCGAGGTTACCGCCGACGACCTGCAGAGCGATAGTCCGTATAACACCTATAAGCACGAGGGTCTGCCGCCCACGCCCATCTGCTCTCCGTCGCTCGAGGCACTCAAGGCCACGCTTGAGCCGACCGACTCCGATGACCTGTATTTCTACATTACGCAGGACGAGGAGTATTTCTCTCAGACCTACGAAGAGCACCAACAGTCTTGGAATTAAACATGAGGATTTTTAGCCCCAAACGATATGTTGCCTCGGTCGACCGCATCGACCTCGATACCCTTTGGGCCGACGGCAAGCGCGCCATTCTGCTCGATCGCGATAATACCCTGGTGCCACGTGATACCGAGCAGGTACCCGCTGCGGTCTCTGCCTGGCTCGAGGCCGCCCATGCCAAGGGCTTTAAGCTGTGCATGGTGTCCAACAACTGGCATCGCGACCAGGTTATGGCGTCGGCGCGCGAGCTGGGGCTCGAGGCCATCAGCCATGCCATGAAGCCCGCGCCGTTTGCCCTCAAAGCGGGCCTTAAGCGCCTGGGTGCCACGGCCGATGAGGCCGTGCTGATCGGTGACCAGCTGTACACGGACGTGTGGAGCGGTAACTTTGCCGGCGTCGATACGATTTTGGTAAAGCCGCAGGCAACTCAGGACCTGTGGTATACGCAGATCTTCCGTATTTTTGAGCGCCGGGCCCTGCGCGACCTTCCCTGCGAGGAATAGGTTTCGTCATGTCCCAGCACACCAAGCACGGCTGCGACCATATCTTTTTTATCGGGTTTTTGGGTGCGGGTAAATCGACGCTCGCGCGCAACGTGGGCACCATGTTCAAGCGTCGGTTTATCGATACCGACCGCCTGGTCGTGCGTCGTTGCGGCAAATCGGTAACCGAGATTTTTGAGACCGAGGGCGAGGAGCGTTTTCGCGAGCTCGAAACCTCGGCGCTCCGCTCGCTCCAAAGTGAGCGCAGCCTGCTGGTTTCGTGCGGTGGCGGCATTGTCGAGACGCCGGTCAATATCGAGCTCATGCACCAGATGGGTACCTGCGTGTACCTTGAGGGTGACTTTGAGGACTCGATGCGCCAGATCCGCCGCTCTGACACGCGTCCCGATTTCCGCTCGCCTGAGCATGCGGCGCGCCTGTTCGAGCATCGACGTCCGCTGTATCGCCAAGCTGCCGATCTTACCCTCGATATCCGCAATAAGTCCTTTGAGGATGTTTCGTACCTTTGTGCCGAGATGCTTTTGGAGCGTGGATTGCTATGATTCGCCGTCAACTCATCAATTTCCAAAACCGCAGCGTCGATGTTCGTGTCGGGCTTGGCGCGTATGAGGAGCTGTCGCGCATGTTTGCCTCTGCTGTGGGCAAGCCCAAGCGTGCGATGGTTGTTTTGAATGCAGCCGTGTCTGAGCGCTTTGGTGAGGTCGTCGATCATGCACTGGTCGATGCGGGCTTTGCCGTCTCGCAGCTGTCTCTCGAGGTTTCGCCTGATGGCGCGACCTTGGCTGACGCCGATGCTGTCTTTGGCGCACTGTCGGCTAACGGTATTACCTGCGATGACCTGGTTGTTGCCGTTGGCGATGCCGCTTCCTGCTCGGTTGTTTGCTGGTGCGCCAACCAGTGGTGCGGTCGTACCGAGTGTGCACTGCTGCCGACGACCTTCGACGCTATGCTCACGGTCGCTACGACGATGGAGCCGCTCGTCGCTTCGTCGGCGAATGCGCTTCCCGCTATCGCGTTCCGTCCCGAGCCGGGCTTGGTCGTGTGTGACCTCGACCTTGTTCGCGAGGCGGACCCCGAGGACCTCAAGCTCGGCTATGCGGTACTTGTTGGCACCATGCTTTCGAGCAGCAAGTCCCGCTGGAATCAGTTTACTGAGACCGTCCCCGAGATTCTCGAGGGCGAGGAGGTCGCCCTCGTCAATGCTGTTCAATGGTCTCAGACTGCCCGCAAGGACGTACTGATGGCCACGAACCCGAGCGCTCGTCATGCGCTCGATTTTGGCAAGACGGGGGAGCGCACCCTTCGCACCTGCCTGGGTGATGCCGTGGCACACGTCTCCGCATACCAGCTCCTTTCCGAGGGTATGCGCTTTGAGGCGCGCCTGGCACATGATGCCTGCGACTTTGATATCGACTATGTGTTTGAGGTCGATGACTGCCTGGAGGACTTTGGCATCGAGGAGCTTGCCTTCGACCTGGAGCCCACCGCGTTTATCGAGGAGTTCCGCAGGCAGCAATTCGCTCGCTCGAATCGCAGCATGTTGCCGCTGCCCGCGGCGCTCGGCGCCATTCGTCTAACGAGCGTTGAGGACGAGGTTCTCGACCGCCATGCTCACGCATACTTGGCTTCTCGCAAAGATCTTCTCTAGGATTTATTGACATCCATTGTCTTTCGTATCATGTTGAGGGGCGGGTTTTCAATCGGTTGCGGATCGCATGCGATTTCATCTTCCGATCGAGGCCCGTCCCGCTTTTATGAGGACAATAAGAAAGGAATCTGCATGTCTGAGTTTGCTGCCGGTCCTGCCGGTCGTATCGAGCGTGTCCGCGCCCTGATGGTTGAGCGCGGCTACGACGCCATCGTGGTGCGCGACGAGGCCAACCTTCGTTGGCTTACGGGCGTGAAGGGCGTCTTCGACTACACCTTCGAGTTCCCGCACGCCGCGTTTATTACGGCCGACCAGTGCCTGTTCCATACCGACTCGCGCTACCTCAACAGCTTTGAGGAGAATACGCCCGCCGGCAGCCCCTGGGTCTACGACATGGACGAGGGCACCATCCCCGGCTGGGTCGCCGGCAAGATCGCGGCCAATAAGTGCCGCGTCTGCGCCGTCGAGGACGACATGCAGATCAACTTCTATCAGGGCATTCAGCGTGGCCTTGAGGATCGCTCCGTAGCCTGCATGCTGCCGCTGATGCATGACGACATCCGCAAGATGCGCGCCATCAAGGATGCCGAGGAGATCGAGCTCATGCGCCATGCGCAGTCGATCACCGATGCCGCCTTCCAGCATATGCTCGGCTTTATTAAGCCCGGTATGACCGAGAAGCAGGTCCGCAACGAGCTCGAAAACTTTATGTTCGCCAACGGCGCCGACAGCCTAGCCTTTGGCTCCATCGTCGCGAGCGGTCCCAACACCGCCAACCCGCATGCCGTCCCGAGCGACCGCGTGATCGAGAAGGGCGACTTTGTCCTGATGGATTACGGCGCGGGCTACTGCGATTACCGTTCCGACATGACTCGTACCGTCGTGATGGGTGAGCCCACCCAGGAGCAGCTCGACCTGTACGCGCTCGTGCGCCGCACCCACGAAGAGTGCGTCGCCGCCATTCATCCGGGCGTCGAGGGCAACGATATCTTCAAGCTTTCCAAGAAGATCATCGGCGATGCCGGCTATGGCGATTACTACAACCATGGTCTGGGCCACGGCGTCGGCATCGACATCCACGAGCTGCCCAACTTCAACCGCAGCAAAAACATCATCGAGGTCGGCTCGGTTATCACCATGGAGCCCGGCGTTTACCTGCCCGGCGTGGGCGGCGTGCGCCTGGAGGACTACGGCGTGGTCACCGAGAACGGTTACGAGCCCTTCACCAAGACGCCGCATGACCTTCACGTCATCGATTGCTAGTCTACTTCGGTAGATAGTTTGGGGCGGGGCCTCCGGAGCAATTCGGGCGCCCCGCGTTCTCTTTTTATGCGCTCGCTGCAGGCGCCGTCTGCAAGTGTATAATTTTGGTCGTATGTAATTTGGACGCTTGTGCGTTCTGCCCATAACAAGAAAGGTCGCTATGCCTACCATTTCTACCGCCGACTTCAAGAACGGCCTCGGTCTCCGCATCAAGGACAAGGTCTACACCATCGTCGAGTTCCAGCATGTCAAGCCGGGCAAGGGCGGCGCGTTTGTGCGCTACAAGACCCGCGACATCAAGAGCGGCCGCGTCGTCGAGAACACCTGCAACGCCGGCACCAAGTTCGAGAGCGTCATGCTCACCACCCGTGAGTTCCAGTACCTCTACAACGATGGCACCGACTACATCTTCATGGACAACGAGTCCTATGAGCAGGTTCCCGTTCCCGAGGACATGGTGGGCGAGAACTCCAAGTGGCTGCGCGAGAACGACATCTGCCAGCTGCTCTTCGCCGACGATGAGCTCATGGGCGTGACTCCGCCGATGTTCATCGAGACCACCATCGTCCAGACCGACCCGGGCTTTAAGGGCGACACCGTCCAGGGTTCCACCAAGCCGGCCACGATCGACACCGGCGCTGTCATCCAGGTCCCCATGTACCTCAACGAGGGCGAGGTCATCAAGGTTGACACCCGCGACGGCAAGTTCGTCTCCCGCGTCTAGCAACCAACTCTTCTAGGAGGACTCATGCCCCAGGAAATCAAGATTGACGGCATCGGCATTTCGCCCGATGTTCTGACCGCCATCGTCTCGCGCGCCGTGTCCGATGTCGAGGGCATCGCCTCCGTTGGCGTCAAGGACCTTGCCACCAACCTTGTCTCCATGATGCTCTCGTCCAAGGCCCCGGCTTCCGAGCCGGCGGTCGAGGCCGAGGTCGTCGGCGACAAGCTCGCGCTCACCGTGCGTGTCGTGGTGTTCTTTGGCTATCCGTTCAAGAAACTCGCCGAGGCCGTTCGCGCCGCTGTAGTCGCCGCCATCGATGCCCAGGTGGGTGTCGAGGTCGAGCGCGTTGACGTTTGTATCGACGGCCTCGTTTTCCCCAAGGAGTAACCTTTGAGCCTTAAGGTTTATCGCGGGCGCACGCTTGCCCGCAGTCAGGCGCTGCAGCTGCTGTTCCAGGCCGAGGCCACGGACAGCCCGCTCGAGCGCGTCCTCGAGGGCGATTTCCTGATCTCGAAGGGTCCCCTCGACCCCTATGCGCTGGAGCTGTGCCGCGGTGCTTACGAGCATATCGACCGCATCGACTGCGCTCTGCGTTCCGTTGCCAAAAACTGGGATCTTATGCGCATGCCCGGCGCCGACCGCAATCTGCTGCGTATCGCCGTTTACGAGATGCGTTTCCTCACCGACGAGGAGGTCTCGGACGCCATCGTGATCAACGAGGCCGTCGAGCTTGCCAAGGCCTATGGCACCGACCAGTCCGCGTCGTTCGTCAACGGCGTGCTGGGCAAGATCGCTCGTAGCGAGGAGCTGCCGGGCGAGGACCTGTACCAAGAGCTGCTGGCCGAAGATCGCGCTCGCGAGGAGGCCCAGACTGCAGAGGCTGCCGCAAAGGTTGCGGTTGCCCAGGCTGAGGCTGGTGTACTTGCCGAGGATGCGGACGCTGCTGAGGCCGTCGAGGCCGACTCCGTCGAGGAGTAGCCATGCCAGAGGGTTCCGTCCGCAACTTTGACGAGATCTCGGACCGTCTGGACCAGATCATCGCTACCGTTCGCTCCAAGGATACGTCCTTGGAGCGTTCGCTCGATCTGTTTGACGAGGCGATTGAGCTGGGCTCCCGCGCTGTCGATATGGTCGACAAGTTTGAGCTGACGCCGCGTGAGGCCGATAAGCTCGAGCAGGAATACGATGAGGATGCGGCAAACGAATCCCAGGATAGCTAGGCCGCATCTCCGAATACGAATGGTTGATGGCATTCATGAAACGTGTGCGTCTTGATGACGAACTGATTTCACAGGGCATCTGCGCCGATCGCGCGGATGCCCTTCGCACTCTTATGGCCGGCTTGGTCTCGAGCGGCGGCGAGCGCTTGACTTCGCCGGGTCTTAAGGTGACCCCCGGCCTGCCGCTGCACGTGAAGGGGCGTATTCCCTATGTCGGTCGTGGCGGGCTTAAGCTCGAAGGCGCGCTTGATGCGTTTGGCATCAATCCGACGGGCCTTGCTTGTCTGGATGTGGGCTGCTCTACCGGCGGCTTTACCGATTGCCTGCTCAAGCGCGGCGCTGCGACCGTTGTCTCGGTGGACGTGGGTCGCGCCCAGTTCGATTGGTCGTTGCGTCAGGACGATCGCGTGACGTTGCATGAGCGCACCAACGTGACGCAGCTGCCTGAGCTTGGCTATGCCGGTGCCATCGACCTTGCTGTATGTGATGTCTCGTTTACCAGCATCGCGAATATCATCGACGCCGTGCTGGCGTGCCTGAAGCCTTCGGGTTCGTTCTGCACGCTCGTAAAGCCGCAGTTTGAGGCGCCGGCTGCGCTGGTGGGCGAGGGCGGTATCGTGACCGACCCTGCCGTCCGTCGCGATACGCTCGTGGCGGTGATTGAGCTCTTTGCCGCCAAGGGGCTGTTCCCGCGCGACGTGTGCGTGTCGCCCATTCATGGCGCTAAGGGCAACGTTGAGTTTTTCCTGTACGGCACAAGGTTTGCCTCCGGGGAGCGCGCCGACGATGAGCTGCAATCCCAGGTATCGGTTTTGAGCGAGAAAGCTGCAACGCTATGAAGGTCTTTCTGGTTCCCAATTACTACAAGCAAGAGGCGGTCGAGAGCGGCCTGATGCTCGAGCTTTGGCTTTCGCGCCAGGGCTATGAGGTCGCATGGGCTGCCGACCAGCGATCGAAGATTCAAAGCACGCCTGATATTGATGGCTCCGATCTGGTCATTACGCTCGGCGGCGATGGTACGTTGCTGCGCGCTGCCCGCATCCTCAATCATCGTGAGATTCCTATCCTCGGTCTTTCCTATGGTCATTTGGGCTTTTTGACGGCCGCGAGTCCCGAGGAGCGCGACATTTTGCAGGTTGTGAGCGATGCCCTGTCCGGCGAGCTCCACGTGAGCCGCCGCGCCACCATCGCCGCCGATATCGTTTCGGTGCGCGAAGACGGCACCAAGGATGTCGTGCGCACGTTTGCCCTCAACGATATGGCACTTACGCGCGGTCCCCTGTCCGATATGGTTGAGTTTGACATCACGGTGTCCGGCCATCATATCGATCGCCTGCGCGGTGACGGTGTCGTCGTGTCGACGGCGACTGGCTCTACGGGTTACGCGCTCAGCGCCGGTGGCCCCATCGTGAGCCCTGACTATACGGGCATGGTCTGTGTGCCCATCGCCCCGCATACCATTCAGGCTCGCGCTTTTTTGACCTCGCCGAGTGATGTCGTCGAGATCTTTATGTCCGATGATCGCCCGAGCGTGCCGGCGATTGCCATCGACGGACAGTTTATTACCTGCGATGGCACGGTCGAGAGCGTGGCCGTGCGTCGCGGTCCCGGCGATGTGCTGCTGCTGGATTACGGCCCCGAGAGCTTCTATAACTCGGTGAGCCGCGTGTTCTACGGAGTGCGCCATGATCGATGAGCTGCAGGTTTCCAACATTGCACTCATTCGCGAGGCGACGCTGGTGCCGAGTGCCGGCCTGACTGTCCTGACCGGCGAGACCGGTGCCGGCAAGACCGCGCTGCTTTCGGCGCTCAAGCTCATATTGGGCGAGCGTGCGGATTCTTCGACCGTGCGCGAGGGCGAGGCGCTGGCGAGCGTCGAGGCGCGACTCTTCGACGGGCCGCACGACACGGAGGGGTTCACCGTACAGCGTAGCCTTTCTGCCGAGGGCCGTAGCCGCGTGAAGATTGACGGCCGTATCGCCAGTGTGCGCGAGCTTTCGGAGCGCGTCGGCGTGATGATGGATCTGTGCGGTCAGCACGAGCACCAGCGTTTGCTCGATCCGGCGCACCACGTTGCGATGGTCGATGCGTGGGCGGGGCGCTCTGCGCTTGAGGCGCTGGATGCGTACCGCGCCTGCTTTAAAGCCTCGCGCGCGGCTGCCAAGGAGGTCCGTCGCGTCGAGGAGGCCTCGCGTGCGCAGGGGAGTCGCGTCGAGGAAGCGCGTTTTGCCCTCGAGCGTATCACCGAGGTCGACCCCAAGCCAGGCGAGTATGAGGAACTCGAGGAACTGCTGCCGCGCTCCGAACATGCTGAGGTACTGGTTGCCACGGCTAACGATGCCCATGCATCGCTTGCCGCCGAAGGGGGAGCGCTCGATGCCGTGAACAGCGCCGTGGCAGAGCTTTCCCGTATGGCTACCGTCGATCGCAAACTGGGCGACATTGCCGATGCGCTTTCGGATGCCTGTATCTCCCTTGAGGATAGCGCGAACGAGCTTCGTGCCTATCGCGATGGCGTCGCCTTCGACCCCCGCGAGCTCGCTCGCATGCGTGAGCGGTATTCCGACCTCAAGGGCCTGTTGCGTCAGTGGGGTCCCACCATGGACGATGTCTTTGCCATGCGCGACCGCTCGCAAGAGCTCCTTTCCCTGGTCGATGATGGCGACGAGCAGATCAAAAAGGCGCGCGAGGCACTCGGGAGCGCCGAGCGCGAGCTGTTTGCTGCTGCCAAGGCGCTCAAGCGCGCGCGGAATACCGCCGCCCCGCGCTTCTGCCACGAGGTTGGTCGTCAGATGGCACGCTTGGAGATGGGCGGCGCCGAGCTCGTTTGGGAGTCGCGTGATCTTCCGCGCGCCGAGTGGACGCCGGCGGGTCCTTCGAGCTACGAGCTTTTGTATCGCAGCGGTGCCGGCTTGACGCCGCGTCCCCTGCGCCGCATTGCGTCGGGCGGCGAGCTCAGCCGCGTCATGCTGGCGAGCAAGGTTGTCCTCGGTAACGCGGACGGTGTCGATACGCTGGTGTTTGACGAGGTCGATGCCGGTGTCGGCGGCTCTACGGCTCGTGCTCTTGCTGGTGTGCTGGCAGATCTTGCCGCTACGCATCAAGTGATTGTCGTATCCCACTTGGCGCAGGTCGCCGTCATGGCTGATAAGCATTATGTTGTCAGCAAGGAGCCGGGCGATGTTCCCCAGACGCATTTGGACGAGGTAACCGGCGAAGCGCGTACCGGCGAGATCGCCCGCATGCTGAGCGGCGATCAGTCCGAGGCAAGCCTAGCGCACGCCAAGCAGATGCTCGAAGAAGCTCGAGCTTAGGTCGTATCAGCGGTGTTGGTGGGACAAAATAGACTGAAATTTTGTCCCACTACGCGTTTTACTCTACGACCTTATCCGGTTGGATGAGCTCCTCGTAGTAGCTGATATGCTCTCGGGCGTCTTCAATCTCGGGCAGCAGGAAGTTGTAGATAACTTCGATGATCATCGTGGCGCTGATCTTAGAAAACGCAAAGTCGCCTGTCGTCAGCAGCGCTTCGTGGTTGACGGTATTAAAAGTGTAGTCTGCCAGACGCGCGAGCGGGGATTTGCTGTCGCTGCTGATGACGACTACGGTTGCGCCGCAGTTGCGAGCCGCTTTTGCCATGCGATTCAGTCGGCGCGATTTGCCGGAGTTTGAGATTAGCACGATGACGTCACCCGGTCGTAACGTGAGCGCAAAGCCGATTGATGTCTCGCTAATGGTGCTCGCCATGCAACGCAGGCCCAGCTGCGAAAACTTAAACGTCGCATCGAGCGCGACCGCGTTCGTATTGCCTACAGCTGCAAACTCAATAACCCCTGCATGCTTAAGGGCATGCACAACAGCCGCCAGCGTATCGTGGTCGATCCCGTCGATGGTCGCATTAAGCTCGCTCACCTTGGCAGCCAGGATGTTCTTGAGACTCTGCTCCATATTGTCGAGCGAGACCTCGTCGGTCAGGCCTTCGTTGCGCTGGCTTTCCAAATCCCTCGCCAGCGAAAACTGAAAGCTGCGGAAGCTGCCAAAGCCCAGCTTGCGGCAGAAGCGCGAAACTGTCGCCTCGGACGTGGCGGCGGCTCGTGAGAGCTGGGCGGCCGTCAGGCGCGGCGCCTCGGACTGGTGCTCCAATATATAGTCGACAATGCGCTGCTCGGACTCGCTGTATCCTTGGTGGGTACTAATGAGGGAAAGTGCGCTCTTGCTACTATCGGTCATGGATGGCTCCTGGTTGGCATGAAAATCTAACTTGATTTGCAATGCCATAGTATACGGGCATTTTCAATTACAAGATACACCTTGCCGTTTCAAGTGTTGATGGTAAACTTTCACTTACCGTTTACGGTTATGAAAGAACCTTTCACCGGAGAATTGCGCCTTGTCTCTTCTCACGCGGACGGTAGGTTGGTATCTTTCAGTTGTGGAAAAGCGCGCAAGGATGCGCGTGTAGGGGAGCGCCTGCGGGCGCAGTACTCAAGAAGGAGGGACACATGGCTAAGTTTGACATCATCGCCGCTACCGGTTGCCCGACCGGCATCGCGCACACCTTCATGGCGAAGGAGGCGCTGGAGAAGGCAGCTGCCGAGCGAGGTCTGACTATTAAGGTCGAGACCCATGGCCAGGTCGGTGTCGAGAACGAGCTCACCAAGAGCGAGATCGCCGGTGCCAAGGCCGTCGTCGTCGCAGCCGATAAGGATGTCCAGGCGGAGCGTTTCGCCGGCAAGCGCATGGTTTCCGTTGGTGTTTCCAAGGCCCTGTCCGTCGAGGCCGCCGGTAAGCTGATTGACCGCGCGCTCGCCGCCAAGGGTGACGACTCGGTTGCGGCTGCTGCCGATGTCGAGGATGAGGTCGAGGAGAAGGAGTCCATCGGCCACATCATCTACAAGCACCTCATGAACGGCGTCAGCCACATGCTGGTCTTCGTCGTCGCTGGTGGTGTCCTGACCGCCGTCTCGTTCCTGTGGGGCATCACGTCCTTCGATTCGACGGCGTCTGACTACAACAGCTTTGCTGCTATGCTCAAGATCATCGGCGGCATCGCCATGAACCTCATGGTTCCCGTGCTTTCCGCCTACATCGCCGAGTCCATCGGCAAGCGCCCGGCGCTCGTCCCCGGTTTTGTTGCCGGTATGATCGCCATCCAGGGCCTGCCCGTTAACGCCGAGACCGGCATGATCGACGCCGGTGGCGCCGGCGTGGGCTTCGGCTTCCTGGGCGGCATCGTCGGCGGTTTCCTCGCTGGCTATGTCATCTTGCTGCTCGAGAAGGTCTTCTCCAAGCTGCCCAAGAATCTGGACGGCCTCAAGGCTATCTTCCTGTACCCGCTGTTCTCGACTGCCATCGTCGGCCTGGTCATGCTCGGCATCTCCGGCCCCATGGCTGCCATCAACACCGCCATGATGGACTTCCTCAAGGGTCTGTCTGCCTCTGGCGCCATTGTCCTGGGCCTTGCCATCGGCTGCATGTGCGCCGTTGACATGGGCGGCCCGGTCAACAAGGCTGCTTACGTCACCGGTACCGCTATGCTCACCGAGGCCCTGGCCGCCGGTGTCGGCACCGACACCTACAACTTCGGCACCAACTTCATGGCTGCCGTCTCCGCAGCTTGCATCGTTCCGCCGCTGATCACCACCTTCGCCGTCGTTGTCGGCAAGAAGTACTTCAGCCAGGAGGATCACGACGCCGGTATCGTCAACCTCATCCTTGGTTGCACCCACATCACCGAGGGCGCCATTCCGTTCATGACCAAGAACATCTGGCCGGTCATGCCCATCATGATGCTCGGTTCCTCTATCGCTTCGATCCTGACCATTATGTTCAACGTTCACGATCCGGCGCCTCACGGTGGCTTCCTGGTCCTGCCCGTTGTCGAGAACGGTCCGCTGTGGGTCCTCGCGATCCTCATCGGCGCTGTGGTCGGTGGCATCCTGTTCGTAGCCTTCAAGAAGTACGACTTCGAGAAGAACCAGAAGGCCGCTCCTGCAGCCAAGCCGGTTGAGGCTCCCAAGGCCGCTGCCGTCGAGGCCCCCAAGGCCGAGGCTGCCGACTTCGTGAAGGTTGAGAACGTCTTTGTCGCCGAGGACTTCGCTTCTCGTGACGAGGCTCTGAGCTTCGTTTCCAACCAGGCTGTCAAGGCCGGTATCGCCAGCGACGCCGACGCCGTGATGAACGCCTTCCTGGCCCGCGAGGCCGAGGGTACCACGGGCATGATGGAGGGCTTCGCCATCCCGCATGCCAAGTCCGACGCCATTACCGAGGCTGCCGTCATCGTCGTTAAGGATGAGTCCGGCGTGACCGGTTGGGATACCATGGACGGCGCTCCCGTCAACGTGGCCATCGCTCTGCTCATCCCAGGTGCACAGGCTGGCACCACGCACCTCAAGATCCTGTCCAAGGTCGCCGAGGCGCTCATGGACGAGGACTTCCGTGCCACCGTCAAGGGTTCCACCGACGCCGCCGAGATCGCCAAGACGATCAACGCCCGCCTGGTCTAATCCCGCAACACGCGAATACCATCGCCCCCTGTAACAAAGGCGGAGACCCTCTCCAGGGCCTCCGCCTTTTTCATCCCAATTCGGCACTTAGGGACGTTCCTTTTCTGCCGGCAGTTTGGGACACTCCTCAGTCCACAAGAGGGCAGAGATGACCGCATCAACCAGATCTCCCATGCAAACAGTTATTCAGCCAGAATTCCGTTTGCGCGATATTGCTCTGGACCGACCGAGTTTCCGCAGCTCGCCTGCCGGGCGGGGCGATTAAGTTTGTCGCGAGTTCCGCACGCAAAGGAAAGCACTTAATGTGCTTTCCGTCTTGCGCAGGACTGTAGAGCAGCAAACTTAATCGCCCCGCCCGGCAGGCGAGCGGACAGCGAACGACATCTGTCCAACAATTCGTGCGAAACACAATGAAAAACCGTTTGATGTGAGTTAATATAAACAACGTCGTGAATCTGACTCCTGCCACATGCATGACAGGGGTTAAACACAAAAAAGGAGTCAATTATGGTTTCTGAGAAGGCTACCCTCGTTAATCCTCAGGGTCTGCACATGCGTCCGGCTGGTCTGTTTGCCTCCACCATGGGCAAGTACGCCTGTGATGTGACGGTCGTCACCCCCGAGAAGGAGGTCAACGGCAAGTCCCCGATGGCCCTCATGGCTGCTGGTATCCCCTGCGGCACCGAGGTCGAGGTCAAGTGCGACGGCGCCGACGAGGCCGAGGCTCTGGCTGCTGCCATCGAGCTCATCAAGAGCGGTCTTGGCGAGTAGAACTCAAACGGGTCGCATGTTGAACAACTAAGTTCATATTTGGGGGCGCAGTGACCTGTTTTAAGGTAGCTGCGCTCTTTTGTCATGGATATGGCAAAACGCTTTATCACATGACACGGAGAGAGGAATGGGAATGTATCAGGGAGTCAACGCTTCCGAGGGCATCGGTATCGGCACCGTCATGGTCGCCGTCGATCCCGACTTGACGTTTGAGCCGCACGAGGTTGCTGATTCGGCAGCAGAGAAGGAGCGCTATCAGACCGCTCTTTCGGTCTTCTGCGAGAAGACCCAGGCTCAGGCCGACCACATGAAGGAGACGGTGGGCGAGGCCGAGGCCGAGATCATGAGCGGACACATTGTCCTGGCTCAGGATCCGGGCATGACCGACGCCATCAACGCCGCCATTGACGGCGGCACCTGCGCCGAGCAGGCGCTCATGGACACCTCGACCATGTTCGAGAACATGTTCCTGTCCATGGACGACGAGATGTTCCGTCTGCGCGCGGCCGACATCGCCGACATCCGCACCGGTATTCTGGCCGAGCTGCTGGGCAAGGAGGTCGTCGACCTCTCCGTCCTGCCCGAGAATACCGTCGTTGTCGTGCACGACCTCACGCCGTCCATGACCGCCACGATCGATAAGGCCCATGTTGCCGGCATCGTCACCGAGACCGGTGGCCGCACGTCACACTCCGCGATCATCGCGCGCGCCCTCGAGATCCCGGCCGTCCTTTCGGTTTCCAACAGCTGCACCGCACTGCGCAACGGCATGACCGTTGTCGTTGACGGTGGCAAGGGTATCGTTGAGGCCGATCCCGATGAGGAGACGCTCGCCGCCTACACTGCCAAGGCCGAGGCTTTCGCTGCCGAGAAGGCGGCTCTCGAGGCCTTCCGCGGCAAGCCGTCCGTGACTGCCGACGGCATCAAGAAGATCATCGCCTGCAACATCGGTAACCCCGATGATGTACCCAACGCGCTCGATCATGACGCCGAGGCCATTGGCCTGTTCCGCTCCGAGTTCCTGTTCATGGACTCCGCCGAGCTTCCTTCCGAGGAGGAGCAGTTCAACGCCTACCGTAAGGTCGCCAGCGCGCTCAAGGGCGCTCCGGTCATCATCCGCACGCTCGATGTGGGTGGCGACAAGGAGATTCCGTACCTGCACATGGTCAAGGAAGAGAACCCCTTCATGGGCTTCCGCGCCGTGCGTTACTGCCTGGCCAACCCCGACCAGTACAAGGTCCAGCTCCGCGCCCTGCTGCGCGCTAGCGCCTTCGGTGACGTCAAGATCATGATCCCGCTCGTCACCTGTGTCGAGGAGGTCTTGGCTGTCAAGGAGCTTGTCGAGCAGTGCAAGGCCGAGCTGACCGAAGAGGGTCGCAAGTTCAACGAGAACATCGAGGTCGGCATCATGGTCGAGACGCCTGCCGCCTCGCTGCTCGCCGACCGCCTGGCCGAGGTCGCCGACTTCTTCTCCATCGGCACCAACGACCTGATTGGCTACACCATGTGCGCCGACCGTGGTAACGACACCATCTCCAACCTGTACCAGGTTTACTATCCCGCCGTGCTCCGCTCGCTCAAGAACATCATCGAGAGCGGCGTGAAGGCCGGCATCATGGTCGGTATGTGCGGCGAGGCTGCTGCCGATCCGCTGCTCGAGCCGCTGCTGATCAGCTGGGGCCTGGAGGAGTTCTCGATGAGCGCTCCGTCCATCCTGCGCGCCCGCAAGACCATCAGCCAGTGGACCAAGGCCGAGTGCGACGAGCTCGCCGAGAAGGCGCTCGCCTGCAACACCGCTGCCGAGGTCAAGGCACTGCTCGAGTCCGCAGCTCGCTAATTTGGTATCAGAGGTAACCGCGTGGTTGGAATGGGCCGACCACGCGGCCCTCACATATACAGGGGGTACTGTAAATGTTCTACACGCTAACCGCTAACCCGGCTGTCGACATGACGGTTTCGAGCTCTCCGCTCGAGCCCGACGAGAACGTCCGCACCGGCTCGGCCAGCTACACGGCTAACGGCAAGGGCCTCGACGTGTCCTTCGCCTTTAAGAAGATGGGCGTCGACACCGTCGCGCTCGGCTTCTTCGCCGGCTTCACGGGCAAGTTTATCGTCGAGGAGGTCATGAACCTGGGTTGCCTCTGCCGCCCGGTCTGGACCGACGGTATCACGCGCATCAACACCTACGTCAACGATGGCCAGCACGAGTACGGCATCTTGAACCCTGGTGCTCCGATCACGCCGCAGCACCAGGAGGAGCTCTACAACATCCTGGACACCGCGGGCGACCTTGAGTGCCTGATCGTCTCCGGCTCCGTGCCTCCCAAAGCTACGCCCGACTTCCTGGCTCAGGTCATGGAGCACGCTCAGGCCCGTGGCGCCGACGTCGTCCTGGACCTGTCCTCCGACAAGCTCAAGGAGCTCGCTCACAAGAAGCCGCTGCTCATCAAGCCGAACCATCACGAGATGAAGGCCATCTTCGGCGTGCCGGTCGACACCGACGACGAGGTCCGCGTTGCCATGAAGCTGGCTCACGAGGCTGGCGTCCAGAACGTGCTGCTCACCCGTGGTAGCCGCGGTGACGCCTACTTCTCCAACGGCGAGGACATCTGGTATGCCAAGCGTGAGTTCAACATCAAGCTGGTCTCTTCCGTCTGCGCCGGCGACTGCACCCTCGCTGCGTTCCTGCACAAGTGGTACAGGGATCGCGACAACGTCGAGGAGGCCATGAAGCTCGCTATGGCCACCGGCGCCAACGTTGCCGAGTCCGTCGGCATCGGCGACTTCGGCCACGTCGATGAGTACAGCAAGCGCGTTGCTGTCCGCAAGCTCGATCGTCAGTAATCGAAACGCGACATATTCGTGCGCATGCGGCGCCCCGGTTTCGGCTGGGGCGCCTTTTTGTTCCGCCATGGGGGAGAGGTGTCCTGCCGTACTTCATCGCTTTCACACCGTTCGCCGAGTTGTCCTAGCCTTTTACCGATACGTGGAATATACTTTCATTAACACGTTGCTTCGTGAAAGGAACATTCATGATTTATACGCTCACTGCAAATCCCGCCATTGACTACAACATCGCCTGCGACGGCCTTTCGGCCAACACCGTCACCCGCACGCGCAACGCGGTCTATACGCCCAACGGCAAGGGCCTCAATGTCTCGTTCACGCTCGATCACTACGGCGTCGACACCACGATCCTGGGCTTTTTTGCCGGCTTCTCGGGTGAGTTCATCGTCAAGGGCGCCGAGGCCCTGGGCGTGCCCGTCAAGCCCGTGTGGACCGACGGCATCACGCGCGTCAACGTCTTCCTCAACGCCGGCCCCGACACCGAGTACAACATGGTCAACGCCGGTGCCGCCATCAACGAGGCCAACGAGCAGGAGATGTTTGAGCTTATCGATTCGCTCGCAGACATGACCTGCCTGGTCATTAGCGGCTCGCTGCCTCCCAACACCTCCGAGGGCTTCCTGGCCGAGGTCCTGCGCCGCGTGAAGGCGAAAGGCGCTGAGTTCGTGCTCGATATCTCGAGCCATCAGCTGGCAGACCTCATTGCCATGGAGCCGCTGCTCATTAAGCCCAACGACGACGAGCTGCTCGACATCTTTGGCATTAAGGTGAGCGGTGGCGACGACGAGTCTGTCAAGGGCGCGATGGCCGAGCTGCATGCCAAGGGCGCCAAGAACGTCCTGCTGACCCTTGGTGGCGACGGCGCGTACTTCTCCAACGGCGAGCACATCTGGTTTGCCAACCGCACCTTTGAGGTCAAGCTGCTGTCGACGGTCTGCGCCGGCGATTCCTCGCTCGCTGCCTTCCTGTCCGTGTGGCACGACGCTCCCGAGCGTGTTGAGGACGCTCTGCGCCTCTCGATGGCCACCGGCGCCAACGTGGTCGAGTGCCCGGGTTTGGGCGATTTTGCTAAGGTCGATGAGTATCAGAAGGGCATCGCCATCCGTCAGGTCTGCTAACGCAACGTACGGGCCTTGGTTTCTTGCTTTGTTGAGCACCCGTCTCGGATTACCGAGGCGGGTGCTTTTTCATTTCGGTGGCAGAGCTCTTGGGATTCAATCGTGCTTGAAACGCGTTTGCGTGTGCGCCCGCTCCCGTTTCTTGCTAGACTTCTTGGAAACCGTCAATCGATATACCCGCAATCGCAGGAGGCCACAGGAATGTGCAATGTTTCGCTCAACGCCACGCAGCCGTCAGCCGCCTCTCTGCGCGTGTTGCGAGCCCTCGAGGATGCCGGTCTTGAGGCCTGGTATGTGGGCGGTTGGGTGCGTGACGCGCTGATGGGATGCCCCAGCCACGATGTAGATATGTGTTGCAGCGGCCTGTGGCAGGAGTCCAAAGCGGCGCTCGAGGCCGCCGGCATCGCGGTTGTGGAGTCGGGCATTAAATTTGGCGGAATCACGGCTATTTCCGATGGCGAGCGTATCGAGGTCACCACGTACCGTCTGGATGGCTTTTACACCGATGGTCGCCATCCCCAGAGTGTGGAGCGTGCCGCCTCGCTCGAGGACGATCTGGCGCGCCGCGACTTTACCGTCAACGCTATGGCCTGGCATCCCGAGCGCGGGCTTGTCGACCGCTACGACGGCCAGGGTGACTTGGAGCGCAAGCTGATTCGCGCTGTCGGCGATCCCAAGCGTCGCTTTAACGAGGACGCCCTGCGCATGTTGCGTGCGGTGCGCTTTGCCTGCCGCCTGGACTTTATGATTGAGCCCGAGACTAAGCGCGCGCTTGCCGAGTGCGCGCCGCTGCTCGACGCCGTGGCGCGCGAGCGCGTGGGTATTGAGCTCGAGGGCATTCTTTCGACCGGTCATGGGGGAGACGCCATGCTGCGCTACCCCGAGCTCATCTGCGCCGCCGTGCCCGAGTTGGCAGCGGGTCGCGGCTTTGATCAGCGAAGTGTCTATCATGCGTTTAACGTTTACGAGCATATCGCCCGTGTGCTGACGGTGGCAGGGGAGCTTGCGCTGTGCGACGGCGTCGCGCCCTCGTCGAGCCTTATGTGGGCGGCGTTTTTGCACGATGTGTCCAAGCCCGAGTGTTTCACGGTCGATCACGCCGGCAGCGGACACTTCTACGGTCATCCCGAGCTCGGCGCCAAGAAAGCGCGCGTCATTATGGATCGCCTGGCGCTCTCGCACGACCTGGTGCGCGACGTGTGCCTGCTCATCAAATATCACGACAAGCCGCTGCGCCCCGAGCGCTCCTGCCTGCTCAATATGATGCGCGCGCTTTCGGGCGAGGGCGTCGACACGCCGCGTTTGATGGACGAGCTCATGGATCTTAAGCGTGCCGACACGCTCGGCAAGGCCCCGTCGTGCTTCTATTACGTTGAGACGATTGAGGAGATGCGCGCGATGTCGCACGAGCTGCTGAAGGCGGGGGAGCCCTATACGCTCAAGATGCTCGCCATCAACGGCGGCGACTTGATCCGTGCTGGAGTCAAGCCCGGGCCGGAACTGGGGCGGCTTCTCAACTCCGCCCTCGACGCCGTGATCGAAGACAACATTCCCAACGAGCGCGAAGCTCTTTTGGTCCATCTCAACTTGAATTAGCCACCCAGTTTACCTGCGTGTTCCATAACCTGCCGACAATTTGTCGGCAATTTGGAATTTCTTCTTGCGCTGTCGTTTTTTGTCCCGTAATATATTTCCTCGCAGCACGGCAGTGCAGATGTCATGTGGCCCGTTCGTCTAGCGGTTTAGGACGCCGCCCTCTCAAGGCGGAGATCACCAGTTCGAATCTGGTACGGGCTACCACTTCTTTTCTGCCGAGGCTTATGGCCCGTTCGTCTAGCGGTTTAGGACGCCGCCCTCTCAAGGCGGAGATCACCAGTTCGAATCTGGTACGGGCTACCACTTCTTTTCTGCCGAGGCTTATGGCCCGTTCGTCTAGCGGTTTAGGACGCCGCCCTCTCAAGGCGGAGATCACCAGTTCGAATCTGGTACGGGCTACCACGCATCTGATACCCGGACTTCCCATGGAAGGCCGGGTTTTTTATTTTCAAACAACCGTCTGCAATTCCCGTTTGAACCAGAGCTTTGCGTTCTGCTTATGGTCCTTGCGGGTACAATATCCAAGATATTTTGACTGTTAGAAGGAGTCTCATGACGGAGTCCTCTCAGCATACGTCTAAGCCCCAGGTCGAGGTTGAGGCCTCGGGCGGAGATGACAATAAGAGCGCACGCCGCGGCGCCATCTTTATCGGCGTCGTGCTGGTGGGTTATATCGTTTATCTGATTGTGACCGGTCAGATGGGACAGTTCTGGGCTGCCATGTCGAGCGTTCAGGCGCCGTGGCTCGTTGCTGCATGCTTTTGCATGTTCCTGTACCTGTTCTTTGGCATCGTTGCCTATGCGATCGCCGTCTGGCTCGATCCTAATTCGCCCGTCGGTATCCGCGACCTCATTTCGGTCGAGGCGAGCGGTATTTTCTTTGGCAACCTGACGCCCATGATGATGGGCTCTACGCCTGCCCAGATCTACCGCCTGACCAAAGCGGGGCAAAACGTGGGCGAAGCGGGTGCCACGCAGTTCACCCGATTTATTGTGTATCAGTTTGGCCTAGTTGCCTGGGGCGCTATCCTACTGCTTGCTCGCATGCCGTTTTTCGCCGAGCGCTATGGCGACATGACGCTGCTGTGTGTCTTTAGCTTTGGTGGACACTGCTGCATCTTGCTTGGCATCTTCGCCGTCGCGCTCATGCCTAAGACCGTCACGCGCGTCGCCCATTGCATCATCAATTGGCTCGAGCGCATTGGTGTCTCGGCCACTAAGATCGAGGGATGGCGCACGTTTGTCGATGGTGAGATCTACTCTTTCTCCGAGAAGTTCAAGCTTTCAGCCGGCCACTTTTCGTCCATGCTGCTCACGGTGGTCATCACCATGTTGCAGCTCGCGTTTTTCTATCTGGTGCCGTATTTCCTGATGCTTGCCTTTGGCCACCACGAAGTCGACTTTTTCTCGGTCATGGCCGCGAGCGCTTTTGTCCAGCTGCTGAGCTCTGCGGTTCCCTTGCCCGGTGGAACTGGTGGCGCTGAGGGCGGCTTTGCATTGTTCTTGGGTCATTTCTTTGGGTCGGCTTCGACCGCCGGCTATCTGCTGTGGCGCCTCATTACGTTTATTGCGCCGACCATTTTGGCTGCGCCCCTGTTGGGACTTAAGAGTGCCCACAACGAGAGCATCCATGCGCGCTGGGATCGCGTGATGCGCAAGCTCGGCCGCACGCCTCAGACGCCCTCTGCGCCCACTAAGCCGCACCCCACGAATGCTGTTACCGTTGATCCCAAGAAGCACGCTCAGAAGGCTTCTGGGACCGCTAAGCCGGCTCATAAAGCCTATGTGCGCCAGACAGGCGATGGTATTCGCGTATCTCCGTCGGCACTCAATAAGAAGAAGCACCCTAAGTCGCAGTAGGACAGTCGTGCGTTCTTCATGATGCGGGGCATATTTGAGCTGTATGAGAGATAATCCTCTTACGTAGATTATCTCTCATCTGTTGATGAATGCTCGCATATCGAAGGGACACACCCATGGCCACCAGTAAACCGCGTATTGATCGCCGTATCGTTCGCAGCCGCAATGCCATCCTTTCCGCTTTTGAGCGCTTGCTCATGGAAAAGCCGCTGGCAGACATTACGGTGAGTGCCATCGCGCGCGAGGCCAATGTCGACCGTAAAACCTTCTACGTGCACTTTGGTACGGTTGATGGCTTGCTCGATGCCATTGCCGTCGATGTGGTGGAGATGATTGTCGACTCGGTCGAGAAAACGCTTGCTTCCATGGACGGTGACACCAACGAGCGCGCCCTGGGCGCGGCGGCGACCTTCTTTAAAACCGTTAACGAGGCGCTGTGCAACAACCTGGTGCTCAATCGTCAGCTGATCGAGAACATTCCGCTCGATGATTTTATGGCTCGTCTTCGTGCGCCGCTCGAGCACGAGATTGCCGAGCGCGATCTGCTGCCCCAAGGTCTCAAGGACGAGATGTTCGACTACTATCTGGCGTTTTTGCTGTCGGGTATTATCGGAATCTATCGCACATGGGCGCTGTCTGACGGCTCGGTTCCTATCGAGCGCGTCTCGGAGGTCGCCAACGACCTGACACTCAATGGCCTGTCGAGTCTGGAATCTCGCTTGGATTAGGCCTACTGCCGGCATATGTTCCCAAGCATCCCTTCAATGAGTTGCGGTTAAATAGTTTCTGTTTTTGCTGCTAGATAGCATATGGGGGTGCGGACGATTTCTTGGACCGCGCCTAGGCGTATCCAAGCTTCCTGCGGTACTCCATCGGGCTCAGCCACTCGAGGGACTTCTTGATGCGCCCATCCCGACAGTACACGAGGTAGACCTTCTCGCCGCCCGGGAGCCTGATCTCGGTGATGTCGGTGAGCCACAGCCGGTTGGGCTCGTCGGCGTGGAAATTCCTGTTCACGAGGTTCTCCGGCGCCTTGGAGACCTCGCCGGCGTAGGAGCTGTAGCCTGAGGATCCTTAAATGAAAGTCCAGTTTATCCTTCTCACTCCAATTGGGAATCCTCCGATGTGCCTTCGCACGCTCGCATGACCGCGATACCATGCGAGCGTGCGAACTCGACGAGCTCTGCGTTGCGGGCGTTTATGGTGCCGAAGGCGGCGGGGCACACGATAAGGCGCGCGCAGTGGAGGAGGAGCTCTTTGGCGCGGGCTATGGTTTTATCCCCGATCGGCTCGAAGGCGCGCTCGGCCACGCATTCCGCCGCCAGGTCGCGCGCGAGCTCGCAGTCGATGTCCCCTTCGTGCAGAACGCCCGCGTAGAACGCCTTGCCCTGTCGGATGAGCTGGCGAAACACAGCCGACCCCGTACCTGCGCCGGCGATGACGAACGTGTGCGCATCGCCGTGCGGGTGCCCAATTTCCACGCTGCCGAAGCGCTCGTTGAAGGTGCCATGTTGAAGGCCGTAGAGCTCGTCAATCGTCTCGCGCGTGAATATGTCCTCGGGTGCGCCGGCGCGGAAGACCCGGCCGTCTTTCACGCAAATCACCTTGTCGGCGCTTTTCTGCGCGAGCTCGAGTTCGTGGATGGACATGATGACAGCCACATTCCGCGATTTCGCAAGGTGGCGAAGTATTCGCAGCAGGTCGATCTGGTAGCGGATATCGAGATACGACGTGGGCTCGTCGAGCACGAGCACACGCGGATCCTGCGCGATGGCGCGTGCGAGCATGACGCGCTGGCGTTGCCCGTCGCTTATCTGCATGAAGTCGCGCTCGGCGAGCTCTTCCACATGTGCGGTTTTCATGGCCTCGTCGACCCGACTATGGTCGTCGGGCGAGAGTGTGCCCATTCGCCCGGTGTAGGGATGCCTTCCCGCCTCTACGATATCGCGGCAGGTGAGGAGCTCGGTCCGGGGGCGATCTGTCAGCATAACGGCAAGGTTCCTTGCGAACTCCGCCGTCTTCCATCGGGAAATCTCCCGCCCGTCGAGCTCGACCGCGCCGGCAAGCGGTGCCAGATGGCGTGTGATGGTTTTCAAGATGGTCGACTTGCCCGAGCCGTTCGGCCCGATGAGCGCCACGACGTCGCCCGCGCGAACCTCCAGATCGACGCCTTCGACTACAACCTTCTTGTCGTAGCCCGCCGACAGGTCGCTTATGCGGAAAAGCGGCACTCCGTCAGCCTGCGTTTCGATCGGGGCTTCGAGGTTCGACTCCGCTCGGAGGAGTCGTTCCACGCGCAGTTCCGCACGAGCCGAAAGTGCCTTCTGGCGCTTTCGTGCGAGCTCAGGACTGTCTAAGCATGGAATGTCCCCTCCGAGCGTTTTGGGCCGCGGCACGAATTCCCCCATCTACCTCACCCGCTTCTTCAACATGAGCGCGATAACCACCGGCGCGCCGAAGATGGCGGTGACTGCGCTGATGGAAAGCTCGACGGGAGAGAACAGCGTGCGCGCGATCAAATCGCAGCCCGCGCAGAAGATGGCGCCTCCCAAGAAGCACGCAGGAATCACGCGGATGGGCTTCGACGACTTTAGCGCCGACTTCACGAGATGCGGAACCGCGATGCCTACGAATGACACCGGACCAGCGAACGCGGTCACGCAGGCGGAGAGCATGCTCGCTAGAAGGACGAGCACCACGCGGAAGCGTGCGACGTTCACGCCGACGCTTTTCGCGTAGGCTTCTCCCAGCTGGAAGGCGGAAAGGGGCTTCGATATCGCGAATACGCATGCGCTCACGGTGATCACCACGACCGCGATGACCGCCACGTCGTCCCAGCTCGAACCCGAGAAGCTGCCCAAAGACCAGTTGTGCAGGTTCACGATGGACTGGTCGTCGGCGAAGGCGATGAGGAAGTTCGTCGCCGCCGAGCAGATGTATCCCACCATGACACCCGCCACGATGAGCATGGCCATGGAACTTATGCGCCGTGCGATGAGGAGCACGAAGCCGATGGTGATAAGCGAGCCCAGAAACGCTGCGGCCACCATGGCCGGCGAGGACATGGCCTGGTTCGCGCCTAGAAGTACGATCATCGTAAGCGCGACGACGAACTTTGCGCCCGAGGAGACGCCCAAGATGAACGGGTCGGCGATGGGGTTGTTGAAAAACGTCTGCAGCAGGAACCCGGAGAGCGAAAGTGCCCCGCCGAGAAGCACGGTTGAAAGCACGCGCGGCAGGCGAATCTCCCAGATGACCTGGCTTTCCATGGAATTGGCCGCGCCGCCCGAAAGGATGCCGGGGATGTGGTCTGCGGGCACGAGCACGCTCCCGATGCACAGGTTGGCCCCGACGAGCACGATGAGGGCAACAGCGAGCAGCGCCGTCACGACGCGACACCGCGCGGCGCGCCCCGATTCGTCGTATGCCATGGAAATCCGGCTTCTCATGGCGCTAGCCGAGCTTCCTCAGAAAATGGAAGTCGCTCGCGTCATCGCCGGTGAACGCCCCGTGCAGCTCGTCGATAATGTCGGCGGTGGAAGTCATCTGCTGGTACATGTCGGCGCTTGTGACCCAGACGTTGCCGTTCTTCACGGCTTTGAACTGCGACAATAGCGCGTTTTTGCCTACGAAGTCGTTCAAGGTGGCAACCGATTCGTCGATGGTGCCGTTGTAGACGATGATGTCGGCATCCTTCGCCGTCGCGTAGAAGCGCTCCATTTCGAGCGTTACTGACGAACCTGACGTCGACGCCGTCTGCGCGTCATCGAGCGCATAGCTGCCGCCTGCAAGCTCGATCATCTGCGCCACGTAGTCGCCCGCCCGCCGCGTGACGGCGGCCCCGTTCGAGTTAATGTAGAAATACGCCACGGTTTTACCTGACGACGCGAGCCCCGACGTTTTCTCGACGCGGGCCTTCTGCTCGTTGAACAGGTGCGCGGCCTCGTCTTCCTTGTCGAATAGGACGCCGAAAAGCTTAATCCACTCGACGCGCCCGAGTGCTTCGGGCTCGCTCGACGACTGTTCGGTGAGCACGACGAGCCCGAGCTTCTGCAGCTTTTCCTTCACATCGGGCGTGTGGTTGATCATGGTGTTCTCGATGGCGAGCGTGCAGCCCGAGGCCGATATTCGCTCGTAGTCGGGCGCGCTGTACTTGCCGCCGTAGGCGATCGCCCCACTTTCGAGTGCGCTTTTGAAGCCCGCGACCGAGCAATCGTCGGCCTTCGTGCCCGACATGATGATATTGTCGTTCGCATCGAGCGCGTCGACCAGGCACATCGTCGCCGACGACACAAGGTACACCTTGTCGGCGGGGCGCCTTATGACCGCGATGTCGGAGCTCAACCCATCAGGTACCTTCGCATCTTGCGGCACCACGAGGAAACGTTCCCCATTCGAAACGCAGATAAGCCGCAGGCCGCCTTCGAACTCGTCGACAGTGAAGTGCTCGGCGTATTCAAGGTGAAGTGCCCCCGTCGGCTCCCAGCCACAGCCCAAATCGGCGTTGTGGAAGTCGGCCGCGGCGCTTGAAGCCGTTCCCGCAGGGGAGCCGCCGCTTGCTTCGTCGCCCGATTTCTCCTTCATGGTGGATGAGTCGAAGTGGATCGTGTAGTCGATGGTGTGCGGCGTCGACATGGCGACGGTCTCGGCCGACACGGCGATGTCCTCGTCGAGCGTGACGGGTATCTCGAACGTGGAGTTTCCGCCGTCGTTTACGGGCGCGTAGTCCACGCCGTCGACGGTCATCTTGTCGTAGTTCGAACTCGACCAGGTGATGGTCGCGGTGTAGGTGTCACCATCCTTCACAATTGTGGTGGGCGAGGCGATGCTTGCGCGCCCTGACCCGCCGGAAAGCGAAACACTCACAGTGTATTCCTGAGAGCCCGCCGTGCCACCGGTCGCGTTCGGGCTCGCACTGCACCCCGCGAAGGGAAGCGCGAGCAGGGCGACGAGAACGCAGGCGATCGCGCGCGCCGCGATGCCGTGGCGCTTCCTGTTTTCCCCCTTGGGAAGAATCGACCGCATGGCGTTACTTCAGTGCGTCGGCGCGCAGATCGACGCCGGCGGATTCGAACACAAGCGTGCGGTCGTACCACTGCTCTTTTCTAATACTCCACGCGGCACAGGCGGTGTCCTCGTCGAGCGCGTCAACGGGCACGTCGTAGGTGTACTTGCCTTCCGCGTTTTCCACATAGGGGATGAAGTTGGCCTCGCTCGCGGCGGCAGCCTCGTCGCCCGTGCCCATGAAGAGCTTGCCGTAGCCCGTGCCGGAAAGCGTCATCACGCAGTGCATGGAGCCGTTTTCCACGATGAGCTGGGCGTCCACAATTCTGAACATGTTCGAGCTGGAATCTACGGTGATCGGATAGGTGCCGTCGGCCACCTTGTCGGCGGTGATGGGGGAAGCGCTTGCGCCCTCGGTCGCATCGGCCGCCTGCTCGGTCTTTTCCTGGGAATCGGCATCGCTTGCTTTTGAGCTGTCGATTGAATTTCCGCCGCAGCCGGCGAGCGAGAACGCGAAAAGCGCCGCCGACAGGGCGAAGGCGAGGGTTTTCTTCAACATGGAGGGGTTCCTTTCAATCGCTTCGACCGCCCGCGCCGTGCGGTGGGCGGGCGGGATGCGAATGCAACGGGCATGCGCCGTCAGTCGGGGAAGGCGCATGCCCGTTGCACGGGGACGCGACCGGCGCTCCCGTGCGCGGCGAGTTTACAGCTTGGCGATGGCGTCGTCCACGTGCGAGACGTAGATGTCGTCGACCGCGACGTTCTGTCCCAGACCCTGGAGCAGGCACGTCACTTCGAAGCCGGCGGCCACGAACTTCGCAGCCCAGCTGTCGGGGTCGGTCTCGTCTGCCATGTCGTTGTTCGCGTGGTCGCCCGCGACCACCATGAACGGCGCGAGCACGGCCTTCTTGTAGCCTGCGGCGCTCGCGGCGGCGATAACATCCTCGCAGGTCGGTTCAGCCTCGACGGTGCCGACGAAGAACTGAGTCAAGCCCTCGTTCTTGAACACTTCCTGCATCTTTGTATAGTCGGCGTTGGAATCGGCTTCGGTGCCGTGACCCATGAGGCACAGCGCCGTCTTGCCGTCGTCGAAGGACGCCATGTTCTCCTTAATGGCTGCGGCCACCTTCTTGTAGTCGTCGTCGGAGGTGAGCAGCGGGTTGCCGAGCGAGATCTTGTCGAACTTGTCGGCGTACTTGTCGAGCTCGTCTTTCACGTCGGCGTATTCCAGGCCAGCCATGAGATGCGTCGGCTGCACGACGATTTCCTTCACGCCGTCTTCCACGCAGCGGTCGAGCGCTTCGGTCATGTTGTCGATCGTGATGCCGTCGCGCTTCTTCAGCTTGTCGATGATGATCTGCGCGGTGAAGGCGCGGCGGATGTCGTAGTCCTGCCAGTACTTCTCGCGGATAGCGTCTTCAATGGCGCCGATGGTGATGTGGCGCGAGTCGTTGTAGCTCGTGCCGAAGCTCGTGACGAGGATGACCGGCTTCACGGCCTTCTCCTTTTCGCTCGATTTCTCGGAACTCGCGGAGGTGTTGGAGCAGCCCGCGAGCGCGACTCCGGCGAGCGCGACGGCTCCGGTTGCTGCGGCGCCCATGAAGCCGCGGCGTGACATCTGGTCGGACATGGTTTTCCTTTCCTCGGTTTGCCGGTCCCCCGGCGACAGTTGCTTGTCGGCACAAGCGAAAGAAAAGCGCACCCCTCGGGGTTCACAAGGAGCTAACGCCACGGCGATGCCGTGAGGAAAAGGCGAAGCAGTCTGGCTTGGGGCGCGAGGCGGTTCGCCCGCGCGTCCTATACAGTAATGTCCCTTGCCCAGGATTCCCACCTGGTTCCCTCCGCAAGCCAGCGCGGGCTGTGCGGGCGCCGCGCCGGTCATTTCCTTTTATCCGATTGTCATATGCTCGTTGCCGAAACTTTTACTATGATAGTGGGCACTTGTGAACGTGTCAAAGCCAGGGCGGGCTGCATTGCGCCTCCTGCCTGCGTATTTGCGCCGATTGCCGCTGCAGGCACCGTGTTTTGCCCGCTGCGCGAATGGCGGCGTAAACGGTTGCGATGAGAAACGGGAAGGGAAGGCTCGGATGATTCATATCGTTGGCGCAGGCTCGGGCGCCGCCGACCTTATCACGCTGCGCGGGGCGCGCCTTCTGCGCGCGGCCGACGTGGTCGTTTGGGCGGGAAGCCTTGTGAACCCCGAGCTGCTCGCTGAGTGCAAGGAATCCTGCATCGTCTACGACAGCGCGCACATGACCTTGGAGGAAGTGCTCGACGTGATGTGCGCGGCGGATGCGCGGGGCGAGGAAGTGGTGCGCCTGCACACGGGCGACCCGTGCCTGTACGGCGCCATCCAGGAGCAGATGGACGCACTCGACGCGCGCGGCGTGGACTACGAGCTGGTGCCCGGCGTGTCGAGCTTTTGCGGTGCCGCGGCGGCGCTTCGCCAGGAATACACGCTGCCGGGAATCAGCCAGTCGGTCGTGATCACGCGGCTTTCCGGACGTACCCCCATGCCCGCGGGCGAGGGCATGCGCACCATGGCGGAAAGCGGCTCGACTATGGTCATCTTCCTGAGCTCGGGTATGCTCGCCGAGCTTTCCGCCGAGCTTTTGGCCGCGGGCCGCAGCTCCGACGAGCCGGCGGCGCTCGTGTACAAGGCGACCTGGCCTGAGGAGCGCGTGGTGCACTGCACAGTGGGCACGCTCGCCGATGCGGGCGCGCGAGAGGGCATCGACCGCACGGCGCTCGTGGTGGTGGGCCGCGTGCTCGGAGTTCGCGGCGGGCTTGCGCACGACGGTGCGCAAGCGGAGTCGTACGAGCGCAGCAAGCTTTACGACCCTTCGTTTGCCACGGGGTATCGGAAGGCGAGCAGCTAGCGTGGCCTTCGAGCACTACATATATACCGGGACGACCCGCCTGCGCTGCGGCTACACGACGGGGAGCTGTGCCGCGCTCGCGGCGAAGGCCGCCTGCGAGATGCTCTTGTCACGAAAGCCCGCCGGCCGCGTGTCGATCGTCACGCCCGGCGGGCTGCCCGTCGAGACGGACGTGGTCGACGCATGCATCGGCGAGGGGTGCGCCCAGTGCGCCGTGCGAAAGGACGCAGGCGACGATGCCGATGTGACCGACGGCGTGCTCGTGTACGCGCGCGTGGAAAATGCGGGGTCGGGCACGGGCGCTGCGGGCAGCAAGGGCGTGCCCGCGCGCGAATCGGAAGTTTCCGTCGATGGCGGCGTGGGCGTGGGGCGCGTGACGTTGCCCGGGCTCGAGCAGCCGGTGGGGGCGGCCGCCATCAACGCGACGCCGCGCGCGATGATCACTTCGGCGGTGCGCGAGGTGTGCGCCGCGCACGGCTTTTCTGGAGATATTGCTGTGACGATTTCGGTACCCGAGGGTGTTGCCCTTGCCGAAAAGACCTTCAATCCGCACCTGGGGATAGAGGGCGGAATCTCCATCCTGGGCACGACGGGCATCGTCGAGCCGCGCAGCCTCGCTGCCTTGCGCGACAGCATCGAGCTCGAGATCCGGCAGCATGCGGCTATGGGGCGGCGCGGAGTCGTGCTCACGCCCGGTAACTACGGCGAGCAGTTCATCTCGGGGCATTTCCACCTAAACGGTGCGCCGATGGTCTTCATCTCCAACTTCGTGGGCGATGCGATTGATTGCTGCGTTCGCGAGGGATTTACCAATGTCCTTCTTGTGGGACACATCGGCAAGCTGGTGAAGGTCGCGGGCGGAATCATGGACACCCATTCGCGTACCGCCGACTGCCGCGCGGAGATTCTGGCCGCCCACGCGGCCTTGGCCGGCGCGGACGCGAAGACCGTGCGCGAGATCATGTCGTCGGTCACGACCACGGCGGCGCTCGAGGCAATCGAGGCCGCCGGCGTGGGGGACGCTGCGCGCGCCTCGCTCGCTGCGGCAACCGAGGACAGGTTGCGCCGCCGCGCGGCGGGCGCATGCGATATCGCCGCGGTCGTGTTCGACGCCGAGCGCCGCGAGCTTTTCCGCACGTCGGGCGCCGATGCAGTTATCGGGGAATTGGGGGCGACGTATGAGTAAAGGCGTGCTGTACGGGGTGGGCACGGGGCCTGGCGACCCCGAGCTGCTCACGATCAAGGCCGTCCGCACAATCGAATCGTGTCCGGTCATCGCCGCACCGCAGACGGCGGACGGGGTCATGGTCGCGCTCGACATCGTGCGCGGCGCCGTCGACCTTACAGGCAAGACGGTGATCCCCGTGCGATTCTCGATGACGCGCGATCTTGAGCGCCGCGCGGCCGAGCATGCCTCGCTTGTTCGCGAGCTTGTCGCGCACCTGGATGCGGCCCGCGACGTCGCGCTGCTGAACCTGGGGGACCCGAGCATCTACGCCACCTTCCAGCGCATAGCGCCCGACGTGCGCGCCCGCGGGTTCGAGGCGCGTGCCATTCCCGGCGTGCCGAGCTTCTGCGCGGTCGCCGCGGCGCTCGAGCGCGACCTCACGCCCGAGATGTCGTCGCCTCTGCACATCGTGCCCGGCGGCTACGACGACGTGCGCCGCGCAATCGGCTGGCCGGGGACGAAGGTGGTCATGAAGGCGCGCCGCTCGCTTGCGGACACGAAGCGCATCCTTTGCGAGGAGGGCGCCTTCGACGGTGCCGAGCTCGTAGAGGATTGTGGGCTCCCGGGCGAGCGCGTGTACCGCTCGCTCGACGATGTGCCCGATCGGGGTAGCTACTTCTCGACGATGGTGGTGCGCTAGATGAGGGTTTCCTGTATAGCGTTCACTGAGAGGGGGTATGCGTTGGCGGAGCGCACCGCACGCGCGCTTTCCGATTGCGCGCAGACAGGTGAAGATGACCCTGACTGGGACGTTTCCGTTTCGCGTGGGTTCGGCGAGGGGAAGGCCGACCTGCGCGCATGGACGGCGCTCGCGTGGGAAGCGTCGGACGCGCTTCTGTTCGTGGGCGCGGCGGGCATCGCCGTGCGGGCGATCGCGCCGCATGTCGCCTCGAAGGCAAGCGATTCCGCGGTTGTGGTGATCGACGAGGCGGGGCGCTTTGCCATCCCGCTTTTGTCGGGGCATTTGGGCGGTGCGAACGAGCTTGCGCAAACTGTGGCACGCGCGGCAGGGGCCATCCCCGTCATCACCACGGCGACCGACGTCCGCGGCGTGTGGGCGGTGGATACGTGGGCGCGCTGTGCGGGGCTCGCCGTTTCGAATCCCGAGGCTATCAAGCGAGTGTCGGCGCGGCTGCTTTCGGGCGGGCGCGTGGCGCTCTATTCCGACATGCCGATTTCGGGACAGCCGCCTGAGGGGGTTGACATTGTGTCCGACCGTGCTCGGGCCGATATCGTCGTGTCGCCGTTCGCTGGCGCGAATGCAGGTGCGTCCGTTCGCGCGGCGGAGACTACGGGCGAGGTCGTGCCCGCCGGTGAGACGGGGAAGCCGGCGGGCGTGCGGGCGCAGGCGCCTGCGCCCAAGCCGCTTCGCCTTGTCGTGCCCTGCATCGTTGCGGGCATAGGGTGCCGTCGCGGTGCGTGCGCCGAAGCGATCGGGGAGGCGTTTCTTCTCGCGTGCGGGCAGGCGGGCATCTCGCCTTCGGCCGTGCGCGAGGCGGCGACGATCGACGTGAAGGCGCACGAGGAGGGCCTGCTCGCCTTCTGCCGCGCGCGCAATATCCCGCTTGCGACGTATTCCGCAGAGGAGTTGTCGCAGGTCGAAGGCAGCGTTTCGCCATCTGATTTCGTGCGCGCGACGGTGGGGGTCGACAACGTGTGCGAGCGCGCGGCGCTCGCGGACGGGGGCAAACTTATCTTCCCGAAGCTCGCTCACGGCGGCGTGACCGTCGCGTTTTCCAAGGTAACTATCGAACTTTCGTTTAAGGAGCGGTGATGGGAAAGCTCTTCGTGGTGGGGATCGGCCCGGGCGGCCCCGACGGCATGACGATTGCGGCCCGGCGCGCGCTCGAGGCGGCCGACATCGTTGTGGGGTACACGAAATACGTGGAGCTCGCGCTCGCCGCCGTGCCCGACGCGGCGCATCTCGCGACGCCGATGATGCACGAGGTCGAACGGTGCCGCCTGGCGCTTTCGCGCGCGCAGAGCGGAGAAGCCGTGGCGCTCGTGTGCAGCGGTGATGCGGGCGTGTACGGCATGGCGAGCCCCGTGCTGGAGCTTGCGGAGGACTACCCCGATGTAGACGTGGAGGTTATCGCCGGGGCCACCGCGGCTCAGAGCGGGTCGGCGGTGCTCGGCGCCCCGCTTGCCCATGACTTCGCGGTCGTGTCGCTCTCCGACCTGCTCACGCCGTGGGAGGTCATCGAGCGCAGACTCGCCGCCGTGGCGAGCGCCGACTTCTGCATCTGTTTGTACAACCCGCGCAGCAGAAAGCGCGCCGACAGGCTCTCGCGCGCGGCGAAGATTATGCTCGAATGGAAGGCCCCCGACACGCTCTGCGGCTGGGTACGAAACATCGGGCGCGAGGGGCAGCAGTCGGGCATGTGCAGGCTCTCCGAGCTGGGGGAGTTCGACGCCGACATGTTCACTACCGTGTTCGTCGGCAACGCGGACACGAAGTGCGTAGGCGGCCGTATGGTCACGCCGCGCGGGTATCGGGAGATTCCATGCGAAAGGTAACGATCATCGGGGCGGGGCCCGGAAACCCTGACTTGCTCTCGCGCGCGGCGCTCGACGCGATCGACATCGCCGACGTGGTCATCGGCGCTCATCGCGCGCTTGTCGGCATCGACGTGCCGCCCGACGTGGTGAGATGCGAGCTCGTGAAGACGGCGGACATCGTCGCCGCGCTCACCGATGCGGCGTCGTGGCAGCGCGCCGTGGTCGTGATGACGGGCGATGTGGGGCTGTTCAGCGGCGCGCGCCGCCTGGTGGAGGCGCTCTCCGGCGACGCGCAGGTGGACGTGCACGTCATTCCCGGCATAAGCTCAGCGTCGTATCTCGCCGCGCGCCTCGCGCGTCCATGGCAGGATTGGCGCTTCGTGAGCGCTCACGGCGTGGCGTGCGACATTGTGGCCGAGGCCGAGCGCGCAGGCGAGCTCTTCCTCGCCACGTCGGGCGGGGAAGACCCCTCGCGGCTTTCGGGCGAGCTTGTGCAGGGGGGCTTCGGGGACGCGCGCGTGACGGTGGCCGAGCGCCTGTCGTACCCCGACGAGCGCATCACCTGCGCGACCGCAAGTGAAATCGCAGGTCAGACGTTCGACGACCTGAACGTGATGCTTATCGAGTTCGCAGGCTGCGCCGGGTCGCCTGCGGGCTCTGGCGCAGCCTCCGAGGCGCCGGCCGGCGCGTCTGCGCCCGCGGCGGCTTCTTCCACTGCGGACTTTGCGGGCGCATCCCGCGCCGCGATCTCCCGCTGGCCGTACGCTTCCTCGGGCATTCCCGACGAGCTCTTCATCCGCGGCGACGTTCCCATGACCAAGCAGGAGGTACGCGCCGTCGCGCTCGCGAAGCTGCGCCTTACCGCGACCGACACCGTGTGGGACGTCGGTGCCGGCACGGGGAGCGTGTCGATCGAGGCGGCGCTCGTCGCGCGAGCGGGGTCGGTATGGGCGGTCGAGCGCAACGCGGCCGGCGTGCGGCTCATCCGAGAGAACGCGGATGCATTCGGGTGCGGCAACGTGCATGCTGTCCCCGGTGTCGCCCCCGAAGCGCTCGCGAAACTGCCCGTCCCCGACGCCGTGTTCGTCGGCGGGAGCGCGGGCGAGCTTCCCTCCATCGTGGAGGCGGCGCTCGAGAAGAACTCGCAGGTTCGCCTGTGCGTGCCATGCGTCACCGTTGAGACGCTCACCGAGGCGTGCGCGCTCCTCTCGGGTTCGCGCTTTAAGGGGTTCGAGGCGTGCCAGGTGTCGGCCGCCCGTGCCGAGGCTGTAGGCTCGCACCATCTTATGAAGGCGCAAAACCCCGTGTTCCTCGTCAGCGCGCGTGGTGCGGGCGCGGATGCCGAGGAGCTTGCCGAAGTCGGCGCGCTTGCTGAGTCGCCTTTCGGGGAGGATCCCTCTACCGAGGGGAACCCATCCGTTGAGGTGGTCTCGCTTACTAACTGCAACGCCTCAGGTGGGGAAGGCGGCGCCCGGTGAGCACGTCCATCCCGCGCTTCATGGTCGCTGCGCCCTCGAGCGGGAGCGGCAAGACGGTCGTAACGTGCGCGCTCCTGCGCGCGCTCGCGCGCCGCGGCCTTGCATGCGCGGCCTTCAAATGCGGCCCCGACTACATTGATCCGCTCTTTCATCGCCGCGTCGTGGGCGCGCGCTCGGGCAACTTAGACGGCTTCTTCACCGATGCCCCGACGCTGCGCGCCCTGCTCGCACGCGGCGCCGCGGGCGCGGATGTCGCGGTGCTCGAGGGGGTCATGGGCTTCTACGACGGCATGGCGCTCGGCGTGGCCGACGCGAGCAGCTACCAGGTTGCGCGCGACACAGAAACGCCGGTCGTTTTAGTGGTGAACGGGCGCGGGGCGTCTTTATCGCTCGCCGCCGTAATCCGCGGCATTACCGAGTTCCTGCCTTGTGCGAACGTGCGCGGCGTCGTGCTGAACAAGACGAGCGCCACTGCCTGCGCCTACGCGGCGCCTGCGATCGAGAAGCACACGGGCGTCGCGGTTTTGGGGAATATCCCCGCCGACGAGGCGTTCTCGCTCGAAAGCCGGCATTTGGGGCTTGTGACCGCCGACGAGGTCGAGCAGCTCTCCGCGCGCATCGACAAGATGGCCGAGCTGGTGGAAAAGAGCGTCGACGTCGTCCGCTTGCTCGAAATAGCGGCGACAGCATCCGATATCCGCGAGGAACCTTACCGGTTGGAGCCGATCGCGGGAGCGCGGCCTATCGTCGCCGTCGCGCGTGACGAGGCGTTCTCGTTCTACTACGAGGAGAACCTGCGCGCGCTCGTGGACCTGGGTTGCGAGCTGGCCTTTTTCAGCCCCCTGTGTGATAGCGAGTTGCCCCGGGGGACAAGCGCCCTCTATCTGGGGGGCGGCTACCCGGAGCTCCATGCGCGGCAGCTCTCCGAGAACGCGCCGATGCGCGAAGCGGTGCGGCGCGCGGTGGAATCCGGCATGCCGACGGTCGCCGAATGCGGTGGGTTTCTGTACCTGCAGCGCGAAATCGCCGATAGCGAGGGGCGGCGCTGGCCTGTTGCGGGCGCCCTTGAGGGCGCAAGCGAGAACGGGGGAAGGCTGTCCCATTTCGGGTACGTGGAGCTCACTTCCCAACGCGACGGGCTCTACGGGCCGCGCGGCACACGCATCCGCGCGCACGAATTCCATTACTGGCAGTCCACCTGCCCGGGCGGCGACTTCTGGGCGCAGAAGCCCCGGCGCGACAAGGGCTGGCCGTGCATGACGGCCACCCCGTCCCTGGCGGCGGGCTTTCCGCATGTGTACTATCCCGCGAACCCCGACGTTGCGCGCGCGTTCGCATCTGCCGCAGCGTCGTTCGCAGAGAGGAGACGGCATGGCTGAAACAACCGAAACCGCGCTTGCCTGCATTCGCGAGGAAGTCGAGCTCGCGTTCTCGTCGGCGCCGGGCGCCGTGCTCGAAGCCGCGCTCTCCCGGATCGTGCCCGCAGACGAATGCGCCCGCGCCGCCGCGTACGCCGCGTGGGACTCCATCGCGCACCCCTTGGGGGGATTGGGCGACTTTGAAGACGCCGTCGCGTGTATCGCCGCAGCTCAGGGGAGCGCCGAGGTGGCCGAGTTCCCCCGTGCGCTCGCGGTATTCTTCTCCGACAACGGGGTCGTTGCCGAAGGCGTGTCGCAAAGTGGGCAAGACGTGACGCGAGCCGTCGCGCGCAACATGTGCGAGGGGGCCACGAGCGCCTGCCGCATGGCGGCGTTCGCGGGTGCCGAGGTCGTGCCCATCGACGTGGGTATGGCCCGGGGCATAGAAGACGCGCGCATGGTGCGCGCGAACGTGCGGCGGGGGAGCGGCAACATCGCGCACGGCTCCGCTATGTCTCGCGATGAGGCCGTGCGCGCGATCGAGGTCGGAATCGCCGTCGCGTGCGGGCTTGCCCGCGCCGGCGTGCGCCTTCTCGCCGCGGGCGAGATGGGCATCGGCAATACGACCACCTCGGCGGCGGTGGCCGCAGTGCTCATCCGGGCGGACGCGCGGAGCCTCGTCGGGCGCGGTGCGGGGCTCTCGGACGCTTCGCTCGCGCGCAAGCGCGACGTGGTCGAGCGCGCTATCGACGTGAACTCGCCCGATCCCGCCGACCCGATCGACGTGCTCTCGAAGGTGGGCGGCTTCGACATCGCGGCGATGTGCGGCTTCTACCTGGGGGCCGCTGCCTCGAAGGCGCCGGCGCTCCTCGACGGGGTCATATCCTGCACGGCGGCCCTGTGCGCGGCGCGCCTGTGCCCCAACGCCTTGGGCTACCTCGTGGGCACCCACGCATCAAGCGAACCCGCAAGCCAGGAGCTCCTTCGCGAGCTCGGCATAAAGGCACCCCTCGACGCAGGCATGCACTTGGGCGAGGGCGCGGGCGCCATGGCGTATCTGCCCCTTCTGGATTCGGCGCTGCGCGTGTACCGGGATGGGAAGACGTTCACGGCGACTGGCATGGCTGCTTACGAGCATTTCGAGGCCGGGAAATGACGGTGACGCTCGTCATCGGCGCCGCCGCGAGCGGCAAGAGCGCCTACGCCGAGTCCCTGTGCCTCGGGCACGACGGCCCTCGCGTGTACCTGGCAACGATGGAGCCCTTCGGGGAAGAGGGCGCCCGCCGCATCGCGCGCCATCGGGCGCTGCGCGAGGGCAAGGGGTTTTCCACCCTCGAGCGCACGCGTGACGTGGGCACCGCAGTGCCCGGGCTTCCGCGCGGATGCACGCTTCTTTTGGAGGACGTGGGCAACCTGGTTGCGAACGAGCTCTTCGCGGAAGGCGGCTTGTCCCCACGTGACCCCGACGCTGCGGCGCGCGAGGTGCTCGGAGGCATCGAACGGCTCGCTCAGGCCGCTGCGTATACGGTGGTGGTCACCGTCGACGTGTTCGCCGATGGGATGCGCTACGATGAAGGGACCGAGGCATGGAGGCGCGCGCTCGCGCGCGTGAACGCGGGCGTGGCGGAGCTGGCCGATCGCGCAGTCGAAGTGGTATGCGGGATTCCCGTGTGGATGAAAGGCGAAGGACCTACAAGGTGAAGATAGTAGAGGCAATCGGCGCGGCGTTCGGAACGTTCTCGCGCATCCCCGTCCCGAAATCGGCCTGGACCGATTTCGGTTCAACCCATGCGCTTGCCGCGTTTCCCCTGGTGGGCCTTGCGGAAGGCTTCCTCATGACGGCGTGGGGACACGTTGCGAACCTGCTCGGTGCGCCCGCGACCATCGTCGCGGCCGTGCTCGTGGCGCTGCCTGTGGCGGTGACGGGAGGCATCCACCTAGACGGGCTCTGCGATACCTCCGATGCGCTTGCAAGTTGGGCCCCGCGCGAGCGAAAACTCGAGATCATGCACGACCCGCGGGCGGGCGCCTTCGGGGTCATCGGTGTTGTTGTGTACCTTATTCTGCAGTTTTCCCTTTTCACCGCGCTGCCGCTTACGGCGGGGGCGTTCCTCGCGCTTCTGTGCTCGCTCGTGTTCTCCCGCTCGCTTTCGGGGCTCGCCGTTGAATGCTGGCCTGCCGCGCGGGCGGACGGCATGGCCGCGGGGCTCTCGCCTGCGAAGAAGCGCGCGGCGATCGTCGTGCCGCTTTGCGCTTTCGCTGCGGCTTCGGCTGCAGGGATGGTCGCGTGCGCTCAGGCCGTCGGCGCCCTTATGGCGGTGGCGGGGCTTTTGGCGCTCGCGTGGTACCGCCATGTTGCCCTGTCCCGCTTCGGCGGGGTGACGGGGGATTTGGCCGGATGGTTTCTGCAATGGGCCGAGCTCGCGATGCTTGCCATGCTAGTGGCGGGGGGCATGCTCCTATGATGCTCGTGGTAGGTGGCGCACATTCGGGGAAGAGGACCTTCGTGCGCGAAATGCTCGGGTTCGCGGCAGACGATTTCGTCGACGCGGCGCAGTTTGCGGAGGGCGACGTGCCCGCGGCTTTTGCCGGCCGCGTCGCGTACCGTGCTGAGGAACTCGTACGCGCGCTCGACGCTGACCGGGCGCTCGAGCGGCTGATCGGCTTCGACGTAGTGATTCTGCCCTTGGTCGGCTCGGGGGTCGTCCCCATGCGTGCGGAAGACGCTCAATGGCGCGAGCGCGCGGGGCGCCTGGGATGCGCGCTCGCTGCGCGCGCCGACGTCGTCGTACGCATGACGTGCGGGATTCCCCAGGTCATCAAAGGAAACCTTGCCGATGCGCCTCGAGGGCCGCAGGGCGCGGGCGCGCCTTTGGAAGTCGTCTTCGTGCGCCATGGTGCCACGGTGGGCACGGAAGACCATCGCTACAGCGGGGCGGGCACCGACGAGCCCCTGTCGAGCGCGGGCGAGCGCGCTTTGCGCGACCTCGCGTGCGATCGTGACGCGTTCCGTGTTATCACGAGCGGCATGGCCCGCACCGACCAGACGGCGCGCATTCTCTTCCCGAACGCGGAGCTTGTGGCGTGCCCCGGTCTGCGCGAGATGGATTTCGGCGACTTCGAGGGGCGAAGCGCCGCCGAGCTTAAAGAGGATGCGCGCTACTGCGCCTGGGTAGACTCCTGGTGCGAGACGCGCTGCCCGCATGGCGAGGGCAAGAGCGATTTCACTCGCCGCGTCGTCGCGGCGTTTCGGGAGGCGTGCAAATCGGAGCGCTCCCAGGGGAGTGGGCGCGCCGTCTTCGTCGTTCACGCGGGTACCGTGAAAGCGCTGCTCTCCGAGCTAGCTGTCCCGAAAATGGGATACTTCGACGTGCATACCGAGCCGGGCGGCGCATGGGCCGCCACCTGGGATGGGCGCTGCCTTCGCGACGTTCGCCCCGCTTCGGGGGGCGATGCCCGGTGATGACGATTCTTGCCGTCGCCGCCGGGTTCGCGGCCGACCTTGCCTTCGGCGACCCGCGCTGGCTTCCTCATCCCGTCGTCGCCATGGGGCGCGCGATCACGTGGGCCGAAGGCCGCCTGCGGGGCGCATTCCCGCAAACGTCCGCGGGCACGCGCGCCGCAGGGCTTGTGCTCGCCGTGGCGCTTCCGCTTGCGTGTGGGCTTTTAACCTGGGGAATCCTGCATGTTTGCGGCATGGTTCACTCCGGCTTGCGCTTCGTGGCCGAGGCATGGGCGAGCTATCAGATTCTCGCGGCATGCGAGCTGCGCCGCCAGAGCCTGGCCGTGGCCCGCGCGTTCTCGAAGGGCGGCCTTGTCGCGGCGCGCGAAGCCGTCGGGCTCATCGTGGGACGCGACACGTCTGTTCTCGACGAGCAGGGCGTCGCGCGCGCCGCCGTGGAAACGGTGGCGGAGAACGCGAGCGACGGCGTCATCGCGCCGCTTTTCTACCTTATGATCGGTGGTGCGCCCTTGGGCATGGCGTACAAGGCGGTGAACACGCTCGACAGCATGGTGGGCTACAAAAACGAGCGCTACATCGACTTCGGCTGCGCCTCGGCGCGCCTCGACGATGCGGTGAACTGGATTCCCTCGCGCTTGTCGGCCCTGCTCATGATCGCCGTGTGCCCGATCGTCGGGCTCGACGCGCGCGGGGCGGCGCGCATCTGGTGCCGCGACAGGCGTCGCCATGCGAGCCCGAACGCGGCGCAGATCGAGTCGGCGTGCGCGGGCGCGCTCGGGCTGCGCCTGGCAGGACCCGCGGTGTATTTCGGCAAGCTCGTTGAGAAACCGACGATAGGCGACGCGTCCCGCGAAATCGAGTGGGGCGACATCGCCCGGGCGACAAGGCTCATGCTCGCCGCGTCCGTATGCGCGCTCGTCGTCTTCGGCGCCGCGCGCGCGGCGGTCGTGCTCGCCGTGGGGGCGATGGCATGAGGGAAGACCACGCCGCGTCCCGGGCTGCCGGGGGAATCCTGCGCGCCCGTACGCATGGGGGCAGCGCGCAATCGCTCGGCATCGCTTGCGAGGGGGACGCCTCCGGCCTCATTGACTTCTCGGTGAACGTGAATCCGGCAGGTCCCTCGCCGCGCGCCGTCGCCGCAGCTTGCAAGGCGCTTTCTCGAATCGACGCCTACCCCGATAGGGAAAGCCTCGCCCTCGTTCGCGCCCTAGCGCGCGACCAGGGCATTCCCGAAGATACTATCGTCTGCGGCGCGGGCGCGTCCGACATCATCTGGCGGCTCGCCGCGGCGGTGCGCCCGAAACGCATCGTCGTGTGCGCGCCGACGTTCTCTGAATATGCGGAGGCGGCATCGTACTACGGCGCATGCGTGCAGGAGTTCCCGCTCTCCGAAGCGGACGACTTCGACGTGCCCGCCTCCTTCGCCCGCGCGATTGAGGGGCCGGGAGACGTGGCGTGCCTCTGCAATCCGAACAACCCGACGGGGCGCCTCGTCGACCCCAGCGTGATCGATGCCGCGGCTTGCCGCTGCGAGCAGGTGGGCGCGCTGCTCGTCGTGGACGAGTGCTTCCTCGGATTTGCGCCCGACGCCCGCGAAAGGAGCGTGGCTGCACGCGCCGCGTGTTCGCGCCATGTGGCCGTGCTCTCCGCGTTCACCAAGCTCTACGGAATGGCGGGGTTGCGGTTGGGATATCTGATCAGCGGAAACGCCCAACTCATCGAGGGGATTCGCCGGGCTGGGCAGGCGTGGCCCGTCTCCTCGGTCGCCGAGGCCGCGGGCATCGCCGCCCTGGAAGACGTTGAATACGTCTCGCGCACGCGCGATGTATTGGCAGGCGAGCGAGCGTGGCTTTCCCACGAGCTCTCCTCGCTCGGGCTTTCCGTCGTGCCGTCGGATGCGAACTTCCTTTTAGTCCGCACGCCGGCGAAAGACATCCCCGAGCGCCTGTATAAACAGGGGGTTTTGGTCCGCACGTGCGACTCGTTTTCGGTGCTGTCCCGTTTCTGGTGCCGCGTCGCGGTGCGCACGCGCAAGGAGAATGCCCGGCTTGCGATGGCGTTCAGTCGCGCGCTTCGGGCGGAAGGCGCATCGGGCGAAGGCGAACCCGACGAACGGGGCGGCGCTTCTTGCAGCGGCGCTATGGCGGGCGCGGATGGCCGAGGCTCGGCGAAGGAGGTCGATACCCGTGGGTAGGGCGAAGCCCATCATGATCCAGGGCACCATGTCGAACGCGGGGAAGAGCCTGCTTGCGGCTGGGCTGTGCCGTGTGCTTTCGCAGGACGGCCTGCGCGTGACTCCCTTCAAGAGCCAGAACATGGCGCTCAACAGCGGTGTCACGGCCGACGGGCTCGAGATGGGGCGCGCCCAGATCATGCAGGCCGAGGCGTGCGGCATCGCGCCCGACGTGCGCATGAACCCCATCCTGCTCAAGCCCGAAAGCGACCACCGAAGCCAGCTCATCGTGGCCGGCAAGGCGCAGGGAGCCTTCGCTGCGAGGGACTACTTCGCGCGAAAGAAGGCGCTCATGCCGCAGATTTTGGAGGCGTTCGATTCGCTCGCGGAGGAAAACGACGTCATCGTCATCGAGGGCGCCGGCAGCCCCGCCGAAATCAACCTTTCCGAAAACGACATCGTCAACATGGGGCTCGCGCGCGCCGTGTCCTCCCCCGTGCTGCTCGTGGGCGACATCGACCCAGGCGGGGTGTTTGCCCAGCTCTACGGTACGGTCGCGCTCTTTGCGCCCGAGGATCGCGCGCTTTTGCGGGGGCTTGTGGTGAACAAGTTCCGCGGCGATGTGGAAATCCTGCGCCCGGGTTTGGCCCCGCTCGAGAAGATGTGCGGGGTTCCCGTCGTGGGGGTCGTGCCGTATCTTACGCTCGACCTGGACGACGAGGACTCGCTCGCGCCACGCCTATCTGCCCGCGAGGCGCGCGGCGTCATCGACGTCGCCGTCGTGCGCCTTCCGCATCTGTCGAACTTCACCGACTTCGACCCGCTTTCGCGCGTGCCCGGCATGGGCGTGCGCTACGTTTCCTCGACGACCGATCTGGGCCGACCCGACCTGGTGGTGCTTCCCGGCTCGAAGACCACGCTCGATGACGCGCGCTGGCTTGCGGCTAGCGGCATCGGAGCCTGTGTACGCGCGCTTTCGGGCGCGGGCACGCCGGTGCTCGGCATATGCGGAGGCTACCAGCTTTTGGGAGACGAGCTTTCCGACCCGCACGGCAGGGAAGGCGCTGGCACCGCGCGCGGGCTCGGCCTCATCCCTGCAAGTACGGTGTTCAAGGAGGAAAAGCGCCTCGCCCAGTCGGAGCTGCGCATCACGGGCGCCCAAGGCGCGTTCTCGGTGTGGAACGGCATGACGGCGCGCGGGTACGAGATTCACGACGGCGAAACGACCGTCTTCTGCGCCCCTGCGGGCACGATTGGCGGCAAACCAGAAGGCGCGGCCTGCGGAAACGTGTTCGGAACCTATCTCCACGGTCTGTTCGACGAACCGGGGGTGGCGCTCGCTCTCGCGCGCTCGCTCGCGCGCATGCGCGGCCTGCCCGAGAGCGTCGTGGGTGCTGCGGGCGCAGCATCCGCGGCCGATCACCGTGCGCGCGAGTTCGACCGCCTGGCCGACGTCGTGCGCGGGGCGCTCGACATGGAGTATGTCTACCGCATTATCGAGGAGGGCGTATGATCCACGTGTATCATGGCGACGGCAAAGGCAAGACCACGGCGGCGATGGGCCTCGCCCTTCGCATGCTCGCCGCAGGCCGTCGCGTCGTCGTCGTGCAGTTCCTAAAAGACGGTGAAAGCGGGGAAGCGCGCCTGCTCGCCGAGCATTTCGGCGTGTCCGTGTTCGCGGGGAAGGTGTCGGACAAGTTTACCTGGTCGATGACGTCGGAAGAACTTGCCGCGACGTGCGAGCTGCACGATGGGAACCTCGCTTCCGCGCTCGCCGAGCTCGAGGGCGCTCAGGAGGGGCTGCTCGTGCTCGACGAGGCGCTCGATGCGCTTTCGAAGGGGCTTGTCGACGAGGCGCTCGTGGACCGCGCGCTCGATATGTCCGCGCGCGGCGTCGAAGTAGCGCTCACCGGGCGCGCGCCTTCCCGCAAGATCGTGGAGAAGGCCGACTACATAACCGAGATGCGGTGCGAGAAACACCCCTACGCTCAGGGGATATGTGCAAGGGAAGGAGTGGAGTACTAGATGGATTCCAAGGAGATGGCGCCCGGCGACATCGAGCGGCGCAGCTTCGAGATCATCACCGAAGAGCTCGGCGGCCGCACGTTCCCGCCGCTCGAAGAGCCCGTCGTGAAGCGCGTCATCCACACCACTGCCGACTTCTCGTACGCCGATTCCCTCGTGTTCACCCATGACGCCGCGCACTGTGCGCTCGACGCACTGCGCGCAGGGGCCACGGTGCTCACCGACACGAACATGGCGCTCGCAGGCATAAGCAAGCCCGCGCTCGCGAAGCTCGGCTGCAAGGCCGTGTGCTACATGGCCGACTCTGATGTTGCCGCGGCTGCGCGCGCCGCGGGCACGACTCGCGCCGTTGCGAGTATGGACAAAGCTTGCCGCATCGAGGGTCCGCTTATCGTGGCCGTCGGCAACGCTCCCACAGCACTTCTGCGCCTCGCTGAGCTCATGGACGCGGGGAAGATCGCGCCCGCGCTCGTCGTTGGGGTGCCGGTCGGATTTGTGAACGTGGTCGAGGCGAAAGAGGAGTTACTCGCGCGATGCGTGCCGGCCATCGTCGCGAGGGGTCGCAAGGGCGGCTCGACCGTGGCGGCCGCCATTATGAACGCGCTGCTCTACCAGATCACGCGCCCAGGCGGCCCGAAGTGACGGCGCCCGCATCCGCGCCGGCGCTGCGCATCTTCGCAGGCACCACCGAGGGCCGCCTTCTGTGCGAATGGGCGAGCGGGGCGGGCATCCCCGCCCGTGCCTATGCGGCAACCGAGTACGGAGGCGAGCTTTTGGGCGAGCTTCCAGGCATCGAGGTGCATGCGGGCAGGCTCGACGAGGCTGACATGGAGCGCGAGCTTTCCGGCGCACGCATCGTTGTCGATGCTACGCACCCCTTCGCTACGCTCGCAAGCGGCAATATCCGGGCCGCTTCGCTCGCCGTGGGTGCACGATGCCTGCGCCTTGCGCGCCCGGTCGAGGCGCTGCCCAAAGGCGTCGTGTCGGTCGCGTCGATCGCCTGCGCGGCGCGCTTTCTCTCCGAGAACCCGGGTCGCGCGCTTCTCACGACGGGGAGCAAGGAGCTTGCTCCCTACACGAGCGTCGCCGATTTCGCGGAGCGCTTCTTCGTGCGTGTGCTCCCGCTGCCCGGTGCTATAACGAAGTGCATCGACGCGGGGTTTTCGCCGTCGCACGTCATCGGCATGCAGGGGCCCTTCACCCGCGAGCTCAACGAGGCGATGCTTCGGCAGGTGGGCGCCCAGTGGCTTGTGACCAAGGACTCTGGAACCGTAGGCGGCACGGCCGAGAAGCTCGCCTCCGCGCGCGGCGCGGGAGCGCGCTGCATCGTGGTCGCCCGTCCCGCCGAGGGAGGCGGGGCCCTTTCGCTTCGGGAAGTGGAAGACGCGCTCTTACGGGAGTTCGCGCGCTAGGCGCTCGCCGCGCCTAGCGCGCCCTCCCGCCCGCGAGGAGGAGCGCCCCGAGCAAGCTCGACCCGTACAAGCCCGTCATCCATCAATAGCTCGAGGACAACGCCCAGAACTGGCGCAAACAGCCCTTCAATAAGTTGCGGTGAAATAGTGTCTGTTTTTGCTGCTAGATAGCATAGTCAGTCCTTAATTCACCGCAACTTGTTGGTGGTGGCTTACTGGTAGCGTAGACACTCGACGGGGTCGAGCTTTGCCGCGCGGCGAGCGGGGTAGAAGCCAAAGAGCACGCCGATGCCGACGGAGACGGCGAAGGCCAGCAGCACCGTGGCGATTGAAAAGCTCGGTGTGATTTGCCCGCTGGCACCGAGCTCGCTGAGAACCCCTGATCCTGCGGCAAACATCGCGAGGCCCCAGGCCAGCAGATAGCCAATCAGGACACCCAGCAGGCCACCGGTGATGCATAGTGCCGAGGACTCGGCCAAAAACTGCGCGGTGATATCGCGACGACTGGCGCCCAGGGCACGGCGAATACCGATCTCGCGGATTCGCTCGGTCACGTTGGTGAGCATCATATTCATAATGCCGATTCCGCCGACAAGCAGTGAGATACTGGCGACAGCGCCCATGATGAGCGAGAAGGCGCCCATAAACGAGTTGAGTGCATCGATGGCGCTTTTCATGGAGGTCGCCGATACGCTGTCGTACTCATCATCCTCCGAGATGCCCTTCATCGCGCGCACCTTAGACTCGATGGTCTTGCAGAGCTCGTCCATGTCCGTGCCCTCGGCAGCAAGTGCCGTCACGCTGGGGAATGAAGGATTCTCGTCGCCAAACAGGCCGGAGATGGTTTCGCGTGGCATATACAGCGTGAGCGAGCCCATGGAGTCGCTGCCGCCATCAATCACGCCTACAATCTGCACCTCGCCGTTGGACACCTTGATGGTTTTCCCCAGTGCGTCCTGTTCGTTGCCGTAAAGCTGATCGGCGCCGCCGCGGCTGATGAGCGCCACACGCGAGCCTGATTGGGACTCGGCCTGTGAATAGACGCGTCCCGCAACGAGCTTGCTGGCACCCACCGCGTCGAGCATGTCGCTGTCGACACCCTGTGCCATGACGGTATAGCTTTTATCGCCAGACTTGTACTCGGTATAAGCGCTGTCGACAATGCCGATCTGCTCTATCTGCGGCACCAGTTTTTGAAGCTTCTGGACGTCCGAATCGGTGAGTTCTTGGGACGAATAGATCTGCACCATGCGGGCTGCGTTGAGGCCCAGGCTGTTTACCAAGCTGTTTTGGATGCCGCCGATGAGCGAGGTCATGGCGATGACGGAGGCGATACCGATAACAATGCCCAGGATGGTGAGCAGGCTGCGCCCCTTGTTGGCCTCGAGCGAGTGAAGGGCTTCTTGAACAAGATCGCGCGTACTCATGCCTTCACTCCTTTCGTGGGGTTGGCGGATGCGGAAATCGTGGGCAGGCTCTCGACGGCTCCACGCAGGGTCTGCGGTGCATGTGCGATGTATGCGCCCTCGTGGATTCGGCCGTCGCGGATGGTCACGGCACGGTCGGCCTCGGCGGCGATGCCGGGGTCGTGTGTGATGAGCACGATGGTCTTGCCGCGCTCCTGGAGCTTATGGAAGGTTTCCATGACGAGCGCTCCGGTGGCGGAGTCCAGGTTTCCCGTCGGCTCGTCGGCCAGAATGATGGGCGGATCGTTGACGAGGGCGCGTGCGATGGCGACACGCTGCATCTGGCCGCCCGAGAGCTCGGATATGCGGTGGTCCCAATGGTCGACGGGCAGCGTGACGGACTGCAGCGCGTGCACGGCGCACATCTCGCGCTGGCTTCGGGGCACGTTGGTGTAGGCCAGCGGAAGCATGACGTTTTCGATAACCGACAGGCGCGGCAGCAGGTTGAAGCTCTGAAAGACAAAGCCAATACTCAGGGCGCGAACTTCGGTGAGCTCGTCATCGTCAAGCTCGGCCACGTTGAGCCCTTGCAGGTAGTAGTCGCCCGCCGTCGGCTTATCCAGGCAGCCTAGGATGTTCATGAGCGTCGACTTGCCCGAGCCCGAAGGGCCGGTGATGGCCACGAATTCGCCGGGGTTTACCGCCAGGCTCACGTTGTGCAGAATATGGGCGCAGCCGGCTTCGCTCTCAAAGATGCGGTGCACGTTGCGGATGTCGATGACGGGGCGCATTACAGGCCCTCGTCGGCAGACATGCTGCCCGAATCCGTGCTGTAGCCGCCGTCACCCGTTGCGTCCGCTCCGGTGTCCATGACGAGGGTGTCGCCGTCGCGTAACTTGGTAACCGGGACGTCTGGGTTGATCTCGTTGCCCTGGTCGTCGCGCTTGACCTGCGTCTTACCGACTACAGCCTCGTTGTCGTTTTGCGTCACGACGGTCACCTTCACGCGGCGCGTCTTCTTGCCTTCCGAATCGGTGGCCAGATTGACGTAATAGTGCTCGCCATCTTCGGTCATCAGCGCCATGGTCGGCACCATAACCACGTCGTCGAGCTTCTCGGTCACTACCGAGACCTCGGCAGTCATACCCGGCTTAAGGCGACTGTCGGGTGCTTCGATGAGGATGTCGACGTTAAAGGTTACGTTGCCGCCGCCGACGGTGGCGTCGGAGTTTGCCACCGACGCGATGGCCGTGACGGTTCCCTGGCTCACGATATCGGGAAACGCGGGATACGTGACGTTGGCGCTCTGCCCAACGGCGATCTTGGCGATGTCCTTTTCGCCCACCTGCACGGTCACCTTCATCTTGGACAGGTCGGCAATCTGCATGCACTGCTTGCCGCCGCTTGTATCGCTTTCGCCCATGATCATGCCGCCTGTTACCGTGGCGCCCACCTTGGCGTTGAGCTCCACGATGCTACCCGAGCTCGGGGCCGTGACCGTACGGCTGGCGGCCTTGGCGTTCGCCTGATCGAGGTTTGCCTGGGCCGATGCGAGGCTGCGCTGCGCGGCCGATACGGCGTTCGTCTCCGCCGATGCGGCGGAGACGCCAGCCGCTGCGGAAGCTCCATCGGCGTCCGTCGTCGGGGTGGCCTGCGCGGCAGCTGCGGCTTTCTGCGCGTTGGTGAGGTCTTCCTGAGCGGCTGCAACTGCACGCTGCGCCTCGGCAACGTTGCGATCGAGCTCGTCGTTTTTAATGGTCATAAGCACGTCGCCCTCGTTGACGGATTGGCCTGCCTGCACGTTGATCGAATCGACCGTGCCGTCGACAGAAGGGGAGACCACTGAGGACGAAATGGGTTTGAGCTGGCCTTTCGCCTCGACCGTTGTGGTAAACGTGCCCTCGGTCACCATGTCGGTCACAGGCCCGCTAGCGCCCTGCGGCTGCGCATTGATAACCAGGGTTGCGACAATGGCAATGAGCGCGATGGCACCTACGACGCCGGCGGCAATACCGCGTCGAATCAGCTTTTTGCGTCGACGTTCGGCACGTTTTGCCTTGAGCTTGGCATACGCCTCTTCATCGGAAATCTCGGCCGTATCGTTCGTGCGTTCGCTTTGCTTGTCGGCATGTACGTTTTTAATCAGAGGAATCGTTTCGGTGGCACCTTCGGGCGTGTACTCGGCATCATCCGGGCCTGGGGTGATGGTGGGGACATTCGGCATAGCGTCTCCTTTATAGAAAGTTCCTCAATAAGTATATGCGCCCGTCGCGTAAGGCGGGCGCATATGGCGGATTCTTTCGGAACTGTTAGATTGGTCGCAGCGGCTCCACGTTGTAGGAATGCGCGCGTTGCACTACGAGTGGACAACCACGCACAGACCGACTTTGATGCAGTCGTGAAGTGCCTTGGCGTCGGCCAGGCGCAGGTTGATGCAACCGTGGCTGCCGCACCACTTGTACGATTCGGCGTTATCGAAACTCGAATCGTTTTGCCAGGTGGCGTCGTGGAATCCGACCATATTGCCCTCGAACGGCATCCAGTAGCTTACCGGGCTCTCGTATTTGGGCTTGCCGGTCTCGGGGTCCTTGGCACCGATGAGTTTGCTGGCGCCATCGTTGCTGTTGATCTGCCATACGCCCTCGGGGGTGGCGTCTTCGCCCGGTTTGCCAGAAATAAAGTTGGCCTCCCACACGATGTTGCCGCTCTCGTCGTAGTAGCGCGCATGCTGCTCGGACAGGTCGACGTCGATATAGGCCTTCCAGTCGGGCTCGCCCTTGGCGGTAAATGTGTCGGCCTTCTGGGAGTACTTGATCTCGATTTCGCCGGTCTGCTTGTTGTTGATGGCGTCCTCGACCTGCTTGGCGAGCGAGCTACTGTCAATGGACCAACCAAAGTCACCGCCTTCGACGGCACACTGCTTGCCATCGGCGCGCGTCCACCAGCGAGTGGAGCCCACGGTATTAAAGCCGTTGGCGAGCTCGGCTGCCCAGCTGCTGATCTGCGACGTATCGAGCGTGGGGTTGGCCGGATCGGCAAAGCTGATCCACTGCAACACGGAGCTGCCATCAACCTTGCCGGCATCCTCGCCGTTGAGCTTGAGGGTCACGTTGACGCCCAAGAAGTTGTTGGCGGCATCGCATGCGGCCTGAATCTGATCATCGGTCAGCGTTCCATTGAGCGGCTCATAGGCATCGTTGCCGAGCTTGGAAAGATCTACGGTCTCGGCCAGCGAGGCAAGCTCGAGCTCGGCATACTTAATGACATGCTCGCGGCTGAGTTTTTCGTTGGAGCGCGCCTTCTCGACGGTAAACTTGCCGGCCTGCTCGTCATAGGAGCTTTTGGCCTCGAACGCGCCCGAACGCCCCTCGTTAAACTCGTCGATGGCGGCGCCCAGATCCTTCTCAAACTGCTTTTGGTCAAAGGTGTCGGAGAGCATGGACAGGTCGACGTCTTGATCAAGATCGACTTCGTTGGAGCTAGCGGTTGTTTTGGTCTTGCCGCTTAAGGATTCTACAAGGCGAACCGGCCATACAAAGGCTTCGTTGCGGCTGATAATCTCTTTTGCGGCAGCTTCGCCGTCGACAATGGGCTCATCGGACTCGGGCTGATAGGTCCAGCTAAAGTCATCGCCTGTCACGGTGAGCTTATAGTGCTTCCAAGCCGAGTTGACCTTGGTGGCGGCAGACGAAGCGTTGGAGAACGAGACATCGACGCCGGCGATAGTGGTGTTGGGGTAGGCTACCTGCGAAAACGCTACGACGCCTACGATATAGACAATGACGATAAGACCCAGGACGACAAAGAGCGTCGTCTTTTTGCCCGACTTATTGTTCTCGGCGGGTTTGCGTGCGGGGCCGCGATCGCCTCGAGCGTGCGTGGGGGGCTGCTTGGGCGCATTGCCATTTGCCTGGCGCTGCTGATGCTTCTTGTTCGGACGTTGGGAAACGTTTGCCGCACCTCGCTGCTGACCGCGGCTCGGCGCGATAGGACGCGGCGACTGAACGCCGCCTGTGTGCCTGCTCGGCTGCTGCGGATCGGGAATCAGTTGAGTTCGATCGTTTTGCGACATCGTATGCATATCCTTCGAATTTCGCCTTGCGGCTCATCGTGTTTTTACTGGGCTTGCATTATAGCGATTACCCAGTTGTTTGTGGTATGGAAACGGTGGCATTCAAAAGAGGTGGGACATTTGTCCCACCTTCGAGTCTTTCTTTGTCGCTATCCGCACACACCGCATTTTGCACAGGCCGAAAGTGCGGCCGGAGCCTGCGCGATGCCACCCTTTGCCGTCTCGCGCAGCGTGGCCGGCAACGCGTGGCCCACGGAGAGCATGACGTGCGCCATCTGGTCAAACGGCACCAGGCTCTTGATACCGGCAAGTGCAAGCTGCGCCGAGCTAAATGCCGCGGCCACGCCGATGGCATTGCGGTTTTGGCACGGCACCTCCACGAGGCCACCGACGGGGTCACAAACGAGGCCCAGCAAGTTACTCAGCGCGATGGAACTGGCGTCGAGCGCCTGCCCGGGCGTGCCGCCGAGCATCTGCACCAGCGCGGCGGCCGCCATGGCGGCCGCACTTCCTACCTCAGCCTGGCAGCCGCCCTCGGCACCGGCGACGCAGGCGCTCGTGGTGAGGTTGAGGCCGATGGCGGCTGCGCAGTAGAGCGCGTCCATGACCTGCTCGTCGTCGAGCTGAAGGTGATCGGCGAGCGCCAGCACGCAGCCGGGCACGACACCCGCGGAGCCTGCCGTGGGAGCGGCGACGATCACTCCCATCGTGGCGGAGCGCTCGAGCACGGCCATCGCGCGGGCCACGGCATCGGTTTGAACGTTGCCCATCAGGCTCGTGCTCAAATCGTTGCGGCCGGTGGCATCGACGAGTTTAGCCTCGCCGCCGATAAGCCCGCCGAGCGATCGCTGCGGATTGACGATGGGGGTCGTGGTCTCCTCGCGCATGACGTCGAGTACGCGGCGCATGGCGGCGATAGCGTGTGCCTCGCCGGTCAGACGTGCCTCGCGCACGGCCATGACGGCGCCGATGTTAAGCCCCAGTTCCTCGCACGCATCGAGCAGCTGCTCGCCGTCGTCGAAGATTTCCTTTGCCGAGACGCCGGGGGAGAGCGACGAGGCAGAACCGGGGAGCTCGATAAAGGTCGCGTAATCGACATTGTCGAGCTTGCGGAGCATGGGGACGACGGTGTCGTCGGGGGCGCCATCGGTCTCAAAGACGGAGTATGCCTGGCCGCCCACCTCGGTTCGGTAGGTGCGGCAGAAGGCGATGTTCACGTGTGCGTAGGCGAGTAAGTTCGTGAGCGCGGCGAGCACGCCGGGGACGTCCTGGTGCGCCACGAAGAGCGTGGAATACATGCCCGAGATATCGACGCCGACGCCGTTGATGCGGCTGATGCGCATCTTGCCGCCGCCCAGGCTCTCGCCACGGACCTGCGCCGTGGCGCCCGTGGCGTCGACCATGTCGATGTCGACGGTGTTGGGATGGATGGAGGCGTCGTCGCCCTTAATTTCAAAGTGATAGTCGAGGCCCTGCTCGCGTGCGAGGTCGAAGGCCTGCTTGATGTTCTCGTCATCGGTGTCGAGGCCCAGGATGCCCGCGACGAGCGCACGGTCGGTGCCGTGGCCGCGGTAGGTGTGGGCGAAGGAGTTCCACAGGCCAAAGGTGACTTTGGTGATGCGGCCTTCCAGCAGACTGGCGGCAACTTGGGCGCAGCGCAGGGCGCCGGCGGTGTGCGATGAGCTGGGGCCGACCATGACGGGCCCCAAGATCTCAAATGCCGAGGTCGTAGCTAATGTTTGCGGCTTGCCTGCCATGGCTGCTCCTTTAATCTATCCCGTCGTCCCGAGGTGCGGGGCATAAGGTCGCCTGCTCGGACAGTCCTGCTCGCACGGAGAGCACATTAAGTGCTCTCCGGCTCGTGCGGAACTCGCGATCGACCTTATGCCCCGCCCTCGGGACTAAGGATACATGGTTGGAGTGCCCGTGCTGCAAAATTCATTAGCTAGTGACGCAGCGTAGGTTCATATCGAAACATCTTCACTACCGGATCAATAAAAAAGAAGTACCGCTTGGGGGCGGTACTTCTTTTGAAAGCGTGTGCGCGTTGTGACCTTGGTGGTTCCCAATTACAGCCCGCAGGCTGCTTTGAGTTCTTCGACTCGATCGGTTTTCTCCCAGGTGAAGTCGGCGTCTTCTCGGCCGAAGTGGCCGTAGGCTGCTGTCTTCTCGTAGATCGGTCGACGCAGGTCCAGGTCGCGGATGATTGCGCCCGGGCGCAGGTCGAAGGTCTTCTCTACGGCTTCAACGATCTTGTCCTCGGCAACATGCGCAGTACCGAAGGTGTCGACCATGATTGAGAGGGGCTTGGAAACGCCGATGGCGTAGGCAAGCTCGACTTCGCAGCGGTCGGCCAGACCGGCGGCGACCACGTTTTTGGCGACCCAGCGCGCGGCATACGCGGCGGAACGGTCGACCTTGGTGCAGTCCTTGCCGCTAAAGGCGCCACCGCCGTGACGGCCGTAGCCGCCGTAGGTGTCGACGATGATCTTGCGGCCGGTCAGGCCCGTGTCGCCCATGGGGCCGCCCACGACAAAGCGACCGGTGGGGTTCACGTAGATGTCCGCGTTGTCCCACGGCATGTTCTCGGCGGCCATGACCGGGGTGATGACGTGCTCGATGAGGTCGGCCTTGATCTTGCACATGTCCTCGATCTCGGCGGCGTGCTGCGTGGAGATGACGATGGTCGTGACCTCGACGGGCTTGCCTTCCTCGTAGCGCACGGTGACCTGGGCCTTGCCGTCGGGACGCAGGTAGGGCAGGGTGCCGTCGTGACGCACCGCTGCCAGGCGCTCGGCCAGGCGGCTCGCCAGGTAGTGCGGCATGGGCATGAGGGTCTTGGTTTCGTTGGAGGCATAACCGAACATCATGCCCTGGTCGCCGGCGCCGATCAGGTCAATCGGGTCGGTGGTGGCGCCGGTCTGGGTCTCGAAGGACTCGTCGACGCCCTGGGCGATATCGGGCGACTGCTCGTGGATGAGGCTCATAACGCCGCAGGTGTCGCAGTCAAAACCGAACTTGGCACGGTTGTAGCCAATGCGGCGGATGACGCCGCGGGCGATTTCCTGTACGTCGACGTAGGCCTGGGTGCGAATCTCGCCGGCGACGATGACGGTGCCGGTGGTCACGAGGGTCTCGCAGGCGCAGCGGACGTTCTCCACGTTGGCAGGCACGCCGTTGGGGGCGATGTAGCCCTGCTCCTGGAGCTCTATTTCTTTGGCGAGGATTGCGTCGAGGACGGCGTCGCTGATCTGGTCAGCGATCTTATCGGGATGACCTTCGGTCACCGACTCCGACGTAAAAACAAAGGACCCGTGTTGGGGTGGGATGGAACGAAGTTCTTCTGACATGATTGTCCTTTCAAAAACGTGTCCCGGCGACCGTTACCATTCCGACGGGCTCTCTATGCAAGGGCACATCATAGCGCGTAAATCAAACATTCACACCCTTTCCGCACCTACTCATTTAAGTCTGTCCCCAATGAGTGGGTCGGTGCCCTTTGTGCGGAGGTTGCTTTGTTGCTTTATACTGGTGCGGTTAGACATCCATCCTGCAATCGAGGAGATTTCCATGGCATCAGACGTTCGCGTCCGCTTTGCACCCTCACCGACGGGCAAACTGCACATCGGCGGCGCCCGCACCGCTATCTATAACTGGGCTTTCGCCCGCGCAAACGGCGGCACGTTCATCCTGCGCATCGACGACACCGATCCCACCCGTTCCACCGACGAGAATACGCAGATCATCCTGCGCGCCATGCGTTGGCTGGGCCTGGATTGGGACGAGGGTCCCGAGGTGGGCGGCGACTATGGCCCCTATGCCCAAACCGAGCGCCTGGACCTGTACAAGCAGGCCGCCCAGAAGCTTTGGGACGAGGGCAAGGCCTATCCCTGCTTCTGCACCAAGGAGCAGCTCGACGCCGATCGCAAGGCCGCGCAGGAGCGCAAGGACCCCTTCCAGGGCTATCAGCGCCGTTGCCGCGATCTTGATCCCGAGGAGGCCCGCCGTCGCATCGAGGCCGGCGAGTCCTACGTCCTACGCATCAAGGTGCCCGAGGACCGCGGCGACGTCGTCATCCACGATGCCGTCCACGGCGAGGTGACCTTCGACGCCAAGGAGCTCGACGACTTTGTCATCTTCCGCTCCGATGGCACGCCCACGTACAACTTTGCGACCGTCGTTGACGACGCCATGATGAAGATCACCCATGTCATCCGCGGCGACGACCACCTGTCCAACACCCCGCGTCAGGTCATGGTCTACGAGGCCCTCGGCGCGCCCGTGCCCACGTTCGCCCACATCTCCATGATCCTGGGCGCCGACGGCAAGAAGCTCTCCAAGCGCCATGGCGCCACCTCGGTGGAGGAGTACCGCGACGCCGGTTACCTGTCCGACGCCTTCGTCAACTATCTGGCGCTGCTCGGCTGGTCGCTCGACGGCGAGACCACAATCATCCCGCGCGATGTCCTGGCCAGCAAGTTCTCGCTCGACCGCATCTCCAAGAACCCGGCGACCTTCGACCCCAAGAAACTCGACTGGGTCAACGCCGAGTACATCAACGGCATGTCCGATGCCCAGTTTGCCGACGAGATCATGGTCCCCGAGCTGCACGAGGCGGGTCTCATCGAGGGCAACGTCGAGTACGGCGAGGACTGGATCGACGCGCTTGCCGCCATCGTCAAGCCGCGCACCAAGATGCCGGCCGACGCCGTGACCGTCGCCGCTCCCATCTTCGCTACGGCCGAGACGCTCGAGTATGACGAGAAATCCGTCAACAAGGGCCTGGCTAAGGAAGGCATGGGCGCCATTCTGGATGCCGCCAAGGCCGCACTCGAGGGCGTGGACAAGTGGACTGTCGAGGCCATCGACGCCGCGCTTGAGCCGCTGCCCGAGCAGATGGACCTTAAGAAGCGCGTGGTGTTCCAGGCCGTGCGCGTCGCCGTCTGCGGCAACATGGTGAGCCCTCCGCTGGGCGAGACCATGGCGCTCGTCGGCCGCGACGACTGCCTGGCGCGCATCGACCGCGCCCGCACGATGGCGCTGTAGTAGACGCGCAAACGCATGTATCCGAGCCCCGTTCCCTCGAGCGGGGCTCTTGTTTCTGTACCGATGAGTGGGTTGCTGGGACAAAATAATCAGTAGTGTTTGTCCCATGTTCGAGTGACGCAACGAGCTCAACACTCGTATCGGCCATGGGACAAACTCTACTGATTATTTTGTCCCACCCCTTTCAGGTCCGTTCGTTAGAGGTGGTGTATGGCTCAACAACTGTCGCTGTTTGGTTCGCCGGAACCGGAGGAAGCTCCGGTGAAGCCCAAGCCTGCCGCTGCCTCGGCTCAGTCTAAGCCTGCGCCCGAGCCCCCTGCCGCCTACGCGAGCGTGGTCCTCGACATCCCCACCCGTGCGCTGTCGGAACCGTTTGCTTACGGCATCCCTGAGTCCCTTGCCAACGAGGCACAGATCGGATCCACGGTCCTGGTTCACTTTGGTAACCGTGCCGCCGCGGGCTATGTCGTCGACATTGCCCCTGAGCTGGGCGACCTGCAGGGCAACAACGCCCTCGACCCCGCGCGCATTAAACCCATCGAGGCCATCCTCAGCAAACCGCTCTTTACCGCCGAGGCTGCCCGCATCGCACGCTGGATGAGCCGCGAGTATGTCGCGACGCTTTCCGAGTGCCTGCGCCTGTTTTTGCCCCCGGGCGGCAGCCCGCGTGTGGTCAAGGGCGACGACGATGCGTGGACTGTTGAACGGCCCGCCGTCAAGCCTATCCAAAATCGTTGGGTGGTGCTTACGCCCGAAGGCTTTGACTATACGCCGCCCAAGACCGCGGTCCGTCAGCGCCAGCTCATCGAGGCGCTGCAGTGCGGCCCGGTCACGACTCGCGACCTCAATCTTCTCTATAACAGCATGTCGGCGACCATCAAAGCGCTCGAAAAGCGCGGCGTCGTGGTGGTGGAGGAGCGCCGCGCCTGGCGTGGCTGCAGCGAGCAGACCACGCTGTCCTCGGCAAGCGGCAAGGCGCCGGTCTCCCTTACCAACGGCCAGCAACGGTCACTCGCGCAGATTGAGCGCGCCCGTCTGGACGCTCATGGCGACGTGGTGTTGGTCGACGGCGTCACCGGCTCCGGCAAAACCGAGGTTTACCTCTCCGCCATCGAGCGCGTGCTCGCAGCCGGTCGCTCTGCCTGCGTGCTGGTGCCCGAGATCTCGCTGACGGCCCAGACCGTCGGCCGCTTCCGCTCGCGCTTTGGCGAGACGGTGGCCGTTTTCCATTCGCGTCTTTCTGCTGGCGAGCGTCTCGACCAGTGGGATATGGTCGCCAGCGGTGCGGCCCGCGTGGTGGTCGGCGCCCGCTCGGCGCTCTTTTGCCCGCTCAGCGACTTGGGCCTCATCATCATCGACGAGGAGCACGAGACTAGTTACAAGCAGGGCTCCAGTCCGCGCTACCACGCTCGCGAGGTGGCGGCCGAGATGGCGCGCCGCTACCGCTGCCCACTCGTGCTGGGCTCGGCCACGCCTTCTGCCGAAGCGCTCGACCGCTGCCGTCGCGGAACGTACGGCGGTGCCACGTGGACGCGCGTCGAGATGCCCGAACGCCCGGGGCACGCGGTCCTGCCCACGGTTCGCATTGCCGACCTGCGCCGCGAGTTTTCGCACGGCAGCCGCTCAATGTTCTCTAAACCGCTGATGGAAGGCCTGGAGCGCGTTGTAGAGCAGCGCGAGAAGGCCGTGCTGCTGCATAACCGCCGCGGCTTTGCGCCGTTCCTGATGTGCCGCGAGTGCGGCTGCGTCCCCACCTGCAACCACTGCTCCACCGCCCTTACGTATCACGAGCGCACGCACACGCTGCAATGTCACACATGCGGATCCTCCTGGCGCGTGCAGCCGTATCCCGCGCCCACGAGTCGTTGCCCCAAATGTGGTAGTCGCTACCTTGCAAAAATGGGTCTGGGCACGCAGCAGATCGAGGACGCACTGCACCAGATGCTGCCCGAGGACGTCGCCATCATCCGCATGGATGCCGATTCCACGCGCGGCAAGGATGCGCACAAAAAGCTGCTCGAGCAGTTCGATGCCGCCGATTGCGCGGTGCTGCTGGGCACCCAGATGATTGCCAAGGGCCTCGACTTTCCCGAGGTCACGCTTGTGGGCGTGGTCAATGCAGACTTTGCGTTAAAGCTGCCCGATTTTAGAGCAGGGGAGCGCGCCTACGATTTACTGGAGCAGGTCGCCGGCCGTGCCGGTCGCGGCGATCGTCCCGGTGAGGTGATCATCCAGACCTACCTGCCCGAGGATCCGGTCATTCGCGCCGTCGCCGAGCACGACCGTTCTATCTTTACCGACTACGACCTTGACCAGCGGCGCGACGCGCTGTATCCGCCCTTTGTGCGCCTGGTCAACATTTTGGTGTGGTCGGCGAACGCGGATGACGCGCAGGACTACATTGGGCGCATTGCAAAGCTTCTTAAGCGTCGCTGGCATGCCGCCGCGCCCGATTTTTTGCGGGCAGGGAGTGCCGTGCCGCAGGTGCTGGGCCCGGCTTCGTGTGTAATCGAGAGAGCCAAGGACCGTTACCGCTTCCATCTGCTTGTGAAGTCGCCCGTGGGGTACCATGTCTCTGATGATATCGACGCCTGCCTCAAAGGGGTGGGCTCCGTGCGCGGCGTGAGCGTGAGCGTTGACGTCGACGCCTATGATTTGATGTAACAACCTGAAAGGATGGCCATGGAAGCCAACGGAATCGTACTGTCGCCCGACCCTCGTTTGCGCCAGGAGTGCGCCGTCATCGAGGAGATCACCCCGGCGATCGAGGCGCTTGCCGAGAAGATGAAGAAGATGATGTTCGAGAACGGCGGCTGCGGCCTGGCTGCTCCGCAGATCGGCGAGCTTATTCAGCTCGTCACCATCGACTGCGACTACAGCGACAAGAACGACTACGACCCGTACGTGCTCATCAACCCTGTCATTGTTGAGCAGAGTGACCATTTGGTGCCGTTTAGCGAGGGCTGCCTGTCTATCCCCGGGATTAGCTGCGAGATTGAGCGTCCCGACCATGTCGTCGTCGAGGCGTATGATCTGGACGCCAACCTGATTCGTTATGAGGCCTCGGGCGATCTGTTCTGCGTGTGCCTGCAGCACGAGATCGACCACCTGCACGGCAACACCATGTTCGAGCGACTGAAGCCCATGCAGAGGATCAAGGCAGTCAAGGAGTACCAGGACGCCCTGGCCCGCGGCGCTCGACCGGGCGAGACGGAGTAGGTTTGTCCGTCCCCTTCCGCCGCAGGGCTTAGGTTTTGCTCCATGCTCAAACAGTCCTGCTCGCACGAAGAGCACATTAAGTGCTCTTCGGCTCGTGCGGAACTGCGCGTGGAGCAATAACCTAAGCCCTGCGGCGGAAGGGGACTGCGCTTTCGTGCTCCTTTTCGCCCAGGTGCCGTCGGGCCAGAGATGGGCGTCTTCGCTGATAGGTGCTTTGCTGAAAGAGCTGCTTTTATTGCGGCTCTTTCTTTGGTTTTGGGTATATTTGTACTTGTTGAAATGTTATTGCGGATGGGCTGGTGACTTGGCTTTCCGCTGTTCTTTGTAGCCGTCTCGGCTTTGGTTGAGGGGAGACGTTCTTTATGCGTATTGTATTTATGGGTACGCCTGATTTTGCTGTGCCTTCGCTGACTTCGCTTGTTGCTGCTGGTAATGAGGTTGCGCTCGTTATTACTCGTCCCGATGCTGTTCGTGGGCGTGGTAAGAAGCTGGAGCCGTCTCCTGTTAAGGCTAAGGCGCTGGAGCTGGGGTTGCCGGTCATTGAGGCGAATCGTATGACGCCTGAGGTTGTTGAGGTGCTCCAGGCTGCCCAGGCTGATATTTTCTGTGTGGCTGCCTATGGCTGCATTTTGCCCGATGAGATGCTGCATATGGCACCGCTCGGCATTGTGAATGTTCATGCGTCCTTGCTGCCTCGTTGGCGTGGGGCTGCTCCTATTCAGCGTGCCATTCTTGCTGGTGATGAGGTTGCTGGCGTTTCCATTATGCGCATTGGGCATGGCGTGGATACCGGCGCTTATTGCGCCCAGGCGTCTACGTCGGTTGCAGGCAAGCATGCCGAGGCACTGACTACGGAGCTTGGCGAGCTGGGCGGCAAACTGCTTGCCGATACGCTTCCTTCTCTTGCCGATGGCACCGCCGTGTGGACTGAACAGGATGAGGCGCTCGTTACCCATGCTGCCAAGATATCTAAGAAGGAGATGCGCCTGGATCCGCACATGGCGGCGCTCGATTGCGTGCGTCATGTGCTGGCCTCGTCCGATACCGCGCCTGCTCGTTGCGTGATTGCCGGCAAGACCGTGCGTGTGCTCGATGCTGCGGCGGCTGATGTGTTGCTTGGCGAGGGTCAGGTTCTCGTTAAGGCCAAGCGTGTTTACCTTGGTCTTTCCGATGGCTCGGTTGAGTTGCTCGAGGTTAAGCCTGATGGCAAGCGCGCTATGACTGCTTCTGCTTGGGCTGCTGGCTTGCAGGGTGCCGATCTTTCGTGGGGTGTATTGTCATGAGCAAGCTTTCTCCCGCGCGCAAGCTTGCGCTCGATGTGCTGATGGAGGCCGATCGCCGCGGCATGTATGCGCGCGACGTGCTGTCCTCTCGCGCATCGGCCAAGGCTATTGACCAGCGCGATTCCGCTTTTGCCGCCCGCTTGGCGCTGGGCGTGGCCGCTACGCAGGGTATTTTGGACGAGCTGCTCGATCAGTTTCTCGATAAACCCAAAAAGGTTGCGCCGCGCGTTCGCATGGCGCTTCGTATCTCGGCCTTCGAGATGCTCTACCTGCATACGCCGGGCCGCGTTGCCGTGAGCCAGGGTGTTGAGCTGGTGCGCAGTGGTGCTAAGTCTGCTGCGGGCCTGGCAAACGCGGTGCTGCACAAGGTTGCGGACAACGTTGAGGACTTTGCCACGGCATCCGACGTGGATGAGTCCGAGCGACGCTTGGTTCGTCTGTCGCGCCTTATGGGTCTTCCGCGCTGGCTATGCGCTCGCATTATGGCGTCGTTTGACACTCCAGAGGGTGCGCTCGGCTTCGCCGGCAATCTGGCGCCCGCGCCGCTCGCTTTGCACGAGAACGCCTTTGCAACCAAACCTGATCCGTACCTATCGCAGCTTGTGGCGCCTGTGTTCCCTGGCTGTCATGCTCCGGTCGATGCTCAGGTTACGGTTGCGTCGGGCGTATTTGAGCGTGCTGCTGCCGTGGCCTCGGACCTTAACGCCCAGCTTATCGCCACAGCTGCCACGCGCCCTGGTAGCTGCCTTGAGATTGGTGCCGGTCGTGGCACCAAGACCTATGTGATGATGTGCCAGGCCAAGCGTACGGGCTATGAGCGTCAGCATACGGCGCTCGATCTGCATGATCGCAAGTGCGATCTGAATCTCGCTCGCCTGCATAAGGCTGGTATTCAGGGCGTTCGTACGGTTTCGGGTGATGCTTGCGAGCTTGATGAGGTGCTCACATCGTTTGATGCCATGCTTGGCGAGCCGGTTAAGTTCGACACGGTCTTTATCGATGCGCCGTGCTCTGGCACCGGCACCATGCGCCGTCATCCCGAGATCCCGTGGCGCCTTACCGAAAAGGATGTGACGGTTGAGCTGCCCAAGCTGCAGCTGACGATGCTCAAAGAGGCTGCTGTGCGCGTGGCTGCCGGCGGCGAGCTCATCTATGCGACGTGCTCGGTCTTCGACGAGGAGAACATGCAGGTGGTGGACGCTTTCCTGAACTCTCCCGAGGGCACCGGCTTTAGTGTGGCGCCGCTCTCCGAAGCCCAGATTCTGCAGCTGCCCGAGTTCGCCCAAGCCAAGAAGCTGGTAGCCGTCCGCCAAAACGACCGAGGACTTTTCCAAAGCGTGCCGGTAAACGCCGACTCCTACGACGGCCACTTCTGCGCCAGACTGGTCCACAAGTAATTACTAAGTTGCGGTGAAATAGGGATTGAATATCGGCTTCTATCCGCCAAACAGTCCTTATTTCACCGCAACTCATAAGGAAACCTGGGTAGCTAAAGAAGCAGCCCCGCGATTGGTGTCGGTCGCGGGGCTGATTGGTTTCTAGTGGCTGTGCGGGCAGTTGGCGCAGCAGCCGCTGGTGGCGCTGGTGCTGGAGCCGCCGCTTCGCTGGTCGGTGTTGTAGAAGCCGCTGCCCTCAAACTTGATGCCGCTGGCCGAGAACGTCTTGACCGCCGGGGCACCGCAGCTCGGGCACACGACCTCGGGAGTTTCGGACATGGGATGCTCAACCTCAAACACGTTGCCGCAGCTCGAGCACTTGTAATCGTAGCGCGCCATAATACTTCCTTTTCAGCACAAAGCGGGCAGATCACTCTGCCCGCAAAAAATCAATCGTCTGTAACTGTACCCTATATCGGGGGTTTTATCACGCTTCGCCCCAGAATCTATGGGTGTTGCGCAGGAGCTGCGCAGTTTTGCCCTCAGCGGCCGCAACGTCGGCCTCGTCAGCCTGCCAGGTCCAGTTGCCCGTGGCCACGCCCGGTACGTTCATGCGCGTGTCGTCGCCAAGCCCCAGGACATCCTGCAGCGGCATCATCACCAGGGGAGCATCGCTTGCCAGCGCGTCGCTCATCAGCTTGGCCGCCGCCTCAACACCGCTCGGTTCGTCGCCGCCCGCAAAGGAACGAGTGCACCAACCGGCGAGCGTCGACGTATCGTGCGTCGAGGTGTACAGGATCTTGCCAGGCGTGGGATGCACGCCGCAACGAACGTCGTAGTCGCTAAACTCCAGCACGTCCATGCCGGGGAAGCCGCAGGTCGAGGCCATGGCGCGGACACCGGGCGTCAAATAGCCCAGGTCCTCGGCGATAAAGTTGAGCGGACCCAGCTCGTCGTAGGCAGTCTGGAACAGATCCTTGCCCGGACCCGCCAGCCAGCGACCGTCGGCACAGGCCTTGCCAGCGGGGATGCTAAAGTAGCTGTGGAAGCCTAGGAAGTGGTCCAGGCGCACGCGGTCGTAGAGTGAGAACGCACGACGTAGGCGATCCATCCACCAGTTATAGCCGTTCTGCTTCATGTGGTCCCAGCGGAACGTCGGGTTGCCCCATACCTGACCTTCGGGCGCAAAGTTGTCGGGCGGAGCACCGGAAATCTCAATCGCTTTGCCGGTATCGGACAGCCAGAAGTTCTCGGGTTCGCTCCACGCATCGGCCGAATCGTCCGAGACATACATGGGGATATCGCCGATGACCTCGATTCCTTTCTTGTGCGCATAGTTCATAAGCTCGCACCAAGCCAGGTCAAAGCGGTACTGCATGTACGCCTGCAGCTCTGACTCGTCGTGGAAACGCTTGTCGTCGATCAGATGCTCGTTGTAGCGCGCAACATCTGCCGGCCAATCGTGGCGCGATTCGCCCTCAAAGTACTTTTTGACGGCCATATAGACGCAGTACTTCTCGAGCCAATCGGCATTGCGATGTTTAAACGCGGTGTACAGCGGATCGGCATCCTCGCCGCCGCGGGCCTTCCAGGTCTCAAAGTCGGCGGCTAGCTCCTCGTGGCTTTCGGGCAGCAGGTCGATATTGCCTGCAAAGGCCGAAGGACCGGCGTAAGGGGAGCGGAAGAAGTCCGTGGGGTTGACGGGCAGGACCTGCCAGTAGCGCATGCCCATAGCGGACAGATGGTCGATAAAGCGACGCGTGGGTGCGCCGATCGTGCCGGGCTTGCCGTCATCGGTCGGTACCGAGGTGATATGGCACACAACGCCCGCGCCGTGATCGAGCGGCTCCTGCAGGCGCTGCTCGGCATGGTGATAGATGATCGACGAGCCCAGCGGATACAAATCGAGCGTGACCGTGCCGTTGTGGATCTCGCACTCGTGACCGCTAATCACATCGCTCGCGCATTCGCCGAGCGCCGGAATCGTCACGCGGTGCGAATTGCGCAGACTACGGTTGATGATAACCGTCGCGGACTCGCCGTCCTTGCCCGTACGGTTGTAAGCAAGCACCTCATCATTCAGCGTGAAGGCCTTGATCTCGCCATCGACCATAAACGGCAGGGCGCGGCGCACGGCCGAGGCGTTTTTAAGGATGGCGAGTGTATCGAAGTCGTGCAGGTCTTCTTTCAAAGGCAGCGTGCGGCGATTGCCCGGATCTGTCAGACCCTCAAGGCCGTACTCGTCGCCATAGTAAATCGAAGGCACACCGGGGAAGGTCATTTGCATGAGCGTCGCGAGCCAAAATCGGCTCTTGGCCAGGCCCATCGCATTTTCGTCCAGGCGCCACTTGCTGCGCTCGCACTCTGGCAGCTGCGACTCGTCGGGGCCGCCGCCGAGCACCGAGATAATGCGCGGTCGGTCGTGGCTCGAAAGCAGATTAAGTGCGCAGGACAGGGCCTCGCGCGGATAATTCTCGCGCAGGGTTTCGATATCCTCGGCTGCTTGGTAGGCGTTCTTGTATCCCATCAAAAAGCCGATGACCATGTCGCGGAAGGGATAATCCATGGCCGAGTCGAGCTCGGAGCCTTGTAGATAGCGACGCAGATGGCCGTAGCTGATCTTGTTGGAGGCGTCTTCCCAGACTTCGCCGAGCAGCAGCGCGTCGGGCTTCTCGGCGAGCACGGCCTTTTTGATCTCGGTCAGGAAATCGTCCGAAAGCTCGTCGGCCACGTCTAGGCGCCAGCCATGAGCGCCGGCACGTAGCCATTTACGGATCACTCCGTCCTTGCCCAGGAGCCGCTCGCGTACCAGTTCGGAGCTCTCATTGATGGCGGGCATATTGCCCACGCCCCACCAGCAGTCGTACGAGCCGTCCTCGTGGAAATAAAACGCATCGCGCCACGGCGAATCCTCGCTCTGCCAAGCGCCCACGCCGGGGTAGTTGCCGTAGCGGTTGAAGTAGATCGAATCGTCGCCCGTGTGGTTGAACACACCGTCCAGAATGATGGAAATGCCCAGTTTCTCCGCCGCCTCGCACAGCTCAGTAAAGTCCTGCTCGGTGCCCAGAATCGGATCGATCTTGGTGTAATCGGCGGTGTCGTAGCGGTGGTTGCTCGCCGCTTCAAAGATGGGGTTGAGATAGATGGCCGTAAAGCCCAGTTCGGCGATGCGAGGCAGGTCTTCCTGGATACCCTTGAGCGATCCGCCGTAAAAGTCCCAGGTCTTGATGGAGCCGTCCTCGGCGCGCTCGTACACAGGCGGCTCGTTCCAGTCCTCGACCATGCGGCGCTGAATGCCCTTACGCGGTTTTTCGACCTCGGCCAGCGTGCGCTCGCGCCAGTGCTCGTCGCGGGCATAGCGATCGGGGAAGATTTGGTAGACCATGCCGCGCTCGTACCAAGTGGGGCGGTTATCGCGGTGCTTATAGACGGTGATCTGGAACGACGGTACCTCGGCGTAGTCGTAGGTTACACCCTCGCCGCCGGTGTGGCCCTGCGGTGCGCCCAGGCGAACCTCGGGCTGGCCCTCGATATTGCAGATAAAGCTGTACCAGATAAGACAGGGCTCGGTGCACTCAAGCTCTACGGAAAATATGCCGTCGCCTTCGTGCGTCATGGGATACCGAGACTCGCCGATCTCATCGACCCAGGTACGCAGCGTAAGCGTTGCTTGGTTGGGATCGGCATCCTCCAGAATCACGGAGAGCGAAAGGGTAGTTCCTGTGGTCACAGCGCCAAACGGAGTGCGAAACTGCGGTAGGCGGCTGTTGTGTATCAATCTCATAGTACGGTCCAGTTCAATAGAATCATGGCCTGCTGGCCATGGGCTTTACGCATAGGATGTAAGTATATCTGTTGTACACAGGCTGTATAAACAACATCCGTTTACCATCGGCGAACGGTTGTCCTAGAAAATCGTTTTACCACACAAATTATCGCGATATTCAAAAACGCCTATACCGATACTATTTGTAGCCAACCAAAAGTACCCCGGTTTACTACGATAAATTGAATGATCTCACCTACAGTCATTTTGGTGATATTAAAACCGCAGGTAGAAGTGTTGACAATTTCGAAGATTACTCGCCGTGGGCGGCCGGAGCCATTTTGTCGTAGTAAACCGGTCTTCTTATTAATATAGAAGTTCAACCAAGAAGAGGGCGCCTGGTTTGGGCGCCCTCTTTTGCGTTGAGGATTAAATTTTTATCGTCCGGACTAGCGGCGCTTGCGGGTGGCCGTTGCCTTGCGGACGGAGGTCTTCTTGGTCGGAGCCTTTTCCTCAGTCTTAGCGGCGGGGGAGACCGGGGCCTCCTTGGCGGGCTCGGTCTTTGCCGTAGCCTTCGGAGCGGTCTTGACCTCAGCGGGCTTCGGTGCCGGCTTGGCCTTTACTGCGGGCTTGTCCTCGGCCTTAGCCTCTGCCTTGGGAGCGGCAGCCTTGGCCGAGGTCTTTTTGGCCGTCGTCGTTGCGCGCTTACGCGTGGTGGTCTTGGCGGTCGGCTTGGCCTCGGCAGCTGCCTCGGCCTTGGGCTCGGCGGCTGCCTCCTCGACCTTGACGGCGGGCTTTGCGGCAGCCTTCGGAGCGGCCTTGGTCGCAGTAGCCTTGGCGGCCGTCGACTTCGTTGCCGTGGTCTTCTTGGCAGCTGTTGCCTTCTTGGCGGTTGTGGTCGTCTTCTTGGCAGCGGTCTTTGCCGGAGCCTTGGCGGCCGGCTTGGCCTCTGCGACCTCGGCCTTTACCTCGGGAGCAGCCTCGGCCTCGGCGACCTTCTTGGCAGCGGCGGTCGTGCGCTTGCGCGTGGTCGTTGCCTTGGCAGCCGTGGTTTTAGTCGCGGCGGCCTTGGTCGTCGTAACCTTCTTGGCGGTCGTCTTGCGGGCCGCGGCCTTCTTAGCTGCGGGCTTTGCAGCAGGCTTGACCTCGGCCTCTGCCTCAGGAGCAACTTCAGCCTTCACCTCAGGCTCAGCCTTTGCGGTCTCAGCCTCAACCGGCTTCTCCTCGGCCTTGGGCTCCTCAGCGGACGCCGGCTCAGCAACAGCCTCAGGCTCGTCGACAACAGCCGCCGGTCTCTCAATCTCCGGATGCATAAAGAAATACAGGTCCAGATACTTGTCTGCCGAGCGCGTCCAGCTAAAGTCCTGGCTCATGGCCTGCGTGACCAGCTGGTTCCAGGCATCGCGGTTGTCCCAGAACAGACGCGCCGCGCGGAACACCGCGTCGCCCATCTCGTCGCCGTTAAAGTTGCTAAACGAGAAGCCCGTGCCCTCGCCGGTAAACTCGTTGTACGGGATCACAGTGTCCTTCAGACCACCGGTCTCGCGCACGATGGGCAGGGTACCGTAGCGCATGGCGATGATCTGCGACAGGCCACAGGGCTCAAACTTCGAAGGCATCAGGAACATGTCGGCGGCAGCGTACATGCGCTGCGACAGCGCCGGATCGAACTCGATGCGCGCGGCCATGGTGCCGGGGTACTTGTCCTGGAAATAGCGCAGGCCGTCCTCGTAGTCGCGGTCGCCGGTGCCCAGCACCGCCACCTGCACGCCGCCGGACAGGATGCGGTCGAGCGCGTACATGACCAGGTCCATGCCCTTCTGGCGCGTCAAGCGCGTGACCATGACCATAAGCGGACGATCGTCGCGAACCTCGAGCCCCAGCTCTTCCTGCAGTTTGGCCTTGCACACGGCCTTGCCGGAGCGGTCCTCGACGGTGTAGTTGGCGGTAATGCGCTTGTCAGTCGCCGGGTCAAAGCCTGCGACGTCGATGCCATTCAAAATGCCCTGCAGCGCGTACGAACGCTCGCGCAGAACGCCGTCCAGGCCCTCGCCAAATTCGGGCGTCTGGATCTCGTTGGCATAGGTGGGGCTCACCGTAGTGATGGCGTCGGCATAGCGCAGGGCGCCCAGCATGTAGTTGATGCTGCAGGCGTCGCAACGCAGCTGCGACGCGGCCGCCGGAATATGCGCCACGCCCAGGATGTCCTCCATCACGGTGTCGCTAAACTGGCCCTGGAACGCCACGTTGTGGATCGAGAACACGGTCTTGACGCGGTCGTACAGCGGCAGGCCGTGGTAGAACTCGCGCAAGAATACGGGCGCCAGCGCGGTCTGCCAGTCGTTGCAGTGCAGGATGTCGCACTCAAAGCCGGCCGGCAGGTGCTGCAGGCTCTCGGTGATGGCCTTGGAGAAGAACGCAAAGCGCTCGCCGTCGTCAAAGAAACCGTACGGATAGTCGCGCGCAAAGTAGCGCTCGTTGTCGATGAACATATACGTGACGCCGTCGTGCTCGAGCTTCTCGAGTCCGCAGTACTCATTGCGCCAGCCCAGGCTCACGTAAAAATCGGAGAAGTGCTCCATCTGCGCCTTGTACTCGTCCTTGATGGTGGCGTACTTGGGCACCATCACGATGACTTCGGCGCCGGCGCGTACAAGCGCCGCGGGCAGCGAGCCCGCCACGTCGCCCAGGCCACCGGTCTTTACAAACGGTGCGCACTCGGCCGAGGCAAACACGATCTGCATCTTTTTGCTGGAATCAGCCATATTGTCTCCCATGTTGTTATTCGAGAATAGCCGCCAGGCGCGAACCGGGCGGCTATTCTACATGTTACGAGCGATGTTGCGGTGCCAACGTTAACGTACGATGGTGGTGTCGGAAGTTAACGGAGCCTTGCCCAGCACCAGGATGTTCTCGGGCGTGCCGCGAAGCTCGGTGTTGGTGGGAACCACGTTGTTCTTATCCAGGATGGCGTTCTCGACGCGTGCGCCGCTCTTGATGATGCAGCTCTGGTTAATGATCGAGTTGGTCACCGATGCGCCTTCCTCAACCACGACGCCGCGCGACAGGATCGAGTTGCGCACGGTGCCCTTGATGATACAACCGGCCGAGATGATCGAGTTGCAGGCGTGGCTGCCGGTCGCATAGCGCGAAGGCGGCACGTCGTGAGCCTTGGTCAGGATCGGGCGCTCGGGATCGAAGAGCTGGTCGGCCACGGTCTGGTCGAGCAGGTCCATGCTGCGGCGATACAGCGACTTCTCGCTAAACACGCCCACGACCTCGCCCTTGTACTCGTAGCTGCACACGTCGATGTTGCCAAAGTCTCCCTGGAGTGCCTCGAGTAGGTCCAGATAGTCGGCGGCCTGGTAGTGGTCGATAATCTCGAGCAGCGTCTCGCGGTTGACGATGCAGCAGTCCATAGAGGCGTTGTCGCCGTACACGACGCCGGCGCTCACGCCCGTCAGGCGGCCGTTCTCGTTAATCTCGAGCTTGGTCTCGTCATCGACGTTGCGCGTGGCCTTGCAGTACACCACGGTCATCTGGGCACCGGAGTTCTCGTGCGCCTCGATGATGGTGTTGAGGTCCATGTTAAAGATGATGTTGGTGCCCATCATTACAACATAGGGCTTGTCCGAGCGCTGGAAAAGCGTCTTGTTGGAAATGATGTCGCGCAGCAGGAAGCGCATGCCGCCCTTGGTGGTGCCATACGCGTTGCCGGGCACCATGAACAGGCCGCCCTTCTTGCGGTCCAGGCCCCAGTCCTTGCCCGAGCCCACGTGGTCGATCAGCGAGCGGTAGTTGCCCGGCATGACGACGCCGACGGTCTTGATGCCGGCATTCATCATGTTGGACAGCGGGAAGTCGATCAGGCGGTAGCGGCCCAAAAACGGAACGGACGCGATGGGGCGATCCTTGAGCAGCACGCTGCCGTAGGTCGAAGAGTAGTTAGCGGTGATATAACCGATGGCCTTGCGATTGATCATCGGATCATTCCCCCTTCCCGATAACGACGTCATTTCCAACGACGGCCGTATCCTTGGTGGTATCGACAGAGCCGAGCTTCACGCCCTCTTCGACCGTGGAGTTCTCGCCCAAAATAGCGCGGCAGATGTGCGCGCCACTCTTAACGTGCGCACCCGGCAGCAGCACGGAGTCCTCAACCACGGCGCGCTCCTCGATGATGACATCGGTCGAAAGGATCGAGTGGCGAGCGGTACCGTAGATCTTGCAGCCGTTGGAGACCAGGCAGTCGTCCAGGCGCCCGTCCGGGCCAATGTAGTGCGGCGGACGCGTGGTGATGTTGGACATGATGGGGAAGTGCTTGTCGAACAGATCGAACTCGGGGTTGTTGCCCAGCAGGTCCATCGAGGTCTCGTGGAAGCTAGCGATGGTGCCAACATCCTTCCAGAAGCCGTGGAACTCGTAGCTGTACAGGCGCTTGTCCTCGCCGAGCAGCTTGGGGATGATGTCCTTGCCAAAGTCGTGGCTCGAGCGCTGGTCCAGGGCGTCCTCCTCGAGTGCCTCGATCAGCACGTCGGCCGAGAAGATGTAGATGCCCATGGATGCGAGGTTCGAATCGGGCTTCTCGGGCTTCTCGGTGAACTTGGTGATGCGGCCGTCCTCGGGGTCGGTGGTCAGGATGCCAAAGCGGCTGGCTTCCTCCCACGGCACGGGCATAACGCTCACCGTGAGGTCGGCGTTGTTCTCAATGTGCGTCTTGAGCATCTTGCGGTAGTCCATGCGATACAGGTGATCGCCCGAAAGAATCAGGACGTACTTGGGGTCGTTGGCCTTGATGTAGTCGAGGTTCTGCGTAATGGCGTCGGCCGTGCCCGCATACCAAGCGCCACCGGTCTGCGTCTCGTACGGCGGCAGGATCGACACGCCGCCGTCGCGGCTGTCCAGATCCCACGCCTCGCCGGAGCCCACGTAGGCATGCAGCAGGTAGGGACGGTACTGCGTCAGAACGCCCACCGTGTCGATGCCCGAGTTGGAGCAGTTGGACAGCGAAAAGTCGATAATGCGGAACTTGCCACCAAAGCTAACCGCCGGCTTGGCGATTTTTTGGGTGAGTGCCCCCAATCGGCTGCCCTGTCCTCCTGCGAGGAGCATCGCGATGCATTCTTTCTTACTCATCGATTTCTCCTTCTGTCATCGATGTTCCTAAACCCATTAGCGACGGGCGCGGCGTCAGGTCGCGCCCGTCGAGTAATGCCGTACGGCAAAGGGAGCTCGTGCGCCATTACGCGTGCCAGATCTCGTCGCGGTACTCGCGAATGGTGCGGTCGCTCGAGAACCAACCCGAGGAGGCGGTGTTGAGCAAGGCCTTGCGGTTCCAGGTCTCTTGGTCGCCGTAGCTGCCCGTGAGCTTCTCCCACGCATCCACATAGCTGCGGAAATCGGCCATGACCAGGTCGGGGTCGTTGTTGTTCATGAGCTCGTTGTAGATGCTCTCAAAGTTGCCCGAAAGGCCCGCAAAGGTGTTGTCCTTGAGCTCGTCCATCACGCGGCCCAGACGCTCGCGATCGCCGTTGAGGGTATCCCACGCAAAGTAGCTGTTGGATGCCCAGAGCTGCTCGACCTCGGGAGCGGTCAGGCCAAAGATGGCCTCGTTCTCGCGGCCGGCCAGGTCGGCGATCTCGATGTTGGCGCCGTCGAGGGTGCCCAGCGTAATGGCGCCGTTCATCATGAGCTTCATGTTGGACGTGCCCGAGGCCTCCTTGCCGGCGGTGGAGATCTGCTCAGAGATCTCGGCGGCAGGGTAGATGAGCTGGGCGTTGCTCACGCGGAAGTTGGGGATAAAGCAGACCTTCATGACCTCGTTCACGCGCGGGTCGTTGTTGACGACCTCGGCGACGGAGTTGATGAGGCGGATGGTCTCCTTGGCAAAGGTGTAGCTCGAGGCGGCCTTACCGCTAAAGATGAAGGTCGTCGGCGTCACGTGGAAGTTGGGATCGGCGATGCGACGGTTGTAGATGTCCATCACCTTCATGATGTTCATGAGCTGGCGCTTGTAGGCGTGGAAGCGCTTCACCTGAACATCGAAGACGGTGTTGGGATCGATGACCAGACCGGTCTCGGCCTTAACGTAGGCGGCCAGACGCTCCTTGTTGGCGCGCTTGGAGGCACCCACGGCCTTCAGGAACTCGGTGTCGTCCTTAAACTCCTTGAGTTTCTCAAGCTCAAAAGCGTCCTTGAGCCAGCCGTCGCCAATAGCCTCGGTGACCAGCTTAGCGTAGGTGGGGTTGGCCTCGGCAAAGAAGCGACGGTGCGAGATGCCGTTGGTCTTGTTGTTGAACTTCTCGGGCGTGAGGGCATAGAAGTCCTTGAGCACGATGTTCTTGATGATGTCGGAGTGGATCTTGGCCACGCCGTTGACGCTGTGGCTGCAGATCACGGACAGGTTGGCCATGCGAATCTCGCCGTCCCACAGGATGGCGGTCTGGCGCAGACGCTCCTGCCAGCCCTCCTGTGTGGTGTCGAACGACTCGTGCCAACGACGGCTGATCTCGTCGATGATCTGGTACACGCGGGGGAGGAGCTTGGAGAACGTGCCGATAGGCCACTTCTCCAGAGCCTCGGGCAGGATGGTGTGGTTGGTGTAGCTCACGACCTGCGTCACGATGTTCCAGGCGTCGTCCCACTCAAGCTTCTTCTCGTCGATGAGGATGCGCATGAGTTCGGGGCCGCACATGGCGGGGTGCGTGTCGTTGGTGTGGATGGCCACAAACTGCGGCAGCAGCTCCCAGTTCTCGCCGTGCTCCTTCTCAAAGGTGTCGAGCAGGCTGTAGATACCGGCCGAGACAAACAGGTACTCCTGCTTCAGGCGCAGCAGACGGCCGTGCTCGCCGGCGTCGTTGGGGTAGAGGATGGCGCTGATGGCCTCGGCCTCGGCGCGCTCGGCGTCGGCCAGGGCGTAGTCGCCGCGGTTGAAGGCCTCCAGATCGAAGTGCTCCTCGACCGGCTCGGCAGCCCAGACGCGCAGCTTGTTGACGGTCTCGCCGGCATAGCCAACGACAGGGATGTCGTAGGGAACGGCCAGGATGTCCTGCGTGTCCACCGTGCGGTAGAACGTGCGGCCGTCCTCCTCAAAGCCCTCAACGCGGCCACCAAACTTGATGGTCACGGCCTTGTCCTGACGACGGACCTCCCAAGGATAGCCGTGGGTGAGCCACTCGTCGGTGGTCTCCACCTGGCTGCCGTTGACGATCTCCTGCTTAAACAGGCCGTAGCGGTAGCGCATGCCGTTGCCATAGCCGGCAATGCCCTCGGCTGCCATGGAATCCAGGAAGCACGCGGCCAGACGGCCCAGGCCACCGTTGCCCAGCGCCGGATCGGGCTCCTGGTTCTCGATGGCGGACAGGTCAAAGCCCATGTCGTCGAGCGCCTCGTCGACCATGTCGCGCACGCCAAAGTTGAGCAGGTAGTTGTCGAGCAGGCGGCCGATCAAAAACTCGATCGAGAAGTAGTACACGCGCTTCTTGCCCTCGGCGGTGGCGCGGGCGTCACTGGCGGTGGCAACGGTGCGGGCCTTCTCGGCCACGAGCTTGGCCAGGGCGTTAAAGCGGTCGAGGTCGCTGGCGGCCTCGACGCTCTTGCCGCTGATGCTCATGACGGCATCGCGATAGAGCTCGGTAAACTCCTGCTTGTTGTCGAAGATCTTATTCATACGTTCCTTTCCCCCGGGGATATCTCCCGGAACGGTTATGACTTGTATCCTACGCCCTAGCGGGGCGGGTGATTACAGTGGTAACGGCTTTGTTACGCATCCTTGGCGGTCGACTTAATAGTCGCTGACTTGGCCTTGGTAGTTGCCTTTTTGGCAGCCGGCTTCTTAGCCGTAGTGGCCTTGGCAGCGGGCTTCGCAGCAGCCTTAGCCTTGGTCGTAGCAGCCTTCGCCTTAGCGGGAGCCTTCTTGGCCGCCGCAGCCTTGGGCTTCACCGAGGACGTGCGCTTACGCGTGGCCTTCTTGGGCTCCTCGACCACCGGCGGCTTGTAGCTGCTGGGACCACGGCGCTTAAGTACCACGCCAGCCAGGCCGGGCACCTTAATCTCAATAGAGTCCATCTGGCCGTTCCAGGGGTAGGGCTCGCTCGAGCAGGTGTAGGGCTCCTCGCCGGCGTATCCGCTGCCGCCAAACTCGGGACGGTCGGAATCAAAGATGACCTCCCAGTCACCCTCGCGCGGCACGCCCACGCGGAAGCTCTCGTAGCTCGCCGGGTCAAAGTTGATCAGGATCACCAGATCGTCGTCGACGTCCTCGCCCTGGCGCACAAAGCTCACGATGGACTGCTTGGAGTTGTCCGCATCGATCCAGGTAAAGCCGTCGTCGGTGTAACCGCGCTCGTAGAGGGCGGGCTCGGCGGTGTACAGGTGGTTGAGCGCCTTAATGAACGCCTGATGATGCTTGTGGGTCTCGTACTCCTCGGTCAGGAACCACTGGATGGACTCGTAGTAGCGCCACTCGATAAACTGGCCGATCTCGTTGCCCATAAAGTTGAGCTTGGCACCGGGGTGCGTCATCTGGTAGAAGGCCAGCGTGCGCAGGCCGGCAAACTGGCGCCACCAGTCGCCCGGCATACGGCCGATGAGCGAGCACTTGCCGTGCACGACCTCGTCGTGACTCAGCGGGCAGATGAAGTTCTCGGTAAAGGCGTACATGATGGAGAACGTTAGCAGGCCGTGGTTGCCGGGGCGCCACGGAAAATCGGTCTGCATGTAGTGCAGGGTGTCGTTCATCCAGCCCATGTCCCACTTGTAGTGGAAGCCCAGGCCGCCGTCCTGCGGCGGATAGGTTACGAGCGGCCACGCGGTGGACTCCTCGGCCATCATCATCACGTCGGGGTAGTGAGCCTCCACGGCGCAGTTGACCTGACGGATAAACGCGCTGGCGTCCAGGTCCTCCTCGGTACCGTACTTGTTGAACTTCTTTTGGCCGGGATCGTCAATGCCAAAGTTGAGGTACAGCATGCTGGACACGCCGTCCATGCGAATGCCGTCCACGTGGAAGTTCTCGAGCCAGTACAGCACGTTGGAGACCAGGAAGGAGCGGACCTCCCCGCGGGCGAAATCGAACTTATGCGTGCCCCAGTTGGGGTGAATCTCGTGCTCAAACAGCATGTGGCCGTTAAAGGTGGCAAGGCCGTGGGAGTCGGCGCAAAAACCGCCGGGCACCCAGTCCATGATCACGCCGATGCCCGCCTTATGGCACGCATCGATAAAGTGCATGAGCTGCTGCGGGTTGCCATAGCGCGACGTGGCGGCATAGTAGCCGGTCGTCTGGTAGCCCCAGGAGCCATCGAAGGGATGCTCCATGAGCGGCATGACCTCGATATGCGTATAGCCCATGTCGCGCACGTAGTTCACGAGCTCCACCGACAGGTCGTCGTAGGTGTAGAACTCGCCGCGCTGTGCGGGGAAGGGGTCCATGGGGCCAGGGTAGTTGCCATACTCGTCCGGCTCGCCCTGTAGCGCGTCGCCGTGGCGCTTCCACGAGCCAATATGCACCTCGTAGATGTTAAGGGGTTGCGACATGTGGTTATGGCTGGCGCGGCGCTTGAGCCACGCGGCGTCGTTCCACTGATAGCCATCGAGGGTCCACAGCACGCTCGCGGTACCCGGAGGGCACTCGGCCTTAAAGGCATACGGATCGGCCTTGTAGAGCTTTTCGCCCTCGTTGGTCTCGATAAGGTACTTATAGAGCTGGCCCTGCTCGGCGCCAGGAATAAAGCCTTCCCAGATAGCGCTCGTATGCATGGGCGCCAGCGGGTTGGCTTGTTCATCCCAGTCGTTAAATTCGCCAATGACATGGACGCTCTTTACATCGGGCGCCCAAACGCAAAAGCGCCAGCCGCGCGTACGGTTCTGCGTGTCGGGGTGCGCGCCCATCTTTTCCCAGCTGCGCTCCCACGTACCAATGCCAAACAGATAGACATCGTCCTTGGTGAGCTCCGGTGCGTGCGGGGCGGCTTTGCGGGTAGCAGACTTTTTGGTTGCTGGCTTTAGCTTTGTATCGCTCACGTTTGATCCCATCATGACGCGGCAGCGTGTTGCCTTGGTGACTAGATGCGAAAGGTCCAAGGCTGCACGAATCGAAGGGACGGCGATAGTTCTATGATTCGTTCCACCTCGCGTGCTCGGTGGAACTTTCGGCAGAAACTACCATAACACCTGTACATTACTTTTATGGAGGAAAGTGGTTTTGCGGCGGCTTTTAATCGGTGAGCGCCATGTTTATACCACTGGCAGATTTGCGATGGTAAAACTCTTGACAGTTTTACCAATTAGGGTTTCAAGATTGTTAGTCTGACGTTTGGTAAAACGTTTTTAGCAGGATGTTTACCATTTGACATCGAAAGGTTCGTTTATGCCTCAAACCGCCGCCCCCAATGTTGCTTTTATTTTCGATTGCGACGGCACGTTGGTTAATAGTACCCCCGTTTGGGCCTATGCCCAGCCAGAGTTATTGCACCGCCACGGAGTTGACGTGACGGTCGACGATTTTGCCCAGTTTGAGCATTTGTCGCTCGAGGACGAGTGCCAGGCCTACCACGACACGTGGGGCATTGGCGAGAATGGCGAGGAGCTGTATCGCGAGCTGAGCGACATTCTGATCGATGGCTACTCCAAGGTGCCGCCGCGCGAGGGCCTGCTTGCATTTTTGAAGCAGGCGCAGGAGGCGGGCATTTCCATGTGCGTTGCCACGTCCACGCCGGCCGAGCTGGTTAAGTCTGCGCTTGCGGGCGCCGGGCTCGATGCCTACATGGAGTTTGTGACCACCACGGGCGAGGCGGGACGCTCTAAACAGTTCCCCGATGTGTACGAGCTGGCGCTGCGCCGTCTGGAGGAGCGTCATGGGCACAGGTTTGAGCGCGCCTGGGTGTTTGAGGACGCAGTTTTTGGCCTAAAGAGCTCTGGCATCGCAGGCTTTAAGCGCGTGGGCATCTATGATCCGCACGGCCGCATGAAGCGCGACGACGTGCGCGCCAACTGCGATATCTTTATCGACAGCTATGAGGACCTGGACCTGGTCCGCGTGCTTTCGTTTGAGGGTTAGGCGAGGGCCGTGGCTTGCAAAGTTTTATTGGTTTGCGGCTCGCCCGTGGTGGCGAGCGCGGATCTGTTGCGTGGGCTAGCAGGGGAGTGCGACCACGTTGTCGCCGTGGACCGCGGGCTCGATGCGCTGCTGAGCGCGGGGCTAGGCTGCGACGTTTATGTGGGGGATGCCGACACGGTGAGCGATGCGGGTCGTGCGTTGGTCGATGCCGCCGAAGCCTTTGAGGTAGAGCGCCACAACCCCTACAAGGACTACACCGATTTAGCGTTGGCGTTGGACGCCATCCGCCGCCGCTGGGCAGGAGCCGAAGTATACGCAACTTGCGCCACAGGCGGCCGCCCCGACATGGCCCTAAGCGTCCTAGGCCTACTAGCAGCATACGAGGACGCCCCCGTCTGGATCAAAGGAGACGAAGTAACAGCCAGAATCCTGCACCAGCATGAGACCTGGACCATAGAAGACGCAACCGGCAAAACCTTCTCCATAATCGCAATCGCCCCCAACACAGAAATAAGCGAACACGGCTTGGAGTGGGAACTCGATCACACCCCGCTAGCCCTACTAGCCGACACCGGCATCAGCAACATAGTCCGCGGCACAGCCAAGATCCAAGTCCACCAAGGCACGGCAATCGCCTACCTACTCCAGTAGGGATTTTTGGGACTGGCCATAAAATTGCGCCCGAGCAGGGATTTTAGGGACTGGCCATAAAATTGCGCCTTGGCCGAAGGCCAGGGTGAAATTTTAGAACCTGTCCCAAAAATCTCGTAAGTAAGAAGATCAACCCAAAAAACCCTCTTGCATCAAGCAAAACATTCCCCTATAGTATCCACCTGTCACGGGGGCGTAGCTCAGCTGGGAGAGCGCTTGACTGGCAGTCAAGAGGTCAGGGGTTCGATTCCCCTCGTCTCCACCATCGTGAATGCAAGGCCACTCAATTGAGTGGCTTTTTTATTTAAAGGCTTTAGCCTGTGCGGGGCGCGCAGCGCGCCGCATCAGAAACCACCCGCTATGCGGGTGGGG